>CASWVG010000021.1 GCA_949472775.1 uncultured Lachnospiraceae bacterium
TTTATGCTGATGAAAACAATCGTAATTTACACTTCACAAACAGGATTTACCAAACGCTATGCTGAATGGATCGCAAAAGCAGCGGGGGCTGATTGCTTTGAATTGTCAGCCGCAAAAAAGAAAGATCTGGCTACATATGAAGCCATTATTTTTGGAGGTTGGGCTTGTGCGGGCAATATCAGTAAAATTAGCTGGTTTAAGAGAAATATGGATAAATGGACAGACAAGAAGCTGATTGCATTTTGTGTTGGAGGAAGCCCGATAGACAACCCGGAAATTGACATAGCGCTTAAACGGATTTTCAACGAGTCGGAACAGAAAAAAGTTAGGATCTTTTACTGTCCGGGAGGGTTCAATTATGAAAAAATGTCTATGCCGTCTAAACTGATGATGAAAATGTTTATAAAAACCCTTAAAGCAAAAAAAGATAAGACAGAAGAGGATGAAATAATGGTTAAAATGATTTCTTCCTCTTATGACATTTCAGACAAAAAGTATATTGAACCGATTTTGCAATATCTGAAAAAATAGCTTTAACGACGGCAAAAAGAAATATCCAGGGAGAGACAATCATGGTGATTGAAACAGAAAGACTACTGTTAAGAGAATACACGCATGAGGATTTTCCAGCAGTATTTGAAATCTTTTCAGACCCGGAAACCATGCAGCACTATCCCAGACCTTTTGATGAAAAACGTACAAAGAACTGGATTGAATGGAATCTTCAAAATTACAAGGAATATGGATTCGGATTATGGGCTGTCGTTCTGAAAAAAACAGACGATTTTATTGGGGATTGCGGCCTGACGATTCAAAATATTGACGGAGCGTTACTACCGGAGATTGGATATCATATCAATAAAAAGTATTGGCAAAGAGGATTTGGAAGCGAAGCAGCAAGAGCGGTCAGGGACTGGGCATTTGAACATACGGCATATGATTGCCTGTATTCCTATATGAAGTATACAAATATTGGTTCTTATTCTACAGCGATTGCAGTTGGAATGAAAAAGATCAAGGAATATCCCGATGAGAAGAACGGGATTTCATATGCCTATGCTATTACACGTAAAGAATGGCGTGTGCTTGAACGATAAATTCCAGTTTGTAGAATGGTAGCCCG
Source organism: uncultured Lachnospiraceae bacterium (assembly GCA_949472775.1). GTDB lineage: Bacteria > Bacillota > Clostridia > Lachnospirales > Lachnospiraceae > UBA3282. Next base: position 1,124 of record CASWVG010000021.1, read on the forward strand.
CTAAAAAAATTTATGTCCGTATTTCCGCCGCAGTTTTTTAGAAAGTTTTGGCTTCTCACTTTCCCGTGTCCTGCCTGCCTTTCTCTTCTGCGAAATAAAAATATAATACCCGTTCTCTTCGATCACTTTCACTCCGCCAAACACAGATGTTAACTTATTTTTATACCATCCATACCTTTTGGTGACCATAACCATACTGCCGCCACACTTTAAATGGCCAAATCCGCTTTCGATAAACGCCTTCGGTACACTGAAATCCGCATGATACGGTGGATTTGACAGGATCAGGTCAAACCCTTGTTCCATAACCTGTGCAAACCCATCGCTTTTTACTATACGAATACCGTCCAGACCATGATAAGCGGCATTCTTTTTGGCATATGAAACTGCAAGGGGATTGATATCAACCATCGTCACATTCGCTGCACCTGCGATATGCGCCGCATAAATGCCGATCACGCCATACCCGCATCCCAGATCCAGTATTTTCTGTTCTGGCCGAAATTCCACATGTGACAGCATAGCCAGCGTCCCTTTATCAATACCCCTTGGTGAAAACAGGGACTTATCGGTATGCAGATGCAACTCTATTCCGTTTATCACACATGATATCATATCGTACCTTTAGTAAAAGACTGATTATCGTTTACACAAAACTTCCGGCAGACGCACAAATGGCACTCTCGCCGTTTTGTATCAGCCGGCAGATCCGGCAGGCTTCACCGGCACGTTTTGCGTCCTTCACACGGATGAAATATGCCGCGCATAACATTTCGATGCATACCATCACACAGGGAACTGCCTGCTTCTCCTTTTCGGAAAGAGGATTGACACTCTCATATCCGGCAATCACCGCCTTTACACTGGCAAGCCATTCCCTCTGCGTAAAGGCGTCATCCGTTTCTTCCGACAGCAGTCCTGTTAAAAAATAACAGACATCAAATATTCTTATATTTCTCTGGCTCAGATCAAAGTCGATATAGCCCGACAATTCTCCATCCGAGAATAAAAAGTTCCCGAAATGAACATCCCTGTGAATCAGCTGCACCGGCAGACTATCATACACAGCCTCCAGCTTCTCTACCGCTCCCGCATATTCTTCCTGTCCGACAATCTGCCACTCATTGCGGATGAAAGTTTCCCGCACCCATCCTTTCATCTCCTTTAGCAGACTGTTATCCCAAAACTCCATTTTCTTTTCGCATGTGAGAAATGCGATGTGCAGTCTTGCAATGGCGCATCCCATTTTATAAGCCATTGTCCGGTCTTTCCTGTCGGAAATGTTGTGTCCCTGTAGTTTTTTCGACAGGAGGAACCAGGCATCGCCATGCGAAGCATAACTTTCCCCACTTCTGACAGGAACAATCTCCGCAATCGGAATCCCACATTCAGACAGCAGCTTCGATATCTTACTGTTTCTCTCTATCTGTTCTTTGTTCTCGTACCTTTTTATGACATAAGAACGGTTGATCTCCCATGCGGAAGGATAAATCTGCAATACCCGCCCGTTTTCTATTCCCCATAAAGGAAGAATCTGCTCTATGCTCTCTCTCATTTTCTGATATTTCTCCTTTTCCTTCGCAATAATTCTTCTCACGCTTGGCTCCGACAAATGAAAGATATTTCCAAGCAGCCCGTTCGACCTTCCCTCAAGGTGCATTAAATAAAGATGCCCGTTTCGTTTCTCCAGCTCTGTCTTATAGTCGGTCTGCCTCTTTACTGTACAGCCTTTCTCTTTCGGTATATACAGATAACCGCCCTGTACATATTTTTGAATCATGGAAAGTAATTCTTCCGGTAAAATATCACCCGCATTTACATATTTCATGTATACCACCCAATCGTTCCCAGAAATCAAGTGCACCTGCGCCCGTTTTTATTATAACAGGCCCAAAATACACATCGGCGATCATATTCGATTCTGTATCAAATATAATCACCGATCAGTATTTTTGCTCTATTTTCTTTTTTTATGATATCCCTGCTTTTTTAACTTCTCCTATACGCTATGTTTTCCCCGATGGTTCAGACGTTTCCCCGCGTCTTCTTTCACGAGTTCAACAAAAACAGCCATAAGCGGAATGAAAAATATAATTCCGATAATCCCAAACAGTTCTCCGCCGATCATCGCCGCGACAAGCGTATAAAGCGGCGGAAGTCCCACCGAACCGCCCACTACCCTCGGGTAGATAAACTGATTTTCAACAAACTGGACGACCAGATACACAATCAGACAGCGGACCGCCAATGCGGGACTGATCAGCAGCGCAAGAATGACGCTGACCGCACCGGATATCAGCGCCCCCACATAGGGAATGATCGCACAGACCGCCGTCAGTACGCCGACCAGACTTCCGTAGGGCAGCTTGAATACCGTAAATGCCAGAAACATCAGCACCCCGAGGATCACCGCCTCCGTACACTGACCTGACAGGAAATTGGCAAAAGACCTGTTAAATGTCCTGCCAATATGAAGGATATATTCCGCCCACGCAGGCTTCAAATAGGCGCACAGCAGTTTTTTGGCATGTCCGCCTACCTGCTCTTTTCCCAGCACCAGATAAATACTGATAATCAGTCCGAAAGCCGCCGTTATCACTACGCTCGCGGCGGAGGATACCGTACTCACCACACGCTCCAGAAAGAAATTCGCGCCGCTTCCAATATTCTGCATCATTTTTTCCAGATTGATGTCTGCAAGCATCTCCTCCAGCCATGCTGCCTCCGGGTCAAGGCTCTCCAGCCATGCAATCCACTGCGGCAGACGCGCCTCTATCAGCAGATAAAGCCCCTTCCCGGAACTCACAAGCTCGGGGATGAGCAAGGTAAACACGAGCGTAAGCACCAACGCGATGCAGGCAAAGGTAAGCAGAAACGAAACGAGCCGGTAGCACTTGTCGGACGGCTGTTTTTTCCGGCTCTTCATCAGTTTCCGGAGACGCTTTTCGATCCCCGTCATGGGTACGTTGATAAACAGCGCCAGGATGCCGCCGACGATCACAGGCAGAATCACCCCCATGCCGTTTCCAAAAAAGCGAAGCACCTCATGAAGATTCATCAAGGCCGCAAATAATGCCACTCCCACGATCACTATGATTACATTCTGTTTTGTTTTCTTTTCCATATCGTTCCTTCTTTCTCCCTGTCATTTCCTGTCAGTCTGTTTTCATTATAGAGTATATTCTACAATCATTTCTCAGATTTTCATAGCCACATCTGCAAAAAATTCCTTGTCACTGTTGAAAAAGTCCGCCGACCCATGGTACTTTTCCGCGATGGCGGCAACAGAAGCAAGCCCTGTTCCTTTTCCGCTATGTTTTGTGGAGCGATACCCGTCCTGCCCTTTTCGGACGATCCCGTCAAAGCTGTTGGTAACAACCACATACAAACTGTTTTGATGGCGCACTTCCGTCGTCAGGCAAACATATCTGTCTTTCTCTGGCAAGGTTCTGCATCCGGCGATGGCGTTTTCCATCAGATTCCCAAACAGGGAAGCCAGATCCAGCTCTGAGATAGTAAACGGCTCCGGCAGACTGACGTTCATGTCCGTGCGGATGCCCTCCTGCGCTGCCATTTCACAATAATAGGCAAACAGGGCGTTCAGGGAACCGTTTGCGCAATAATTCACCGGCACGTTTTCCGTCATCTGGATTTCGTATTCCGCCAGATGTGACCGAATCCCCTCCAGATCACCCTTACCTGCAAGGGAAGAAAGCAGCCGCAGATGGTGGCGAAAATCATGGCGCAGCCTTTTCGTCTGCTGCATATAATCCTGTAGGGCGCGGTACTGGTGCACCTGCATCTCCAGAAGCTGGGTATGCTCCTGCAGCCGGGCATGCTGCAGAATGATCCTTGCCCCACGGTAGAAAATCAGATATATAAGGATAAGGACTGCCAAAGCGCCGCTCTCAAACAGGAGAAACAAAGCATACATCCGCCCTGCGTAAAGCGTGCTGTAGGCTTCCGGCACAGCCAGCATATTGAAAATAAGAAACACGGCGGACAGCGCCACCGTAGAATACCATACCTTAGGGATATCAAGATTGTCAATTGCCCAGGAGGAATGACGCAGAGAAGGTCTGGCAGCCACGACTGGCATCAGACAGGCAAAACCCAGCCGCAGCAGAGCCGCCTCTCCGGAAAGTTCTCCTGCCCCGGACAGCGGATGAAGCCACGCGTCGAAAGCGCAGGCAAACTGCAGCGGAAACGCCTGCACCGCACAGACACCCAAATAAATGGCGAGTGTACGCGGCAGGTCGGTTTTTACCGTACAGCGGTATAGAAAAAACAACGGTATGAGGCAGGACACAAATACGGCGTTGACACTGACCCCCAGCGGCTCGTAAAGCCATGCGCCAAGCATTGAGACAGGAACCAGCACTACGAGACAAATGCCAGCCGTTTTGAGTGGTGTGTATTTCATCTGGTTCTTCGCCGGAAGATAACAGGAAACGGCACCGGGAACCAGCACCAGAAACTGCAGCCACGCAGACAGCCATTGATCCATATCCATAGTCATAACCCCTTTGCATCCCGTCCGGCGGACAGCGCCTGACGCTCATGTATTTTCCTAAAATGATAATCCCTCACCGCCTGCTCAATTTTCAAAAAATCCCGCACCCGGACGGGAAACTGTATCCCGCTTTCCAGTATACAACAGTTATCCTCAAATGTCAGAATATAGTCGGCGTTCACGACTATTCCTTTGTTTATCGTGATAAAACGGGCGTCCTCTCCAATTTGATCCAGAAATGCGGCAAGTGTCATACGGCTGCGGAGCGTAACGCCATCCGTCCGTCCGATTTCCAGATAATGCGCATCCGTGACAGCATAGATAATGCTGCCGAGCAGAACGGGAACCGTTCTTCTGTCGCTCTGAATCTCTATATACTTTGCCGTGTCCGGGCGCACCTTCAGCGCATCCCCAAGCACAGTCGCAATGCGCTCTCCGGAAAAAGGCTTTGTCACATACTCGAAGGCATGACAGGAAAAAGCCTCTGGCATAAACTCCGCGCTGGAAGTGAGAAAGACAAGCAGACAGTTTTTGTCCCGCTCCCGCATCCTTGCCGCCGCCGAAACCCCATCCATGCCGTCCATATAGATATCCATAAAAACCAGATCAAAACTGCCCTCCCGGAAGGCGTCCAGAAAAGCCGCCGCATCCGTGAAAGAACATGTCTCGATCCCACAGTGGTTCTCCACACCAAATTCCCGGCAGATCCTCTCCATTTCCATCGTATATTCTTTTTCGTCATCCACAAACGCCAGTTTCACCATACACCCCTTTTATATTCCACTCTGCTGTGACTCAAATCAATACGGAGAATGCCGCATTTTTCACCCTAATCATATTCTCTATTTCTGCCCTTTGTCAATCGCCACACTTTTGTTTTCAGCAACGTTTTTGCCAGAAAATTGACGTTTCTGCCAGAACCCTTGTTTTTTGACGCCTGCTGTATAATGTATAAACATGAAACTGGTCAAAGGTTATCAATCTGTCAGAAAAAACAGAAAGAAGGGGTATTTCCTATGATTATTCCGCTTTATGGTATCGCGTTTATCATGTCCGTGATCTTTTTCATGCTACTGGTAAAAATCGGGCAAAAACAGAAAATAACCAACTATCTGCTCCTTTTTGTGGCGATCTCTATCGGAAATTTCGGCTACTACTCGATCTGCACGTCCTCTTCTCTGGAAAACGCCATCCGGGGCAATAATCTGGTCTATCTGGGCGGCGTGCTCGTTCCCATTCTGCTTTTCGTAAGCATCGCAAATCTGTGCCGCCTGCAGGTAAACCATGGACTGCTGCTCTTTCTCGTCCTGTTCGCCTCCGTTGTCATTTATTATGCCTTTCAAGTCGGCCTGCGAACAGATTTTTACAGCAGCGTCTCTCTGACACAGATTGACGGCGTATCCTTTCTTGAAAAAGAGTACGGTCCCATGCACAGTCTTTATCTGATCTATATACTTCTGTGTATGGCACTCGGTATGTGGATACTGGCGGCTTCCTTTTCCCAGCGGAAAAAGATTTCTTACAAAGTCATCCTTTCCCTTTTCCTTGCCCAGATTATATCTATCGGCGTCTACGCCGGAGAGCGGATGCTGCATTCCCGGATTGAGTGGATGACCTTTGTCTATCTGCTGGACGAAATACTGATCCTCTCTCTGATCCGCCGGATCGGCATGTATGAAGTGTCAGATACTATCGCAAACGCACTGGAAGAACACAGCACCTACGGCTATCTGGTATTCGACAACCAGCATCGGTATCTTGGCTGCAATGAAAAGGTAAAAGAATATCTTCCCGAAATCGCAGACCTCCGCATGGATGACCCGATTGGCAAAGAGACCCCTTTTCTGTATGAAAATATTGCCGCAAGACTTGAAAAGGCGCACAATAACGATGCGCAAAAATACTATATCCTCACAAAAGATAAAGAACTGAGATGCACCATCAAGCCACTATTCCATGGCATAAAAAAACGAAAAATCGGGCTTATGGTGGAACTGGAGGACGAAACACAGAGAAGGGAATACATACGCCTTTTACATGATTACAACGAAGAACTGGAAAAGGCTGTGGAAGAAAAGACGGCGCATATAAGCAGTATGCAGGACAAAATGCTGCTCGGCATGGCGGACATGATCGAGAGCCGCGACAGCAGTACGGGAGGCCATGTAAAGAGAACCAGCGAAGTCATTCGGATTTTTACAAAGGAGCTGGAGCACGTGGGGGCGGCTTACGGGTTTTCCAAAGAATTCCTCACCTATGTGACAAAGGCGGCACCCATGCATGACCTCGGAAAAATGGCTGTAGACGACCGCATTTTGCGAAAGCCTGGAAAGTTTACCCCGAACGAATTTGAGGAAATGAAAGATCACGCCGGCAAGGGCGGGGAAATCGTCGCAAAGGTACTGCAGGGCGTGGAGGATGAAGCCTTTATCCAGATCGCGGAAAACATTGCCCACTACCACCATGAAAAATGGAACGGGGAGGGCTACCCGGAACACCTTTCCGGGCTGGATATCCCGCCGGAGGCACGAATCATGGCGCTGGCGGATGTGTTTGACGCGCTGGTCAGCAAACGGTGTTATAAGGACAGCATGAACTATGACAGCGCCTTTCAGATCATAGAGGAATCGCTGGGAACCCATTTTGACCCGGAGCTCGGAAAACTGTTTCTGCGATGCCGGGAACAACTGATTTCCTATTATGACGAGAATGGTCGGACGGCATAACCGTCCTGCCGGGCAGACCGAATTACAGATTACTTCATCCACTTTATATTGCGCAAATCGCTCATATCCAGATACCCGAAGATACTGAACATAAAATCGGTCGCTTTATTAATATTCATAGACTTCACCTTGAAAAAAAATAGCGCCGACCCGAATATAAACGACCTCGCGTATTCCTCAAAGGATTTAAGCCCCGCCTTTAATATCCGGGACATGTCTTCCATACTGCGGCAGTACTCTTCTTCATTGATCATATCACAGGCAAACGCCAGTCGCGTCAGTCCTATCTGTCTGCTTACATCCCATGCAATGATGCCCGCATCTGACAGATAGTTTGCAAACGACTTTACAAACACTGCCTTGGCAAGAAAGCACAGCTTTTCATCGTCATCCAGTGCATCGACAGCAAAAGCTGATTCATCATTCAGATACGCTATGGCGTCGCCGATATAGCCGTTTATATGCAGGTCCGGATTGTCGCGGATACATGTTAAAAAACTTTCCTGGTCTGTAATCTGATACGCTTCTTCCAGAAACCGTTTTGCCTTTTCCTGCTTTTCTCCTGTGAGCTTCGCATAGTAATCCCCGAATCCGAGAAAGATATCCTCTTTTGGAAATCCAAGAGTGATATTGTCAATACGCGGCGGTCTGATACTCTGGTGAAATCCCAAAAGCATCTGAAAGGTCTTCTCATCAACTTCCGTTTTGTTTTCCTCTGGAATCTCATGGTAACGCAGGTTTATCATATGATCAATATCCGCAGCCACCCTTGCCAGCTCGGCATATTCTTTTTTGATCAGTTTTACGGCGTATTTGCAATCCTTTTTCAGTTTCAAGGGATCAGAGGGATCTTCCCGCAGCCCTCTCCGATATTCCAGAAGGGCAGAAAGCTGGCTTACCGTCGCATAGTTGATATAGCCGCGCGAATAGTGTAAGCGCGCCTTATCGGCAGGCGCTTTGCAGTATGGCTCGATTTTGTCAAGTTCTTCCCGCGCTTTCCCATATTCTGCACTGTTGCAGTAACCGCCAATCCGCTCAAAACATCTGCCGAGTTCATTTGTAGAATCCATTGCTGCCCCTTTCCTTCTTTCACGCGCCATTCATGTTGGTACTGCTTTCTCAGTCTGAAAAATTCATCAGATCGTCCCTAAATCTTTCCCAGTCAAACTTACCTTTTGCTTTTATCTTTCTGACAGCCTTAGCGATCATTTCCCGGATCAGTTCTATTTTCCCATTGCTGTCCGCCTCATAATAACTTTCAAAATCCATTCTGATACTGATAATCGCGCACGCTCCCAGAGATACGATCTTTGTATGCTCTTTCCACAAACCCTGCTCATACAATTCTTTTGGGGCGATCACCGGGGTGATGCCTATGACCGACAACGTCTCACTGTATTCTTTGTCCTTAAAGAACGCATACAGGCTTCGGCAATACCTGTATACTTCGTCATCAACGCCATACTGTTCGCTGAAACAGGCGGGGGAATTGATATTCAGCTCCATAATTACCTCCATGTCAAAGCAGTTTACTGCGATGACACGCGTCGGGAATTTCAAATTCCCGACTGCGCTCAAGACATATTTGAGGCTCTGACTCAAATTGCCGATTGAAAAATAAGGTCATCAGACTTATTTTTCAATCCTCTCCTCTTAAATAATAGTTACGCCCCGTCAGTTACCACCAGATTCAAAAATTCCGTAAAAGTGTCGCAAAACTTGTGGAAAATACGCTTTTCCCCCTCTGCCGTGTCAAAATAATAGACACCCGGCATTTCTGCACCCGCAAACAGACAGAACTTATACTGACCATATACGGATGCGATAAAAATCATATGTTTCATATCAAATGTATGATGATTCTTTGCGTACATACTAAATAAATTATATCGGGGCAATAACGCCGTTTCGTCAGAAACATCCACCTTGGTGATGCCATAAAAGTATTCGATTAAATCCATGTATCCCTACAACCTTCTGATTCTCAGATAGCCCATTTAATGCGCCCCCGTACCCTGACATGTCAAGACCTTTGACAACAAGCGGCAGCCAGCAGTCCCATGTAAACTTAACTGCTTTGACCGGCGAAGCATAACCGTCTTCAACCGCAGTTCCCCTGCACGTAATATGTGCCCTTCCTCCCTCAACAGCCACAATTTTAACTTTCATTTTGATAAACGGTTCATGTTCAAATAAATAGAAGGAGTCTTCCCGCTGATCGCTTTCCGCAACGTTTCTTGTCGAAAACGTTTCCCCGGCAAATTTTCTGATATCGTATTTTTTCGTGTGGATGTTGTTTATGATAATTTGCGGACTGACCGACTCCCCTTCATATACGGATTTTAAAAAAGCACAGTCTATACTCCATTCTGACCCATTTTTCCTGTCTCCGATATATACTGTCAGGCTGCTTTTCTCCAGATCTTCATCAAATTCGTATTTCCCCAATTTAAGCACTTTTTCTTCCGTCCCTGTGCACGGTGCACAGCCCTTCCCGATTAACCCTTGTGCATCTTTCCAAAATCTTCTATAATCATTATGACAAAAAAGGGCTGCTAAGTCCATAACAAAATCGGACAGGCAGAATACGGTCCCGGAAAATGTGGAGGAATTATGATTACACAGGAAATACGCACCATCGACGAGCTTTTACAGTTCGTAAACAGTCTATATCAGAAACACGGCGTGCGGCTCTGGTACCGCGGGGAGGAAAACGCGTCCCTCACGCTGATCCCCTCCATCCAACGCAGCAAAAAACGGCTGGAGGCGGAGCGGTATATCACAAACGACTTTTACACCCGCGCCAGACAGATCATCGACAATCCCCCTGCAAAGCACAACTATGCGGGCTGGGTTTCCCTGATGCAGCACTACGGTCTGCCCACCAGAATGCTTGACTGGAGCCTGTCTCCGCTGATCGCGGTATTTTTCGCCACGGAGACTTACAGAGAGCTGTCTCATACGGACGGCTGTGTCTGGGTGCTGGCGCCGGGTCTTCTGAATGAGCAGGAAGGGTTCGGCAACTGCATTTATCCCATCGACGCCGACACCACGCAGGAAATGCTGCTGCCCGCTTTCAAGCACGCGCACCACAACCACGAGCTGACAAACCGCATTCTGGCATGCAGCTCCACGGAAAACAATCTGCGGATGTACTCCCAGCACTCCAACTTTACCGTACACAATTCCCTAAAGCATCTGGAGGATATCTGCGACGAAAATATGCTCTATAAAATTATTATCCCGCACGAGCGGAAGAAATACTTTATCGACAGTCTCCGGGTGCTGGGCATCACGGAGAGTTTCGTCTATCCCGATCTGGATCACATATCCGCTGATTTGCGGGACGAATACGGCATATAGAAAGGACTGCAAAATTTATGAAAATAGTACTCTCACATCTGACAAAGAAATTCCCCGGCAGGGGCAGAGGTAATAAAAAGAAAGAGGATGTCACCGCCGTAAACGATTTTACCTTTGAAATACCCGATGGCAAACTGGTGGGACTCCTCGGCCCTTCCGGCTGTGGAAAAAGCACAACACTGCATCTGATCTGCGGTCTGCAGAAGCCTACGGCGGGGCAGATCTTTTTCGATGAGGAGGACGTCACGCCGCTTACCCCGCAGAAGCGGGGCGTTGGCATGGTATTCCAGAACTACGCGCTCTATCCCCACTTAAATGTGGAGCAAAACATCCGCTTTCCTCTGGAAAATCTGAAAGGCGAAGAGAAACTTTCCAAAGAAGAGATGCGCGCTCGGGTGGAAGAAGCCGCAGGGCTTGTGCAGATTGATGATCTTCTGGACCGGAAACCTGCGGAGCTGTCCGGCGGCCAGCAGCAGCGCGTTGCCATCGCACGGGCGCTTGTCAAGCTTCCCCGGGTGCTTCTTCTGGACGAGCCCCTCTCCAATCTGGACGCCAGACTCAGACTCCAGACCCGCGAGGAGATACGCCGCATCCAGAAAAAGACGGCAATCACCACCCTCTTTGTGACCCACGATCAGGACGAGGCGATGAGCATCTCAGACCTGATCGTGGTAATGAAAGACGGACTGGTGCAGCAGATCGGAAAACCGCAGGAAGTGTACGACAATCCTGCCAATCTGTTTGTGGCGAAGTTCCTTGGGACGCCGCCTATCAACCTCTTTGATGGGAGGGTGGAAAACGGCTCCCTTTTCATCGGGAACGAGGCTGTCCTTCAGATAAAAAATGTATCTGACCAGCCGGTGCATGTGGGCATACGCCCGGAAGGCTTTATTCTGTCGGAAAACGGCTCCTTTACATGCCGCCTAAGCAGGCCGGAGGTCATGGGACGGGACGTGAGCATCGTCTCCACCCACCCGGCCTCGCAAAATCCTGTGATCCGCTCCATCGTGGACGCGGAAAGCTGCGAACATCTTTCGGGAGATACGGTTCGGTTTGCGCTGAAACCGCGGAAGGTCTTCCTTTTTGGCAAGACTGCGGGACAGCGGATTCCCTTTGAAACCGTCTGACCCAGATGTGCCTATGAACAAGCATGAAAAATCCTTGGAAGAACAGCGCAAATATCATGGCTGCCACATTATATCAGCAAAAACGTCACGGCAAAGTTTTCTATAAAATAAAGTGACGCTTCAGAATGGAGATATTATGGAAAACCGAAATCTGAAAGGCTGGCTCTACCTGCTGCCCGCGCTCCTGTTTCTGGGCGCATTTATGATCTATCCCTTAATCGACGTATTTATCTATTCTTTTGAGGAAGGCTACAACTCTGCCTCCCAGACGTTTTACGGCATGGGCGGCTACAACTACTCCTATGTCCTGCACGACGCCTATTTTCTTCAGGCGTTAAAGAACACCTTTATTCTGGTGATTATCACCGTGCCGCTCTCCACCGGGCTTGCGCTTCTGATCTCTGTGGCGCTCAGTTCCATAAAACCCTTACAGGAGCTGTTTCAAACCGTCTTTTTCCTGCCCTATGTGACAAACACACTGGCAGTCGGTCTGGTGTTTATGATTCTCTTCAAAAAAACGCCCTACTCTGACGGTCTGGTGAATCTGTTGATCCGATGCTTTGGCGGCGGTTCCGTGGACTTTATCGAAGGTCCCTACTGGGCGAAAATGTTCGTGTTGTGCTTTTACACGGTGTGGGTTGTCATGCCCTTTAAAATCCTGATACTGACAAGCGCGCTGGCGGGTGTCAACCCGGTTTATTACAATGCCGCGCGGGTGGACGGCACAGGGCGGATCCGCATGTTTGTTAAGATCACCCTGCCCATGATTTCCCCCATGCTCTTCTATCTGGTCATCACGGGCTTTATCGGCGCATTCAAGGCATACAGCGACGCGGTGGCACTGTTTGGCACCAATCTGAACGCGGCGGGCATGAACACCATCGTAGGCTATGTGTACGACATGCTTTACAGGGACAGCGGCGGCTACCCCTCCTACGCGTCCGCGGCGGCAATTATTCTGTTTGCCATTGTTCTGACCATCACCTGTATCAATCTTTTGGTCAGTAAAAAGCATGTGCACTACCATTGATCTGATTGATCGCCAGTGCACCTGTAAGGAGAATACTTCGCGTTTTCCTTCCAGGTTCCACTGTTTTTATCCGTTAATAAGACGAAAAGAGGAGATTTTTACGATGACAAAAAATCGTTTACTCACCATAATCACCTATGCGTTTCTCATTTTTTGGGCGCTTGTCGTGCTGTTTCCTTTCTACTGGATGGTACTGACCTCCGTGAAAAACTACGGTGCCTACAATGCGGAGTATATTCCGAAGTTTTTCACGCTCTCCCCCACCCTGCAAAATTACGCGGACGCCTTTACCACCGTTCCACTTGGCAGATATCTGCTGAATACGCTTATGTTTACGCTGGGCACCACAGCGCTTATGCTTATCGTGATTACGCTGGCGGCCTTTGCCTTCGCAAGACTCCGGTTTGCGGGGCGCGATCTCGTATTCACCCTGTTTCTGGCGCTGATGATGATTCCCAGCGAGCTGGTGGTGATCACCAACTTTACCACCATCACCAATCTGGAACTGCGAAACACTTTCACGGGATTAATCCTGCCCTCGGTGACTTCGGTGTTCTATATCTATCTGCTACGGGAAAATTTCGCCCAGATTCCCGACGAGCTCTACTACGCCGCCAAGGTGGACGGCACCTCGGACTTGCGCTACCTGCGCAAGGTAATGATTCCCATCTGCAGACCAACGCTTATCACCATCACGATCTTAAAAATCATTGAGTGCTGGAATTCCTATGTGTGGCCGAGGCTGATCACCGACGACGCCGACTACTATCTGGTCTCCAACGGCATTCAGGAGATCCGGGAAAACGGATTTGGACGTGCCAACATCCCCGCCATGATGGCGGCAGTGGTCGTGATTTCCCTGCCCCTCGTGGTTCTGTTTCTCCTGTTCCGCAGGCAGATCATGTCCGGCGTTGCCAGAGGCGGAACCAAGGGATAAACTGTGACATTGAAACGAAAACCCGGCTTTCACGCTGCGTCCCTTGCTGATTATATCAAAACCGTTTCGGAAAGGAAGAACCATTGAAAAATAGGTATGGAAAGATAAAAGTACATTTGAAATGGCAAAAAACACTGGCTGCGCTTTTCATCGGCGCAAGTCTCCTTACGCTTACCGGCTGTCACGGCTCCAAAGCGCTGCCGGAATTTACCCCGCCTGCGGAATTTGACACCTCAGGCAATTATGAGATTACTTTCTGGGCAAAGAACGACACCAACAAAAACCAGACGGACGTCTACAAAAAAGCAATAGCGGACTTTGAGTCGCTCTACCCCAATATCAAAGTCAACATGAAGCTCTACACCGACTACGGCAGAATCTTTAGCGACGTGATCACCAATATCGCCACAGGCACCACACCCAATGTGTGCATCACCTACCCGGATCACATCGCCACCTACATGACCGGAAAAAACACCGTGGTTCCTCTGGATGCGCTTTTTGCCGATGAAAAATACGGTCTTGGAGGAAATACGCTTCTCTATGACGGGCCGGCCAAGGAAGAGATCGTTCCCCAGTTTCTATCGGAATGCGTGCTGGAAGGACAGCACTACGCCATCCCCTACATGCGTTCCACCGAATGCTGTTACATCAACAAGGATTATGTGGAAAAGCTAGGCTACACACTCCCGGATGTGCTGACCTGGGATTTCATATGGGAAGTGTCAGAAGCTGCCACCGCAAAAAATGCGGACGGCACCTTTGCCTTAAACGGACAGAATGTGATGATTCCCTTTATCTATAAATCCACAGACAACATGATGATCCAGTATTTAAAACAGCAGGGAGCGGATTATTCCACGCCCGAAGGCGACATCGGGCTTTTCAACGATACCACGGAGGCTTTTTTATACGAAATCGCGGATCATGTGGACAGCGGCGCTTTCTCCACCTTTAAAATCTCCAGCTATCCCGCCAATTTCCTCAACGCGGGACAGTGTGTGTTCGCCATCGACTCCACGGCAGGTGCCACATGGATGGGCGCCGACGCGCCCCTCTCGGATATCAGCGAGGACGCTTTTGTGGACTTTGAGACGGCTGTGCGGATGGTGCCCCAGCATGACCCCAAACATCCGCAGATGATTTCCCAAGGGCCTTCTATCTGCGTGTTCAACAAAGCCGATCCGCAGGAGGTGTTGGCATCATGGCTCTTTGCCCAGTATCTTTTAACGGACGAGGTACAGATCGGCTACGCCCGGACGGAAGGGTATCTGCCCGTCACATTAAAGGCGCAGGCGTCCCCCGATTATCAGGATTACCTTGCCAGAAGCGGGGAGGACAATGACACCCACTATGCCGTAAAACTGGAGGCTTCCAAGCTTCTTCTCTCCCATACCAGGGACACCTTTGTGACGCCTGTATTTAACGGCTCCGCATCCCTTCGGAACGCGGCAGGGCAGCTTATAGAAAATGTGGCAAACGCAGTGCGGCGCGGGGAAACGACAGACGGCGCTTATATGGAAACACTGACCGCGGACGTCACCGCCCTCTACCGCTTAGACCAGAAAGACATTGCATCAGGCAGCAGACAGGAGCTTGGTTCCTTACCACATACCGCGGTGCTGCTTCTCGCCGCACTTGGTCTCGCATGGTGTCTGATTTTGCTCTATGTGTTGTCCGATTTTGTCAAAAAGAGAAAAAAGCATTGATTTATCCACTGAGTATGGTATAATCGTCGCTGGAGAAGCAACCCAAAGAAACGCTACTATTGCGGAGGAAAAGATTGAAAATAAGTCTGATGACCTTATTTTCCCATCAGGAATTTGTGCAGAAGCGTCACAAATTTCCATGATCGCAGAACCGGATCTGAAATTCGATTCGCGTTTCCTCAGCTTACGCTTCGGAATGGAGGATATTATGAAAAAAGCAATCGCATTGACACTGACGTTTGCCCTTGTTTTGTCCCTTACCGCCTGCGGTAAAGGCGGAAACGGCGGCGAGGACAAGAAATCCGAGGGCGTTATGACCCACGACGAGTACATGGCTGCCGCAATTGACAGTGAAGTGGTAATCGAGACATATGTGCAGGCAAAACAGTCATGGTGGGAAGATAAAGCCACCCTCTACACACAGGATAAAGACGGCGCCTATTTCGTTTACAACGCAGTCTGCTCCGAGGCGGATTATGCGAAACTCACCCCCGGCACGAAAATCAAGGTAACCGGCTACAAGACCGAGTGGTCTGGCGAGGTGGAAGTTGCCGAAGGCGCAACCATCGAGATTCTGGACGGCAATTACGTTGCTCCCATCACGGATGTAACCGATCTTCTCGGCAAAGACGAGCTGATCGACCACCAGAATGAATTCGTGTCCTTCAAGGGCATGACCGTGGAAGCTGCCGACGAAAGCGGCTCCGCTTTCCTCTATAACTGGGACGGCTCCGGCGAGGACGGAAGTGACCTGTACTTCAATGTTTCCAAGGACAACCAGACCTACACCTTCACGGTAGAGTCCTACCTGTGCGACAGCAGCACAGACGTTTATCAGACAGTTAAGAGCTTAAACGTGGGCGACACGGTTGATATGGAAGGTTTTCTTTACTGGTATGAGGGTGTGAATCCGCATATCACATCTGTATCCGTAAAATAAGATTCCGTTATAAAGACAGTATGAACGGCATATGCTCCTTCATACTGTCTTTTCATTTGCACAGCTTCCTGCTCTTCATGCAAACCGCCCGCACCTCCGCCGCCACCCGCAGGCTGCTTTCTACTTTTGCGTACCGATTACTTCTTCCAGCCGCTTCCGTTTTTCTTCATCCAGCACCCTCGGCCCGCCAAGCTGTGTCGTCCGATACAGAAGTTCCGCGTAAAACTCCACCGACTCCATCTTCATATAAGCCGTCTGCAAATCCCTGGCCCATGTGAGCGCGCCGTGGCTCTCTAAAAGGATCGCCTGATAGTCCGTAAGATACGGCTCAATGGCGTCTGGAATCTCCGCAGTGGAGGGCGTACCATAGGGCGCAAGGGGGACTTTTCCAAAATTGACGATCACCTCCGGCATGATGGGGCTGTCAAGCGCCCTGCCCATCACCGCAAAACTGGTGGCAAATATGGGATGCGCGTGTACCACAGCCGCGATATCCGGGCGTTTCTGATATACCCGGATATGCATCTTCACCTCGGAGGATGGTCCGAACCCTTCCGACATTTCCAGCACCTTTCCCGAAAGATCCAGCTTGCAGAGCTGCTCCGGCTTCATAAAGCCCTTTGAGACGCCTGTGGGCGTACAGATCAGCTCATTCTCCGATAGCCGCACCGAAATATTGCCGTCGTTTGCCGCCACCATACGCCGCCCGTACATCCTTCTCCCAATCTCACAGATCTCTTCCCGTACTATTTTTTCATCCCTCATGCTTTTCCTCCGTTTGATACCTCATTTTCTCGCACGACCTTTCCTGCTGTCGCAGTATATATCCATGTAAAACGCCTGTCGTCTCACTGTCAGAAAATATCGTCCGCACGCAATTATTATACCGAAAGAATATCAAACGAACAAGTATCTGTACACCACTTATGCCCCGCATACAACCGACTATCAGAAAACAGTTGCAGGAAATATCCCCTTTTCCTATAATGACATCACAGAAAGAAAACAGAGCATACATGAAAGAAGATAAACGCTGTGACAGGGAGGTGAACACAGAAATGCAGGTTGAAATAAAAATAGACAGCTCCTGTACCGAGCCGAAAATCGTCATACACACCGCTTCCATAACGGAAGAAGTGAATACCCTCATGCAGAGGCTGTCCAACCAGACGCCGCCCATTCTCACCGGCAGCAAAGACGGTAAGATGGAGGTCATAGAGCCGGATGAGCTGTTTCGGATTTATACGGCAAGTGGCAAAGTTTTTGCGGTGACGGACAAGGGAGAATATCTTCTGCGGCTCAGGCTCTACGAAGTGGAGGAGCGGTTAAATCCTTCCCGGTTTGTCCGTATCTCCAACTCGGAAATCATCCACTTAAGTAAAGTTAAAAACTTCGACCTGAGTTTCAGCGGCACGATCTATGTGAAGCTGACAAACGGTACGACAACTTATGTTTCCAGACGTTATGTCACAAAAATCAAAAAAATATTAGGAATGTGAGGTAAAAACATGTTAAAGAAAATCATTTCACGCGGACTATTCGGTTTTCCCATGGGAATTGCTATCGGCTACACCTTCACGATCATCACTTCCCTGATCTGGGCGGACGGTTACTACGCTCCCTGTATGCCGGAACTGGTGGAAATGGTGGGAAGTGAAATAGGCGCCGTTATCGTGCAGGCGCTCCTGTGCGGTCTGCTGGGAGGCGGATGCGCCGGATGCTCCGTGGTCTGGGACGTGGAGACTTGGGGGCTTGCCAGACAGACCGGTATTTACTTTTTGCTCATCACCGTTTTGATGATGCCGATCGCCTATATCACTTACTGGACGGAGCACAGTCTGACGGGCATTGTAAAGTATTTTGGCATGTTCGCATGTAATTATGCCATCATATGGCTGATACAGTATGCCTTCATCAGACACAACATCAAGAAAATGAACGCGACCCTGCACCGGCAGCATGACAGCGAAAGCAAATAAAAGAAGCAGGCATTGCCATTCCAGAGACCTGATACCCGCCTCAGATGGCAATGCCTGCTTTTCTCCGCGCTCCTTCTTTTGCGCCATATCGTCTTACACCGCCGCGGTAGCCTCCCCGAGCCATACAAGCTCCTCCCCCGTAAAACGGGGCGCAAGCGTCTCATACACCTTTTCGTGATAGTCATTTAACATCTTTTTCTCCGATGGTCTGAGCAGACTTACATCGATCGCATCCTTGTCAAAAGGTACCATGGTGAGCGGCTCCAGATACATAAACTGCCCGTAATTGGTCTTCTCGCCCTTTCTGACAAGCACCAGATTCTCATGCCTGACACCGAACTGCCCCGCCAGATATAATCCCGGCTCATTGGAGATGACCATTCCCTCTTCCAGAGGCACACATGGCGCATTGTCATTCATACGCCAACGGAAATTCTGAGGTCCCTCATGCACGCTCAGAAGATACCCCACGCCGTGACCCGTGCCGTGATTGTAGTCAAGTCCCTCCTCCCAGAGCGGCTGTCTCGCCAGCACATCCAGATTCTGCCCGCAGGCGCCCTCTATAAATTTCGCCGCGCCCAGACGCAGATGCCCTTTCAATACAAGTGTGTAGACTCTCTTCTCCCTCGCCGTCAGCTCTCCCAGCACAATCGTGCGGGTAATGTCCGTCGTCCCCTCGCTGTAATGTCCGCCCGTATCCGCCAGACAAAGTCCCTTTGGCTGCAAAACCGCATCCGTCTCCAATGTTGCGCTGTAATGCACAATCGCGCCGTGAGATCCGTAAGCCACGATGGGGTCAAAACTTGGACCGAGATACCCTTCCGCCTCACAGCGGAATTCTTCCAGCTTCTCTGCCGCGCCAATCTCCGTAATCTCCTCCTTGCCCACATGGGTTTTCAGCCAGTATATAAATCTGGTCACAGCCACCCCGTCCTTCACATGGGCAGAGCGGATATGATCAATTTCCCGTGACGTCTTAACCGCTTTCAGCAGCGCGAGGGGGCTTGGTTTATTGATCTTTTCCACGCCCTTGGAAACGACGTGTAACAGCCGGTAGCTCACTTTATTTTCGTCCGCCATAAGCCGCTGCCCCGCGGGCAGGGACGCCACAAGCTCCTCTATGCTGTCATAGGGAAGAAGGGTGATTCCCGCCCTCTTTAACTCCGCCTTGATCTCCTCAGAAAACGCCTGCGCCTGCGCGCACAAAATCGCCCGTCTTTTCGTGATAAACATATACGACAGAAATACCGGGGTGTGTTTCACATCATCCCCGCGCAGGTTGAGAAGCCACGCCGTCTCGTCGAGCGCCGTCACAAGAAGGGCGTCCGCCCTCTCCTCCTCCATCTTTTCCCGCACCTTGGCAAGCTTTTCTTCCCGGGAAAGCCCTGCGTAGGAAATCAGCAGTTCCCAGACCGGCTCCGCCGACATGGGCGGGCGGTCCTCCCAGATCTTATCAACCAGATCACGCTTCCCGTAAAAGGTGACCTGCTTCTCCGCCGTCTTCTCCTTCAGTTCCTTCACGAACGCGCCCGTCACGGTCCGTCCGTCGAAACCGACCACATCCCCCCGCTTCAGTTCTTTCCCGAGGAACGCCGCCAGCGTCGGAACGTCCGGCTCCCCGCTTTTCATCAGTTCAATGCCGCTGCCCGCAAGTTGCGTTTCCGCCTGCAGGAAATACCTGCCGTCCGTCCACAGAAAAGCCCGGTCCTGCATCACCAGAAGCGTGCCCGCGGAACCCGTAAACCCGGATAAATATTCTCTCGTCTTAAAATAGTCCCCCACATACTCGGAACCATGGAAATCCTCCGTCGGAACAATATAAGCCGCTATCTTCCGACGATGCATCTGCTCTCTGAGCGCCTGCAGTTTTTCCAAAGTATTCATACCCACCTCATTTCCGCGCATTCCCACACGCACATTTTATCTATTTCTATACTGCTTTTTGCATACCTTTGCCCCTGAATATAGCCCCTTCTCATTTTCTCTTCCAGCGCAGATCAGCGGATTTCTCCAAAACGCCCACAGAAGTTCAATATCCATAAAAAGCCAGATCACCGGCTCGCAGAAAATCACCGCCATATACTGAAACCGCGGTATGAAAAACGCCACAAACAGATATTTCCCGACTAACTCGATCACGCTGGAAATGACAGGCAGTATCTTATTGCCGATGCTCTGCAGCGCAAGCCGGGAAGGATTTAACAGCGCCAGAAGCATCAGACAGGGCGCCACCACCTGCAAGTACAGCGCGCCGTTTTCAATCACCACCGATTCCGTAGAGCCGGATAACAGCTGCACCATCCACGGCGCGAGGGGCACCGTAAAAAGCTTCTGTCACAATGGCAAGACCGTTGCCGATCCCCAGCGCGAAGCCGACAAGCAGGTCATAGACCGCCGCTGCCGCGCCCATAGCCGCCAGCGCCTCGTCACCCAGCGTGTGCCCGATAATCACGGTGTCCATGGTATTATAAAGCTGCTGAAAAACCCCGGAAAAGAAAAGGGGCACCGCAAAGAGAAGCATCGACTTCAAAATCGGTCCCTGCAGCAGATCCACTTCCCGTTTTTTCTTTGTCATGTCATTATCCCCATTCCACCGCGTTTCTCACGCTTTCGGCACAACGGCGTAAAACTCAATCACTTCGCCGCTCTCATTGCGCAGGCTGTGGCTGTGTCCCTTCGGGCAGTAATGGCAGCTCCCCGCGGGCAGCGTCTCCGTGTCGCCGTCATAGAGCACAACTCCCGTCCCCTTCAACATAAAGATCATCTCGCAGTCCGCCTCATGGGTATGTACGCCGATCGCCGCGCCCGGCTCTAAAGATGCCCGCATGATTTTACACGCCTCGTCCGTGTACATATGCGTCCGAAACTCTTTCTCCCCGCCCTTGAAATTCGGGATTATTTGCTCCTCGATTGTGTCAAAGTTTAATATCATAGGTGCCTCCGTTTTGAGATATCGTGATTACGTTATTGTAAGTAAATTATAATCTCGTGTTCCGTTATGCGCAAGCGGGAAATCTATTGCCGGATTATTTCACGCTTATTTACCGTCTACAATCTCCGCAATCCTCTCCGCCACTTCCTCCGGACTTAATTCCGTCGTTATCATGCACGGACAGTCGTAATCGTCGTAAAAATGAAATGTATTCTTTATCCCTCTTTCCGTGCGCTTTGCATCTCTCCCATCCTGCTCACAGCGTCTCCTGTTTTCCTGCAAATCGCATTTTAAAACGATGGTAACTATCTGAAACGCGATTCCATCTTCCCTTAATTTATTGACTGCCGTGGCGAAAATCTCTTTCCGTTCCCCGTGAAATGCGTAGGGAAATACAATCTTGTCAATATCCTCGCAGAGCAGATAATTTTTGAATAGACAGTAAATATTTTCCGTAACAGCCCTCTGGGTTGCCGGAGTCAGTAAAAACGGATTCATTGTCCTACACCAATCCGCATCTACAAAAGCGCACCTTGTATTTTGGTCCAGAAACGCCTTGGCAGTCGTACTCTTTCCCACGCCATTCGGACCCAGTATTACAATTAATTTCTTCATTGGCAGCATTTTTGAAATCCCCTGTTCACAAGCTTGTTCCATATCCCTATCCTACCATAAGCGCATACACAATGCTATCGCAATTTCCTGTTTGACAACAAGCTTATACCATGCTAGAATGACTTTATCTTTGAAGAGAGAGGTGAAAGGATGAAGAAATAATCTACTTTTGATTGCATGAAGGTTATCACTGTACGGACATTTTGTTTCGTACCGTTTTTCGTGCCGCCAGAAGTGGATTATGTTTTCGCCGCCTCTCTTTTTGTGTGCGTTCTTTTGTGATGTCTTTTCCGCATCACATTTCCCTGTGAGGTGACTGAGCATATGACATCGCTTTCCCAGCGGCAGAAGCTGTCCCGTCATGCAAAAATGCCGCAGCTGAAATCTTTGACAGGGAATGTCCTGCATTCTCTGAATCGCCGCTGTCTGGTACATGAATTTAATCTTTGTTATACCAGCGGCAGTTTTAGAAGGGAGAGATGTGTATGTCACAAATAAATGTTACGAATCTTACGTTTGCCTACGAGGGGAGCTTTGACGATATCTTTGAAAATGTTTCCTTCTCCATTGACACCGACTGGAAACTGGGCTTTATCGGCAGAAACGGAAAGGGCAAAACAACCTTCCTGCGTCTGCTGACGGGAGGCTACTCTTACAAGGGCTCCATCAGCTCCTCCGCCGCCTTCGATTACTTTCCTTACGTTGTCACGGAAGCGCAGAAACCGCTTCCCGCCTCCGCCTTTCTGGAGGAACTGAAAACGGGATGTGAAGAGTGGCGGGTGATCTGCGAGCTGGCGCAGTTAGGCGAGGACGCGGAGATCCTTTACCGCCCTTTTGAGACATTGAGTTTCGGGGAACAGACAAAGATTCTGCTCGCCGTTTTGTTCTCGGGCGAAAATGATTTCCTGCTGATCGACGAGCCCACAAACCATCTGGATCAAGGCGCCAGAGAGATCGTAAAAAATTATCTGGCTTCCAAAAAAGGCTTCATTCTGGTATCCCACGACAGGGACCTGCTGGACGCCTGCATCGACCATGTCCTTGTGTTAAACAGGCAGACCATCGAGGTACAGAGCGGCAATTTCAGTATCTGGTGGGAAAACAAACAGCGGAAGGACCAGTTTGTCATCGCGGAGAACGAGAAACATCTGAAGGAAATCGGGAAACTGAAGAATGCCGCCAGACGCACCGCGGAATGGGCG
The DNA here is from genome assembly GCA_949472775.1 of uncultured Lachnospiraceae bacterium. GTDB lineage: Bacteria > Bacillota > Clostridia > Lachnospirales > Lachnospiraceae > UBA3282. The sequence continues at coordinate 24,197 of CASWVG010000021.1, forward strand.
GACAAAAACGAAGCCACCAAGATCGGCTTTGACCCGGTGAAAGAGCACGACCGCGGAATGGGTACGAGAGCTTATATCGGCGCAAAAACGAAGAAAATGCAGAGCCGGGTCACCCAGATGTCCAAAAGAATTGAGCGGGAGATCGAGGAGAAGGAAGGACTCTTGCAGGATCTGGAAAAGACGGTGGATTTAAGGCTGACGCCCCTCTCCCACCACAAAGAAAGGCTTGTGACTGTCCGGGATTACCATCTGCAATATGTGAACGCACAGCATCCCGTTTTTACCGATGTGACCTTTGAGATCCACAGCGGGGACAGAGTTGCCCTGCACGGGGAAAACGGCTGCGGAAAGTCATCCCTGATTAAGATGATCCTGCAAAAAGCCGCCTCTAAAACGACCGACGCCGCATATCCTACTTCCCCTATGCCCGTGTTGGAAAAAGGTGTCTGTGAAACCGTTTCGGGGCTGACGGTCTCCTACGTGAATCAGGACACCTCATTCCTAACCGGCAGCCTGCCAGCCTTTTGCAAAAAGCGGAATCTGGATCAGAGCCTGTTCTGCGCCATCTTAAGACAGCTTGACTTTGAGCGGGTGCAGTTTGCGAAAAACATAGAAGACTACTCGGAGGGACAAAAGAAAAAGGTACTTTTGGCGGCAAGTCTGCTGACCCCCGCGCACCTCTACATCTGGGATGAACCGCTTAACTATATCGACGTGTTCTCCCGGATGCAGATTGAAAAGCTGCTCCTGACATATGAGCCCACGCTCCTCTTTGTGGAGCATGACGTGCGGTTTCGGGAGACGGTGGCGACGAAGGTTGTGGAACTGTAAAAGCGCCGGGTTTTAAATGCCTGCAAAGCTTCTCACATGATCCCGATCAGATAAATCAGCTTCGGCTCCCGTCTGGACAGGTGCCGCACCGCTTCCTGCAGCGTATCATAGGGACGGCTCTCACAAAACCGTCCCTTATCGTTCCTGTGATATGCGTTGTGGAGCACAAATTTTCCTTCCCGGTTTTTTGTGATGCAGACAGTATGGATCTGTGCCATAATGTCGTTCTTGTCATTGTAGGCTGTGGCAATCATCACCTTGTTTCTGCGGGCAATCTCCTTCACAGTCTTTGTGTCCGCCCCGTCCGCCGTCTCCACCGCAAAGCCGTTTTTCTTAAAATAAGCCGCGATCGCCGTGGGCGCTACGCCGAACATGCCCCAGAGCGCCGTGCCCCGGCCCTCGTATTCCTTGATCAGCTCTGCCATGTGCTTTTCCGACATCGGATCGCCCAGCGCCTTCCTCGCATTGTAAGTCGCAATAATCTCACAGCCGGCATAACTCATACACAGATGCCGTCCCACGCCGAAGCGAATTTTCTTCCACTCACTCTGGTTCTCGATATAGGCAGCCGGCAGCCGCCAGAAATCCCAGTTTGTCTGTTCCAGCCGGATGCGGTTTTCCCGCAAGTGGTTTTTCCTCACAAACCGCGGCACGCTAAAAACGGTAAGAAGCCGATAAACTATAAGCAACACACGGTTACTCACATGCCTTGGAATCAGCGCAGCCATCCATCTTCCCATATCTTCCCCCCTGTTCCGTCACAAAACAAGAAAATAAGAAAGGGAATGTCTTCGTCGAAACGTCAGCCATTCCCTCATTTGTCTACAGTCTCACATCAAACGGCATATACCCCTCGGGTATCCCCTTCGCATTCGCGGCTTCCTTTTCCGCCGCCTCTGTAGCGGCAGCCGCCTTTGCCACCTCTTCCGCGGAGAGCTCCGCGTTTTCGGGCATCGCTTCCGTAAGCTCTTCTGTGGTCTCTTCCACCAGTTCCTCGGTCAGCTCCTCGACCACTTCCTCGAGCTCTTCCATAGCCTCCTCGAGTTCGCCGCCGTCCTCGATGCCAAGCGCTTCCTCGACCATCTCTTCCAGACGCTCCTCCGGGGTCTTGGGTTTCGTGTCCTCGACCGCCTCCGCAATCTTCTCGCCCTGCTCTGTGGACTCATCCAGAATATGGAACATCTGCTTCTGGTTGTAGGCCGCCTTTATCGATGAAATCTGATCTTCGTAGGACTGGAACATTTTCAGCTTTTCCGCGATCTCCTCCACACTTTCACAGGAAACATTTTTCAAATTCTCCTTCTGCTTCTCGAAAAAATCCACCTGCTTCTGCGTCTCTTCCTGACGCTCCAGCCTGTCCTGTGTACTCTTCAACATGCCTGCGGTATTCATCCTCCGCAAAATACTGCTGGTCTGATCCCATGAAATATTCATAAACGCCGCCTGCCTTTCTTTCTAAATTTCAACGCATATCGTTTTCCATTGTTATTTTTTATTTCGGTGTACCTATCTGATTTCTAAAGTCTTTTCGTCATCAATAACCCTTTTTTCGTCATAGATGGAAAATTTCGCAGCCTTGTGCTAATATGTCAAGTACCGAGAACCCGATATCCCATCAGACCGCAAGATGTAATAAATACGCCGCATGACAGCACATTCTCCCCGACTCAACCAACGGTTTGTGTACAAAGAATGCCTTTCGGTGTATGATGCAGATATAACAAAGCACAAGGAGGAACCAGCATGGATCAGACAAAGATCGGGAGCTTCATCGCCCAATGCCGCAAGGAGAAAAAACTGACGCAGATGCAGCTCGCCGAAAAACTGGGAATTACAGACCGGGCTGTCTCCAAATGGGAGACAGGAAAAAGTATGCCCGACTCATCAATCATGTTAGAACTATGCGAAATACTGGGGATCACGGTAAATGAACTGTTAAGCGGGGAGGTCATTACAATGGAAAACTATGAAAAAACAGCGGACGAGAATCTGATTGCACTGAAAAGAAAGGACGAAAATAATCTGACCAGAAACGGAATCATTGCCATCCTCTATTCTATGGCTCTTTTGATCGGCATGATGGTCTGTCTGGTCTGCAACATTGCCATATCCGGCGCCCTGACATGGTCTCTGATTCCAGTCAGTTCCATCCTCTATGCGTGGGCGGTATCGTTCCCTGTTATTATCTTTGGGAAACGCGGCATCCTTACAAGTCTCGTTTCATTGAGCGCCTTCACCATTCCCTATCTGTTTGTGTTAAGCCGTCTCACCAAGGCGCCGGCCGTCTTTTCTATCGGGACGGTGGTTGCTTTCGTTTCCATTCTGTTTGTGTGGATCGTTGCTGTCATTTGTATGCGCATGGGAAACTCCAGAAAACTGACCGCCCTTGGAATCATTTTTTTGTCAGCCGTTCCGCTCGTGTTTATCATAAATGCCATTCTTGCAAAAATGATTTCCGAGCCTTTGTTCGATGTGTGGGATATGCTGGCTGTCTTTGTTCTGCTGATCCTTGCGTTTTCCTGTTTTATGTGTGGTTACGCAAAGAAAAGAGGACTGCTAAAATAGAAACAGTACAAATTTTATTTGACATACTTTTTGCAATTTCATATAATACTATCAGAGACGGGGTTATCCGCCGTCGAAAATATTGTTCGCACACCGTCTGCGACTCATAAGTGTACGGCTCGAAAATATTGTTCGCTTACCGGCAGCGTCTAATAAATGTCCGGCTCGAAAATTCCAGCCTTATCGCTCATGTGATAAGGCTATTTTTTTAATAGGAGAAATATTATGAACTATAAAGAAGGATACGTTTATCATATTAAAGACGAATACTTCAAAAAAGTAAACGATCCAAATCTTATGCAGAATAAAGAAAACGGCAATTACCGACCAACATTCTATTGTATACGCGACAAAAAGACCTCCCTGCTCTGGCTGGTTCCACTCAGCAGTCGTGTTGAGAAATATCTGGCCATTTATGAAAAACAACTGAAAAAATATGGTAACTGCCTGACCATTGTTATAGGCGAATACGACGGAAAGCCAGCTGCGTTTCTTTTACAAAATATGTTTCCTATCACAGAAAAATATCTTGACCACATACATACCCGAAATAATAACCCTGTTCCCGTGAAGTTCTCAATACAATCCGAGGTACGAACAAAAATGAAACGAATATTACAGCTTCATGCGCGTGGTAAGAAAATCGTCTTCTCTGATATCTCAAAACTTCAAGCTCTCATGTTGGATGAATCCGCATCAGTAAATGAATGATTCCTGCCTATATGAATACTTTTCCTATTGAAAATAGCAAAAATATATGTCACAAAAGTCACACAGCGTTGTCTAATTATATAGGAGGTAACTTTTATGGACAAAAATACAGAAGAATTATTTGCCTTGGTCGACAAGGCGACCGCCGGAGACCGGGAAGCGCTGGAGGCTGTTATCCTAAATGTGCAGGATCTGGTCTTTAACCTTTCCCTGCGCATGCTCGGCACCTTTCCCGACGCGGAGGACGCAGCGCAGGATATCCTGTTAAAGGTCATCACCCATTTGTCCTCTTTCAACAAGGAGAGCGCCTTTTCAACGTGGGTGTTCCGCATTGCGGTGAACCATCTGAAAAACTACCAAAAGCATATGTTTGCCAAACATCCGCTGAGCTTTGAATTTTACGGCGAAGATATCAAAAACGGAAACATCCACGACGTGCCGGATCTGACACAGAATGTGGAAAAAGCGCTTCTGGCAGAGGAACTGAAACTGTCCTGCACCAATGTGATGCTGCAGTGCCTTGATGCGGAAAGCCGCTGCATTTTCGTACTTGGAACCATGTTTCAGACAGACAGCCGCATAGCCGGAGAAATTTTAGGAATATCGCCGGAAGCATACCGCCAGCGTCTCTCCCGTGTCCGCAAAAAGATGGCCGATTTCTTAAGCGAATACTGCGGCGAATACGGAAATGGGACATGCCGGTGCGCAGACCGAATCAACTATGCCATTCAAAACCACAGGATTCATCCGGCCCATCAGGACTTTGCTGCCGCGGACGAGATCGAAAGGCAGACCATGCTCGATGTGAAGGCGGCTATGGAAGAGATCGACGATCTGGCCCAGAATTTCTCCTTTGCCAAACTCTATGCGACCCCGGAACAGACCAGACAGTTTATGAGAGATTTTCTGAACTCAACTTCTCTATCGGTCGTAAAAGACGCATAACATGAAATGACGCACATGAAAAAAGTTCTGGCACAGAAGACGCATAAAAGTTCACATTGCTATGTGAGAAAGCACCTTTCACGTTTTATCTGTGCCCGGAAGGAATGGGAGGAAATGATGAACACAGAACTGATCTTCAAATACTTATCCGAATTAAAGGAAAACAACAACCGGGAATGGTATCATCAGCATAAGACAGAATACAAGGACGCAAACGCGCAGTTTGAAGAACTGGTGCAGGAACTGATTCTGGCTATCGGAAAGACAGACAGCAGTATCCTCCAGAATGTACCCAAGGATCTTACCTTTAAGCTGGTGCGGGATACCCGGTTCAGTCACGACAAGTCACCGTACAATCCCGCCTTCCGCGCCCACATCGGCGCGATGGGAAAGCTTCCTGTCCCGGTTGGATATTATCTGATGATAAAGCCCGGTGATGAATCCTTTCTGGGCGGCGGGCTGTTTGCCGATATGTTCAAGGAAGCCACCGTCATGGTGCGGGACTATATCGTGAAATATCCCGACGAATGGGAACAGATCATTCATGCGGACACTTTTACGAAATATTTTACGGTACAGGGAACATCTCTCAAAAATGTACCGTCCGGCTATGACAAAGAACATCCGCAGGCTGAATACCTGAAATTTAAGAGCTGGTATCTCGAATACCCGGTCAAGGACCAGGATCTGCTGGATATCGGGACATTCCTGCCAAAAATGGTAGAGATCTTTGAGGCGATGAAGCCTTTCAATGACTATTTGAACCGCGCGCTCGCGGATTTCAGAATGCCGGCACGATAGTGCCGGTATTCTTTTTCCTCTCTGTCACATCAAGTCTTTTCCTCGACAAACATCGAAATCTATATTATAATTAGAATAATTCTAATTTTTGATATGTTATCCCTGTCAAAATACAAAAACTACAAAGGAGGAAATTGCAATGATCTACAAATGCAGCATCTGTGGGTATGAATACGATGAAGAAAAGGAAGGAAAGCCCTTTTCAGAGCTGAAGGAATGTCCCATCTGCAAACAGCCGCCGGAGAAATTCAACGCGCTGGAATCTGAAACACCCGCCGCCTGCGCGGAGCCGGAAAATGGAGAGACTTGTAAAAACGCCGGAGACCTGGATTTAAGTTATCCGAAGGAAACCAGAAAAACAGACAGCAGCTACCGCTATATGAAAGAGATTCACGAGATGGCTGTCACCGGGAAATCTGCGATAGAGGCTATGGGCACGCAGATGAAAATGCCGGGCTGGGACGATGTCCTGATTCTTGGCGCACAATTAAACCCAATGCCCTTAAATGAGCATGACGAGGTATCTCTGCAGACTGTGATCGGCAAACACGCAAAAAAACCGATGACCCTTGCCATGCCGGTCTACATCTCCCATATGTCCTTCGGCGCCCTTTCCCGGGAGACAAAAATTGCGATGGCAAGAGGCAGCGCTGCCGTGGAAACGGCAATGTGCAGCGGGGAAGGAGGCATTCTCCCGGAAGAAAAGGACGCGGCCTGCAAATACATATTTGAATATGTCCCGAACCAGTACAGCGTTACCGATGAAAATCTGAGAACATCCGATGCCATTGAAATCAAGATCGGTCAGGGTACAAAACCGGGTATGGGCGGTCATCTGCCCGGCGGTAAGGTAACCCCGGAAATTGCAAAAATCAGAAACAAGCCGCTTGGGGAGGACGTCATCAGCCCTTCCAAATTCCCCGGTATAAACAGTGCAGATGATTTGAAAAAACTGGTGGAAGAACTGCGCACCCGAAGCGAAGGAAGGCCCATCGGCATCAAGATTGCTGCCGGGCGGATCGAAAAAGATCTGGAATTTTGTGTCTACGCCGAACCCGATTTCATCACCATAGACGGCCGCGGCGGCGCAACCGGGGCTTCCCCCGCCATCATCCGGGACTCCACCAGCGTGCCGACCATCTACGCCCTCTGCCGGGCAAGAAAATACCTTGACGCCGTCGGATCGGACATTGATCTGGTCATCACCGGGGGCTTACGCGTGTCCTCCGATTTTGCCAAAGCGATCGCCCTGGGTGCGGACGCTGTCGCCGTGGCATCCGCAGCTATGGTCGCTGCTGCCTGCCAGCAGTATCGTATATGCGGCAGCGGCATGTGCCCGGTGGGCGTGGCGACACAGGACGAAAAACTGCGGGAAAGACTGCATATTGACGCCGCCGCAAAACGGGTGGAAAATTATCTGAGATGTTCCGCTGAGGAGTTAAAAACCTTTGCCCGCATCACCGGCAATCCAGACATTCACGGCTTATCCGTGGACGACCTGTGTACGATCAGCCGGGAAATTTCAGAGCATACCGATATTCCCCACGCAGGCGAAGCGCGGTAATCCACACAGGCTGATCCGCCAAAGCGGGAATCATTCGCTTTGTCAGATGCGGCAGACAATCGCGTACTCAAATGCGCAAAATACAAAAAGGAAAACGGCCTCCAGACATTCACGCAATACGCTGACTGTCGGCGGCCGTTTTCTCTATCTCTTATGCTCTATTTTTCTGTTTTCCTGCTGCCCTCTTTTAGATCGTCACCAGCTCATACTGGTCAGTCCCCAGCCCGATCTTCACCGCATGGGCAATACAGGACTTCCATTCCGTGTCTGGGTGGGTCATAAAGAAATGGTCATGCCCTTCCTCGTTGCCGTGCTTGTGCAGATTTTCACCGAGCACGCTCTCCTCCACCGGAGCCATCTTATTGCACAGGTCAGCGCATGCCTGGTCTAACGCCACCGGGTCAAAGGACGCCAGCATACCCACGTTAGGAATGATCGGAATATCATTTTCCGAATGGCAGTCACAGTTTGGCGACACATCGCAGATCAAGGATACATGGAAGCACGGTTTATCTTTGCAGACTGCCCACGCATACTCCGCCATCTTATAATTGAGCATGGCGATGGAGTCCTCAAAACTTGCGGAAATCGCATCTTTCGGACAGACCGCAAGGCACCGTCCGCATCCCACACATTTGTCGTGGTCAATATGCGCCTTGCCATTCTCAATCACAGGCGCGCCGTGGGCACAGATCCTGTCGCAGGCGCCGCAGCCCACGCAGAGGGACTGATCCACCTCCGGCTTGCCGTCACAGTGCTGCTCCATCTTGCCAGCTCTGGAGCCGCAGCCCATACCGATGTTTTTCAGTGCGCCGCCGAACCCTGCCATCTCATGCCCCTTAAAATGTGTCAGGGAAATGAACACATCCGCATCCATGACCGCGTGTCCAATCTTCGCCTCCTTCACATACTCCCCATTGATGGGTACCAGCGTCTCGTCTGTTCCTTTCAGACCATCTCCAATAATAACATGGCATCCTGTCTGATAAGGAGAAAAGCCGTTCACATAAGCTGTTTCCAGATGATCCAGCGCATTTTTCCTGCTGCCTACATAGAGGGTATTGCAGTCTGTCAGATAAGGCTTGCCACCCAGCTCCTTCACATAGTCCGCCACCACCCTTGCGTAGTTCGGGCGCAGAAAGGCCAGATTTCCGTACTCTCCGAAATGAATCTTGATCGCTGTGTACTTGTCCGCAAAGTCGATGTTCTCAAAACCTGCCGTCTTCATCAGCCGGTGAAGCTTCTGTAATAAGTTCTCATGCTCCGTTGCCTTAAAAGATGTAAAATATACCTTTGCCTGTTCCATAGGTGTGATACCTCCTCTTTCTTAATAGTTTCCAGCCAATTCTTACCACACTAGTCAAATTTTTTAAAGCGCTCAATCATAATTGCGTACTGCTCTTTAATTTTGAGATACAGCCCTATTGTGTTCTCCTTTTCTTTCTCAAACTCCGCAATAATGCTGTCATAGTTCTTTTCAAGGATTGTCACCACGTTGCGGTTGATCTTTCCTTTGTCCGCATCGGAGTTCATAATATCGAGAATTTTCTCCTTGCTGAAAGCCTCCTTGTAACTGCGTTTGCCGTAAAGCGCACTCAAAATGTCCGCCACCGCAATGATCTGCTGGGGCAGAGACAGATCCGACGCTGAAAGCCCCTTATGATAGCCCGTACCGTCCAGCTTTTCGTGATGTCTGACCGCAATCTGCAAAACGTCATCATCCACTACACCCTCCAGAATCATCTCCGTGATCCGCACATGCGCCTTCATCACCTTCATTTCGTCGTCGCTCAGCCGCCCTGTGGATTCCAGAATATGTAAGGGAATTGCAATCTTGCCCAGATCGTGAAGCAGCGCGCCGTAATGGAGATCCCTGAGATCCTTTCCCGAGACGCGGGAAAGTCTGCCGAGCTGCTCCGCAAAGTTCACCGTCGCCAGCGTGTGGATCACCGTATGCTCGCTTCTGAAATCAATGGTGTAGACCAGCATCTCCAGAAAGCCTTTCTTATACTGCTCGGAAAACGCCCTCTTTGCCAGAAGCACATCCAGCTCCTCACGGTACTTGCCACTCACGAGATTTTCCGTAATCCCGTAGCATTTCTCCGCTTTCTGGAAAAGGTCCATCGCCGCGCTGGAAAATTTGATGTTGCGATACTTTGAAAAATAATCCGGCTCCAGCTTCTCATCCTTCAGATGCAGAACCGTATCCATCTTATCCGCAAGATTCAAAAGCTCCGTCACATGCAGATACCGGCTCTGTATCATGCCGTAACGGTTATAATCCAGATGATGGTAAAGCAAAACCTCCGCCCTGTCCCCGATGGGCGACAGATATTTCAAAAAGAGAAACCCATAAATCGAATGCTGCCAGAGATTCTTTGTCTCAAAGTCCGCTACCTTTTTGACATTGTCCTCCTTATAAAGCCCAATGTCATGCAAAATACCGAGCATAGTGTAATCCACCAGCTCCTGTTCCGTGTAATTCTGCTCGGTGTAAGTATTCTCATACTCCATCATCTTATATAAGATATACCCCGTGATCTCCCCATGATTCATGATCTTATTGTTGATGATACCGAGAGTTTTTCGGATAATCTGATAGACATCCTTACTGCTGATAACACTCATTGTCTTCTACCCCTTCGCATGTATAAAGGTATTCTAACATTAATTTACATTTTTGTCCTCTTTTTTTTTAATCATTTGCCAAACGTATGTTCTCGTAGTATACTATAAACATATCACACATACTATAGTAATCCCGCCGCCTTCCTCTGGAAATTTTCAAGAGAAACAGCGGGGTTCTGAGAAAGGAGTACGCCATGAACCGCACCTATCTGTGCATCGATTTAAAATCCTTCTACGCCTCAGTGGAATGTGTTGCGCGGGGCTTAGACCCCATGACCACCAATCTGGTCGTGGCCGACCCCTCACGGACAGAGAAAACCATCTGTCTCGCCATCACACCCGCCATGAAAGCGCTGGGAATCAAAAACCGATGCCGCATTTTCGAGATTCCGAAAGCCGCGGAATATATCGTGGCGCCGCCCCGTATGCAAAAGTATGTGGATGTCTCCGCGGATATTTATGCCATCTATCTGAAATATATTTCCAGAGAGGATATTCACGTCTACTCCATCGACGAGGCATTCATGGACGTGACGGATTATCTTACACTCTACCGGCTCTCCGCCAGACAGCTTGGATATCAGATCATGCAGGATATCTTCGGACAGACCGGCATCCGCGCCTCCTGCGGAGTCGGCTCAAATATGTATCTTGCCAAGGTCGCTCTGGATATCACCGCCAAGCATGCCGACGATTTTATCGGCGAACTGGACGAGGAAAGCTACCGCAAAACACTCTGGGCACACAAACCTCTCACGGACTTCTGGCGCATCGGCGCAGGTACCGCCAGACGGCTTGATACCTTCGGCATCCGCACCATGGGCGACGTTGCCGCCGCGGATGAAAACCTGCTATATAAATTGTTCGGGGTGGACGCGGAACTTCTGATCGACCATGCATGGGGCAGAGAACCCGTCACCATTTCCGATATCAAAAACTACCGTCCCCGCACTAACTGTCTCACCAGCGGACAAGTGCTTGGCAGCGACTACCCTTTCGACAAAGGGCTGCTCATCGTAAAGGAAATGATGGACCTTTTGTGCCTTGATCTGGTGGAAAAGAATCTGGTCACCCGCTCTGTCACCCTGCATGTCGGCTACTCTAACCGCATGAATGCGCCGTCCGCCCACGGCACTGCCGACTTGCAAAGCGACACCAACTCGGATCTCATTCTGATTCCCGCAGTGGAGGCCCTCTATGAAAGAATTGTGAATCCCGAGTGGGCAATCCACCGCGTCAACCTGACGTGCAACCATGTGATGCCAGAGGAATATCATCAGTACAATTTCTTCGTGGACGCCGAGGAACTTGAGAAAAACCGAAGAGTGCAGCAGGCCGTTATCAGCATCAAGAATAAATTCGGCAAGGACGCCATTCTGAAAGGTATGAATCTGCAGGAGGGCGCCACCACCAGAGAGCGGAATCACCAGATTGGAGGCCATAGGGCCGAATGAATCATCCAGACGGCTGATGATACCGCCGGAAATGGAAGGAAAAATGACAAAAAAACCGAAAACCAAAATGTCCATAGAAGAGAGAGCCAAGCAGTTTATGCCCTTTGCGGCGCTGCGCGGGCTTCCAGACGCCCTCGCGGCGAAAGAAAAAATTCTTGTCCCGAAAATCGAATTGTCCCCGGAAATGGAGGAAGAACTGGACAGACAGATGCATCTGCTGACCAAAGGGAACATGGCGACTGTCGTCTATTTCCAAAACGGGGAATACATCAAAATAACCGGTCTGGTCGCCCGTATCGACGAGACCAGCCGGTTATTGCAGATCGTGAACACAAAGATCCGGTTTTCGGATATCTTACAGGTGGAGGTGGAAGAAGGGCGTTAAAGTGCCGGATCATTTTTCCGCTAAGCAAAGAAGGATATTTTTCTTAATTGCCGATATATTTAAAATGTTTAAAGTAATCTACGGTTTCCTGATAATCTTCTTCGTCTGCAAAAATATCTGCCGCCTTTCCCACCTCCAAGGCAAAATCGACGTACTCATTTCCCGGGCTTAGGACGATATTGTCCAAAACACACGTTTTTTCGGGAAATTGCAAGTCCCCGGCAGCATCCGCAATAAGCATTCTTCCCGCACAGATACCGCCAACAATTTTCTTATCCTCTATACATTTGTTGATGACTTCAAATAGCAGCTCCCTATTGTGAATATTGCTGATTTCTCCGCCGCAAAGGATAAACGCATCCACACTTTCTTCTTTCATTTGGGAAAGGCTGACATCCTTTTGAATCCTGATTCCTTCATTCGTGCATATGACCTGATGTTCCTCCTCCGCAACGATATAAACGCTGCCCTTAGTTTTCATAAAGTAGGCAACAAGCGTCACTTCAAAAAATGAAGTTTCGGGATATAAGAAAATATAGGTATTCATTCACTCCTCCTTATCATTCGGCCAGTGCATCGGCAGTTCTCTCTTACCCGGCTTTTCAAAAACTACAAACTCAAAACGTCCGTTATAGCACAAATCATTATGGTTCCCGTTGCCTTGAAAACATGCGCGATTGCAACCTCTTTATGTATCGTGAAACTTCTTCGCAAAGCGACCCTCGCTGCGAGTGATTAGAAGTTCATCTCACGTTAATAAATCCGCCCGGATAAAGCACATTTCAACCGCCGGGTCCGGCTTCTCTGTCAGCGATTTCTGGTCCAGAAGATACCACATCTCTCCGTCGGTCCCTTCCTTCTTTTCAAGAACCGTGACACGCTCGCCTTCTCCGATCATACCGACGACCTGAAACTCTTCTCCTGCGCCCGCCCTGATCCTGCACACCGGCATATTCACAACCATTTCACGGGGAAATACCCCCTTCTCCTGTTCATCTGCCGCTGTCACTCCGATGCCTGTTTCCGCCGCTTCTTCGTCCTCATACATATCCCCGAATAACTCCTTAACTTCCGCCTCCGTCATATATGCGACGCCAGTGATCTGTCCATCTGCCTCGCGTATGATCCTGATATCAACCGTGCCTGCCGGGTTTATGTCCAACGTATAAAAAGACTGGTTCGGCATATGGATATCCAGAAAAATGTGCACAAGCTGTTCGTTATAATAACAGTTTTTGCCGTTCCACGTAACACCGACGGAACGATATGCCTCCCTCCGTTCCTCCTCCATAGCTTTTTCCATCTCATCCTTATCCGCTTCACGGTTCAGTTTATCATAAAGCATCGACTGAAAATTCCACTTCTGATCTGACAGCGCCTGATCAAGCCACCCCTCCAGCGTCTCTTCGCTCATAATCTCATCCGCCAATATGGAGAAAAAGGCGACTTCATCATCCTCATAGAACCTCTGTGCAAAGGTCTGTATCAGCGGACTGTCCGCATCAAGGCGCCACACACAGACAGAAAAGAACTGATGGTTCCTGTCCGCATAAATCCTGTCAAGCCACATTTCCTGCGCTTTTTCGTCCAGTTCGCCAAATGCGATATAGAACAGGGGCAGACTGCGATCCTTGTAATACGTTTCGGCCTCCGACCAGGCCTCTCCGCTTACGTCTTCCGGATTTTCCTGCGCTTTGGTCCCCTGTTCCGCAGCTGCTTTTGTAACATCACCTGCCCTCTTCTGCAACGAAGATACGTCCCCTGCAGCGACTCCCGATACTCTATCTTTATCAGATTCCGCAGCGGCCGTCGGATACACCCCGATCAGCACCGCTCCCAGAACGATACCCACCGTCACTCCTGCCGTTAGCATCCCCATTGCTTTCGTCTTTCTCTTACAATTCATAATCGCACCCAGCCTTTCACTCAACAGCTCCTTGTTGGCGCTCATAGTAACGACGGCAAGCGGCTCCCTGTATCTGCCGCCCGCTGCCATAGCGTTAAGCAGTGTTTCCCCATAATCCGCTGCATGAGCGTACCCTGCCTTCACAACCACCGCCTCATCACAGGCAAACTCACATGCCCTGTCAATTTCCCGGCTCATTATATGAACAAACGGGTTAAACCAATGCAGACATACCACAAACTGCACCAACCATTTATACAAAACATCCCGCCGTTTATAATGCGTCAGTTCATGCATGACAATATACGGGAAATCCTTTTCCGGCACTTCCACGTCCGGCAGTATAATACAGGGATGCATATATCCCACAAGCATTGGCGAAGAGACAAGCGGATTCACGCAAAGCTCCACCGGCCTGCCGGTTCCAAGTCCGTCTGCCGTCGCCGCAAGCTGATCCAGAAGGGCAGGATCGCAGACTGGTTGTGCCCCGGCTTTCACGTATTTTATATAGCTCTGGTACATGCTGACTTTTCTTATCAGCATACCAAGCGCTACTGCCAGCCAGACTACCCAGAGATATTTTCCAACAAAGGCTGCTGCCTCCGACAAGATAAGCACGCCATTCAAGCGCACATCTCCATGATCCGCTTTTGTTGCTGCCCGCTGTAATCCGTCAGCAATCGTCTTCCCGTTCTCCGTGACAGACTCTTGTTCTTTTTCCCCGAAAGCTTCCAGCCCCTCCCGCGCAGTGCCCTGCCCATAGCTCTGTACTGTATCTTGCCCGGGACTCCACTCTATGCTCTCCTGCGCATTCCGCCCTGCGTTCTGCGCAGAATTTTTTGTGCCGTCCTGACCGCCCGGCCACGCCCCCTGCATACGCTGCGTCATATGCACTGCCATACGGTCTGCCCTCCAGTATACCTGCCCCATCAGACTTGTCTCCGGTCCGAAGGGAAGTAAAAGGCGCATCACAACAATCAGCCAGATATAATACTGCCATTGTCTGCCGAGTCTCCCTTTCAGAAGTCTGACACCGAAAAGCAGCACTGCAATCAGAACCGCCCCTGACAGAGACATGGACAAAACCGTCGTAAAAATCCGTGTCACCCGCTCCTCCCTCCTTCCAGCAGTTTTTTCAACTCCTCATACTCTTCCTCCGTGAGCAGATCTCCTGTAATCAGATTGGTGACCAGTCCCTTGACACTTCCCTCATAAATTTTATCTATAAAGTGCTGGGTCTGCACCGTCTGATACGCTTTTCCCGAAATAAGGGGCACATATTCATTGTGCCGCCCGATTTTCGTCGCACCCAGATACCCCTTGCCGACAAGCCGGGATAACAGGACAATCAGTGTATTTTTCTGGCAGGGCTTCCCCTGCGCCGCCAGTTCCTCCATGAGATAGGAAAACAAGGTCGTCTCTTCAAGGTTTTCCCAGATAATTTTCATAATTTCCAGTTCCGCGTCGGATAATTTCTGCAGCATCTCCTTCTACTCCTTTTATGTATAACACTCTGTCATGCTTTAAATATAACACAACGTTATACTATCGTCAATATATTTTCCTTTAAAAAAGGGGAATCTATGAGTCAACAGAATAACCACAAATAGATGCAGAGATATGAAATGCCAAACAGACAGAAATAATGTTTTAAGATCAACAGCAATACCAAATTAAGATTAGGGTGTCAAAAGGTCACTGACCTTTGATATATTTGTACCTTGAAAACTTA
>CASWVG010000022.1 GCA_949472775.1 uncultured Lachnospiraceae bacterium
TCTAGCCTACCCGCATGAATAGCTGCAGAAAACTGGAGCACATGGGCAGTACCGTATTTCCCATGCCCTGCACACAGGCCCGCACAATATAGAGCAGATACAAAAGCCAGAAGAAGGCCGCCAGAATCTTTAGAAAGGTACAGCCAATTTCCAGTGTCTGCATAAGTACCTTTTCCTCGCCCGATAAAAAACACCTGAGAATGGGATCTCCAAAGGTTAACATAATAAAGGACATGAAAAGGGACGTCACAACTCCAAGCACACAGGCAGCGCCAAGTCCTTTTCTCACCCTCTCATAGTCACCGGCGCCTGCATTCTGTCCCGTATAGGACACCACCGCATAACTGTAAGAGACCGCCGCCGTCTCAAGCAGCCCGTACAGTTTATTGGCCGCCGTGAACCCTGCCACAAAAATTGTGCCAAAACTGTTGATGACCGACTGTACGGCTACGCCGCCAAGTCCTGTAATTACATTCTGCAGTCCCATTGGAAGCCCCAGGCAGAGAAGCTGGCAGAGCCTTTCCGGCCTGATCCGAAAATCTGCGCGGCCAGGCAGAGCAAAACCGCCGGTTCTGACCGCCCACAGGCAGCAGACCGCAGACAGCATCTGCGATAGCAGTGTGGCAAATGCTGCCCCAAATACCCCCAGATGCAGTATTACCACAAACAGAAAATCCAGAACAATATTGCAGACCGCCGCCAGGGAAACAGCGATAAGCGGCGTCCTGCTGTCGCCCGCCGCCCTCAGAAACGCCGCCAGAATATTATAGCAAAACGAAATGCACACGCCGCCATAGAGTGTCCGCAGATAGATCTGCGCCATCCCGATCATGTCCTGCGGCGTGTGAAGCCATGCCAATACAGGTTTACATAATATTATTCCAAACCCAGTAAACAATATGCTTAAAACAAGACACAGCAGAAGACTTCCCCCCATGTCTTTTTTCAGTTCTTCCTCATTGTGACTTCCAAACCGTTTCGCCATGCTGATAGAAAAACCCTGCGTAATCCCCTGCACACACCCAAACATGACAAACACCAGCCACTCTGTCGCACCCAGAGCAGCCAGTGCCGTCACACCGAGATATTTTCCAACAATCATTGTGTCCACAAAGGTATATAACTGCTGGAACACATTGCCGATCAACAGAGAGAATGCAAAGCCGGACAGCAGGACAAACGGATTACCCCTGGTCATGTCTTTCGCGCCTTTCATACTTATCCTTTTCCTTCCTCTCCTACTATTCTATATTCCCTTCCGTCCCGGCCGAGGCTTCCGCCTCCATGCCCTCGGGCATCTCCACATTCGTCTCCGCATTCTGGGACTCTTCAAAGGGATCGGCGTACTCCTTCTCCTCCTCTTCGCCCCAGAGGGACTCCCACTCCTTGTGTTCCCCCTCCATATTCATGGCTGCCATCTCCTTGGCCATCTTGTAAATGTCCATGTTAAAGTCCATCAGCTTCTTTTCGTCCTGCGCGGGCACGCGGTCCCCCCGGCTGATTCTTCTGGCGATCTCCAGACACTTGGCCATCTCCTCGCCGTACTCTCTCATGGCATCGCCCTGCTGTTCCGCCACCATGCTGTTAAAGATGCCGACCTCCTGCTCGATCAGTTCGTCAAGCGTCTTCTCGTTTTTATTGATCTGGCCGGAAAGCTCATCGATTTTTTCCTGCAATTCCTTTTCCCGCTCCAGATAGGCCTCGGAAAACTCAAAGGTCACGCCCAGTTCCTCGCTTTTCTTCCGTGCTTCTTCCAGCTTTTTGCGGTTTTCCTCCCGCTGCTTCACAAAGTCTCTCTTTTGTCCTCTGAGGAGACTGATCTGTTGCCTGTAGGCTTTCTGCGCTTCGCCGATTTTCATAGCATCACTTCCTTTTGATGGTAAGACACTTCCCTGTGTCCGTGGTTTATGATTATCCAGTTATGTAAACCATCCTGTCTGGATATTCGGTTTCGTCTGCTTTATATATCGGCATACTGACACGATTTCCACAGGTTCATCTGCCTGCCGGACCGCCGTTTGGTAAGCTGCATAGATGAGAAGTGCGCAACCTTTTTCCATGAACTTTAAAGAAAATCCTATTGCCTGTACCAAACCGCCGTGCTATAGTGTACATACAATCAGACTATAAAAGATATGGAGGTTAAAAGCATGGCAGAGTCGCATAAAAAAGGATTAAATGCCGAGCTGGTAGAAAATGATCTGGAGAATTGCTGTCGACAGGAAACGACATGCGGACAATGTCAGAAAAACAATTGTATCATAGGATACGGAAAACAGTGCATCGCCGCTTACAAGCAGACACCAAAAAAAGATGTGGCAAAGGGGATGGCGCATATCCCTACCATGGACTTCAAGGTGTTTGACGAATTGGAATTGGAGACGGCGATCGCACATATATTGAAGGAATGTAAGGACTGCAAGGAGGAACATACGGAAGACTGTATCATCAATGTAATAAGAAGCTGTTACGAAGTGGGACTGTTAGGTGACGTACAGCCGTATGAAGGCAGTGCACTGCAGTATCTTATGTATATCAAGGAGAACTTCCCCGATAAGTCTCTCCGAATCGCCAGTCTCTACACGAGCTGATACATTTTCCCTTTTGTCGCCAGGAAACGACACGGAGCACCCAGGAGAAATCTTAGGTGCTTTTCTTCTGTCCAGTTGGTTCTTTGACAAAACAAACCACATAAAGTCGGGCAGACCACCTTCAACAAAGTTATACTGCAATTACAGCAAACGCAAAGGAGACAAAAACATGGAATGGATGAAAGTAGTCGGAGATGCTATTGATTACATTGAAACGCATATCACAGAGGAACTCAACACAGAAGTCGTGGCTAAGCACGTCTGCATCTCGCCCTTCTACTTCCAGAAAGGCTTTGGTATGCTCTGTGGATACACGGTTTCGGAGTACATCCGTAACCGCAGGCTTGCCCTTGCAGGCGGGGAACTGACTGCCGGCGATGTAAAGATCATTGACCTGGCGCTCAAATACGGCTACGACTCCCCCGACAGCTTTGCCAAAGCTTTCACCCGTTTCCACGGCATCACACCCTCTATGGCGCGCAAAGAGGGCGTGACCCTGAAATCCTTTGCCCCGCTGAAACTGACAATCTCTTTGAAAGGTGGTTATCTGATGGATTACAGAATTACGAAAAAGGAAAGTTTTACGGTACTCGGCGTTTCCCGCATCTTCAGTTACGAAAACGCCAAGCAGGATATCCCCGCATTCTGGGAAGAACACTATGCGCAGGAAAAATGCAGATATGTGGAGGGGAGGTTCGGAATCAACATCGACAGTTCTATGGGAAATGAAAGCTTTACCTATCTGATCGCAGATCTCTATGATCCTGCCGCAGATATCCCGGAAGGCTTCGAGGTAACAACCATTCCCGCTTTCACATGGGCTGTCTTTCCCTGCATCGGTCCCCTGCCGGATGCCCTGCAGGACGTCAACACCCGGATTTTCTCCGAATGGCTCCCCGCCTTAAAGGAGTATAAATTCGCGGCTGGCTACTGTATCGAAATGTACGACCGGCCCGAGAAATACCCGAAGGGGACTTCCGATGAAAATTATCTCTCGGAAATCTGGATTCCTGTTGCCAAAAAGTAAGTTCATTTTGCGATGGCCTGCTGAAACGTCAGGCCATCGCATTGGCATTGATCTGTTCAATTACCTTTCTGATTCCTGTCCAGACATCCATGTCCGTAAAGATTTCTACCACACTCCCTTTATCTGTGAAGGGGGATTGCTGCAAGACAGAAAAGTCTTTTAGCAAACCGTTATGAACAATATATTCGACGATTTGATTCACAAAATAAATCTGCCTGCTGTCCATCCTCGAACCATTCAGATATTCTGCAAACGCCTCTTTCGCCGCATTCATATCCAGCCCGACAATTTCCCGGACAAACTCTCCAAGCGGCTTCTCCCCGTACTCTCTCTCATAATCCTCTCTGGTTCCAAGCTCTCCCCAGAGAATTTCTTCAAGCGACTGCACATCAAAGTCACTGAGAGGTTTATTGCCTCTTAATTTCACAATGGCAATATGATTCTTATTCTGGCGGATATAATACTCCGCTTTCTCCTTATAATTTTTTAAATCGCCGCTTTCCAGCTCCGCCTCGTACCACTCTGTTGACAAAATATCGTCCGCAAAATTCGTCTCATACTTAGCCACTTTCTGCGGAATATATTTCATCAGACTACGAAGCTCCTCACGGATATATTCAAGCTCATCAATACCAGCATCATCCACATAACCTGTCTGTAAAATTTTCTGAATCAGATCTGTTTTTACTTGGATTTCCGGGATATTGGCCACACCCGCTATTGCCTTCACATGTTTTAGCAGATCACCTTTTGCCTTGGTATACGTCTTATCTGACAAATATGCCAGTTCCATGCCGTACATCAGTGCATCAAAACGTACCGCGCAAGCCTCATCCTGATCCGGCAGAATAAGCGGCGCAAGTTCCTCCTTGACCGTCTGCGTGTCTTCATAGCTGATAGACTGGTAGCCATTCGCATCAGAATACATTTCAACATGCTTTAGGCGCTGCCTTACCGCGAAGCTTTCTCTGTTAAGTTCCTGCACCTTGCCGCTCATCGTCTTAACCAGTTTTTCCCGATACGCAATCAGTCGATTTACCTGGCGGCTTGCATCCTGCAGTTTATAGGCAATCTGAAATTCCAGATTAAAAATTGCACTTTGCAATGCCATCTGATTCGCAGTCGGTTTCCCTTCGTTAACCCTGAAGAAAGCAAAGTTGCCGCAAAAATCAAAGATATAGAACTTCTGCTTATCCTCCCCATCCACCAATCCCGGACACAATCTGGTGCCCCGGCCAATCATCTGCCAAAATTTTGCCCGACTTAACACTTTTTTAAAAAAGACAAGATTTAACACTTCCGGCACGTCGATTCCCGTATCCAGCATGTCCACAGAAATAGCAATCTGCGGCAGTTTCCCCGTCTCTGCAAACTCATCTATCGCCTTTTGCGCATATGCCGTGTGGTTGTCTATCACCCTCGCAAAATCCTGTCCGTTTTTGGACAAATAAGGGTATTCTTTATTGAAAATCTCAAAAATCTTTTCTGCATGATTGTGATTCACCGCAAAAATAATCGTTTTTCCTAATTTCTGCCCATAATCAGTTTTCAACCCCTCATTCATTAAAACACGGATAACCTGTTTGATGGTATCTTCATTAAAAAGCCACTTATTGATGGCAGAGGACTGTATTCTTTCCGGGAAATTGCCGTTCTCATCCTTAAATGTGTTCTCATATGCCTCTCTGTCTTCCTGAGACAGTTCATCGTAAGCAATCCCCTGCTCGATAAATTTTACTTCCGACTCCACCGACAGATAGTCAACTAAAAACCCATCCGTCACCGCCTGGGCCAAATCATAACCGTAAGTCGGCACCCCATCCTCCAGATCAAAAATGGAATATGTGTTTTTATCAATGTCCTCTTTCGGCGTTGCTGTCAATCCCACCAGCAGAGCGTCAAAATAAGTAAAAATGTCTCTATATTTATTGTAAATAGACCTGTGCGCTTCATCGCAGATGACCAAATCAAAGTGCCCGCAGGAAAAAATTTTGCCCTCCTGATCCACTGCATCATCAATCAGATGTATCATCGTCTGATAAGTGGAAAAAACACATCTGGCATTATAATTATTTTTTTCCTCCACCACGTTTACAACAGACAGTTCCTCGGTAAACTGATTCACAAAGCTCCTCTTAGCCTGTGTAACCAGAGAATTTCGATCCGCCAGAAACAGAACGTTTCTAATCCAGCCGGCATGCATCAATGCCTTGCAGAGCGCAATCACCGTTCTGGTCTTCCCTGCTCCTGTAGCCATGACAAGAAGCGCTTTTCTTCGGTTTCCCTCTCCAAAGCTGTCACACACCGCCCGGATGGCCGCTTCCTGATAGTATCTTCCCGCAATCTTCTGATCCACCACAATATTTTTTAACGATGTTCGCTCACTTCGCAAGTTAAACCATTTTTCCAAATCCCTTTTGGAGTAAACCCCGGACACCTGTCTCTCCGGGTACTGTCCGTCAATGATTCTTGTATCAAAACCATTCGTCAGAAAAATAACCGGCCTTCTCTGATACTTCTGTTCCAGAATATCTGCATAAAGTTTTGCCTGCTGCCGCCCTCTGGCCACATCCTCACAAGTACTTTTCGCCTCGACAACGGCGAGCGGTTTATGTGCATCATCATAGAGTACATAATCCGCATATCCTTTCCCCGATTGGTTTGGCATCCCCTCAATTTTCACCTCGTTGAGCCAGTTCTTCCCCTCAACCCAGCCCGCATCCCGAAGCATAAAATCAATATAAATTTTCCTCGTTTTATATTCGGATAAATCTAACGGCTTAGGCACATACGCAGGACGCTTGTTTTCCCTTCTCCTTGTAAGCTCCTCTTTCAAAGCTTTATTTTCTTCTATCAGCGCCTGCAGATCCACATCTGCAAACGTTCTGTGCGACGCCTGCTGCTCCGGCAGCTCGCTGCTGATAAGTGACGAGTCAAATTGGCGTTCCTCATAATTCTCCGCGTAACAACAGGCCACAAAATCCAGAAAGATAAATAAGTTCTTTAAGCAGAGAGATGCCTCGTCAAAAGTAATTTTTGCCCCCGCATGAGCTGCCCGGTTACCCATTTTGCGAATCAGATCCATCCGCCGCCACAACCCCTTATCTACAAGAACGCGAAACTCCTCCGCACTCATCAGACTATGTAAATTATCCTGGTAAGGCTTTTGTAGAGATGCGTCAACAGAATACAGCCATTTGACGGCAAACTCCATCGCGCGGCGGCAGTTGATGACACAGGCTTCCCTGTCAATTGGAAACAGTTTCTCGGAAGATATGGCGACTTCCGAAAAGCTGTCGAACTGTTTTTCTTCTTTTAGATAATCAAAGTTAGTCATGGGTGACCTCCATTGTGCTAAAATTCATTCAGCCAACGTCTCTATCACTTTGCAGGTAATAAGTCCTTCGTAATAATAGCTACATACTATTCCTTATTATGTGTACTTTTCAGTCATTTATCGTAACCAGCCATTTCGGTTCCAAACTACTACTTGTTAAGTTCATACTACACCATCAAATCTAGTCAGTTTCTCAATTTCTATACTATTACCCACAGTTAAAAAAACCAACTTTTGTACTCACTTATAACCTGCCATTGTTTCTCTATCCATTTCGAAATCCTCTCCTGCCTTTGAAATTTCACTCGCTACTATTGTTAACCTTTTTATAATTTTTTGTTTTTTCGGCCACAAAACTATGTACAAAAAGTTGTTGTTTTCGAAATAATACATTACCAATCTTATAATATGCGCATTCAAGTTTTTTTCTTTTTTTTGAATCTTCCTCTAGCTGCATACGCTTTTCAATGTCATCATAAACTTGTTTTAGTTCATCAAGAAACCATGCCATCTGCTTGGTTGGACGATACAACTGCAAACGTTTAATCATATCTCTCCCCAGCACATCTTCGGATTGAATTCGTCCACTTTCATCCCTGGTAAAAATAGTATTATAATCAATATCCACTGGATTATAAAAATATGGATTATTAATTTTATCTTCAGATATCTCTCCATCAAAAACATCGCTTTTCAAGCGGTTGCAAATCGGACAGGAATACATCAAGTTACGATAATCACAATCTAAATCATGCCTCTTAGCCTGTTCAAATTTTGCTCTTGGAATATAGTGATCTATCTGGAAAGGCAGCGGCATAATCCAATTATCATGCATATTACAGTATGCACAACGGTTTTTGAAGTCAATCTTTAAGTATTCCTTATACGCATGGTAGTCATTGTATTTACTATCACAATTTCTTTTTATCATGTGTTTTCTAAATTGATATGTCATCTTATATTAGTTACTCCAATATATTTTTATATTCTTTAAGAACCTTTAATGCATCTTCCATATCTGCCATATCATAGGCTTCATCAATACCTGTCATCTCTATTGGGACATATTTGCTTAATTCACGTTCTATATCCAACAATTCTCCATACAGTTCGCCATCATATCCCGATTCAGCAATAACCTTATCCAAGCTTTGATCTCTTTTTATTTCCAATTCAGATCTTTTTTTCGTATATCTTTCCAAATTACGAATAATATGATAGACCATCTCTTTCGTCTCAACCGAATCCGGTTTCATAAAAATTTCTTTTGCATATACCTTATCAGGATCTGCGCTATCATTTTTCTTACTGCTTTCTGGTACATTTGTAAGAATAACTACAGGAAATTCCGGCACCAATTCATGCATAAAGTTAACCACTTCTATCCCTTCTAAAACTTCATCAAGTGTATCAAGCTTATAATCAACAATTAAACATTGAATTCTATTTTCACGCACATCTTTAATCAGTTTTTCAAAAAGTTCTTCTCTAAACTTTTCTTTTCTTTCCAATTCATACAGCTTAAATGATTCTTCGCCCAATTGCTTAGCATTAAGCGCAAGTGATAGCATCACAGCGCTGGCCTCAGCCTTATCATCTTCTATCATACCAACATAAAACATTTGGCACCTCCCTCATTTTTTAAGATAAATATCCAATCCAAATCCACGCACCAGATTAGAAACAGCAATCATTCCATCATACCGCTCTACAACCTCTCTCATAATCCAAAGACCAATACCTGTTCCCTCCGCTGGATTTTTACTGGTTTCACCAAGTTCAAAAATACGATTCTGTACATCCTTATATTTTTCATCAAGTCCAGGTCCATTATTCCACAAATTTAAATAAAAATACTCTTTCTCCTCTTGCAGCGTAATTTTCACCATTCGTTCAGGATTCTTCGTTTTCTCCAAAAAATATACCGAATTAAGAAGAAAATTATTCAATATAACATATAAATCAGCATGAGCAATTGCGTATTTCTTTTCAAGATCTGTGTTATCACTCAATTCTACCAAAATATCTTTTGAGACAAGCAATTCTTCCCAAGCCTTGATTATCTTTGCAATCTCACTTCCCAAACAAACTTGTTGCAACTGAAGGTTTTGTTTCTGAGTCCCTTCCATTGCTACTTTCAGCCATAATGCCAACATCTCATCTGTAGATTCCATTTTATCAATAATAATAAATGGATCATAAATAAATCCTGGTTGTAAATTTTCATTCTCAATCATATAATTTACGCGGTGCCTAAGCTGCGATGCCCTAGATCCATAATGTGCCTGTATGCCTTTAAATTCGTGAAAAAACGTGTTTAAAATCAAACCGGAAGAACTGAGTAGCTGAAGAATCTGGTTTGCATTCAATACTTCTTTTACTTCTTGCATTAAGCTATAAACCGTTTCCTGATACTCTTGATCTGTATATTTTCCTTCTTGAATGTTACGCCTATCACAAGTATTCTCTACATTTTCCCCTTTCGAATCTTTACCATCTAACTCATAGGATGTTGCTTTTCTGCGCATTTCAATATTAGCAGAAGCATCTGCACGAATATTTGCGTCCACACCAAAAGTCTTTTCTATTTCTTTATGCCATTTAGCATATTCTCGATAAAATCCCTGTCTGTCTGTTTCAAAAATATGAATTGCTTCTTGAAGAATATCTACAAATATTTGATACTCATCATTTTGAGTCAGACCTTCCCGATTAGCCATATCATAAAGCGCCGGATTCAATTCACGTCCAATTTGAACCTGACCAATTAGCTGATAAGCCAATACTTTCCAAGCTCCACTCTCACTTCCCACACCACCAGGACTATCTGCTTGACGCTTTCCCAATTCTAACCAATCAAAATAGTTTCCAGTATCTCCATAAGGCCGTACCTTGAATTTGTCCCTATATATTTTTACTCCGGAAAATTTTGTAAGCAATTCCTTTCTGCTCTTTACCATAACCTTTTTAATAATTTCCGCATCACTTCCTTGATTTTTTACAAAGTATAATTCCGCCTCAAAAGGGCCTACATTTCGTATTTTTTCGGGATCATCTTTCAACACTTTTGTCATATCTCTAATAAATACAACTTCCTGCTCATATTGCTCACGTTGACATTTATCATTTTTGAAATATGGTCTTGACCAAAATGAATCTAAACTCACTGTCCTTTTGAATTTTTTAAACTGTACATTTACCTTATGGACGTCAACTTCATTTCTTCCCAATTTAACAGAGAGCATTTTCTCCCCATCAAACGAAACTTCTATTTTATAATCAAAATCTTTTACGCTTATAGATACATCCGCTGTTTCATAATCATATTCAGGAAAGTAACTATTACAAACATAAACCTTAAAGGGATCTACTGTGCCAAGCGGATTAATACTTTTCAAATTAGTATTTACCTTTTCAAAAAGACGCATGGTCCACTCTTCCCGAATTGGTGACAAAATAATTGTTGTTCCGCTCGTCCAGTCATACTTATCCGTAAAAGCCTCTTGAAATCTATTCCCTAAAATATTTTTCACGGTCTGACTATATGTATCATCTATTTGGTTAAGCTCCGCCGTAATCTGATTAAGAAGCTTAGAATTCTCGAACTGTTCCCAGTTAATACGCCAATCAATCAACATATCTGTCTTACACCTTGTAAGCATACGAGAGGCTACAGATAATTTATCAAGTGCAAACCGTCCAATACCTTTTGCACCAGTTTTTATTCGTCCTTTTCCACTTGTATAATTTACTTCTTTATCGCTTGTACCAATATACATCCATTTCGTTTTAACATCAGATACTGACATTCCCACCCCATTATCCGCCACAATAAGGCAATTATATTTAGCAAAAATCTGACGTATTTTGTTAGTTTCCTCTTCTGCCAATTCTGTCTTTTTATGAAATTCGCCTTCCTTCGATTGATAGTAATACATCAAAACTCTTTTTCGATCTTCCTCCGATAAAATCCGTTGCAATTTATGTGCAGATATCTCAGTTGGTACATATGGAAAAGGCATATCAAACCAGACACATACACAAGAAGCATCTGCATCATACGCATTCTTAATTAATTCAATCAGAGCTCCGTCCCCATCTGCAATATTTTCTCTACCTATTAGTCTTGCTGCCTTCGCTCCGACTTCAAAATTAATCTTTTCCATATGAATCACTCCCAATCTTCAAATGTAAACTCTGCAATATCCTTTACCGTAAGGCGCCGTGATTTCCCCGTTGTAAATATTCCAATCTGCTTCAAATAATCATAAAAATATTGACTCTCTAACACTTTTTGGGCCTGCAATAATGTATATTCACTATCTTTCGTCACAAAAAAACCTGCATAGGGAATTACATCTGCATTTTCTAGAGTTATATTAACCTTTGATGATATTATTGATGGCATTACCAATTTCTCACTGTTTATTTTTGTAATTGCTTGACTTCTCCCATATTCGAACCATAATGCATTTTTGTCAGCCGCCCTATTTTCCAACGCTTCTTTGTAACGTAACAAATGAATTGTCGTCTCAGGGAATTTTTCCCTAAACTCTTCTTCTTTATAACGACACAATTTCCCTTCTTTATAATAATAGGGGAAAATAATCGCCACATCATGTGATTTTTTCCCTCTTTTTTTACTCACCGCCGGCTTTACAATTTCAATCTCAACTTTATCTCCATTCGGTAATAAAAAAAACTTTTCATTTCTATCAAATTTCTCAAGTACAAAAGCTTTGTTATACAAAGTCGCAATTGTATTATTTACTTTAAAATAATCACCAAATCGATATTTACCCTTAGAAGTACTTGTATCCAGAAATTTCCACTTATTTTCTAATAAAGTCTTTTCAATTTCTATTTCTTTTCCTGTTACTACATCAATATAGGAAAAATGCATACTAACTTGTTTCTCCAATAATAAAATTGTTGAAGAAGTAACAGTTCCTGGAAATTTATTTTGATAAGTATAATCATATATCTTTGTTACATAGGGTTTTATATATTTTCTCAAATCGCTTGCAAATACATTCTTGTAAATACTATATGGAATTATGTATGCCATTTTACCTCTTTCTTCCAGGTCCATAATACTTTTTTCAATAAATGGATAATAATAATCAAATTTACCTTTTCTGCAACTTGTAAATTGACTTTTTAAATAAGTCCGATCTTTCTCTTCAATATCTCGATATACAATATACGGAGGGTTACCTATAACAAAATGAAATTGCCTTCTTATCTTTAATCTTAAATAGTCTCCTTCTATAATATCCCAATTTACATTTTTAATCCCAAACTCTTCCGATACTAAATCAAGGTTTTTTCTGCACTGTATTACATTAATATGTTCCAACTCTATTCCGCAAATATCTATTTCCAGACCTCTTTTAATCTCCTTTGTTGTTAATTGCATTCTTTGACATGATAAAATATATCTTTTCACTATTTCTACCAATATTTTTCCATTTCCACAAGAATTTTCTAATATACTTTTACCATATAAATTATCTTTATATCCAATTACATCCAACAATTCATTAACATATTTAGTTGGTGTAAATATCTTACAATTATTCGCCATCTTATTTACCTCTGAGGATATATTGCCAGTCTATTTTCGTGTTTCTCCACATTTTATCTACCTCATAACCGCTTACTTAACTCCATACTTCTCTCAAAAGCATACCTATCTAAATGCAAAAATCTATTCCAAATATTTTAGAAACAAGTCATCTATATCAACTCACAGCATTGCTCCCGCTTTTTACTAACTATGTTTATTATATCTTTTTAATAAACTTCTTTCAATCACTTGTATTTATGTAAATATGTCTGATAATCAGAAAATGCATGTGCGTTTTCTTTTTGCTTATATGAAGTATGCACTTCGTTTCCCGTCTCAAAATGTCATTATAGATATTTGTTCTATCTTCTACACAATCTATATCCTCATACTTTACAGACATAGAATCGGTCACCATCTTCACATCATACACCGGCAAGGCCAATCTCGGATCATACAACTAACAAAAATGCTTCGCTTCATTAATATGCTACTTTTCATACTATTAAGCAAATATATCTGATTCACCATAATTAAAATTATCTACAGTAATCTCTGCTCTCCATTTTTTTACTTTGTCTAGTCTTTTACTTTCTGTGTCCGATAAACCTATTTATTAGGAAAATCTTTTTCAGTGCACACTACTTCTGATACCACTGGAATAATAGTTGTTTTTCCGAAATTTTTAATACATTTTCATTTGTTTCCAATTATTTTCTAATTTTCTTAAATCTCATGTTATTAATTAAGGTCATTTAATTATACTAATATCTACTAAAAGAAAACACAGATTCGATTTCTGCGCAAGGTTTCACCCATTCATAATGCACAAAAAATTTCAGCCATACCAAGTAAGCCAAATATCTCTTATATTTTCATCTCTAATTCAAATTTATTATAAGACATACAAAGCAATCACATAAAATATTGTTGCATCTTGCTATCAAATAAGATCTGCATCTTTTCCAAACGTTTATGAGCCACAGTTTTCATTCTCCCAACTTGTTGAACCAAAACAGCAAAATCATTTTGAAGAGTTATTGGTGGAACATATATAATAGTTGCATTTATTTTAGAAAGAAGTAAATTGGGCTGGGCCGAAGCGCTATCAACCTTGTATAATTCATCATTAACTTTGTAACACCATTTCAAAAACACTGGATTCAATACATTTTTTTCAGTTTTTATTAACGCAACACTCTTTTGCAAAAGCGTATGTTCTGTTCGATCATCCGTTGCAATCACAGATTTTCCAATTGTAGCACCCGTGTTTACAATTAAAAAATCTCCCTTTTCGACATTACATCGTTTATAATCCTTTTCAAATTCTTCAATACTTATTTCAGGAGCTGTATCATAATGCACTTCATCATCATATATTTCACGCGCTCCAACAAAATACCTTTTAGTTCCTTCTTTAACAACACATCCTCCATGTTTTCCATCGGTAATCTTCCTACAAAGATTTTTTAATGTATTTTGGGGAAATTGACCCGCCGGTTTTTCTAACGTCCCAAACATCTCAACGAATTGAGATTTAATTAAATCATCAAATCTGTCTATTTGTTTTTGTTGCTGTTCAATAAGTATGTGCACCTTATTCAGTATTTTAACTATAGTTTTCTGTTCTTCAAGTGGCCTTAATGGAATAAGCATTTTCCGCATTGCCGCCTGAGTAAGTTTCATCCGAGTTGCCCCATTAACCATTCCACCCACTTTATAAAACATCAACGAATAGCATAAATAATCTACGTTTATACATTTCTTAGGTCTTAAAACATGTGCATGATTATTAACCCAGCATTTCCCCGATACTTTATATGCTATAGGCCTCTTTTTTGATCCAAAGTTTCCCCCGTCTTCAGCAAGCAATACTAACTCCTCATCAAAAATATAATCTGCAACATAATCTTGAAGCCCATTTGCCCCATAATATGGATATGGCCCTTTTTTTCTATTCTTACCAGTAATAGGTATCCTCATCGAATCCAATATTTCACAACACTCTTCTAATAACACTATTTCCATTATTAACCCCCGTCTCCGCCAGCAGCTCCTTAAGTTCTTCCAGCTCCGCTCCGATCTGCCTGTCCAGTTCAAATATCTGCTCCAGTATTTCCTCTGCCGGCGGGTATTCTACCGGCACATATTCCATCCTTTTATATTTGTTGACAGACAGATCATATTCATTATCCACAATCTCCTGCTTCGACACAAAGAATGACTTTTCCGTTCTCTCTCTCTCTTTCTCCCATTCCCGGTTATGAAAGCGTTCTATGATGTCAGGAATATCATTTTCGTTTACAGGGCTTCTCTTATCGTCAAGGCTGAACCCGTCCGCCTGCATATCATAGAACCATACCTGATCTGTCCCCCCATGATTGGTCTTTGTGAATATAAGAATCCCCGTAGAAACACCTGCATAGGGCTTAAACACCCCGGACGGCATGGAAATCACGGCTTCCAGTCTTTGATTTTCCAACAGTTCTCTTCTGATATCCTTATGCGCTTTGGATGAGCCAAACAGCACACCGTCAGGAACGATGCAGGCACATCTTCCTCCCACTTTCATCATCCTTACAAACAACGCCAGAAACAGCAGCTCTGTTTTCTTTGTTTTACATACTTTGAGCAAATCCCCGGACACGGCTTCCGCATCCAGACTTCCCTTAAACGGCGGATTGGCTAATATCAGGGAATATTTGTCCTTGTCGGCATTTTGCTCTGACAGACTGTCCCTGTACTCGATAAAAGGGTTTTCCACCCCGTGTGTCATCATATTCATTGCACCAATGCGCAGCATGGTTCTATCCATATCATATCCATGAAACATGCCGCTCATATAATGATCCCTTTTTTCTTTATCGTAAAAAATTTCTTCTTTACGCCGTTCCTTCAGATATTCTCCTGCCGCAACAAGAAATCCCGAAGTTCCGCATGCCGGATCACATATCATATCATCGGCGGAAGGTTCCATCAGTTCCACCATCATACGGATAATATGCCTTGGTGTGCGAAATTGTCCATTCAACCCGGATTGCGCAATCTTAGAGAGCAGGTATTCATACACATCCCCTCTGATATCCAGCTCTTTCGCCTGCTCCATCAACAAAAAAATATCATCCAGCGCATCCACTACCTTAGACAACAGAAGCGGTGTCGGCACCTTAAAAATAGCGTCATCCATATACTTTGAATATGCGCTGTCCTTATCTCCATGCAGATTTTTAATAAACGGAAATACCCATTCCTGCATAACCGAATACATTCTCTGTGCCGGAAAATCATGGAACACAGACCATTTCAAATTTCTGCCATCCTGCTCTCTTTCTCCCACCTTAATCTTCCCGGCAAAAATACTCTGAAAGGGCAGTCCGAGCATAATGCTCTCTTTTTCCCGCATGGTATCCGAAACATCCAAATCGTGTATAAATATCAAATAGGTGACCTGCTCAATCACTTCCAGCGGATTCACAAGGCCGCCTGCCGCAAACGCATCCCAAAGAGCATCTATTTTATTTCTTAACTCACCTGTAACCATCACTCCTCATCCTCCCAGTTCCATTTGTATTTGGTATATCTGCCGCCGCCTATTTTAAGAATCCTTCCATCTTTCACCAAATCATTCAATGTCCGCTGTACCGTGGTCTGACTGATATCCGAAAATAGCTGTACCAGTTCCTTTTTCGTCACCATCCCGATGCGATTCCTTATTTCTTCTGCAATTCTGTCTGGTTTTGACATCCTATGCCGGGTAACCATTTTTGTCCTTTCAAAAAATTCTCTGTAAGCCGCCACAATCACGCCAAACATATACTTTACAAATGGTTCGTAGTCGTTTCTTCCTTCATGCCAGTCTGCCGAACTGTCCGCCAGCGCCTCATAGTAAGTTTCTTTAGACTGTTCGATCAATTTTTCTATGCTGATATATTTTCCCACAAAATATCCCGCTCTGTACAACAGGAGCAGCGTCAGCAATCTGCTCATCCTCCCATTCCCATCTCTAAAAGGATGAATGCACAGAAAATCCAAAACAAACATAGGAATAATCAGCAGTAAATCTGCCTGTCCTTCCTCCTCAATTTTTCTATACGCCTCGCACAACCGTTCCACCGAATCCTGCGTTTCCCATGCCGGAACGGGCTGAAATCTCACCGTTTTATTTCCCGCTTCATCCTGTTCCTCTATCACATTGTCAACCGCCTTGTAGTTTCCACCTACAGCTACGCCTTCAAACTTATACAAGTCTCTGTGCAATTGTAAAACAAATGCAGATTTTATTGGAATATGCGCATAGTTCTCATGGATTGTATTTAATACATCCCGGTAGCCTGCAATTTCCCTTTCGCTCCTTGATCTGGGTTTCGTCTTATCTAAAACCAATTTCCTAAGCTGCTCATCAGACGTGTATATCCCTTCAATTCTGTTGGAACTTTCAGTACTCTGTATTCTCGCAATCTGCACCAAGTCTTCCAAAACATCCGC
Organism: uncultured Lachnospiraceae bacterium; assembly: GCA_949472775.1. GTDB lineage: Bacteria > Bacillota > Clostridia > Lachnospirales > Lachnospiraceae > UBA3282. The sequence goes on from CASWVG010000022.1 coordinate 17,010, forward strand.
ATATCTGTCCGCTATCAGACGTTGTTCTCCCCTAAACTCGTGTATTGCAGTTAAATACCCTACGATCTCGGGTGTCAGCAGACTCTGCCATTTATCCCCGTACGCATAATCTCTCAACCGGCGCTCCTCCACAGCATCTATTTTACAAACAATTTATGGTATTATTTTATCTGATAATTACGTCAAAGTCAACTTTAATTTAGTCCCAAATCAAAAAATGACTAAATTAAACATTGGAAAGATAAAATTAAATTGAGTAAAAAGGAAATGCTCTGCCAAACTGACAGAGCATCCTTTCCTCACTTCCCCACAATCCGATAATACGTCTTCGCCGTCATCACATAACTTCCCCCGTAAAGAGCCGTCACAGCCTCCGCCACGCCCACACAGACGCGGATCAAAAGCCCGGTGTCAAAAAACCGCAGTGCCGCCAGAAGGTTGTTGACCATCACAAGCCCCGCCGCCGTGTGCAAAAACGCGCCCGCAAGAGGAAGGAAAAACACCAGCAGGATCTGCCTGCGGATTGTTCCCCGGATCTCTCTGTCGCTCATGCCCACCTTCCGCATGATTCCAAAGCTGTCCTGATCCTCGTACCCTTCCGAGACCTGCTTAAAATACATGATGAGCAGAAGGCACATAAAGAACATAAGCCCAAAGATAATACCGATAAAAAGCAGGCCGCCGTTCAGAGAACAGTCCTCGGCTCTTCCCGCCAGGCCGTTTTCCACCTGCAGAAAATCCTGTTGTCCCTGACACCACTCGGACCACTCTTCGACAAACGCCTCCCGCTCCGTCTCCTTCCCGTCAAGCAGCAGATTCAAATGCCGCACGCCGCTGTGTAAAAAGCCTTCCATATCCGTCACGCCGTTCACCTGTGCCCACGCCGTCACAAACCTGTCAAATGCCTGCTGATCCTTCACCACAATCACATATTGGGCGGTAAAGTTAAACATCCTGTTTTTGGCCTGCGGAAAAGGATAAATCCGCTCCGGTTCCTCCTTTACGGCTGCCTCCACGCCCATAAAATTTACGCTGTCAAATCCAAAGGGCACCCCTGTGGAGTACAGGAGCACTTCATCCTCCTCCAGACTTTTGTCCTCTCCCTCCAGCCGGTTATAATCCGCCAGCGTCATCAGCGTGACCGCATACTGGTCAGCAAATTCCACACCTGATGCAGTGGTAAACGCGTTGCTTCCCTGCTGTCTGCCGCAGGTAAGTTTCATGCTGTTATAGCAGTCCAGCCGCGCTGCGCCCTGTCCGTATTTTTCCGAAAGCTCCTGCGCCTTCTCCCGCGCCTTTTCCATCACGTTACTGTTCTCCGAATAGGACGCCTCCACATCGTAAGGATAGTCATAGTAAGCAATCTGATCCATCCCTGTCCACACAGTGACCGTACAGGTCAATGTAATCAGAAGCATGGTGGAAAAAATACAGATGTTGGAAAGGCCGGCCGCATTCTTCTTCATGCGGTACAGCATGCCGGAAATCGTCACCTGATTGGATGGCCTGTAGTAAATGTTTTTCCGTCTCTTCAAAAACCGCAAAAAAGCAACGCTTCCAGATGTGAACAGAAAGTAAGTGCCCAGCACAACCAGAAATACCGCCAGAAAGAAGTCTGTAAAAATCATACTGTCCAGCCTGCTGGTGACCGAAATATGGTAGCCGCATCCTGACAGGATCAGGCCCGCTGCAGACCACAGCCAGGTCCATCTAAGCTCCTTTTCCCCCTTCCTGCTCTCAGACATCAGTTCTGCCGGTTTCATGCGGTATAAACTCCAGAGGCTTTTGATATAGACGCAGAGAAAGACAAGCGCAAAGTACCGAACCGTTTCCACTACCGCCTCCGCTGAAAAATAGAAAGCAGCCTCCACATCCAGTCTGGTCATGCGAAGCAGCAGGAGAAACATCAGCTTATTGAGCACAAACCCAAGTACAATCCCGGCCGACACGCTGACCGCATACAGTCCTGCATTCTCCCAGAAAAGCATGATGCCAATATGTTTCCGTTCCAGCCCCAGGAGGCTGTAAAGCCCCAGTTCACACCCTCGCCGCTTCTGCAAAAAGCTGCCCGCATAGAGAAGGAACAACAGCAGAATGATGGAAAGCAGCCCTTTTCCCAAGGTGAGCATCAGCCACGCGTAAGCCGCCTTCGGCAGTCTCTCCATCAGATCGTTGTGCAGAAGGGACGAAAACAGGTAATAGCTGAACACAGAAAAAAAGCAGGCCATGAGATAGGGACGGTAAACCAGCTTATTCTGCTTCACCCCTCTGTAAGCCATCACCGGCAGTAATTTTCGTTTATTCATAAGTCTCACCTCCCATTCCCTTCTACGCCTGACCAGAAGCCGCCATCTCATCGCCATTTCCCTGCTGTGCCTGTATCACCGTCAGGGCGTCCGATATCATGCGGTACATTTCGTCCCAGCTCCGCTCTCCCCGGTAAATCTGGTGGAACACGCACCCATCCTTAATGAAAAGCACCCGCCCCGCGTGGGCCGCCGCCTGAATGCTGTGGGTCACCATGAGAACGGTCTGTCCCTCCCTGTTGATTTCCCCAAACAGTTTCAGAAGTTTCCCGGAAGCCCGGGAATCCAGCGCGCCTGTGGGCTCGTCCGCCAGCACGATATCCGGCCTTGTGATCAGTGCCCGGCACACCGCCGCGCGCTGTTTCTGTCCGCCCGACACTTCGTAGGGATATTTGTCCAAAAGATCCGTGATCGCCAGTTTCTCTGAAAGGGGCGCAAGCCGCTGCTCCATCTCCCGGTAAGGCACCCCCGCCAGCACAAGCGGCAGAAAAATATTATCCCGCAGGGACATGGTGTCCAGCAGGTTAAAGTCCTGAAAGACGAAACCCAGGTGATCCCGTCTGAATGCGCACAGATCTTTCTGGCTGACCTTGGAAAGCTCCTGCCCGTTTAGCAGTACCTGCCCGCTGGTGGCCGTATCCAGAGAGGCCAGAATGTTTAAAAGCGTGGTCTTTCCCGACCCCGATTCCCCCATGATGGCCACATACTCACCCTCTTCCACGGAAAAATTCACATCGTTAAGCGCCTGCACCTTGACTGCCCCAAAGCGGGTGGTATATATTTTCTTTACATTTTTTACGGTTAACAGTGACATCTTCGTCCTCCTTCCTTTCCTTTATGATAAGCAAAAAGGAAATGCGCTGCCATGTGTCCGGCTTACATTTCCCTCTCGTAACTTACATTTTTGTAAGAACCGCCTCCTGGGCAATCCCCAAAAGCGCCTTTGTCCCCTCGCCGCGCTTCGACTCCACGCGGATGGAAAGTCCGAGTCTGTCCATGATCTGCCTGCACAGATACAGGCCGATGCCCGTAGACTGATTGCCCAGTCGTCCGTTATATCCCGTAAATCCCCGCTCAAAAATGCGGGGCAGATCGCTCTCCTCGATCCCGATGCCCGTATCCTCTATCACGAGATAGCTGCATTCCTCCCTGGCAGGTCTGCCCTTTTCATCCGCCCCGTAAATAGAAATGCCGCCCTCTTTCGTGTACTTAAGCGCATTGGACAGAATCTGTTCGATCACAAAGGAAAACCACTTGCCGTCCGTGACCACATATGCGTGACTTACTTCCAATTGCAGATTGAGCCCCGCGCCGCTGAAAAGAAGCCAGAATTTTTTCAACGCTTTCTTTACCAGCGCGTCCACGTCAAGCCTTTCAAAAGAAAGATCCGCGGAAATGCTCTCCATTCTGGCGTAGTGGAGAGCCATGTCCACATACTGGCCCGTTTTGAACACTTCTTCCCGCAGTTTCCTTGCTGTCTGCAGATCCCCGCCATCGGCCGCATCCTCTTCCACACTGCTGCCTGCCTTTCCGCCTGCATTTTGTAAAAGCAGATCCATTGCCGAGAGCGGTACCTTGATCTGGTGTGTCCACATCGTATAATAGTCCGCCATGTTCCGCTGCTTCTCGTCAAGCTGCGTGACAAGCGCCCTTTTTTCCGCCTCCTGCGCTGCAATAATCTGCTGGTACGCCTGTTCCATGCCGGATGACGTCCGGGGAAGCGCGTCACTTCTCTCCTCCGCCGAAAAAAGCCTCGACAGCGTCTTGTACTTCTCCCGGTATCTGCCATAATCCCACAAAAAATAACAGCCGCCAAAGAAGGCCGCAATCCCCAGGGCATAAGTCATATTGGCAAACACGCCTTCGTAGCCGTAGAGCGCAGCTATCATCAAAAAGATAAGCGCCTCCACAATATATATAGAGACCGGGGCAATCCGCTCCCGTATATATGCCAATGGTATGCAGGTTTTCTTATCCATCTGTCCCTCCCAGAAAATACCCAACGCCTTTTTTCGTCTGGATCAGCCCGGAAAGCCCGATTTCCGCAAGCCGCTTGCGCAGACGGTTCATATTTACCGTGAGGGTGTTGTCATCCACGAAGCACTCGTCGTCCCAGAGCCGCTTCATCAATAGATCCCGGCTTACCACGCCGCCCGCCGCCTCAAAGAGCGTCTGTAAGATACGGTATTCATTTTTCGTCAGTTCAATCCGGCTGGCCGTCTTTCCCTCTCCGGCATCTTTGCTGTCTGAAACAGCCGCCACCGTCTGCACACCCTCGCCCTGATCCGTCTGCACCGCTTTTTTACGGCAAGAAAGTGACATATCCGTCACATTTAGTATGACACCCCGATATTCCAGAATGTTTCCCGGCGCTGTGAAGGCGTAAGAGCGCCTCAAAAGAGCCTGTATCTTGGCCTGCAGAATTTCCAGGTCAAAGGGCTTCACCACAAAGTCATCGCCGCCCATGTTGACGGCCATCACCACATTCATATTATCTGATGCCGAGGAGATAAAGATGATCGGCACCTGGGACACCTTGCGGATCTCGCCGCACCAGTAGTAGCCGTTATAAAAAGGCAGACCGATATCCATCAGCACAAGCTGAGGCTCACACGCCGCGAACTGTCCCAGCACATCCGCGAAATCCCTGACCGGCTCCACATCATAGCCCCATTTTTCCAAATATTTTGCGATCTGCTCTGAGATGACTGCGTCATCCTCCACCACAAGTATTCTGTACATAGTAAATGGCCCCCTCACACTAATATACTGCATTCAAAAGTGCATTTTCAACGGCTTTCTTGATAACCGTACTGGAATTGGTCGCACCCGATACAGCGTCCACATCTATTTTCTGCTCTGCTAACATATCGCCCACAACCGCCTCCGCAGCCTTTCCCCGCTTCTGCCTGTGCTCCAAAATGACAATGTCCGTCATTTCCCCGTCCCGAACCGTCACTTCCACCTTTGCATAAATAAAATCGACGTCATATGCTCCGACATAGACACCGTCGGGAATCCCGGAAAGTTCCACGCTGTCTATCGTCGTCTCTCTCACCGCCTTTTTATAATCTGCCACGCTTTTCAGGTAAGCGGCTGTAAACACCAAAACGACCAATAAAAAGAAGATAGCCGCGCACATAAAGATTCTTTTCCCAAACCTATTTACTTTCATCCGCCCTTCCCCCTTCTCCGGCCGCAATCGAACGATACAGCATGGAAAATCCGTAAGCCAGAAACTGCTCTTTCGATAAGTCCATCGCTTTCCCGATATATTCTTCTTTGTTTACCGCAAGTTGGATGATGCCTGCCAGCATCCCCCAAAAATTAAAAATGGCGGGCATCACTTCCAAGTCGTTCCGCAGATCGCCCCTGCGCATCCCCTCCGTCAGGAAGTCTTTGATCTTTTCATTGATCTCTTCTCCGACCCGGTAAGTCTCCCTTTCCTCCGGCAGACAATCCCTGTTCTCAAAATCGACGTTGATCTTATCAAGCACCATTTTGAAATAGAACGGAAATTCCGCCTGATACTGTACCAGTCCGTGACAGATCAGATCATACCTCGCCCTCGTGCCATCCTGCTGCGCCAGCGCAGAATCGATATAACCGTAGAGCTTTTTCATGCTCTCCAGCGCCAGAATACCGACGATCTCCTCCTTGTTCTCAAAGTACACATACAGCGTCGCCTTACTGTATCCGGCAGCTTTCGCGATATCATCCATGGAAGTGGCGGCAATTCCTTTTTCCATAAACAGCACGGACGCCGCAGCCGCTATGTTTTCCCGATGCACGCTCCTCGGTTCCTTTTTTCTTCGTCCCATCTTACCTCGTTTCTGCGCAGACGTATGCCCCAAGTCCGAAAGCAGATCATCGGACACCTTTCCTGTTCTTTCTGTCTCGCAATAATTAAACTCGCAGTTTAATTATACATATCACACTTCCACTTGTCAATGCCGGATGATATAACACCCGCCTCCACCTGTCCCGACACCATGGGGCAGATGCATGGCGCCGGATGTGACGTAACAAGAAATACTTATGTCTCCACCAGATGCAGCCGGCGAAGTGTCGTGACCACCGGCTTGTAGATCAGAAATGTGATCCCCGCGTTTAACCCTCCCTTCAACAGATTGAACGGCAAAAATGCCGTGAGCAGAAGCGCCTCCACCGCCTCCCTCGGATATCCCATATAAATCGGGGCAACAAGCCAGTTCCACAGCATCATCACCGCAATCTGGCACCCCCAGCCGCACGCCAGCGCAGCCACCGCACCGGATCGTGTGCGGTGCCTTTTGTAGAGAAATGCCGCGGTACAGGCGAAGGAACAGCTTGAAATCATGTTCATGACACAACCCCAGATTCCTGTGCTGCTGATCGTAATCATTTCCACCACGGACACAGTCACGGCCATGGCTAACGACGTGAGCGGCCCGAAAATCAGACCGCCAATCACGATCACCACATCCTTCGGGTCGTACTTCAAAAAGAGCACGACCGGGATGCGTCCGACCGCCACCGCCACATACGCGAATGCGCAGAGCATACCTACTGTTGTGAGTTTCCTTGTCCTGTTGTTTTTCATATAAATCCCTCCTAAAATGAAATAACACCTGAAAGTATGGCTGCCTTTCAGGTGTTCCTATTTTAGGTGTATTGAAAATGCCAACAGAGCAGTTTGACGTAAAAGAGTGCACAAAACATTGTCAGATTACTTCTGACAATCCCAATACACCTTCTTTAATCCGGACTATACCGTCGGTTCCGGAATTTCACCGGACCCCGCGCTTTCGCGCCCGCGGACTGTCACCGCCGATCGGGAATTTCACCCTGCCCTGAAGACATTACTACTATTCAGTTGTTTGAATCATTGTAACATGCATCGCAGGTGAAGTCAATTCCGGAAATTTTAATTCAACTGTACGGATAGCGTCTTTCCAAGAGATTCAGCCACTTTTATAAGAAAATCCAAACTGGGATTGTAGTTACCGCTTTCAAGTCTTGAAATATTACTTTTTTGCGTACCCACTCTTTTCGCCAGCTCTGCCTGCGTCATGTTTTGCTCCTTCCTTGCACTTATAATCTGCGCGATTGCCTCATATCTGGGCTTTAATTTCTCATATTCTATTTTAAACTCCTCATCTTTGAGCATATCCGCTTTCATTTCTTCAAAAGATATACCTGCTCTTGTCATAATTCAGCCCTCCTTTTATAATCTTCCATGTACTTTCTGGCTCTCGCGATTTCATTTTCAGATGTTTTCATCGTTTTCTTTATAAATCCATGTAATAGCACAAACTTATTGTTATGATATGTAAAATAAAATATTCTTGCTATATCGCTTGAAAATTTGATACGCAGTTCGTACAAACCTTTATTTTCTTTTCCTTTGATCGGCTTTACATATGGTTCTTTCAGTTCAGTACCCATCTTTTTCAGTAGCTCAATATCACTAAAAGCTTTTGCCCTTAGTTTAGGATTAAGCGAATATAAAAAGTCCTGTACCGGAACTTTGCCGTTTTCTTTCATATAGAAATCTAATTCATAAATGTTGCCCACACCCCTCCCTAAATTAACACCATGTTATCATATACGATAACCTTAGTCAAATGAATTTTATCCCTGTTACCCGTTAAACGCCGTGATATTGGCCTCGTTCAGGGTGAAGTCATAATAGTTCAAATCCTCCCGCTTCGTCCAACCAATCTGCCTCCAGAAAGCGTTGCCAATATCATTCTTCGTAAAGGCGATCAGCGACACTTTATTGATCTGCTCCGCCTTGAGCGCCTCCATGCAGAATACCACCATCGCCTTCCCGATGCCACGCATCCGAAAGTCCTGTGCCACGCACACATGATACAGGCACCCCCGTCTGCCGTCATGCCCGCAGAGAATCGCACCCACAATCCTGCCGTCCTCCACCGCCACCACGCTGGTATCCGGGTTTCTCGAAAGAAAGCGCGCCACACCCCCCCTGGAATCGTCAAGGCTCCTGATGGCAAATCCTTTGATCGACAGCCAGAGCGCCTTCACGCCGTCGTAATCTTCTATCGTCATTTTTCGTATCATATGTATTCTCCGTTTCTCGTATTATGTTAACCAATATGCCAATTATACAATTTATTTCACTCACATTACTTCACAGCACTTAATTTATGTAAACCGCAATCGGTGCGCATTATGTAAACCAATCAAAAAAATTATGTAAACCTTTTTTCTGCATTATGTTAACCTGCCGCCCACATCAGTTGCACATATATTATGTAAACTACTCTCCGACCAGTTCCACCGCCGTATATTCATGCCCGACATGGGGCAGAAATTTCTCCAGAATATCCCTCATCCGCAGCTTCAGACTGGACGTATTCACACAGGGATGGCAGCCCACAAACGCATCCTGCAAAAGCTCCCTGTCGATCAGAAGCCTTACTCTGTGTTCTTTGTCGTTCATCAGCCCAAGCACACTCACCGAGCCCGGCGTGATATCCAAAAATGCCTCCATGTACTCCGCCTCCGCGAAGGAAAGCCGCGATACGCCAAGCTGGGCAGAAAGCTCCTTCGTCTTAAACTTTTTTAAACCCGGCATCATCAGAAGATAAAAGTCAGTCTTCTGTCTGTTGCACAAAAAAAGATTTTTGCAAATATGGATGCCCAGCGCCTCGTCCACATCGTGACAGTCATCCACTGTGGCGGCCGCCTCGTGATCCACACGCAGATACGGTATGTCCAGCTCCTCAAGCAGCTCATACACTGTCATTTCTTTAAAAAGTCTCCCATTGGGTGACGGTTTTATGTCAACCGGCGTTCTTGCCATGTCACGTTCCGTCAAGCCTTCTTTCTCTTCCTGTCCGCTCACTTTTCCTCCATTCCGGAGCATTCACAAATTCTTGGTTGAATCAATTGTTCTTCAAAAATTTATGTCGTCCTTTCCACTCAATCCGTCTCATAATATAAACAGTCAGCCCACTCCTGAATGCCGATCATATCCATCCGCTCATCTGGCTTCACACCGTCCAGTTCCCGGTAAAAGTTTGCAATCTCCGTCCCAATCCGCGAAATCCGCCTGTGCATTTTCAAATTGCCGAATAAGGCAGGACCGTTATACTCGTATATTTCTGCGCCCTCAAGCCAGAAAAACCGACAGCCGCGTTGCTTCTCCAAAAACGTCTTTGTCTCCTCTATCTTCTCATCCAATTCTGCTTCCGGAATAAGCCCTTTTTGCTTCAATTCCTCCAGAAAAGCATAAAGCCGCTCCACGCCCTCCTCAAAATTACCCCGCAGCGCAATTTTGAAGGGACTCCCGAATATACTTGACCTTACCCTTTTGGTTTTACAACTCACCAGAATTTTATAGGCAATGGGAATATCATAATTGTATTCCGAAATCGCCACAAACGCTCTGTCTTTTTTCGCATACAAATAAGCTCTGTTTGCCAAATCTTCTCCTCCTAATACCCGAATGCCCCCTCCAGAGACTCGTCCTCATCAATCCACTGCTGTACCGGAATCACCCGGTACTCATCCTCGGTGTCTCTCACATACACTGTCTCGATCCCCGCATTGATGATCTGTCTCTTACACATGGAACAACTGCAGGAGTTTTTCACATACTCTCCGGTCTCAGCCTCCACCCCCGTCAGGTACATGGCGCTGCCGATCATCTTGTCCCGCGACGCGCTGATGATCGCATTGGTTTCCGCATGGACGCTGCGGCAAAGCTCATAACGCTCCCCCCTCGGAATCGCCATCTTGTGCCGGATGCACTCCCCCACGTCAGTACAGTTCTTCCTGCCTCTGGGCGCACCCACATAGCCCGTCGCAATCACCTCATCGTTTTTTACGATCACCGCACCGTAATGTCTGCGCAGGCAGGTGGAACGCTGTGCCACCATCTTTGCCAGATCCAGATAATAATTTACTTTGTCTCTTCTCTCCATCATACTGCCTCCCCTGTAAACAAACTCCCTTTCTAATTAATTTCCATTTTTACTCCCACAAACAGAATCGTTTCTGATAACAAAAGCCTGTCAGAACAGATTTGCATCGCAGCAAAACAGCCAGCAGATGCGTAACGTTTTTCATGTCAGATCCTTGCGCAAAATAATTTCCAAAGGTTCCCCCGGCAGCAGCAGAGAGCCACAGTCCACGTATCCGTTCCTCCGATAGAAAAACTGCGCCTGCTCGTTTGACAGGGTGGAGGTCAGAACCACTTTGTAACCGCTGTCAGCTATTTCCTTCTCCCAGAAATCGACCAGCCGCCCGCCGTATCCCTGCCCCCTGTATTCCTCCAGCAGATACAGCATATTCATAAACGGAATCTCATCCCAAAACAGGTTGAACCGCAGCCAGCCCGCGAAACAGCCATTCTGATACATGACCAGAATCCTTTTTAAGGCGATCGCGTTTTTCAATTCCGTTTCACTGATATGCTTATCGTATTTTCTTACCGTCTCAAAATCCTTCTCACAGGCATAGCGAATCATAGTTATCTCCATTTCTGCGCTGCTTTTGTCTCAACTTTGTTGAGACACCGCATGAATCGAGTTTGTGGCAAGCAACGCGCAGACACAAATCTCGCGATTGAAAATTTTAATTTTCAATCGTATCTCCTTCACCCTAAAACCACCAAGATAAAGCTGATCGTTGTAAACAGGTTGCAGATACAATGAAACAGAATGCTTATGCAAAAATTCTTTTTTCTGTACGCAGCATACATGACAGGCGTAAATGCCAATATGCGAAACACATTGTTAAACGGCAGCCAGAAATGATACAGCGAAAACAATACGGATATCACTACCGGCGTAAACCATCCCTGCTTTTCATAATGGGATGTCAGATACCCCCTGAAAAACAGTTCCTCTGTAACCGGGCCGGCTATGACATTAAAAACACCATAATAGATACATGTCAAAAAAAGTGCCCTAAGATCAGATAGCTCACGCTCAATGCTGCTGCCGGTATAAAAATCCGTAATAAAAGTCCTTTTGTATCTATTGTGCCCATCTCAAACCCTCTCTGTCACGCTGCCTGTCTCTGCCGCACAAAACGCATAACATATTATTGACAATACCACTTCATCAGATGATACTTTGACACTTCATCCGTAAATCCAAGCGCTTTGTATAAATGATACCCTTCCTCCGTGGCTTTGAGTTCCACCACACTGACATACTTTTCGGCCGCATCTGACAGTAATTTTTCCATTATCTTTCCGGCATACCCCTTACGACGATATGCGGGTTTCGTATAGACATTCAGAACCGTCCCTGTCCTTCCGGTAATAAACGCCGGACTCATTGGCTTTTCAACTACCAACAGAAAAGCGCAGGCGGCAATTTCCTCTTTTTCTCTTATCACATAGCAGAAAATATTCTGATTCAGATTCCTTCTAAAATAATCCGGCAGCTCCTGGCTGATTTTCCGAATCACATCTTCACTTAATCCGCCATAGTCCTCTTCCAGATACGCAAGCCTCAGTTCCGTCAGTAATGTAATATCTGATATGTTAGCGTTTTCAACCGTCATAAATTTCCGCCCTTCACCTATCCATCATCCCTCACACTCTATGTACATACATCCTCGACAGTTCCGTTTCCCCGTCCCCCCGCGCCATGCAGAAAAACTCCCAGCCGTACCGCTCATAAAACGAGTCGTGGTCAGTCAGAAGGTACAAGGTGTCGATTCCCCTCTCTTTCATATCGGCGCATACATAATTTAACAGTGCGCCGGCAACACCCATGCCGCGCCGGTCTTCCTCCGTATAAACCGCGCAGACGTTCGGCGCAAGGTCTTTCCTTTCGTGGAAATCGTTCTCGATCACGCCCATGCCGCCGATAATTCTGCCATCCTCCACCGCCACATACCACTGCGGAACCGGCTTTTCCCCTGCAAGGCTCTCCCCCATACTTTCCAGATATGCCGCGAGAGGAATGCCCCATTTTTCGTGAAACCACTGTGCCGCCCGATCTTTGATTTCCGGCTGCTCCGCCAGCCGTACGATTTTATATTCCATCTCATTTCCTCTTGCCCTGTTTCTGTTTCTTTTACCCCTTATTCTAAAAAGACTGGCTATGTCTGCCAAATCACCCAGCGCAACAAGGCCTGTTTCTCTTACTTCTTATTCCAAAAAGGCCCGCAGCCCCACAGCCTCCCTATGAGATAACCGGCGCCCTACGGCTTTAACCATCCTGCCTCAATTGCATGGTCGATGTTAGCCGCAACCCAGACATACACCCGCGGCATAAACTCTTTGATGACCGCCATCCGTTTTTCCACCGCAGCGCGGTTCGTGCCGCTCTCCACCCAGGTGTGCCCGTCCGTCAGCGTATTGTGATAGAACGGCTGGAGTCTGTCCATACAGGCAGCGTACTTCGCATCAGCCGTCTCCATAGCGTCAAATTCTTCCCACATGCTGCGGATCATCCGTCCCTGTTCCTCTGGAAGCATGGCAAAAAGTTTGTCGGCAGCTTTCTTTTCCCGCGCTTCTTTGTCGGCGTTCCCCACCGCATCGTAAGCGAAGGTATCCCCCGCATAGATCTCCACCAGATCGTGCACCACGCACATCTGCACCACCCTGCCGATATCGACAAGTTCTGTCGCGTATTCTGAAAAGAGCATCGCCATCACCGCAATATGCCAGGAATGCTCCGCATCGTTTTCCCTGCGGCTTTTGTCGAGCAGAAGCGTCCGCCGCAAAACGGAAGTCATCTGGTCAATTTCCGCCGTAAAGAGAAACCGGCGATCCAGCCTCTCGTCGCCGCTTGAAAGAAACTCCTGTATTCCCATTTTTCCTCCATTTCTGCGCTGCTCTTTGCGCATAACGAGTTTGTGTCAAGCAACGCGCAGGCACAAATCTCGCGATTGAAAATTTTAATTTTCAATCTTTCCCATCCTTTCCTGTTTTCATCCCATCTATGCCTGTTCTTATTTCTTCCTTCCCCGCTTTCCTGCCGCGTTTCTTTCCGCCATGCGTCATCGTTTTCCTCTTTCCTATCATACCGCCGTCTGCTTTATAACGCAACTGCCGCGTTCATGTACAGAACATTTTCGTATAACTATACAATATATTTGTATAATATGCAATTACAATTTCATATTATACATACTTATCACAAATATTCATATAAATTATGCATAAATTTACACTTGCATTCTGTCCCTTCTTGTTGTATATTGTTTTAAGGACAGACGCGCCCTGCCAAATTCCGGCAGACGGTGCGCGCAGATCAGATATCCGGTATCAAACGATATTACATCATTTTATATGGAGGAAACGAAAATGAAAGAAAAAGTAGTTCTTGCGTATTCCGGCGGACTTGATACGACCGTTATCATCCCCTGGTTAAAGGAAAATTTTGACTATGAAGTCATCTGTGTGTGCGGCAACTGCGGCCAGGCGGAGGAGCTTGACGGTCTCGAGGAGCGCGCCCTCTCCAGCGGCGCATCCAAGCTCTACATCGAAGATCTGACCGATGAGTTCTGCGATGATTTTATCATGCCCTGTGTACAGGCGCACGCTGTTTATGAAAACAAATATCTGCTTGGCACCTCAATGGCAAGGCCTGTGATCGCCAAGAAACTGGTTGAGATCGCCCGCAAGGAAGGCGCAACCGCCATCTGCCACGGTGCAACCGGCAAAGGCAACGACCAGATCCGTTTCGAGCTGGGTATCAAAGCGCTGGCTCCCGACTTAAAGATCATTGCCGCATGGAGAAACGAAAAGTGGAATTTAAACTCCCGTGAGGAGGAGATCGAATACTGCAGACAGCACGGCATCAACCTTCCCTTCTCCGCAGATTCCAGCTACAGCCGCGACCGCAATCTCTGGCACATCAGCCACGAAGGTCTGGAGCTGGAAGACCCTGCAAACGAGCCTAACTATGAGCATCTGCTCGTGCTCGGCACCACGCCCGAGAAAGCGCCCGAGGAAGGCGAGTATGTGACCATGACCTTTGAGAAAGGCATCCCCACTTCTGTTAACGGCAAGAAGATGAAAGTGGCTGATATCATTGCTGCCTTAAATGAGCTGGGCGGCAAGCACGGCATCGGCATTATTGACATCGTGGAAAACCGCGTAGTGGGCATGAAATCCCGCGGCGTATACGAGACCCCCGGCGGCACCATCCTCTACGAAGCGCACCAGCAGTTGGAGGAACTGATCCTCGACCGCGACACCTATGCGCTCAAGGCAGATCTGGGTAACAAATTTGCGCAGGTAGTCTACGAGGGTAAGTGGTTCACCCCCCTTCGCGAGGCACTGCAGGCGTTCATCGAGTCCACCCAGCAGTATGTGACCGGCGAAGTGAAATTCAAGCTCTACAAAGGCAATATCATCAAGGCCGGCACCACCTCTCCGTACACGCTCTATAATGAGAGCATCGCCTCCTTCACCACCGGCGATCTCTACGACCACCATGACGCGGAGGGCTTCATCAATCTCTTTGGCCTGTCCTGCAAGGTTCGCGCCATGAAGATGCAGGAGCAGGGCGAGAAGCTTCTTTAAAAATATAATTCAGGTATTTATATGAGATGGAGAAGCCGGCGGATCAGTAAAAGCATCTGCCGGCTTTTTGTCCTTATCTATATGCTTCCGGCCTGCGCACGCTTATGGCAGGATTCTTCTCTCAATCCGTGCATATTCACAGGATGTTTTTTCTTTTTTTTCAGAAATTTATATGATATAATGTACGCGAAAGCAATGGACCGTACGCAGTAAAGCAGCAGACGTAAAAGGAAAAACATCAACATATACAAAAGGGAAAGTCTGATCTTATATGGACGTAATTACACTTATTACTATATATTTAGCTGTTGTCAACTTCATAAGTTTCACCGTTATGGGAATCGATAAGCTCAAAGCCAGGAAACGCGCATGGCGCATACCGGAAGCCACGCTTTTTGTGCTCGCCATCATCGGCGGCAGCGTCGGCTCAATCATCGGCATGCATCTGTTCCGCCACAAGACAAGGCACTGGTATTTTCTCTACGGGATGCCCGCCATCCTGCTTGTACAGGTTCTGTTCGTGGTGGCGCTGCTGTCATCCCCAATTGAATTTATGATCCTTTAAACGCCCGTGCCGGCAGATTACGCCATCACAACCCAAAGGACCTTGGATTGAAGATGAGAGCTTCTGCCGTAAATCAGACCATATCATACGGAGGATTCTATATGCATATTGCAGTTTGTGATGATAATATTGCGGATAGGAAACAGATGGAGCGCCTTCTCGGGCGTGCCTCCGACAGGAGAATCCACACCACCGGCGTGCTCTATATTGATTCCTACGGAAATGTGGAGGCGGTTCTGCGTTCTCCCATGCTCTACGACGCCTTTTTCATTGACATGACGAACGGACCGGTAAACGGTTTCCAGCTTGCCAGAAAACTGATCGACGCGGGCGTTGTGGCTCCCATTGTGCTGTGCGTCTCCACGATCGACTATCCTTCCGTCATTGAGGCGGCGCTCGCCAAAGTGCCGGATGACGTCACGGAGGCATCCAACCACGATATTCTGCGCAGGCAACTCCAGAAGCAGATCCTCTATCTGAACAAACCGATCAAAGTAAACGAGCTGGATGAAATGCTGGATCACGCGCAGAATCTGAAGGCGGAAACGATTCCCACCATAGAACTGCGCGGAGAGAAGGACACACTCTATGTCCATGAAGATGAAATTCTCTATGCGGTGAAAAGCGGCAACTATCTCCATGTGGTGCTGACAGAGGGGCGCACTCTCGACATTCTGAGTACCCTCCCCAATCTCCACGCGCAGTTGGCCATGTTCACCCATTTTATAATGGTATCCGAGCACTGTCTCATCAACACGGTCTCTGTGGAAAAGCTCTCTCTTCTTAAGCTGACCATGAAGGACGGAAAGACTCTCCCCGTGTCGCCTCTGGAACTCCCCAAAATAAAAAAGGTGCTGCGGGAGAGCACACTGTAAATATTACGCTTCACAGACTGACAGAGAATGCCTTTTTTGGCATTCTCCCAAATAGGACGGCGTTTCGAACCGACTCCTGGAACTTCCAGGTCAGCTATGCAGGCCTGGCGAAACAGCCGCTTGTGTGAGTGGCTTATCGTTCATCTCACACTGTCAGAGCGTCACAATCACACCGCCGTCGTTGGCATACATACTGCTGACCCCGGCGGTGTCCATAACCAGAATCCGTTTGTAGGAGGCACGCTTCTCCATCAGGCTTCGCATATACGCCGCCCGCTCTGCACAGTTGCAGTGGGTAATCATCAGCGTTCTCTCCTCCGGGTTCTCCACATCGCCCACGATAAAGTCCGCCAGTCTGGCAAGCGCCTTATTGATGCCGATCGCCTGTCCCTTCTGCTCAATGACGCCGAGATTTCCCACCATAACAGGTTTGATATTCAGGGTAGACGCCACCAGCGCCTTCACGCCGCTTAAGCGACCGTTCTTTCTGAGCGTTTCCAGATTATCCAGCACAAAATAGGTGCGCATCTTCCTCTTAAAGGTTTCCACCACCTCTACCGTCTCCTCAAAACCAAGCCCTGCCTCCTTGCAGGCGATGATTTTTTCCACGAGCTGGGTCTCCCCACAGCTTGCGGACTCGGAATCCACCACATGGATCTTCTTTTCGCCGTACTTCTCTCTGTAGAGGCTCCTGCCCAGTTCCGCGCTGTTATAGCTGCCGCTTAAGTGGGAGGAAAGGGTCACCGCATAGATTTCCTCTGCCCCGTCATGATATGCCTCCCGAAATCTCTCCGGGGACGGACAGGACGATTTCGGGCACTGCGGGTAATCCGCCACCTTCCGCAGGAACTCCTTCTGATTAAAGCTCTCGTCGTCCTGAATGATATAGTCGCCCACTTCCAGCCCAAGCGGAACGATTTCAAATCTGCTGTCATTTTTATATTCTACGGGCAGCTCACAACAGCTGTCCACCACAATCTTGTAACCCATAAAGCCTCCGCAACCGTTTCATATAGTATTTATTACTACTTATACTATCATAGAATACCCCATTTTGCAAATCACATTTATTCATTGCAAATCCCCGGCAATTATCTTACAATCAAAGATACACGGGCAAAAGCTCGGATCAGAACAAATGTATGTAAGAATCAGTCTATATACAAGGTTGAAATCTTTGATCTGCAAAAGAAGCATAGAAAATAAGACGGAGAGGCATCACATGATCGCATTACAGATAAAAAATATCAAACAATTTATGAACCAGTTTCTGGCGGGGGACACTTTCGACTCCTTTTTGCTGGAGCAGGCTTCCATCAGCACCTACAACACCTTCACCATAGACGGCCGCGAAAACAGGGCGTTCTACACTTCCGAAGAATGGGAGGACGCAGAAACCAGACCCTACGAATTTACGCAGTGGAAAAAAATACGATCTGTCTGTTTCGATCTGATCAAAGGAAAGCGCACACCTTGCGCCTTTCATTTCGTACTGCATCTGATCCCCGAATACACGGCCTCCCTCCTGGAAAAAGGAGACACCTCGGTCACACCGGATCAGGTGAAGGCTTTCATCCTCAACATAAAATATGACGGCTCCGTCCTCACGCTCATCACCGGAACCGCCTTTCACACATTTCTCATGGACAAGACGCCGGATGCGCTCTGGGACAGGGCCGTCAGACAATTTTTAACAAAACGGCAGCTCGATTACGAGGAGACATAAATCTGCTGCTGAGCTTTAGAAGTTCTTTTCACTCTACTACCACCATCCTCTCTGGTAATACTGCATGGAAACTTCCGCCGCCGCCATCACCATGGCAAATAACAGCATGATGACCAACATCAGGATTGCCGGAAAGTCATAGACAAACTTACATTTTTCCGATCCACTTTTATGGTTTTCCACCAGAATCTCAACGCCCAGCAGGATAAAAACAGCAGGCCAGAACTGAAAGATTATCCCATAATCCAGCGTCGGAACCACGATATGTATGAGAAAAAGCACGCCGAACAAAACAAGCGTCAGCCCAAAGGTTACAGAACCGACCCGGCGGGTCCGCAAAGTCCCGGATTCCTCCCAGTACCTGTCTTTTTCCTGAATATCCATGTGTCTACTCCCCCCCCTGCTCATTTTCCTGTGCCTCACATTCCTCTGCACTCTGCCTGTCCGGACCCGGTTCTTCCACTTTCTGTCCGTCCGTTTCCGGCTCCTTAGTACTTTGCAGCAGTATCACCGGCTTCTTTGCGGAATCCGCCTCAACATGCCTGTCGTCTTCCACAGAATCCAGCTTTTTCCCGCGCATCAGCGACACGCCAAACCAGATAATCGCTATGGCAATAACTACTCTCGGCACCTCGTCCCTCATGGTATAATAGACCGCTTTGATAAACGGATTGTCCCAGCCCACATAATCCCTGAGCATACCGAATCCCACATTCCACAGCATGGAAACACCGATCAGAATGCACACAACCGCCGCAATGTTCCTGTTTTTCTTATCCAGCTTAAAACGGCTCATATCCCAGTTGCCAAACCCGAAAAGATATTCGTCCTCCAGAACCGCAAACTGCTCTGCATCCATCCCACCGATATTGTTTGCGTGAAAAAAGCTGTATATGTAGAGTGTGATAGGCAGCACTGCCAGCGCACCGATTCCTGTGATGGAAACCGCGAATGCTCCCAGCATAAAGCCAAGCATAATGCTGACTCCCATCTTCATCAGTCCCATATACATGTGTCCCGCCCCCGGACAGAGGGAAAACACAAACAACCAAAACTTATTTTTCTGTTTTTTCATCTCATCAATCCTCCTGATCGGTATAATTCTTCAACTTTTCTGTAACATGCCCAAAATACCGTTTTCTGACATCCGCTCTCTTCTGCCCTTTCAGGTATTTCTCCCATGTCCTGTCTATATCCCTCTGTCTGTCAAGGATATCCTGCTCCCACGCATCATGCAAGGTCATTTCTTCTGCGCGCACCAGTTCCCGGATACCTGTCTGTGTCCTTTCCTGCGCCTCCGTTCCGTCCACCGGCACGAGGAAAAGTACCGCCAGAGCCGCCGCCATCCCCACCAAAACCTTAGCACGGTAAGCAAAAAGCGCTCGTTTTCTCTCCTTCTGTTTTCCTGCCCGTATGTGTGAACGTATGTTTTCTTTCAAGTGTCCCGGTGCGTGCAGCAGTTCCCGTTCCTCAACCGTCTCAATCAGCCGCATCAGTTCTTCCTCAGTCAAAGGAGCCGGGAGGGAGACGTCACATTTATTCAGTTTTTTTCTCTCTTCCGTAATATTATGTATCATGCGCCCTTCTCCTTTTCATACATCCTGCGAAGCATGGTTCTCGCCCTGTAAATCTGCGTCTGTATGGTCTTTTTCTTAACGCCTCTTTGCCTTGCGATCTCGCCCGCATCCAGTTCATCATAATAATATGCTTTGGCGATTTCATCGTAGGGAGGCTTTAAGGACAAGCACCTTGAAAGCAATGTCTCCCGCACCTCCTTTTCAAGGCAGATGCTCTCTGGTGTCTGCTGTACTGCCGCCTCATTTCCCTCTGCAGTTACCGTGCCCCTGCCGGAAGGCGTTCCCCCATCCGGCGGCCTTGCGCTCTCAAATCCCAGATCCGCCGTGGGGATATTTCGCCGCCCCGCGCTCTGCAGATAGTCCAGACACTTGTTCGTGGCAATCCGGCAGACCCATGCCTTTTCGTGCCTGCCGTCGAACTCTCCCAGATGCCTGTAGACCGATAGAAACGTTTCCTGCGCCAGATCTTCGGAGGCAAAATAATCCGATGTCATTTTATAGCATATTGAAAAAACAAGATGCTGGTAAGAATCAATCAGCGCTGACAATTGTTCTTCCCTGTTGATAGTATCTGCCTCCTTTCCCCCACAAACTTTATACTCGCAAATTTGCGTTTCGCGCTTTTCGCCCGATTACATCGTACATCTGCGCTTCTATATATTATAACGATACCATCCGTTGCGTATCTTCACTATTTTTCTATTTATTTCATTTTTTTATTTTTTAGGCTTTGGACTAAAGGCAAGGCTCGCAAGATATCCGAACACCAGCGCTGCCGCACATCCTACCGCGCCAGTCTTAAAACCGCCCTGAAACAGACCGATAAAGCCGCTCTCATCCACAGCCTCCTTCACGCCTTTCATTAAAATATTGCCATAACCGAGAAGCGGCACGCTGGCTCCCGCCCCCGCGAACTCCATAAAAGGCTCATACCATCCGACAAAGCTGATCATCGCTCCCACACACACCAGAAGCACCATGACACGTCCCGGCAAAAGCTTCGTCTTTTCCAGAAGAATCTGCACAAGCGCGCAGATCAGTCCGCCGACCCAGAATGCATTGATATAATCCATCGTCTTTTCCTCCATATCCAGACTTTCCGATGCCTTTTCAATCCGGCACCAAAATCTTTTTACTGTCCGTGCAACGAATATTAAATATCAGAAATAATCATCCGCTATACTAGTTTCTGTCATTTGGAATAGATTATGCAAAATCAAAAATTTTATTTTCTTCTCTATATACAGCGCAAACGGGAACGTGCCCGGTTTCGCCCGGAATACGTTCCCATTTTGTTTTCTTAATTCCTATGCCTTCGCGGTTTCCTGCCAGTCAGAAGCCGGAGGCAATTTGCCCTGCAATTTCACGGATCGACAGCCCTTCACAGTCCACCGTAACGTCCGCGTACCTCTCATAGAGCGGCTGCCGCTCCGCATACAGTCCGTCCAGATCCTGCCCGTCTCTCAATGTCACACCCCGCTCGGTGAGGTCGCCAAGGCGCTCCCTGATTCCCGAAAGAGGCAGGTAAAGGTACACCACCGTGCCGATCTGTCTATAATGCGCCATGGCACGTTCCCCATAAACTGCACTGCCTCCGGTGGCAATCACCGTCCGCCGCACGTCCATGGCCTCGCCCACAGCTTCCTCCGTCCGCCAGAAACCTTCCACACCCTGCTCTGCAATGATCTCATGCAAAAGCTTTCCTTCTCTGCTCTGGATCACCAGGTCTGCGTCCACAAAGGCATAGCCAAGTTTCTTTGCCAGCACCACGCCCACTGTACTTTTCCCCACACCGGGCATACCTATTAAAACAATATTATTTCCATTCACAACTTATGTAAACCCTTCCCGTCTGCCTTGTTTTGAGTTATGTAAACTCATTTCCCTGTGCCGTTCGCTCTTCTACTTCAAGTATGCCAGAACCTCCACCTCGCAGAGTACGTCTTTCGGGAGCTGTTTCACCGCCACACAGCTTCTCGCCGGCTTCTCGGTGAAATACTTCTCATACACTGCGTTAAATGCCGCAAAATCCGCCATTTCCGCCAAAAAGCAGGTGGTTTTCACTACCTTGGTATAGTCCGTGCCCGCCTCCGCGAGAATCGCCCCCACGTTCTTCATCGCCTGCTCGGCCTGCTCGGTCACATCCTTCCCCTTGATTTCCCCCGTGGCCGGATCAATCGGAATCTGTCCCGACGCAAAGAGAAAATCTCCCGCAATGATTCCCTGGGAATAAGGTCCGATCGCTGCCGGTGCTTTTTCTGTCGATACTTTAGTTAACATAACACTTTCCTCTCTTTCCATTTTTTAGTCTTATATAATGCGGAAAATGCCTGCATTCCGGCATTTTCCTGCGTGAGATTTAGAATTTCTTCGCGAGTCTGCCCCTGCTGCCGCGTTTTAGAAGTTCTTCTCACATTTCTCCAAATCTGGCTTTCACATAGAAGCCTCTGGCATTTTCGATGACCTCCGTCACCACGCCTTCCCGCTCCAGCATCCGCTCCCTAAAAGGAAAATTGCCCGACATCGCAAGGGACGGGTCTATCGTATAATAATAATTGCTGGGAAGAACACCCTCGGTCACCGTAACCTTGTCTCCCTCCTTGAGAAGACCCGGTCGTTCCATCTTAAACTCCATCTCCCTCATGCTCGTCTCACTTCCTTCCCAATCCCATGTACCGGACGCGATGCTGCCTCCCCATACCTTACCGGGACCAGCATACGTCCCGCATCCATTCGGACGCCAGATTCGTACCAGATAAGTCTACCACATGGGGGCGGCGGCTGTCACCCCATAATTGATCCGTACCGTTCTTGCATACAAGACCATATTTGGGGAATATAGTGTACAAAACTGCAAAAAACAGGAGTGCCGAAGCACCCCCATTCCCTAAACCATCTTGCAAAATTCGCAGTGTTGGTTTATAATCATCTCAGAAGCCGGAGGATATGGCGTGTCCGACGGTTGTTCAATCGGAAACAATAATCAGTTTAAAAATCAAACGGATTACAAGGCTATCCTCTATTGCAGTAGAAGATAGCCTTTTCCGTTACTTGCGGTTGTGTTTATTGTCTATGTATG
>CASWVG010000023.1 GCA_949472775.1 uncultured Lachnospiraceae bacterium
TCAGGGATACGGAGATTCATGTAAATGACCGGATCTGTCAGTTTCGTATTATGGAGAACCAGCCCAGGATTGTTTTCGACGAGGTTGCACACCTTGAAAACGCTGACCGTGGCGGGCATGGGAGCACAGGAAAACAGTAATGCGAATATGATTTGACTGTACACGGTTAATATGATACTTAAAGGAGAAAAAAGGTGCCAATACAATCAGGGAAAAACGAAGAAAAGTTAGTGAATACCATTATGTTTGCCTATATTCTCGGGGTGGCAGTTTCAGGCTGGGGATTCGTTATGATTATGTTGAACGGAGGGGTGCGGGAATGCGTATTCCTTTTATCCGGCGTGTGTGCCATTGTGACCAGAGTTTTTGAGAAACAGCTCGGAAGTAAGGCAAAGTATGTCTATGCCTGCATTCCGCCCGTGGTCGGCGCGATTACGGCAGCGGTGGGCGGACCGAGTGACAGTGCGGGCTATGTATGTCTGACGCACTATTATTTTGTGGCGACTTTATTGCTTGTGCCCTATTATGAGCAGAAGATACTTAAGGTGAGCACGATAGTGACCATTGTAGTCAACGCGGTGATGATGCTGATCTTCCCGGCGGGCTTTCTGAAACTGCATCTGCCGATCGGATGGATCTTTACGGGAATCGTCTATGTGGTCCTGTTTGTGGCATGCTGCTTTATCGTGCACCGGGCGACTGTCCTGTTCGGGATGGTGGCGGATAAGGAAAAAGAAGTGGAAAATGTGCTGGATTCGGTGCAGGCGCTTTCCGGCAGACTCCATGACGCAGGGACGGCTCTCTCGCAGATTTCCGAAAACGAGAGCGCGGCTGCGCAGGAACTGGCGGCGACGAGTGAAGAACTTGTGGGAAACAGCAACGAGCTTGGCATGAAGACGGATGAGAGCATGGGCAACCTTGGCGAGTTGAAGGAGTGGGAGAGCGTTGTTGCCGACAGCGTGGGAAAGGTAGAAAAGACCTCAAAAGATCTGCTGGATAAATCACAGGAAAATGAAAAGCTGCTGAATGACCTGCACAAAATCAACGGCGAGGTGTCGGAGTCCATGCAGCTCACCATCGAGGTGGCAAAGAAGCTGTCCGATGCGGTGAAGGAGATAGGCGTGACTTTGAAGCTGATCAGCGATATTTCCTCTTCGACAAACCTTTTAGCATTAAACGCGTCCATAGAGGCGGCGAGAGCCGGAGAAGCCGGAAAAGGTTTTGCGGTGGTTGCCACGGAAGTGGGAACCCTTGCAAACAGCACGCAGGAGTCTTTGCGTGTGGTACAGTCCGTGATCGAGCGGGTACAGAATAATGTGAAAGAAATCACGGCGCAGGTGGAGGAAAATTCTTCCAAGCTGGGCGAGCAGAACGCGCATTTTAAAATTGTATTCGAGAGTATGCGTGATATGACGGAACTTCTCAATGAGTCGGTCAGCGCGATTCAGACGATGGGAGATTCTTACGCAAAACAGGCGGAGGTAATCGAGAGAACAGTATCCATCAATCAGGATATTGCAGAGAGCATCCGTAAAGAGAATGAGCAATTTTATTCCATTAACAGCATGGCGGAGGGCAATGCGGGCGATACGGCGGAGGTGACCAAACAGGCCGGCGAGATCAGCGAGATGGTGGATGAAATGAACCGGATTTTGAACAGGCAGGAATAAAGGATCGATCCTTCTATATGAATAAGAGAACTCCTTCCAAGACATACTATGGGAAACAATGGTAAGGAATCGGAAAGAAATAAGTTGAAATATTTTTTACGGACTTTCTTGAAGATTCCTAAGTCACGGAAGGAGTTTTTGCGTTGGAAAATAAGGAAAAGATGACAACCTCCCTGCAGGAAAGTATGGCGTACATGAAGGCGCACATGAAGCCGGATACGAGTTTCGACGTGGTCTACCGTGTGATTGATGTGGGCGGCAGACAGGCATGTATCTATTTTATTGACGGTTTCTGCAAGGATGAGCTGATGATGAAAATTCTGCAGTATTTCATCAGTCTGACGCCGGATAAAATGCCGGAGAGTGCCTACGAAATGTCGAAGAAGGCGACGCCCTATGTGGAGGTGGATCTCAAAGATAAATGGGACGATATCATCTACAACGTCCTGTCGGGTGTGTTTGCGCTCTTCATCGACGGCTATGACAGATGTGTGCTGATTGATTCCAGAACCTATCCCGCCAGAAGCGTCTCAGAGCCTGACAAGGATAAGACGCTGCGCGGCAGCAAAGACGGCTTTGTGGAGACGGTGGTTTTCAATACAGCGCTGATCAGAAGGAGGATCAGAAGCACAGAGCTTCGCATGGAGATGATGAACGCCGGGAAAAGCTCCCAGACGGATATTGTACTGTGCTATATGGACAACCGGGTGGACCACGCGTTTCTGGAGAAGGTGAAGAAACGGATTCAGAATATCAAGGTGGATGCGCTTACCATGAATCAGGAGAGTCTGGCGGAGTGTCTCTATCAGCGTAAATGGTTCAATCCTTTCCCGAAGTTTAAGTTTACGGAGCGGCCGGATGTGGCTGCGGCGCAAGTGCTTGAGGGGGATATCGTGATACTGGTGGACAACTCACCCTCCGCCATGATTGTGCCGACTTCCATCTTTGATATTGTGGAGGAGGCGGACGATTATTACTTTCCGCCCATTACGGGAACCTATCTGCGTCTGACCCGGTTTATCATTTCGATCCTCACCTATATTATGACGCCAACCTTTCTGCTTCTGATGGAGAATCCCCAGTGGGTTCCCGACAGCTTTCAGTTTATTATGCTGCAGGAGGAGTCTAATATTCCGCTGATTGCTCAGTTTCTGATTCTGGAACTTGCCATCGACGGATTGAAGCTGGCGGCGGTCAATACGCCGAATATGCTGAGTACCCCCTTAAGTGTGATGGCAGCGCTGGTACTTGGAGAGTTCTCCGTCAACAGTGGCTGGTTTAACTCGGAGGTTATGCTGTACATGGCGTTCGTTGCCATCGCCAACTACACCCAGCAGAATTACGAGCTTGGCTATGCCTTGAAGTTTATGCGTATCATTAATCTGATTTTGACAGCGGCCTTTGGCATTTACGGTTATGTGGGCGCGATTGCATTTTTCCTGCTATCCATTGTCTTCAATAAGACGTTGTCGGATAAAAGCTATATCTATCCCTTGTTGCCTTTCAACTTCAGGCAGCTTGCGAAGCGGTTATTACGTCTTCGCCTGCCAGAGGCAAAACAGTAGAGTAATTAGAAAACAAACAAAAGCTTAATGATTAGCTATAATTAATTAAAAATAAGTTATAAATAACTAAAAAATAGCATCCAAATATGTGCATGATTCATAAAAAGGAAAAAGAAGTTTTGTATCACTTGCTATTTTGAGGCTGCAATAGTACAATAAGTGGCAAGAATGAAACAAAATAATTTTTAGCTAAATGGAGACTAAAAATGGGATATGAAATATGCACAGAAAAGGGATTCGTAAACAGGGGTAATCTCTATCGTATGAAGCATCTGATGAGGAGGGCAGAACAGGGTGACCGTATGACGCTGGCGTTTCTGGGCGGTTCCATCACGCAGGGGTCTGCCTCCTCGCAGTATACGAACTGTTATGCTTATCTGGTTTATGAGTGGTTTGTAAAGCGGTTCCCCAAGACGGCGTTTACCTATGTGAATGCCGGTGTGGGCGGCACGACGTCACAGTTTGGCGTGGCAAGAGTGGACGAGGATGTGCTCGCCTTCAAGCCGGACTTTGTGATCATTGAATTTTCAGTGAACGACGAAAATACGGATTTTTACCGGGAAATCTATGAGGGGCTGGTGCGGAAGGTGTACGGAAACGTGTTCGCGCCGGCGGTTTTACTGGTACATAACATGTTTTATGACACAGGTGTCAGTGCCGAGGAGAAACACCGGGAAATCGGGGCGCACTATCATCTGCCGAGCGTCAGCATGAAGCCGTCCATCTATGCGCAGATAGAGGCAGGGACGATTGACAGGCGGGAGCTTACCCTTGACGATCTGCATCCCAATTCAGAGGGGCACGCCCTGCTGGCGGAGGTTATTACAGACTGTCTGGACCAGATCTATGCGCAGAGACATGAGACGCAGGAGCCATACTCCATGCCGGAGCCTGTGACAGAAAATGCCTATGAAAAGGCAAAGCGTTTTCAGAATCACAATAGCGACCCGGTCTGCGCAGGATTTTCGGCGGACGAGACGCCGAAAAAATATGTCAATGATATGTTCCGCGGTGGCTGGACAGCATCGGAACAAGGGGCGAAAATTTGCTTTGAGGTGGAAGGAACGGAGATCGCCGTGCAGTACCGCAAGTCGGTAAAACATCCCGCTCCTGTGGCGGTCGCGGTGGTGGACGGGGATGAAGAAAACGCGGTTACACTTGACGCTAATTTTCAGAAGACCTGGGGGGATTGTCTTCATATTGACACGTTGGCGCATCACATGGCGCCCGGTGTGCATCGGGTGGAGATACGGCTGACCCAGACCCACCAGAATGATGCCGCGCCTTTTTATCTTGTGTCGGTGATTGTGGCGGGAAAAACAAGTTGAGAAATTGTAAGGATGCGTTGGCTGTTTCATGCACGGACAGGTTAAGGTGTGGCTTTGTGCGGAAGTACCGTGGAGCCGGATGACTGCAGAGCTGTGTATGATATCTGACGTGTATTTCTCAGAGACGTTTCAGAAGGGAAGGGATACATATATGTTTCGGGAAGATTTTGTATGGGGTGTTGCGAGCAGCGCCTATCAGGTGGAAGGGAAAGATCCGGAGGACGGTGCAGGCAAAATGATCTGGGACACGTTCACGGAGGAGGGCGGTATCGAGGACCACACGGATGCCTATGTCTCCTGCGACCATATGCACCGCTATAAGGACGACTATAAGTTGATGCGTCTGCTTGGAGTGAAGGCATACCGCTTCTCCTTAAACTGGGCGAGACTACTGCCTGAGGGGACAGGGCGCGTGAATGAAAAAGGTGTTGCCCTTTATCGGGACATGATTCTGGAGATGAAAAAGAACGGCATCACGCCTTATATTACGATGTACCACTGGGAGCTGCCGCAGGCGCTGCAGGAGAAAGGCGGCTGGCTGAATGAAGAGATCATCGGGTGGTTTGGCGAGTACGCGAAGGTGGTGGCGGAGAATTTTTCAGATCTGTGTGAGTATTTTATCACGCTCAATGAGCCACAGTGTTTCGTTGGACTGGGACATCTGCACGGTATCCATGCGCCGGGTAAAAAGCTGCCGCTAAAGGACACCTTTCAGATTACCCACAATGCGCTGCGCGCTCACGGGCAGGCGGTCATCAATCTGAGGAAATACGCGAAACAGCCCATTCAGATCGGCTATGCGCCCACCTGCGGAATGGCATATCCGGCGAGCAGTGATCCGGCTGATATGGAGGCGGCAAGAAAGGTGCTCTTTTCCTTTTACAATCCGATGGATAACTGGACCTGGAATGTGGCATGGTTTTCCGATCCGGTGTTTCTGGGGCATTATCCCGTGGAAGGACTTGAAAAATTCAAGGAGTATCTGCCGGAGATTACGAAGGAAGATATGGAGCTGATCGCTCAGCCTCTGGATTTTATGGGACAGAATATTTATAATGGCTATATAGTGCGGGCAGGTAAAGGCGGGGAGCCGGAGTTTGTCGGCAGACCGGCGGGATTTCCAAAGACAGCGGCTGGGTGGCCGGTGACGCCGGAATGTCTGTACTGGGGCGTGAAATTTCTGTACGAGAGATATAAAATGCCTCTGTATATTACGGAGAACGGCATGTCCTGCCATGATATCGTGTCAAAGGACGGCCGGGTGCACGATCCCAACCGCATTACCTTTCTGGACAAATACCTGTCCGCGCTCCAGTGCGCGGCGGATGACGGCGTGGATGTGAGAGGGTATTTTGAGTGGACGTTTTTAGATAATTTTGAGTGGAGTAAAGGGTATTCGGAAAGGTTCGGTCTGGTCTATGTGGATTTCCAGACACAGAAGCGGATTGCCAAGGATTCCGCGTACTGGTATCAGAAAGTGATGGAGACAAACGGGGAGGTATTGTCAGTGAACCAGAAGGAAAAACCGATTTTATTTGTAAATCCTGTGTTCAAACAGAGGATATGGGGCGGTGAGCGTCTGGGAACCGAGTGGCACTATCAGATCCCGGGAGAAAGCGCGGGGGAGTGTTGGGCGGTGAGCGCCCACCCGAATGGGGACTGTACGGTCAGAGAAGGTCTTTATGCTGGGAAAACGCTGTCCCAGCTCTGGGAGGAAGAGCCGGAACTTTTCGGTAACCTGGAGCTTGACCGGTTTCCGCTTCTCACAAAGATTATCGATGCGAAGACGGACCTGAGCATTCAGGTGCATCCGGACGATACCTATGCGGGAGCGCACGAAAACGGCTCCCTCGGAAAGACAGAGTGCTGGTATATTCTCGACTGTGAGGAGGATTCGACCCTTGTGATCGGTCATAACGCAAAGGATAAGGAAGAACTTAAGGCGATGATCAGTGAGGGCAGATGGGGAGAGTTCATCCGGGAACTGCCAGTGAAGAAGGGTGACTTTATCCAGATTGATCCGGGTACGGTGCACGCCATCAAAGGCGGTATCATGCTTCTGGAAACCCAGCAGAATTCGGATATTACATACCGGGTTTACGATTATGACAGGCTGACGGACGGGAAGCCCAGACAGCTTCATGTGGAGCAGAGCATTGATGTGATCACGGTTCCGGCAAAGCCTGCCGCAGAGTGTGTCAAGGCGGCGGCAGACCTGCCGAAAGACCAGATGAACCTGTTTAGTTCCTGTCCCTATTATAAGGTGTGGAAAATTGAGGTGGCGAATCAGATGTCCTTCCCGCAGGAGTATCCGTTCCTGATTATGAGCGTGACGGCGGGAGAAGGGCTGATCAACGGGCAGATGATACAGAAGGGAGATCACTTCATCCTGCCCTGCGGCTACGGTGAGGTGGAACTGCAGGGTAGTATGGAACTGATTGCGTCTTCCATTTAAGCGTTTTGAAGATGTTATGCATTCTCCAGCGCGAAATTTAGTGATTTTGGCGTCTTGCCCTATGGCGGGATGCCTTTAGGATTACTTTTCACATTTTTAACATAAGGATAGGAACCACTCGTGCATATTCGGATTCTTGGACAACTCCGGGTGAAAAGATAGTCCGATCTGGTTCCTGTACTTTACGGCGACGATATTGCCGTCCACTTTTGCCAGAATTTCTACGTTCCCGGCGGTGCGCTCGATGTAGGGCGCACGGATAAAAACCATAGGACAGTTCCCGATTCCCGTTACCGGCTGCTCGGTAACAAAGCTGGAGAGCTGCCGGCCGTAAGCGTTTCGCTTGACGGTGACTGGCAGCGTTCCCAGATGGGCGGCAAAGCGGTCCTTCTTATTTTCCAGGCGCGACGAGCCAGACGGCTGTGAGAAAGACGTTCGGTGGCTGTAGTGGGAGTCGGCGTCTTCGCTGTCTGTGGCGGGACTGCTGATTTCCTGCGCCAAAAGGATCAGCCCGGCGCAGGTTCCAAGTGTGGGAAGCCCATCCGCAATCAATTCCCGCAAAGGCGTAAACAACCCGGACTTGTGTAGAAGCTGTCCCTGTACGGTGCTTTCCCCGCCGGGCAGGACGATGCCGTCAAGCCCCTTGAGGTCGGAGAGCTGGCGAATCTCCGTGCAGACGGCACCGAGGTTTGTAAGCATATGTTCATGTTCCACAAAAGCGCCCTGCAGGGCGAGTACGCCGATTTTTATGTCACTGTAATTTTTCACCTTAACCTCCATGATTTTCGATTCGCGGAATCTCATAAGCAACGGACGAGCAGGTTCGTCCTGGAGAATACCGTATTTTGGGCATTCTTTTACGCTGCTATTGTCCGCGTTCTTCCATAATCAGTTTAATTTCCTCCGGATTAATCCCCACCATGGCTTCCCCCAGATCCTCGGAAAGTCTTGCGATCAGTGTAGCGTCTGTGTAGTTGGTGACAGCCTGTACGATGGCGGCGGCACGCTTTGCCGGATTGCCGGACTTAAAGATACCCGAACCGACAAAGACGCCTTCTGCGCCAAGCTGCATCATCAGCGCAGCGTCCGCGGGCGTCGCGACGCCCCCTGCGGCAAAATTTACGACAGGGAGTTTCCCGTTTTCATGGACATAGAATGCCAGCTCGTAGGGCACCTGTAACTGCTTTGCCGCCTCAAACAATTCGTCTTTTTTCATGGAGCCGAGCTGTCTGATCTGGGCGTTCATTTTGCGCATATGCCGGACTGCCTGCACCACATCCCCGGTTCCCGGCTCGCCCTTCGTGCGTATCATGGCAGCGCCCTCGTTTATTCTGCGGAGCGCCTCTCCCAGATCCCTGGCACCGCAGACGAAGGGCACCCTGAAAGCCGTTTTGTCGATATGGTAAACATCGTCCGCAGGGGAAAGCACTTCCGATTCGTCGATATAGTCAATCTCGATTGCCTGAAGTACCTGCGCCTCCACAAAATGTCCGATCCGGCACTTCGCCATGACGGGAATGCTGACGGCATCCTGTATGCCTTTGATCATTTTGGGGTCGCTCATGCGGGATACGCCGCCCGCCGCCCGGATATCAGCCGGAATCCGCTCCAGTGCCATGACGGCGCAGGCGCCAGCTTCCTCCGCGATTTTTGCCTGTTCGGGCGTGGTGACGTCCATGATGACGCCGCCCTTTAACATCTGTGCCAACCCTTTGTTCAGTTCATATTGTGTCTGTTCCATCGTTTCCTCCCATCTGATATTTAGAAGCGTTTTTATGCCAGGGACGCGGGCAGTTGTTCTGCCTTGTGCTGTGCCGCGCATAAAATGGCGCTGCCAGCGGAGGAGATACGGCCGTTGTCCTTGCGGTTTGACGATAATTATGTTACAGTAATGCTGGATATAAGAAAATATTCAAAAGGATAAATATTTATATGTCAGGAAGCGGGGAAAACAGATGCTGACTTATAATTTTGCAAAGGCGCAGGGGCCTTTGTACGAATACATATATCAGTGCATAAAGGAGGACATTTTGGCGGGGAATCTGCAGCAGGGAGAAAAGCTGCCTTCCAAGAGGGCTTTCGCAAAAAATAATGGTATTAGTACCATTACCATTCAAAACGCCTATGACCAGTTGATCAGCGAAGGGTATATTTATGCCATTCCGCAAAAGGGGTATTATGTGGCGAAGCTTGAAGGCATGAAGAAGGTGCAGAGAGAGGGCAGTATTTCCCTGAACATTCACATCCCGGAGGAAAGACCCTGCTATGCGGTGGATTTGTCGGATAACAGGATGAACCCTGAGCTGTTCCCCTTTTCCATATGGGCGAAAATTCTGCGGAGCGTCATCTCCAATAAGAGCGGTGAGCTGATGGAGGCATCCCCGGCCGGAGGCATCGGGGAACTGCGGACGGCAATAGCGGAGCATCTGAAGTCTTTTAGAGGAATGCTTGTCGATCCAGATCAGATTGTGATCGGCGCGGGAACGGAGTATTTGTATGGTCTGATTGTGCAGCTTTTGGGAAACGGAAAGCAGTATTGTGTGGAAAATCCGGGATATCGAAAGATTGTGCAGGTGTACAGGCAGTATCAGATATCGTGCAAGTATGCGGATATGGATGAAATGGGAATGACCTTTGAGGGACTTAAGGAAACCGGGGCGGATATCGCGCATATCAGCCCGAACCATCATTTTCCTACAGGGATCACCATGCCTGCCGGAAGAAGATACGAAATTCTGGCATGGGCCAATGAGAGAGAGGGGCGTTATATCATCGAGGATGATTATGACAGTGAGTTCCGGCTGAACGGGAAACCGATCCCGACCCTGTTCAGTATGGACGCCTGTGAAAAGGTAATTTATATGAATACATTTTCCAAATCCCTCACCCCCACCATTCGAATCAGCTATATGATTCTGCCGGTTCATCTGATCAACCGTTTTTACAGGGAATTGTCCTTTTATGCCTGCACGGTTTCTAACTTTGAGCAGTATACGCTGGCCGCCTTTATCAGACAGGGATATTTTGAAAAACATATCAATCGGATGCGCCTGTACTACAGCAGACAGAGAAACCGAATGATTGAGACGATTAAGAAAAGCAGACTGAACGATATGTGCGAGATTATTGAGAATGACTCCGGCCTGCATTTTCTGATTCAGATCGAAACCGAAAAGGCGGACGGGGAGATCCTTGATGCATTGAGGGAGCAGGGAATCCGTTTGCATGCGCTGTCAGAATATTATTTTACGAAAAGCGAAAGGAAGCGTTGCTTTATCATCAATTACTCCAATTTAGATATCGAAAGGGCAGGGAATGCCTGTGATGTCTTTTATAAAATATTGGCAGAATAGGGGATAAGATACGGCTGTAGGGGCAGTCTACTTTGCGTAGATTGCCCTTTTTCTTATCATTGTGCTACAATCCGGGTATGAGAGGTGGCTTATGGACAACATCAGATTCGGTAAATTCATACGGGAATCCAGACAGGCAAAGGGGCTTACGCAGAAGCAGCTTGCGGAGCAGATCCATGTATCCGACAAGGCAGTTTCCAAGTGGGAAAATGGAGCCGGGTTTCCAGATATTAAAATATTGGAGCCGCTGGCACAGTGTCTGGGTGTGAGTCTCCTGGAACTGATGCAGAGTGAAAGAATGGCGGAACCAGAGATTGACAGGGAAGAGGCGGAACAGATTGTGGCGGAAACCATATCCCAGTCCAAACAGGCGCAGGAGCGGGGGAGACAGATGTGGAAAGTGAAGCTGCTTCTGGGAGCCTGCGCCTGCGGGGTTCTCTATCTTGTCTGTGTGGGTATCGGTTATCTGGCGGGGCAGGAGGAAGGGCGGGCCCTGGAAAAGCTGTCTGCGTTTTCAGATAGTCCCTGGTACGAAAACCCGGTATTTTTCTATGTGTGGGCAGGCGCGCTCGTGATCTTATGCGGGGCTGGAGCGGTGTATCTTCTCTGGAAGAACGAGAGCATCCGGGAAGTGAAGATCGGCCGGCATAAGGTGAAGAGCCTTTTGACCATCCTGATGGATATGCTGGTGGTGTTTCTGCTCCACACTTATCTGTCCAATATCGCCAACAATGAAAAACAGCTTGCCATGCTGCCGGAGGCAATCCCGATAAACGCTTATGTCAGCACGGCGGACGGGAGTAGACAGTCGGGCATTTTTATAAAAGACAGTCTTGTGCAGGGGCTTCTGGACTCGGCATATGTTGACCGGCTGAAAATGGATGTGCGCCTCAAAGCAGGGATTGATCAGGTCATTCCTGGAGAGTGGCATACGCTGAATTTGTTTCTGGATGGGGTAAACGGCATTGAGGCGGTGGGCGGCATTGAGGAGAGCGATGTGGTGTGGAATGCGGGTGCGGATGCCTCGATTTTACAGGGATCCGAGGCAAAATGTATCGTTTCCAAAGAGCTTTTTGAAAGGAAGGGATGGAAGCTGGGAGACCAGGTGACGCTCTGCCAGTGGTACTACTACCGTAAGGACGAGCGTTACGCAGAACTTTTTGCGGGTCCTTTACAGACGGTAGAGTACGAGATTGCCGGATATGTAGATATGCGGGGCAGGTGGGATGATCAGTTCGCGGTGCCGCCGGACGTGATTGTACCCTTTCATGCGGTCAGAAATACTTATGCCGAAGAGGGGATTCCCTTCTTTGCAAGTTCGGCAGCTTTTCAGGTTTCGGACGCGCTTTCACTGAATGCCTTCAAACAGGAGATGAAGGATCTGGGATTCCGAAGTGCCGCACCAACGGAATTGGATCAATCTGTAAACGGTGTGGCGTTAAATGTGAATGACGCCGCCTTTATCAGCACAGCGGAGCATCTGCGGCAGGTGATTGACACGGTGCGCGCATTCTTTCCCTTTCTCCTTATTCTGATTGTGGGGGTGGGATATCTGATTACACTTCTGCTTTTACAGAGCAGGAAAAAGGAAATGGCGCTGCTTCGTTCGATCGGGTTGAACAGGTACCAATGTTTCCGGGTCTTTTTCGTGGATCAGCTTACTTTAGTCATTACGGGAGTTGTGGCGGGAAGTGTGCTTGCGGTGCTGATCCAGGGAAATTACGGGGGAAGCTCCGCGCTGGCAGGCGG
Organism: uncultured Lachnospiraceae bacterium; assembly: GCA_949472775.1. Taxonomy (GTDB): domain Bacteria; phylum Bacillota; class Clostridia; order Lachnospirales; family Lachnospiraceae; genus UBA3282. The sequence continues at coordinate 12,121 of CASWVG010000023.1, forward strand.
ACTGGTGGGCATCTGCTATATGGCTGGTAACAGTCTGGCGCTGTGGAAGCTGTTGGATGTGAGCGTGATGGAAGCGTTGTTTGTGGAAGGATGAAATGGAGGTAAAAATGGAGATACTGCGTGCGGAACATGTGTCTTACAGCTATCAGAGCAAGTACCAGAAGGTGGAGGCGGTGAAGGATGTAAGCTGTGTCTTTGAGAAGGGAAAATTCTATGCGATTGTGGGTGAGTCGGGCAGTGGCAAGAGCACCTTTCTTTCTCTTCTGGCCGGGTTAGACCAGCCCAGTGAGGGAACGATCTATGTGGAGGGGGAGCCGCTATGCGATATGGACAGGGACGCTTACCGTCTGAACCGGGCGGCGGTGGTGTATCAGGCGTTTCACCTGTTTCCGCTATTGACGGCGCAGGAGAATGTGATGCTGCCGTTGGAATGTAAGAAAATGCGGAAAAAGGAGGCTGCCAGACAGGCCAGACAGCTTTTGGAGCGGGTGGGACTGGAATCCAGGATATGCAGGCAGTTCCCGAAGATGATGAGCGGCGGGGAACAGCAGCGGGTGGCGATTGCCCGGGCGGTGGCCGCAGGCGGGGAGATCATTCTGGCTGATGAACCAACGGGCAATCTGGATTCGGGAAATGAGGAGAATGTGGTTGCGCTCTTAAAAGAGCTTGCCCATGAGGACGGCTATACGGTGATTGTCATTACTCATAACCAGAGGGTGGCGGACGAGACGGATCATGTCTTTCGTATGAAGGATGGAAGCATGGAGCAGATACGCTAGCAACGCGGAAAGTTGATATGCGGGATGAGGAAGGAGTTTGGTATGCTGCTTTTTAAGAATAGTATGCGTCAGCTTTTTCGTATGAAGGGGAGAGCCGCCCTGTTTTTGCTGCTGCTTATTTTTGCGTCGGGGCTTTGCAGTATCGGCAGGGAGTTTCTGGTTACGAATCAGGCTAAAATGGAAGCCTACGAGGATTCCTTTATGACCATCGGAACGGTGGAGCAGAAGGCAGATCAGGTGGAAGAGCGGCGGATCTGGGATGCGGAGATCAAGGACTACCGCATTTACAATAGTTCGGTTTATGATTCCTATGTGCCTTTGTCCGTGCTGGACTTCGAGGGTGCAGATTATCTGTCCGGGCCGGAGCGAAGATGTTTTTACGGCTCTTACATGCCGGAGTATGAGATGTACGGTTTGGGCATGAGTCTCAGCGAGATCGTGGAGGGATCGCCGGTGGAAGATGCAGTGCCAGACCATCCGATTGCCTTTCGGGTAACCAGGGTACTTGCCGGACAGGGAGGAATCAGGGATGGACATGTCATTTCATTCTGCGATCACTATAATCCGAAGCCGGAGAAACTGTATGCGGATAAGACTTATGTGATGTCTGTTGCTTATAGACCGGGACATGAGGATCAGCAGGAGTTTGAGGGGGATGATGTTACAGAGTACATCCCTTACACGGTTCTGGAATCCGATCAGGTTGATATAGACGGCAACAAAGTGCCGGATGACGTGGAAGAGGGACATTTTTGCGATGAGGTGACAGAAGGGTTTTATGAATCGGACAAAGGCAGGCGCTGGCTGAATGTAATTGCCTCATGGGATTATCTGCGGCATACTTTCCCGGTAACGGGCACAGACGACATTAATCTGCTGATGCCTTTCTACAATGGCAATGCATATATCAGCCAGGGCAGGGAGTTTACGGCAAAGGAGTATGCGAACGGGGACAGGGTATGTCTTGTGTCGGAACTGTTTGCCCGGCGTGCCGGGCTTGCAATCGGGGATGAACTGCCTCTCGCGTTACAGTATGCAAATTACAGGCGGACTGCAGGACGGGCATTTGCAACCAACAGTGCGGCGGCATTTTCGCTGATCAATGCCAAAGGGGAGATTTACCCGGTTTTTGAGGAGGGCAATTATGAAATCGTAGGTGTGTACGGCGGACAGGCGGGAATACGGGATGATTACGGAATGGGCTACAATGAGATCATCATTCCCAGCCGTTCCGTGAAGAACAGCGATGCGGATAACATTCTGGAGAGCGGACCAATGGTGGGAAGCAACACTTCTTTTCGCATTGCCAACGGCACCATCGACGAGTATATGGAGAAGTGGAACAAATTGCAGATTTCTAATGTGGAAATCACTTTTTATGACGGAGGCTATTCAGAACTGGAGGCAAATATCAACAATATGAAGTATATTGCCAGACTGCTGCTTGTTATGGGTGTGATCATGGTACTGATGGTGCTCGGTTATTTTTCCTGGCTGTTTATCTTAAAACAGAAGGAGCGGACGGCGGTGGAGCGATGTCTGGGTTTTCGGAAGTGGCATAGTTTTGTTTCCCTGTTTTCAGGTATTTTCCTGCTGATTCTGGTGGGAAGCGTATGCGGCAGTGTGGCGGGCAGTTATCTGTCTGGGGAGATCGAGGGGAAGATTCAAAGAGAAGATTATTATGATAAAACCTTTGGAAACAGCGTGGCCACGGATATGGGAAAAACGGCGGCAAAGTCTTATGAGCAGGAAGAGCCGTTAAAGACGGCGGCCGAGTGTGCACTGGCAATTGTGGCGGCCGGAGCGGTGATTGCGGCTGCTGGAATTTATGTAAATCTACAAAAAGAGCCCATGAAGATGCTGTCGGGGAGAACGGAATAGCCTGCTGCGGCACACGGGTCTATTTCTCAAACCCGTGCACCCAGTCTGCTTTCAGAAAATAGATAAGAAAAACAATGGAACTTAAGCTCCATGTCAGCGGATAGGCCCAGAAAATGACGTTGATTACTGGGATCATATGTACAATGGCCGTGATATAGCTCACACGGACGATGCACCAGAAGCAGAGCATGGTGAGCATCGGCACGGCGGCTTTTCCCGCGCCCCGTAAGATCCCCGCGATGCAGTGGGAGAAGGAGAGCAGGAAGTAGAAGAGTGTGACTGTCCTCGCGTGGGTCGTCCCGTAAGCGATCACTTCCGGCGTACGGTTGAAAGCGGCAATCAGGGCCGGAATGGTCAGGTAGATAATGATACCCACAAGTTCCGCTGTGAGGATGGAGCAGAGGATACCGAAGCGCGCCCCCTTTTTGGCGCGCTCGTACTGTTTTGCACCAAGGTTCTGGCTGATAAAGGTGGTCAGCGCCATAGCAAAACAGGTGATGGGCAGAAAACCAAAGCCCTCGATCTTGGAGTAGGCGCCGCTGCCGGCGACAGCCATCTTGCCGAATTTGTTGATGTTTGACTGTACCACCACGTTGGCGAGTGCAATGATGGAATTTTGAAATCCCGCGGGCAGGCCGTTGGAGATTACCTCATGGAGTATGGGGAGGTCAAAACGGATGCGCAGTATGGATACCCGGTAGTCATCCGGGCTCTTGCGGACGAGCCGCCAGAGGCATAAAAACGCGCTGATAAACTGGGAAAGGATCGTAGCCAGGGCGGCAGCGCCGACACCGAAGCCCAGCACGGCGATAAACAGCAAATCCAGCACAATGTTGATGGCGGATGACACGATCAGATAAATGAGCGGATGGCGGCTGTCCCCGACAGACTGCAAAATGCCCACAAAGACATTGTACATGACAAAGGACAGGGAGCCGAGAAAATAAATGCGGAAATAGACCGTGGATTCCGGCAGCACATCGGCGGGCGTTCCCATCCATATAAGGATGCGGGAAGTCAGGATGGTGCCTGCAACGGTCAAAAAGACGCCGGAAGCCAGTCCGAAAGCAACTGTCGTGTGTACGGCCTTCTGAACTTCCTCTGTTTTCTGTGCGCCGTAATACCGGGCAATCACAACCCCGGCGCCCACAGCGATGCCTTGAAAAAAACCGACCATCAGAAAAATAAGGTTGCCGGAGGAGCTGACTGCGGCGAGCGCATTGCTGCCGAGGAAATTTCCGACAATCAGGGAGTCTGCGGTATTGTACAACTGCTGGAAGAGGTTGCCCAAAAAGAGCGGAAACGCAAAGGCGACGAGCTGTTTCCAGATGCAGCCCTCGGTGAGCAGGGTTGTTTTTGCGGTGGATTTTTCGATGGTCATGTTTCCTCCCTTGTGCTGTGTTCCTGTTTTGGCATCGACCAAAAATCAAATCGTGCCGACACTATTCCTATTATAGCACAAAGTATCCGGCATGGTGTTTTTCCGTAAGAATTTGGGAACTTATCTTTTGCCATGTCATGGGAAGGTGTGATATGATAAAGATGGCAATACAAAGAGAGAAAGGATTGGGGTGAAATGTCTGGAATGTTTGGCATCATATGGACGATTGTAGTGCTATATATTTGTTATCGCATCTATAAACAGCGGATGGAGAATCCGCAAGAGAATAACCAGAGAGGACAGATCCCGAATCAGCGTGGGCAGGTACAGACACTCCAGGGGCAGAGACCAATGCAGGCTAAACCGATCGTGCAGCCGGCGCGTGCAAAGCAGATGCCGCAGGCGGAAGCGCAGAAGAAGCCGCTGGCAGAGAGGCAGAATAAGAACGAGCCGGAATCTACGCTTGCTTATCTGGAGGAAAAGGCGAGACAGGACGCCATGGAACATGAAATGGAGAAGCGTGAGGAGGCGAGAAGGCTCTACGAAAGTTCCGGCGGGCTTCGTCCGGCGCAGAGACTCTACGAGGGGGACAGCGTGCCGGGCGGCTGTAAATGTGTTATCTGCGGTTACTGTGCGGCGGAAAACCTCGTTCCCGTTTCGACGCGCGAAAGGTTCAGCTGTTACTTCTGCAGGGAACCGCTTGATACATAAGGCACGAAGGAATAAAATCTTCTTTGTCTGAAAGCCGGGCAGGAAGATATGGGGGTAAACATGGGAGAACAGGGATTCTGGCATGACAATGAAAGCTATATGAATCTGGTGATGAATAAGTGGAACAGGCTGGCGGATGACACTTATATTTTTGCCCTGCATCTGGAAGGAAGCCGCGCGTGGTTTTCCGAGACGACGAGGGCGTATTTTGGCATCGAGGATGCCTATGTGCCGGATCACTATGCGGTGATGCGCCGGCTGATCCATCCCGACGATTTCTGGGAGTACGAGGAAGGGATTCCCGAGAGAGTACGAGGGATGAATCTGGACAGGGAACTGTGCGTCCGGATGCGGGATGTGTCCGGGGAATATCACTTGTACAGTTTTCATACGGATATTGTGGCAGGCGGACAGAATGCGGAAGATCACTTAATCGTTTTGCTGCACAATGAAAATGTGCTGCCGAGAATTGACGCTTTGACGGATTTATACTCCCACGCCAGATTTGACGCAGATATTGAGGCGGAGATTGAAAACCGGAAACCCTTTGCGGTCCTAATGATCAAACTGGAACGATTTACGAATCTGAGTATCATATATGGCACGGATTTTACGAACCAGCTTTTGAAAGAAACTGCGCTGCAGTTTATTTTTATGATGGATGAGGACAGCGCGGTATACCGCCTTGACGGTCCGAAATTCGGATTTATCTTAAGAGGCGGAGGCAGGGAAAAACTGGTCGCTTTCGAGCAGAAAATCCGGGAAAAACTTGTAAAAGGCGTGCAGGTAAACAATCGGAAAATCACGCTGAAAATATGTGCGGGAGCGATTCTGATTGAACAGAGTTATGAAGGCAAGGCAGACTCTCTCACGTCAAAGGCGGCTTATGCGCTTGGGCATTCGGAAACGGAGCATCAGGGCAAAATGATTGTCTTTAATGACGAGGTGCGTACGGTCAGAAATATGGATCTGGAGTTGATGAAGGTGATCCACCAGTCGGTGCGGGAGGACTGTGCGGGTTTTTACGTGGAATACCAGCCCATCGTGATTTCAGGGACGGGGCGTATCGTCGGGGCGGAGGCGCTTGTGAGATGGCGCCGGGAACCCTACGGAACCGTGCCACCCGGTATGTTTATTGAATGGATGGAAACAGATCCCGCCATGTATGAACTCGGCAATTTTGTGCTGCAGACGGCGCTGCGGGAAACAGGGGAACTCCTTTCCATTCTGCCGGAATTTGTGATAAACGTGAATGTGTCGGCAAGACAGATGGAGAGGGAGGGATTTCGCGCAAAGGTGCTGCGCACTTTGGAACAGACCGGATTTCCTGCCGATCATTTATGTCTGGAACTTACGGAGCGGTGCAGGGATATGCCGCTCGATGTGATTAAGCGGGAAGTAGAATTTTTTCAAGGATACGGCATCCGTATGGCGATGGATGATTATGGAACCGGGAGCGCGTCTTCCGGGATCGTGCTGTATGCCCCTATGGATGAGATTAAGCTGGATATGAGTTTTATCCGTGGGATTACGGAGGACGCGAAAAAACAGGCGATGGTCAGGTCGATTGTGGAGTTTGCCAACAGTTGCGGCATGAGCACCTGCCTGGAAGGTGTGGAGACAGAGGAACTACAAAATTATCTTCGGCTCTACCATGCCACATGGTTCCAGGGATATTTCTACTCAAAGCCGATTGATATTGGAAAATTGCGGGAGTTGGTGCAGGGATCATGAAAAAGAACAAAGGGAACTGGAACATATATAAATATTTGATAATCATACTGGTATTTTTGTGCTCCATGTGTTTTTGCGTGCCGGTTTTTGCGAGCCCCCGGAAAGTAAGGGTGGCTTTTTTTCCGATGAATGGATTTCATATCTACTCGGAAAATGATGGTTATGGCGGTTTGGATGTGGCATATCTGGAAGCACTTTGTGTGTATACCGGGTGGGATATTACCTATGTGATGTGCGACAGTTGGAATGACGCGCTTGAAAAACTGGAAGCGAAAGAAGTGGATCTGGTAGGATCGGCGCAGTATTCCGAGGAGCGGTCAGAGGTTTTTGAATATGCGTCACTTTCCAGCGGATATACTTACGGCTGCCTCTTTGTGGAGAAGGACACCAACGTGGATTTCGAGGATTTTGACGGTATGCGGGATATGACCTTCGGTGTTGTGGAAAGTTATGTCCGCAAGGATGAATTTCTGGAATACCTTGACCGCAACGGCATTTCCCAGCCGCGGCTTAGAGAGTACAAAACGACACAGGAGCTTCAGACAGCGCTCAAGAGCGGTGAGATTGATGTGGCGGCGCACACTTTGACGGAGGTTGAGGAAGGGCAGTGCCTCGTGGGCAAATTTGCCTACGCGCCCTATTATTATATTACCTGGAAGGGCAATGAACAGCTTGTGTCCGAGATGAACATAGGCATTGAAGAACTCTATATGGATAACCCTACGCTGGAGCAGGAACTGATCACCGCTTATTACGAAAACAGATGGGAGAACTTTGCGGCGGAAGAACAACAGTATATTGACAGAGGGGTGCCGGTCAGAATCGGTTTTTATCAGGATACGAAGCCTCTCTCCTATATCAACGAGCAGGGAGAGTATGACGGTATTTACATCCAGATCCTGAAAGCGATTGCGAAACGAAGCGGGATTACCATGGAACTTTGTCCGCTGGACAGAAGTGATTACTGGAAGGAGCTTTTGGCGGCGGGAGAGATCGACTTTTATGTGGGCGCGAATAATATGCAGCTTTCGCGGGACGAAAACATCCGGCTGACGAGTTCTTTCATGGATTACAATGCCATTATTGTGTCGAAAAAAGACTATGTGCGCATGAATCAGGGGACTTCGCTTGTGCTTACAAACGGACGTACCTATTGGGCAGAAAGCATGAAGAGGAATGGTGCGAGCGGTACGGTTATTTATTGCGACACTGCCAAGGAATGTCTGGAAACAGTGAGACGGGGAGAGGCTGATATCACCGTACTCAACACCATCGAATACAACTATATGTCAAAAAACGAGCGGTTTTCGGATCTGATTGAGTGGGATAATTACCGCTATCAGTCGGGAAGTACCCTTGCGGCGTCAAAAGATGTAGATCCGATTCTTTTCAATGTGATCAATAAATCTCTGCGGCTGGTATCGGAGGCGGATAAGGAAGATATCATCAATCTGCATATGAATATTCCGTATACAGATTACAATTTGACGGATTATCTGTATATAAATAAGGATGTTCTTGTAATTGCAGGCACGGTGCTGACGCTGGCTGCCGCGTTTGCCTTTGCAGTGTCCCATACGCGCAGAAATTCCTATCGTATTCTGGCGGAGAAGAACGGGGAACTGCAGATTGCCATTAAAGAAGCCGAGAAGGCAAATCGGGCGAAGACAGAATTTCTGTCACACATGTCCCATGACATCCGGACACCGATCAACGGCATTATGGGTATGCTGAATATCGCGGAGAAATACCCAGACGACCTGGAAAGACAGCAGGACTGCCGGCAGAAGATCAAAACTTCGGCGGAACATCTGCTGTCCTTGATAAACGACGTGCTGGATATCAATAAGCTGGAAAGCGGCAATGTGGAAATCAGGAAAGAACCCTTTTCCCTGCCACAGCTTTTTGCGAACTGCGCAACCATTCTGGGCGGGCAGGCGGCAACAAAAAAGATTCAATTGACGACCGCGTTTGAGGAGGAACAGTTTTCCCATACCGATTTTATTGGAAGCCCCCTGCACATCAAGCAGGTGCTGATTAACATAGCCGGCAACGCCATCAAATACAACAGACAGGACGGCAGCGTCCATATGAGCTGCAAGCAGCTTTCAGCAGAGAACGGGGTGGCACAGATCTGCTTTGTCGTTTCCGATACGGGTATCGGAATGAGCAGAGAGTATCTGGAACATATCTTTGAGCCGTTCACGCAGGAATCAGACGGGATGAGCGCACGTACCACTTATCAGGGAACGGGGCTTGGCATGACAATCACGAAAAAGCTGATAGACAGTATGGGCGGAACCATTGAAATTGAGAGCGAGCAGGGGAAGGGCAGTGTGTTTACGGTGATACTGCCTCTGGAAATCGCGACGCAGCCGGAGGAAGAAACGGGGAACGCAGAGCCGGAGCAGATGCAGATTGCCGGAAAACATGCGCTTCTTGTGGAGGACAACGAACTGAATCAGGAGATCGCCCAGTTTATTCTGGAAGATTTCGGTCTGCAGGTGACGATTGCAAACAATGGACAGGAAGCAGTGGAGATTTTTGAACAGGCAGAAGAGGGAACGTATCAGATCATCTTTATGGACGTGATGATGCCTGTGATGAATGGGTATGAGTCAGCGAAGGCGATCCGGGCGCTGGACAGACCGGACGCGGCGGGGATTCCGATCATCACCATGACGGCGAACGCTTTCGCAGAGGACGTGCAGGCGGCGAAGGACGCCGGCATGAACGAGCACATTGCAAAACCGCTTGAGGCGGATGTGATCGCGCGGGTGCTGGCACAGTGGCTGGGCAGCGGGGAGTAGTCAGACAATGAAACATATCTTAGTGGTGGAAGACGACGCCTCCATAGCGGAGGCGCTCACATATGCGCTGGAAAAAGAAGGGTATCGCACGACGCATTGCAGAGCTATCACCGATGCGCTGCGGGAAACGGCAGTGTCCGCATTTGATCTCGCTCTTCTTGATATGCAGCTTCCCGACGGTTCCGGCAGGGAAATGGCATCCCGGCTAAAATCCGATCACATTCCGATACTGTATGTAACCGTGGTGGATGACGAGGATGAGATTGTGAGGTCGTTTGATGACGGCGCCGCCGATTATATCACCAAGCCGTTTCGTATGCGGGAACTGCTTTCGCGGATCAAAAAGGCGTTGCATGAAAACAGCGGCAGCGAAATTTTAACGATCGGCGGGGCGGTAATTGACGTCGGTGCGGGCAGGGTCTGTATTGGAGAGCGGGAAATCAGTCTGACGGCATTGGAGTATCGGCTGCTGCTTATTTTTGCGCAAAACCAGTCCATTCTTTTGGAAAGGGAACAGATTCTGGAGCGCATCTGGGACATAAGCGGCAACTTTGTAGAGGATAATACGCTGACCGTATATGTCAAGAGACTGCGGGAAAAACTGGGTGATGCGGTTTCTATTACAACCGTCAGGGGGATCGGGTATCGTGTGGGTTAACAAAAAAGAACTGTTATCGCTTTCCGAGGGGATTCGCGCGGCGCTGGACGGACAGCCCTTTGATCCGCGCGATGACAGGGAAGGCGCGCTCAGCATTTTAAAAAATGATATTTATACGTTGACGCACGCCGGACAGGAACAGAGAAATGTTTTGGAGGAGGAGAAAGAACGTCTGGCGGAATATCTGTCCGATATATCCCATCAGTTAAAGACACCGGTTTCCTCTATCCTTCTTATGACGGAGTTAATGACTGACGCGCCGGAAAAGAAACAGCGGGAGTTCCTTCTCGGCATAAAAAAGGAAATCCGCCATATGGAGTGGCTTGTTTCCGTCCTCTTAAAGATGGCGAAGCTGGACTCCTCTGTCGTGAACTTTCATGTGGAGGAAATATTGGTCAGTGATCTGCTGGGAGAGGCGCTTAAGTCGTTGGACATTATATTGGATATCAGAAATCAGACCATACGCCTTTCGCATGACTTGTCTATATCCTGCGATAAAAAGTGGACCGTGGAAGCGATGATTAACCTTTTGAAAAATGCTTCGGAATGTTCCGGGGAAAACAGTGAAATTGTGATAGACAGCGGGCAGAATCCGCTCTATGACTGGATATCCGTCACGGATGCCGGGGAAGGTCTGAAAAGGGAACAAATTGCCGGGCTGTTCCGCAGATTTGAAAGCTCGCAGAAGGAAAACGGTTATGGAATCGGGCTGCCGCTTGCGCTTTCCGTCATGCGCGCGCAAAACGGGGATATCGAGGTTGTGTCTGGCGGAAACGGGAGCGGCGCCATATTTTTTATGGAATTTTACAAATAGTCACCGGGGAGTCACTTTTCTTATTTAAACTTGAGGAAAACGACAAACAGTTTCCAGCAGTTTTTTGCAGGATGACAGTGGAAATGACTTATGCTGTCAACGATAAGAAAAGGGGTGTCATATGGAGATTCTGGAAGTAAACGAACTGACAAAGATATATGGAAGCGGCGATAACCGGGTAACGGCGCTGGATCATGTCAGTTTCCGTGTGAAAAAGGGCGAATTTGTCGCCATTGTGGGAGCGTCTGGCTCGGGAAAATCTACGCTTATGAATTTGATCGGCGGCATAGACCGCCCCACGTCGGGAGAGGTCGTTGTCGACGGCAGGCGTATCTTCGATATGGATGAGAGCGCTCTGGCAATTTTCAGACGCAGAAATATAGGTATTGTCTATCAATTCTATAATCTGATTCCGAATTTAACCGTAGTCGAGAACATGATGCTTCCCTGTCTGTTAGACAATCGAAAACCCGATGCGAAAAAGCTGGCAGGAATTTTGGAAATGACCGATTTGGCGGAACGCGCAGACCATCTTCCGGGGGAACTTTCCGGCGGTCAGCAGCAGCGCGTTTCCGTGGGAAGGGCGCTCATCAATGCCCCGGCGTTTATTCTGGCTGACGAACCGACGGGGAACCTTGACAGCAAGGCGGGCAGGAAAATCATGGAGCTTCTCACGGCGGCAAACCGCAAAGAAAACCAGACACTGATTTTGATTACCCACGACGAGAAGATTGCTCTGCTGGCGGACAGAATCCTTACCATCAGCGACGGAAAACTGGTCAGGGACGAGGTGATGCGCGTATGAATATTTTATGCTCATTTGCCTTAAGTCAATTAAAGAGAAAGAAGAGCCGGACGGTGATCACCGCTCTGGCAATCGCGCTGTCCGCCGCGCTTCTTTCGGCGGTCGTCAATTTTGTGGCAAGCGGCAATGCGATGCTTGCGGATTTTCTCGGTGAGGATTACGGTTTGTACGGCGGCGCTTATTTGATGATGCTGCTCGTTCCCGCTGTGTTTCTGGCGGCGTTGATCGCGGCGATGTCCGTCATCGTTATCTCCAATGCGTTCCGCATGAGCGCCAACGAGCGGATGGCGCAGTTTGGCACGCTGAAATGCGTCGGCGCGACGAAAAAACAGATCTACAAGACGATCATGTATGAGTGCGCCCTGCTCTGTATCGCGGCGGTCCCGACAGGCATTCTTCTGGGATACGGGCTTAGTTTTATCGGCATAGGTGTGGCGAACCTTTATATGGATGAGCTGAACATGCTGGTGCGTTCCATGATGAAGCAGGTAAACTTCAGCCTTTCCTTTGTGTTTTCGCCAGTGGCGCTGATCGTTTCGGTTATCATTTCCCTCGGTACGGTTCTGTTTGCCGCCATGCTTCCGGCACGGAAGGCGATGCGCATTTCCGCGCTAGACTGTCTGAGAAACGGCGGTGAAACAGATACGTCAGGGTACAGACGCTCCGGAATTACTGTGGATGCCGGGAGAAATATCGAATACCAGATGGCGCGCAAAAATGTGTCCTCCAACCGCAAACGGATGCACTCGGCGGTTACTGCGTTTTCCATCAGTATTATGCTGTTTATCACGATGAGCGGTCTGCAGGAAATTGCGGAAGGCATACAGAATTATATCTATACGGATCAAGGATATACCGTCATCGCGGATTACACGGCAAAGTTTAAGAACATCATTCATCCGAAAACAGGACGGAGACAGCAGGAGTGCGCATATCCGATTGACGCACAGACGGCGGAGGAGATTACGCAGAAGCTTAGGGAATATGACGAAACGGATGTTTACGGAAGCGGGCAGGATTATTCCACCTACGTCGCCCGCCTTGCCACGCGGGATATCACGGAAGAGATGCGGCAGGTCCTGGCGGAAGGTTCCGGGGAGAAACAGCCGGAAATTATTTTGGAAGTGGAGCGGATCATTCTGGACGACAGACACTACGGCGAGCTGTGCGAACAGGCAGGAGTAGCGTATGGCGGGGTGATACTGTTAAACGATTACAAATATAACGACAAGGGAACCGAGCGTCATATTGCACCTTTGGCGGCGACAACCTCCAGACTGAAACTGGAAACGGCTGACGGCAGTTCGGAAGAGATTGCGATTGACGGTGTGCTGGAAACAGCGGAAATCCCCGGAACTTTGATGTATCCTAACACAAATCCCATCCGTCTTGTCGTTCCCTCTGCGGGCGTGTCGGTGCGCGGCTACAACTGGATGGCGAATCCGAAGGATGAGGAAGGATTTATGGCGTATGCAAGGGGTGTATTGGAAGAACGATTCCCGCAGTACGGTATGGAATACGATGAAGCGGGGTACACGAGCCGGGTGTACGGGGCGCAGGACTTTGTGAAAATTATGAATATCGCGATTGTCCTTGCCGCGTTTTTCCTCTACGCTTTTGTTTTTCTACTGGGGCTGATCGGCGTGCTGAATGTGATCAGCACCGTCAGTTTCCAGATCAGACTGCGGGCGAGAGAGCTCGCGGTTTTGCAGAGCGTGGGCATGACATCGGACTCCATACAGAAGATGCTCAATATGGAAAGCATCCTCTGCGCGGGAAAAGCGTTGGCGGTGGGTCTGCCGCTCGGTATGGGTATCGTTGCCGTGATGGCGTATTGTGTGAAAAGGATATTTCCGATTGCCTTCCATATGCCGTGGATGGCGATTCTGATCACGATTGTGATCTCCCTTTTTGTTATGTGGGGCACTGTGCGGATTTCGGCGGGCGCACTCAAAAAGCAGAATATCATAGAGACGATCAGAATCTGAGATATAAGTCAGATGAATTTATTGGAGAAACAAAAATATAGAAACATGGGAAAGGCTCAAAAAGTTGAGTCTTTCTTTTTTATAATGGGAAAAAAGATGGTAATCATGAAGCGCGTCCCTGTGAGATTCCTTCTTATAAAGAGCGGGAGTGGCACGGCGGCATCGTGTACTGTGAGGAGGAATATCCGAATTTATTGTTTGCGAAGGATGGAGAGATATATGATTTCGATGGGAAAAAGGGGATTGTGATCGGGGGCGCATACAGTGTAGACAAGGAGCTTCGCATTATGTCCGGGATGCCATGGTATGCCAGCGAGCAGCCCTCTCTCGCAATCAGAAGTTATGTGGAGGCACAACTGCAAAAAAAGTGTGACTGGACGGTGGATTATGTACTTTCACATACCTGTCCAAGACATCTGGAGCTGACAGATTTGTTTCTTGATTTTATCACGCAAAAAGAGGTTGATAAGAGCACGGAAAACTGGTTGAGTAAACTACATGAAAAGCCGCATTATGAGAAATGGTATTTCGGACATTTTCGCGGAGAGCGTATGTATCATAGCGCAGAGATGCTCTATGATACCATAAAGGTGTTGGGCGGTGACAATTATCTGCAAATAGGCAGGCACTTTTCGGTTATGGAGAAAGGGGAGTGGCGGGTAAAGTAGTATGAGTGGCGCAAAGATATCCCAGAGGAGTATGAGGAGCTGTTTGTCTATGATATTGGAATGGATATCAATATGAGCTGCGAGTTGTAAAATGAGTGGGAATGCGTGGGTGGGTGTGGTATGATGGAGGGGCAGGTGATTAGAGTGTGGTTTTGAGGATGCGAAGAAGAATGTGGGATGGGGGAAAATTTATTATTTGAATCGATTAGGAAAATCAGGAGGACGAAAAATGTTAAAGACAGTGCTGGGTGACATCACAAAGATCATGGACGTACAGGCAATCGTCAATGCGGCAAATTCAAGCCTGCTCGGTGGTGGAGGCGTGGATGGGGCGATCCACAGGGCGGCGGGACTGCAGCTTCTGGAAGAGTGCCGGACGCTTCACGGCTGCCCGACGGGGGAGGCAAAGCTGACAAAAGGTTACAATCTGCCATGCGACTACGTCATCCACACGGTCGGACCTGTCTGGCATGGAGGCACAAACGGAGAGCCGGAAAAGCTCGCCTCCTGCTATGATCAGTCGTTAAAGGTTGCGATGGAGAACGGGATCCGCACGGTTGCGTTTCCCTCCATTTCAACCGGGATTTACGGGTATCCCGTGGAGAAGGCGGCTAAGGTGGCTGTCGAGGCAGTCTGTCGGTTTCTGGAGCAGTTTCCGAATGCGATTGACATGGTTGAGTGGGTGTTGTTTGACGACAGGACATACGCAGTATATGAGGCGGAAGTTCATAAAACAGAATTGATCTGACAGGTGATGGAATACGCAGGGCAGGTGGGTGTGTCTTATCGCCGGAAATGAGGGAGGTCGTCTTGATGAAAATATACTGCATGTCTGACATTCACGGCTGTATCGCAGAATTTGAATATGCCCTGTCGCTGATTGACGGGCAGATGAACAGCCCGGATACCCGGCTGGTTCTTCTAGGCGACTATGTACACGGTCCAGACAGCTATGCGGTGCTTGATAAGATTATAAGCCTGCAAAATAAGTGGGGCTGTGACAAGGTCATTGCACTTATGGGAAACCACGAAGATATGGTCTGTGACGGGCGGTGGCGGATCGAACAGGACGATGAGGATTCCGAGGCGAAAGAGGATGAGTATATCGCATGGATGCAGAATCTGCCCAGATACTATACGGAAGGGAATACCATATTTGTACATGCCGGGATTGATGAGGAAGCGGAAGATTTGTGGGAGTGGGGAACGGACGATTACACTTTCACGGAGAAGTATCCGGCGCAGACGGGGAAATTTTACGGGGATTGGAAGATTGTGGCGGGACATGTGGGGACCATGGTGATTTCTGATGATCCTTGGTTCCATGACATTTATTATGACGGGGAAGCGCATTATTACATAGATGGGACAGTAGATGTCAGCGGCAGGCTTCCTGTGCTGATGGTGGATACCGAAAAGGATTTGTATTACCGGGTGACGGAGTCGGGAAACTGGCTGATTCTGCCTTATGGCGAAGAGAACGCGTAGATATATTATTATGATAGGAGCAATGGTATCTGCAAAGACTCAAAGGGCATAAGCACCTGATTGTGGAAAACCATGAAAGAGGCATTTATGGATTATTTATACGATTTTAGGAGAGGCATAATTTTGAAAAAACGTGATAGAGGAAGGTGGAATAATTGGGATAAATGGAATGTTTTATATAAAACTTTAGCCTATGAATTATCTTCGAGTCGTGATGTCGAAAGCTATGGATATGTGAGAGATCGAGTTTTTGGCTATTTTAGAGATTACAAAAAATATATATGCGGTGCTGTAACTTTAGATATTATGAATGGATGGTGGTTTTGTTTTAAAACTCTATTTAACATAAATACTAGTAGAAATAGCGTTGAAACAAAAAAGTTTCTTTTAAGATTAAGTGACCAGATAGAAAAAATTGATGAGGAAGAGATGCTAATCAATGTTATTTGTAAAAACTATAGTATCACAGAAGCGGAAATAAAGTCACTTCTTAGTTTTCTCAAAGTTGTATATACGATTGGTAATATCAGCCCTGCCAGTAGAAATCCAAAAGCTGATAAGTTTGATAGTTGGGAGTATAAATTGTTTGTATCGGGTTCAATAGATCATACAGATTTAGATTATATGGAATATTTTTGTTTTGAGGATTATTCTAAAGATAGAAAATGGTGGACTGATTTAGAAAAAAGTAATGATAAGAAAAAGGTAATATTAGAATATATGAATAGCAGAACAAATTTAATAACAGAGCGTGGTAAAAAAGTAGTAAATAGATGTAAATAGATATTATACATAATGAATTTATCTAAAAACTCAAAAATTTGAGCACGCCCCTTGTATAATGAACCCATAAATGCAATGTTTATGGATTCCAATACAGAGAAGGAGCGTGATTTTATGAGCAACAATATTTATGAACCGATCAGAAAAAAGGTGGAAGAGTGGCTGTGGTATGATGAGAACCAGCCAAGCGGCAATTATTTTGCCAACATGGAGGAGCATGACAGATTCCGAAGTCTGCACGACAGGGACTGTATGCTGACCGGCGGGGATTTGAAGGCGGATACGTTATTCAGTTTGTGGACACCGCTCCGACACACGATTGTGCGGTTAAACGACAGGGAGACGATCCGGTCTGTCGGGGATATCTCCAAAAAATATGTGTTCCTGCAGGATTTTATCAAAGGGGACAATATAGAAAAACTGCTGCCGGAAACAGAGTCGATCGTACATAAACTCAGCGAACTGTTTGAACGGGGAATGGGCAGGGAAAACGTGTTTCTGCTTCCCGAAAGGCAGCTAAACTGTGCCAGAGCGAGGAAACCTTACTGTGACTATGTTCCAGTGATGCTGCTTGAGGCATTTCCGGGCGGCGTCTTTTCAGAGTATTGGGACAGCCCGGAAGCATATCTGCGGTGGATTGATGAGGAGCATATGGAAGCGTTCTTTGACGGCGGCATTTCCCCGGAACACGTCAAAGATTTAAGCGGATCTGGGGATGTACGCATCTCCTTTGCGCCGGAGGGCGTGGAGGCGATGGAGCGGATGATTGAAAATTATATCGCTGTCTTGAAAGAACGGAAACGGTATTTTGGTCAGGCGGAATAAGGAGGAAGAATGAGATAACGTCCAAACGTTATTTTTATCTTGGGTAACCACGATTTTGTGATGTATTCTCTGATGAAAACGCTGGCGGTGGAGATCACGGAGGAAAATTATGATAAGCAGTTGTCAGCAGACATCATGCGCGACTTTAACTTGTGACTGTCGGACGGCGGCGGGGTGACGGCGGAACAATTCCGGGAGCTGGAGCCTTTGGAAATGGCGGATATTCTCGATTACATAGCAGGGGCATCCCTGTATGAAGTGATCTATGTGGATGGCTTATAACAGCGGCGAAGGGACAACATGACGTGGAGAGATGAGACGAAAAGGGAAAACACAAGGAATGGGAGATATCATATGGCGAAAGGTAATTTAAAGAATGAGTCAAAAAAAGTGTCTAAAGAGAGTAACCCTAAAAAACTGCCCAACCTCTCCGCGCCGGAGAATACCATACGATTGCTTGAGTATCTCAAAAAGCATACGGACAAGGAGCATCCGTTGAGGTCGGTAAAGGATGTGCAGAAAGAGTTCAATGACAAAGAGTTGCATTTTGGTTCGGATAATACGATCCGTAAATTTTATCGGAACATTGCCGATGCCTATAATCTGGATGAAGAGCAGCATCCCCTTCCGCAGCAGCATTGGAGAATTGTATATGACGGCTATGTAAAATTATATGGGGACGGGGAAGAGGAGGAAGGGCTTTCCGGGGAAGACGATTCTGACGAATGGGAGGAAGACAGAGAAAAGTTCAGCAATTTATATTATGTGCCGGAATTTTCCTATGAGGAAATTGACGCGCTGATCGAAGCGGTGCAGCTTTCCCGCACACTTTCTGAGGAAGAGACAGAACATATTATCTCGACGCTGGAGGAGAAATTCACGTCTAAATATTATCGGAAGGGCGCGAGGAGAGTCTGCAAGATAAACGGAAAAGGGTGCTGTGAAAAAGGCACGTTACGGGAAAACCTGCTCACGATCTAGCAGGCGATCATGGACGGTGTTCAGATCACATACCGCTTCAACGGTTATAACCGGGACAAGAAGCTTGCGCCGATGCGGGATTATAAAAGATATGCCAGCCCTTATTATATTGTGGCAAATGACGGGCGGTATTATCTGATGGCGGCAAATGAGGCGCATAAGGATGAGGGCGCCTATATTGTGCGGATCGACCTGATGACGGAGGTGGAGATCCCGGAACGGAATGAGAAATCAGGGAAAAAGGGCATCCCGGCGATTCCGAAAAGAGAGGTTGCCGGACTGCCGCGTGAATGGGATGAAAATTTTTCGATGCAGCATGTCAACATGTCCTATGGCGCGCCGATTTCGATCACGATTCGCGTAAAAAACAGAAAGAAAGAAGACGGATGTACACCGATTGATCCTGTCTATACCTTTCTGCACGATTATTTTGGGGACACTTATCGGTTTGTTCGTGTGGACGAAAACGATCCGGATTATGACATTGTCACGGTAACGTGCACGAGCTTTGGCATGGAAAATTTCGTGATGCAGTATGCCGACAGGATGGAGGTGTTGTCGCCGCCGGAATTGCGGGAAAAAATCCGGGATAAAGTGAAGGCGCTGGCGGAGCGGTACCGGGATTAGTTGATACTCGGCGGCTTATAAAAAGGTGTCCGTGGCAAGACAGCTCAAAAGCTCCCATGCGGCGTCGCGCTCCCGTTTCTGCTCCGGGTTCAGCTCCTCATAGGGGCAGAGCATGGGGTGCTGTCTTGCAAAATCGTCACGGGCAGGTCCGTAAGTCCAGTTGTAGAACGTATAAAAGCGCAGCCAGCGGGAATGGTCAAGCTTGCGGTACATCTCACGCATGGAATCTGACTTTTTATTTTTGACATATTCTTCATTTGCCGCTTTGATGATAGAGGGAGTAACCTCCGTGATTGTCTCATCATTTAGAAGAACGCGTATTTTCATTATAATGTGATCCGCTGCGGCGATTTTGGATTCACGGTGGATGGTATCCAGATCTTCCCAGCCGAGCGTGGGGTAGGAGACGGACTGGCGGAACAGGTCGTTGATTGCGACAGCGGCTTTGTTCAAGGCGGTGCGCATAATCTGATTCGGCGTATAGATATCTTCGTTCGCGCCGAAAAAAGATACACTGGGTGCTTTCTGACTGCTGCGCAGATGGATCTGACCCTTTATCTTATAGTAGCTGTTTAATCTCCAGAATATGTTCCAGCCGTCCGGCTCGTCATCCGTACAGATGATGATGCGGTCGGCACGCTCCAGAAGATCGGCGCATTGTTCCCACAAATCATCGTGAAAAATAAGAGAGTCCATCGTCTCAGATTCCCGGTTCAGCGAAAATGTCTTGTGCAGATGGCTGTGCATGGAGAGAAAGACGCTGGCGTCTCCGAAAATATGGTAGGCGACATGCTGATCGATGGAGATGATATTCGTCAGGATGGCACGTTCCAGAATGCAGCGTCCGTAATTTCCAAAGCCGATGATCACGATGGTATTTTCAGAACTGCATAGTGGTCTGGAGCGCCAGTATTGTCTGGCGCAGCAGTCATAACTGTGGAAAAAACGGATATTCCCGGAGAGGGAGTCACGCCCGTTCGTTGTTCTGGCGTAAACTTCCACGGGCAGGGTATGTAAGTTGGTGGCACGGCTGTTTACGCCAATATCATTTTCCTTCATAAGAAAAATTTTGCATCTGGCACCGGTATTTTTCTTGTGTGATACAATTCTGGCAGGGGAAGCGCTGATAAACAGACAGGGATAGTCCGGAAGTTCCATCTGTTCTGTTTTCTTTTCGCCGAAAATGATTATGGCGTCGGGATCTTCTTTGCAGATATTGTCAGCCAGCGTGCCGGCTTCTATTCCATAGTCCGCAAAATAATACCAGTTCTTTTTCCGTTGCAGACCGAGCAGGAAAAAGGGGAGCCCTTCGCTTGTGACAAAGGAGATCACGGCGCCAAATAATGTCATCATAATGCCGGCAGACAGTAAGAGAAAAACGGCTCCTACCGCGTGTCCGAGAGGCGTTACGGGCGTTAGGTCACCATAACCGACGGTCGTCAATGTAACGAGAGAATACCAGCAGGCGTCGCCGAAAGAGCGGATGGTTGCGGCACTGTCGGCATGCTCGGACAGATAGAGGATAAATAATAAACCAATGTATAAGATAAACAGAAATATGGTTATGCGTAGATATATTTTATGGTTTCGCTTCATAAAACGCTACCTCCTTTGCCATATTGTTCTGGAAGATATATAAAAAATATTATATACGGATGGAATCACTCTTTATTTCACTAATATCTCATATATAGGTATTATAAAACTTTATTATTGGTGTGGGGTAAGGCATCTTTCTGCACCCGGTTCAGCAAAGGGCCCCGCAAGTGGCATTTCTCCATGTTTTTTCCCGTAATAATCCGTATCAAACACGATGGGAGAGCCGTCCGGGTTTTCAAATTTCTGTTCCGGCTCAAATGCCATGCCGAGCACGTCGGTGGTGATGACTCTGTTCTGCGATTCCGGCATATAGTCATACACATTCGTCTTTATGACAAAGCCTTCCGCCGTTTTTTCCAGACAGACGGACACTTTGTTTGTCTCATCCACAAATGCCTTTTCTTTTGACATAGGTTTTGCGCCGTTAAAATAGGCGTTTCCTTCTGCCCATACGGGGAGCGGGTTGTAATACCTGTCGCTGGGCGCCGATCCCATTCCGCAGTAGCCCTCGAACTGCGCTTCGTATTCTTCCTGAGTCGGGTATGCTTCGTAAGGAACCGTGCCGGCAATGAGGTTGCCGTCCGTCCACTCGTCATCCTTCATGGCGTCCGCCATCTGCTTCAACCCCGGACGGAAGTCCTTCTGGATAAAGATGTTGTTGTAAAACCGCATGTCTCCGTGCAGAATTGTCATAAATCCGGCGATTTCTGTGCGGTGTGGCACATGGTAGGGGGTATAGCGCGGTGAAATCTTAGTGAGCGTACCGTTTAAAACACCGCGCCCTACGGCGGTAAAGGAACCGGCGATCAGATTATGCACGAGGGCAACGCCCTGTGTGGCCAGTTTCAGCGCACAGTCGGAGAGCAGTACGTTGTGGTCAACAAGCGTCGGTCCGTGCGATACTTCGATAAAAATATCCTCACCGATTTCATTTCCAGTTGTGTGGTTGTATTCTTCCGGCAGACAGTTGTCAAAAAACAGGTTCCCGGTCACCCTTGTTCCCTGTGCCTGCCAGTCGAGCCATAAACCGCGGGTACAGCGGTAAATCTGGTTGCGGCGAATCGTGACGTCGATCGCCGCGTGCATTTTGATGCCGCCGATCTCAGCGCCACACAAATTCTGCTTGTTGTTGATGTGGTGGATCGTATTGTCCTCGATCAGAGAAAATACGCCGCCCAGATGCCCGACGATCCCGGTCTGCCCGCAGTCGTGGATGTCGCACCTTCTGACAATGTGGGAGCCTATGGTCTCCTTGTTCCATCCTTCCCGCTGTGCTTGACAGATACAGTCGCGCTCCGTCTGCGTGCCGTCCTTGTATTTCCATTTAGACCATTTGTTATCGTTTTCCGGCTGCAGATATTTTCCAAGGGAAATGCCGGAGCATTTCGACTCATAAATTTCACAATCTTCTATGATCCAGCCTTTGGACCAGTGCGGACCGATCATTCCTTCCTGATAAGCCGTCGGGGGCGCCCACTGCGTCGCCGCCTGTCTCACGGTAAAGCCGGAAAGCGTAATGAAGCCAACGCCTTCTTCTTCCGGGTAGAAACAGTTTTTCCTCACGCTGATTTCCACGTTTTCCTCATTGGGGTTTCTGCCTTGGAAATTGGCGTAGAGGACTGTTTCGTCTTTTTCTTCATCCTGAATGGTGTACCATACATAGACAGAAAATTCCGGATCCCATGAGGTTTTGCTCTTTTCTGGGTGAAGAACTTTATCATACTCTGTTACTTCATACATGGACTTGCCGTTTAAATAGACGTCCCCGGTATGGGCGGTCATGGCTGCTACAAACCAGTCACCGTACACTAACGTCGTATACGGATTATAACCGCCGAATACTTTGTTGGAAATTCTCGCTTTCCAGACAGTACCTTCGCAGGCTTCCCAGTTTTTGACCGGGTCAGCGCCTGTGATCACGGCAGCCCGTTCCACTTCCGAACGGTAAACGATTCTGGCTTCTTCCGTGCCGCCGTTTACAGGGCTTACCGACTCCCGGTAAATGCCCGGCATGACGATCACCTCATCCCCGGGCAATGCTTTCTCTGCCGCCTCCTGAATCCGCATGAAAGGTTTCTCCTGACTGCCGTCTCCGCCCTGCGCCGCATTCGCATTTACATAGTATTTCATATGGTATCCTCCTTGTTGTGGAATTTGGTTCGTTTATCATTTCATTATAAAATAAAATCATTTCTTTGCCGTTATTTTCATACTACCATATCTAGGTATATAGTCAATGGATGTGGAGCAGTATAATAGAAAGAAAAATGAATTGTTTTCCCGGAATATAAATATTATAATGTTAACAAACGTAATACAGGGAAATCGGAAGAAAAGTACGAAGGAGGAACTTATGGAGAGCGAGAAAGTTTTATATATAGCTGAAATTCCGTATGAGACAGGCGAAATCCATTTCAGATATTCGCGCAGAATGTCAGAAGATGGCACAAAGTGGATTAAGGACGGCTTGTTTACAGAGTATTACCAAAATGGAAATGTCGCATCAACAGGCTTATATGAAGATGGTCTGGAAAATGGACACTGGATTGATTACCATGAAAATGGACAGATCGCGGCAGAGGGTGACTATGTAAATGGGGAAGAGTCTGGGAAATGGTCCTATTATGATGAAAATGGAAAACTGGAGGAAGAGGAAATTTTTGAGTAGTAATTTCTTCTTCCTTCCGTGAGTTACCCAGGCGTTTATTTTATATATGCCCACCGTATAAGGTCATAAGAGCCATTTGGAAGCCTTTGCTTGATTCGCCTGATAAACAACTCATAATTTATGTTGTTGATATGCAAGGATATATAGGGAATCAAGTTTCGAAAGAAATAGAGTTTGCGTTCTTTGACTGCCTTATTTATTTTGAAAAGTTTTCCGCATATTTCCGATATCTGAAGGGTTCGAGAATATATTTTTTTGTTGATTTATACTTCTTTTGTTCAAATTCTGTTTATGATATTGTGTCTAAGTACTCTTGGAGTATTTGTGCTAATTTACCAATATGAATACCGTCTACAAAAGAATGATGTACTTGTACTGAGAAGGGTAATAATATTCTTTGGTCTTTTTCATAAAATTTTCCCCAATCAAACAAAGGGGTAGCATTATCTTTTTTACCAGAGTGCGTATGTGAGATATGACTATATGATACCCACGGGAATGGAGAAAATTGGTAAATATCGTTTCCCATTGCGGAAGCGGTAAAAAATTCTGTTTGCTTTTCTTCGGTTTGTTTTGCTAAAGTAACATACTGATCCATAGAATTTTGCATAGGTACGTTTACAACCTTAAATAATT
The DNA here is from genome assembly GCA_949472775.1 of uncultured Lachnospiraceae bacterium. Taxonomy (GTDB): domain Bacteria; phylum Bacillota; class Clostridia; order Lachnospirales; family Lachnospiraceae; genus UBA3282. The sequence goes on from CASWVG010000023.1 coordinate 35,957, forward strand.
CTGTTCCCTTTTTCAAGTATGTAAAAGAAGTGTTGATTGTTTCAAAAATTGCAGGCTTTCCGTCCACAAATCGACAACGAAATGCTTCAATCTGATTAGCACTTTTTGTTACTGCATAGACAAAGGCAAAGGTAAACGAATATCCTTTCTCTTTTATCTTAGGCAGAAAGTGTGTTATATCCAGATTGAAAGTCACACAGTACTGTGGTTGCAGGCTATTGCGGAATACTTCATAGTGCATTGCCCTGTCCCATGTTTCCAATTCGATAAATTTCATTGATTATTCCTCCTTGTTAAGTGGTTGTTATTGCGTATTTATTATAAAACCTATATTGTATTATGTCAATGTGTTGTATGACAACATGAGATAAAAAGAAATACCTGCATGAAGCAAGTATTCCGGATTGTCAAAAAGGATAGCAAAAGATTACTGAATATCTAATTCTTTCATAGCGTGCATAATATGTATTCGCATAGCATCTTTTGCACCCACTGCGTTTCTCTGTTCTAAAAATTCCATTATCATTCTGTGATCTGTGACAGTATCTTTTATCGCTTTGTCGCTTTGCAAAGATAGAACAACACCTTTTGAAATGGCTTGATGTAAAATAGGCATTAGTTTATTCATAAATTCATTATGGGTAGCCTGTGCAATCGCTTTATGAAAAGCGTGTTCATTATCTGTCCTGTCCCTGTGGTTAAGTATTTCATCTTCAATTTTCCTGCCATAATCTATTATTCTTTTTATCTCTGCGTCCGTTCCCCGTAAGGCTGCAAAGTACGCCGCTTCCGGTTCAAAAATCAGACGCATTTCATATAGGTCTTTTGCGCTTACTTTAATATCGGATAAGGGAACTAACTCTTGCGATTGTTTCAGCGCATTTTCGGTAACGAAAGTTCCTTTGCCACGTTGTATTTCCAATATGTCATAAGCAACTAATATTCTTATGGCTTCCCGTAATGTGGTCCGGCTTACATTTAGTTCCTCCGATAAATCAAGTTCATTTGGTAATTTATCTCCGGCAGAAAAGCGTTTTTCAATGGTTATCATAGATAATATATTATCTGCAACGCTTTGAGAAAGCATTTTATTTTTCATAATAACACCACCTGTATTTTTTTGATATTATACTACGGTTTGCCGATAACTTCAAACGAGAAAAAGGTGTCGCTATTGTGAGAGCAATATTGTCAGACAAGGGCGTGATTGTATTTGATGAAACGACAAGTGCTCTTGATTTGGAGTCAGAGAAGGGGATATAAGATTATCTGCAAAAAAGGAGCGTGAGCAGGAAAAATCATTATTATCGTTTCCCATAGAGAAAGTCTGAATGCGATATGTAATCGGATTTTTCGGGGCGAGAATGGTAAAGTTCAAGAGGATGTTTATATCATTTATGGGTATCGGCAAAGAGTGATTCCATAGCAGATAAAAATGCTATAAAATCACTCTTTATTATTTCCTGTTATTATTTCCTATTTCATATTTCCCTCACAGCAGTCAAATCCCGGATTGAATGCGTAGAAGTTTTTGGAGTCAAGGTGATCCTGCACGATGCGGAGGGCTTCACCGAAACGGGAAGATTGAAGTAAATTTATCTGTTGATTTTCTGCATCTTTTTGATAATAGATTGCCAATACATGCGGTCTTTCAAGACCCGGATTACCGTAATGGTGGAATCCTCCACAACAAAGAAAATTAAATATGTACTGTAAGGCTTGAAATAAACGCTTAATCCTTCAATCACATATCCCGTAGCTTCATAGCCTTTGGGGAAGGAATCCAGTTCTTTGATTGCTTTCTTTATCTTCTTTGAAAAGTTTTCCGCATATTCCCGATATTTGAATGTGTCGAGAATATACTTTTTTGTTGACTTAATATCCGAGAGAGCATCTTTGGAAATCACAATTTTGTATTTATTAGGTTTATCCGGCATTATATTTTGTCAATTTCCTCCCAAGCTTCATCAATCGTATAGACATCGCCTTTTTTCATGCTGTCTATTCCCTTGGAGAGTTCGTCATATAACGCGCCTATGGCTGCTTTTTCGGAATATTCAGTTTTTAAGATTTCCTGATTTCTGATTGCCTGTGCTGCAGATGCCATAGTATCACTTCCTTTCGATTGTTAATGTCCGCGAACAATGAGCCAGGCAGGGGCGTTTACGCACATATTGGGCGAATGTCGCGAGAGTAAATAATTCTGTGCTTTTATAGAATTATTTACTCCATTATACGGTATTTAGTATTGGCTTATCAACAGATTTTTATTAAATTGTTCTCAAAATTGTGTGGCTTAGACTTTCATGATTAATTGTTAAATGTTCCATGTGATTTCGATGTTTCCGTCTGCAATCCGAATGACCTTGATAAGCGTATCGACCACCGCCTGTCTGTCCTCGAAAGAGAGCGTTTCCCATGCTTTCACATGATTGGTTATCTGTTTCAGTCTGCCCTCTGTGTCTATGACATTTGCCGTAACGATTTCTTCCTGCAAAGCTTTCCGTTCTGCGTCCAGCTCTGATATTTTTTCATTTATGTATTTCATCAGAACGCTGCCTGCCCCGGACACTTTGGAGAGAAGTTCTTCGATTTCTTCCTCAATCTGTGTCAGACGGATTTTTTTCGTCATATGCTTTTGAGAGAATGCAGGAATTTTCTTTTTTTCGATGTCGGATATACAGGGAATTAGGCTTTCGTTAAAAGCCGTCTCTTTAAGGGCTGAAAATTCAGACAGTCTTTCCTTGATTGCACCAAGCATATATTTTTCCAAAACGTCTGCGTAAATCGTACAGCCTGCCCCGGTGCAGTTGCTTCCGCGGCTTCCCGACTGGCTGCAAACAAAGTAACGTTCCCACTTTGTTTTTGCCTTACGGATTGTCAGCGCATAACCGCATTTGCCACATTTTACCTTGCCTACAAGCCATGAATTTTTCGGTTTACAGGTCTTTGTGGACTGTCTGTTGTTCAGACACCGTATGCGGCAGGCAAGCCACGTCTTTGAGGGGATAAAACCCTTATGTGGCGCAAGCACAATCTCTTTGTCGGACAGGTCACTTTGCTTTCTTGAAGTGGAAA
>CASWVG010000024.1 GCA_949472775.1 uncultured Lachnospiraceae bacterium
GGTCACGACACCGTCAGACGGAGTCTCAGTCTGTTTCAGATTGAAATCTGTGGCTCTCGCTGTCACGAGACCGCCGATCTCAACGAAACTGTTTTCATCGAGTAAAGCATTGATTCTTTCACTCGCTTGAGAAGTAGTACTCATTTTTCAGCCCTCCATTTATCATAATTATAATACTAAAACTTTGCCATTACATGACATAGCACACGATAGTAGTATATCACACAATCCCATTCCCGACTAGCAGATTTTATAAAAATTTGAAAGTTTTAGCAACTGCTTCCCAGGACTTTGCAACTGCCGCAAAGTCCGCAAGATTATACAGATTTGCCCCGAAAAGAATCTGCTCCCCGCCGAAGACGGCTTGAAATAAACAGATTCCGTAACAGGGAGCCGAAGGCTAAACTGTTACACGTTTCAAGATATAACCGAGAATCCATAAAAAGTTTCGTTCTTCTATCGTTTCGTCCGCACATACGGCATAACTTTTGACCAGTTCCCCGTTCAGATAATAGGACACCGAACCGACCTGCGTCCCAGCAGCGACGGGCGCGTCGAGCACAGGCTCCACGCGGCTTTTTACCTCCACCTGGTCCGTCTCGCACAAAAGATATGGCAGGTTCTCCTCTTCCGCCTGCAGGGTGACAGAAACGTGCGCCTCCTCAAAGGGCGTCCCCTGTTCCCCCGCAATCCCATTTTTGACAAGAATGTCAGAAAAGGTCTGCTTCTCATAAATATCCCTGTACTGGTACCGCTCCATCCCATAAGCGGTAAGCTTTTTCATGTCGCTCCATTTATAACTCCTGTTATTTGGCCAGCCGCAGGCGAGAAGCGCCACCGTAAAGATGCGCCCCTCGCTCTCCACCGCCCCCACATAACAATAACCCGCGTTATTCGTAAAACCCGTCTTCCCGGAGAGTGCCTCCTGCATCATGCCCAGAAATGCGTTGTGATTGTTGCAGTGAAAGTTCCTCGTGCCGTCCACGTCTGTGAAATCATACCCCTGTGTCCTCGTGATTTCCAGAAACCGCTCCTTTTCCGGTGAGTCGGTCACACAGTATGCCATAATCCGCGCCAGATCCGCCGCCGTCGTGGAATGCACCTTCCCGGTGTCATTCACTTTCGCATCCAGTCCGTTCGGCGTGATAAAATACGAATCATAACACCCGATATCCCGTGCCTTCTGGTTCATCATCGACGCAAACTGCTCCACGCTGCCGCCCACCGCCTCCGCGATCACCACCGCCGAATCGTTGTGGGATTCCAGCATCAGGGAATAGAGCAGATCCCGCAGATAATATTTCTCTCCTGATTTTACGTACAGTTTCACCTTCGGCATACTTGCCGCGTAGGAGGATACTTCCACAACCTCGTCCGGGTTGCCATACTCCAGAGCGAGAATACAGGTCATAATCTTCGTGGTACTCGCCATCGGAAGCTTCTCCTCCTCATTCTTTCCGTAGAGAATCCGGCCCGAATCCGCGTCCATAAGAACAGCCGACTGGGCATAGAGCTGCAGATCTTCCCCTGATGACTTTTTCTGTGCCTCGCCAGAGGCTGCCTGCACAGCCAGGAAAGAACTGTTTTCCCGCCCCGCCGCATGCAGTATACACCATGTGTCCATATAGCCCTGTACACAAAACAAGGCGGCTGCCGTTATGATGGCCACCACCCCGAAATATACCCGTTTTTTACCTTTGATTATCGTACTATTTTTAATGCGCATACCCACGTCCTGATATTTCCGTTCGTTAATATATATGCGCAGTACAGCATCCTATGACATCGTTTGTATCTCACCTGGTTTTCCGCCAGGCACATCCATGCTTTTTATATATCCAGCTGCATCTCCACCTCGGATTCCGCCTGTTGTTTAAACTCTTCAATCTGTACTGCGGAAAGCTCCGGCAGATCTTCGATGGATTTCACCCCGAAACTCCGCAAAAACTGCTCCGTCGTGCCGAACAGAAGCGGCCTGCCGGGCGCATCCATCCTGCCCACCTCCGCGATCAGGTCAAACTCTAACAGACGGTTCACCGCATGGTCGCAGCTGACCCCTCTCACCTTCTCGATCTCCAGACGGGTGATTGGCTGCTTGTACGCGATGATGGAGAGCGTTTCCAGCAGCGTGTCAGTGAGCACGAACTTTTTAGGCGTTTTCGCTATCTTGATCAGGTACTCATACAACTCGCTCTTCGTGCACATCTGCACCGCATTGTCCAGGGTGGTAAGAGCGATCCCTCTGTCCGCCTTCTGGTAGTCCGACGCCATCTCCTCCAGAAGCTTTCTGGTGGTATCTTTATCCTCTTCTATCACCGCCGCCAGTCTGTCGATCTCCACCGAATCTCCCATGGTGAACAAAATCGCTTCAAGAACTGCCTTTGCCTTCTTCTTATCCATGCCTGTCCCCTCTTATACTATTTATGTATCCTCAGCTGACGCTCGTGAGCTGCAGCGGTTCACTGTCCACATGTTCCCGCGTCGTGATAATAATATCCGAAAAGGTATCCTCCTGCTCAATCCCGATCCGCCCCGTCTTGATCATCTCCAGAATCACCAGAAAGGTTACGATGATTTCCATTTTGCCAGACTGCTTCGCCAACAGGTTTCGGAAGCTGAATTTCTTATGGCTGCGCACATAGGCCTCCACATAGGTGGTCTTCAGATCCAGATCAATCTCGTCTTTCTCAATCTTGCCAAACGTACTTCTGACCGGGTCAATCTTGTCCTCCTGCCGCTTTATCATCTGTTTAAATATCTCATGAAGCTTATTCAGGGTCATATCCCCGATCAGTTCCTCATAATCCACCGGCTGGCGGTACTGTGCCACCTCCTCCGGCAGGGTCGGTTTCTTGTAAAGGTTCCTCTCCGCGTCCACCATACGGTCACGCAGCTCGTAGGACATGTATTTGCATATCTTGTACGCAAGCAGCTTCTCCACCAGCTCTGCCCTGGGATCTTCCTCCTCGCCCTCCTCGTTCACTTCCTTCGGCAGAAGCATCCGGCACTTGATGTCGATCAGAGTGGCCGCCATGACGAGAAACTCGCTCATAACGTTCATATCCTCCGTCTCCATCTGCCTGATATAATCCAGATACTGCTCGGTGATCTCCACGATGGGAATATCATAAATATCTACTTTATTTTTATCTATCAGGTGCAGAAGCAGATCCAGCGGACCTTCAAACACCTCCAGCTTCACAGGAATTGCCATAGCCTGTCCCTCTCTCATTTGCCTGGCAGAAGATCAATCACAATCAGTTCGCCCGGATTAAAGATTCTGATCGGGATTGTATGGCTGCTCAGCCCCCGGCTCAGAATCATGGTACTGTTTTTTTCTTTAAATACACCGCCGTCATATTTCGGAAACGGAACCATTGTCGGCGAGAGCACACCACCCAGAACCGGAAGTCTCATAATCCCCCCGTGCACATGCCCGGCAACAACCAGATCCGCCCCCCATTCGGCGTAAATGTCGAAATAAACCGGATTGTGGGCAATCAATAGCTGAAACTGTTCCCCTTCCGGCGTTCCCAGAAGCTTTGTCAGATAGGATGCCTCCATCGGTTTCCTTCTGAAATGCCTGTAATATGCCTTGTCGATCTGCGAACCACAGATGGCGATATTGCACTCCGGCAGACAAACCGTCTCATTGATCAGCGGTTCCACACCCACCCGTTTCAGACCGGATGTATATCCCTCGTATATCCCCGGGTAATTGTCGGGATAAAGCCCCAGGTGCTGCTCGTGGTTGCCCATACCATAGTAAATCCGATATCTGGCAGCCAGCTTTTCCATCAAGCATAGCGCATTTTTAAAATCCGCACCCTTTTCCGCAGTCAGCATGTCCCCCGCCACCAGAACCGCGTCCGGTGAAGTCCCGTCAATGGCGGCAAGCAGCCTTTCGTTTCCCTCCCCGAAGGACTTGTTGTGTAAATCGGAAAGAAGCACCAGCCTGCACGGCTTCGTTATCTTGTCGGAGCTGACCTCATAGGTAACCGTCACAAACCGGTTGCTGTCCCAGACTGCCACAGCCAGACATATGCAGATAGCCGCGATCACCGCCACAAAAATTCCCTCTATCATATTCCTCCTGCTCCATAAACAAGCATAAACAGACTCGAAATGCTTCGCATCCCGGGTTCGCGCATGATAAGGTGACTGTCTGACGCTTTTGCGGGACAGCCACCCATATAGTGTATCATACCCCCTGTTTCACTGCAATCTGCGAACTTTTGTTCTGTTAGCGGCTGTCTGGCAGCACATTGCAAAGTCCTGTGTCCGCATTTTCTCTAGCGTTTCATCAGATAAAGTCCCCACACCTTCTTATAGTAATCCTTGTACTGCGCTTTCTCCACGCCTTTTGCCGCCATGATGGACACGCTGCCGATCCGGGTGCCGTTCAGCTTATAGACCGCCTCACCGATGGCATCCCCTTCCGCTATGGGCGCAGTCACGGTGCCTGGCAGGCTGATCTCCTTCTCGATCTCATTCAGATTGTTGCCTGCTGTATCCAGATAAGAGTAAGGTCCCTCATAGACCAGATTCACCGTATCTTCGATACCGCCCTCCACCTTCTGGGGCGGGAGGGGATCTTTGTTCTCATCCGTATACATCTGGCTCACACTGTAGCCGTAACTTAAAAGCGACATGGCGTCCTGAAATCTTGTCTTTGGATCCGGCGCCGCCATCACCACAGCAATCAGCTCCATGCCATCCTTGTTCGCCGTGGCGGACAGGCAGTACAGCGCCTTGGATGTGGAACCTGTCTTTAGGCCCGTCGTCCACTCGTACTGTTTCAAAAGCTTATTCGTGCTGGAGAGCGTAAACGTACTCGTTCCCTGCGCCGTTTTATGCTCGATATCCTCCATCCAGATTGTCGTATAGTCGAAGACCTCCGGATATTTCGTAATCAGTTCTCTTGACATGATCGCCACGTCCTTCGCCGAGGAGAAATGATCGTCGGAATCCGTCAGACCACAGCAATCCTCAAAATGGGTGTTCTGCATCCCCAGGCTCTCCGCCTTCTCATTCATCAGTTTGACAAACTCTCCCTCGCTCCCCGCTATGTACTCCGCCACCGCAACGCTTGCGTCATTTCCGCTAGCCACTGCTATGCACTTGATCATGGTCTTTAGCGTCTGGGTCTCCCCCTCTTCCAGAAATACCTGCGACCCGCCCATGGATTTCGCGTAAGCGCTTGTGGTCACCTGGTCCTCCAGATGAATCCTGCCGCTCTTCAGATGTTCAAAGATAATGAGCAGCGTCATAATCTTGGTAATGCTCGCCGGGCTTCGTCTGGTATCCGCATCCTGCTCACAGATCACCTGCCCCGTGGAGGCCTCCATCACGATATAGGACGGTGTTTTCACCTCCGGCGCAGCGTTGACCAACATGGTCATGATATGAAATACAGTCTGTGATAAAAGTATTCCCATCAAAAGCCATACAATGATCCGCTTTCTTTTTCCCTGCAAACTAAGTCACCCCTACCATTCCTTCTGTACTATTCATATTAAAGTGGGACGGGGGATATGCATAGAAAGAAAACAGACCCAAGGGAACTTTCCCTCAGGCCTGCTTTTGTTTTAGTTATATTTGCGTTTTCTTGCCGCTTCGGACTTTTTCTTGCGTCTTACGCTGGGCTTCTCGTAATGCTCACGCTTACGAATCTCCTGCTGGATACCAGCCTTCGCGCAGCTTCTCTTAAAGCGACGCAATGCACTGTCCAAAGTCTCGTTTTCTTTTACGATTACGTTTGACATTTCCGCACCTGACCTCCCTTCAGTCCCAGAGTATTTCGACTGATTGGGTTATTTTGCGTGTTCTCACACAACACAAATTATATCACATTTTCATTGTGAGTCAACCGAAAAATGTAAAATTATTCTAATATGTCGTAAATTGGTCGCATTACTTTATGGTCTGATCTTTTTCGATACCTGCCGCTGCGCAATCTGGTCCTCCAGCGCTTTCACGCACGCGTTGACCGCCTTGCCCATTCCTGCCGGGTTCTTTCCCCCTGCCTGCGCCATATTGGGACGACCGCCGCCGCCACCGCCGACAAATACAGCGATTTCCTTAATCAGATTGCCCGCATGTGCACCCGCTGCAATCGCGCCGTCGGTGGCCATGGCAATCAGATTGACTTTCCCTTCTTTCTCGGAAACCAGCACGACCACGCCCTCTCCCAGCTTCTCCTTGAGCTGGTCACCCAGTTCACGCAGACCGTTCATATCCACGCCCGACACCTTTGACGCAAGAAGCTGTACGCCATTTACCTCCTGCACCTGGTCCATCACATCGCCGAGCGCCTCTCTCGCCGCTTTGCTCTTCAAGGACTCGTTCTCGCTCTGCAGCGCTTTCATCTCCGCCATCAGGTGCTCGCACCGCTCCACCAGATTAGCCGGATTGGTCTTAAGCGCCTTGGCAGCCGCGTTCAGTTCCTCTTCCAGTCTATAATAGTAAGCCGTCACATTGCTGCCCGTCACCGCCTCGATACGGCGCACGCCCGCCGCCACACCGGACTCGGACAGAATCTTAAAGGAGCCGATCGCCCCTGTAGATTTCACATGGGTGCCACCGCACAGCTCCTTGGAGAAATCGCCCATCTGCACGACGCGCACTGTCTCCCCGTACTTTTCCCCGAAAAGGGCCATCGCGCCGGACTGCTTTGCCTCCTCTATGGTCATCTCCTTTGTCTCCACAGAAAGGTTCTCCGCAATCTTTTCATTGACGATCTGTTCCACCTTCTTCAGCTCATCCGCCGTCATCGCCGCGGAATGGGAGAAGTCAAAACGGGTTCTCTCCCCGTCCTGATAAGAGCCTGCCTGCTCCACATGGCTGCCCAGCACTTCCCGCAACGCCTTCTGCAGAAGATGGGTGGCGCTGTGGTTCTTGCATGTATTCCCTCTTCTTGTGGAATCCACTGTCAAGATTGCGGTGTCTCCCACCTGAATACTGCCCTTCGTCACCCTGCCGACATGTCCCACCTTGCCGCCAAGCAGCTTGATGGTATTCTCCACCTGAAATTCCCCATCCCCTGTGGAAATCACGCCGATATCGCCCTCCTGACCACCCATGGTGGCATAGAAAGGGGTCTGCTCCAGGATCACCGTGCCAACCTCGTCTTCCGCCAGCTCCTCCACCAGCTCTGTCTCGGTTGTAAGCACCGTGATTCTGGAATCATATGTCAGATTGTCATAACCCACAAACTCCGTGGTAATAGCGGGATCGATGGATTCATACACAGTCACGTCCGCACCCATGTAATTCGTTACTTTACGTGCCTTGCGCGCCTTGTCTTTCTGCTCCTGCATACATGCCGCAAAGCCGTCCTCGTCCACCGTAAAGCCCTTCTCCTCCAGAATCTCTCTCGTCAGATCGAGAGGGAAACCAAACGTATCATAAAGCTTAAAGGCATCCGCACCGCCAAGCTGCTTCCCGCCGTCTTTCTCCACTGCCTCAGTCATCTCGTTTAAAATGCTTAAGCCCTGATCGATGGTTTTATTGAACTTGCTCTCCTCCTGCTTGAGCACATTGAAGATAAAGTCTTTCTTCTCCTCAAGCTCGGGATACCCGTCTTTGGAGCCTTCAATCACGGTTCCCGCCAGATCGGCGAGGAACATGTCCTTGATGCCGAGTTTCCTGCCCTGTCTCGCCGCACGGCGGATAATCCGGCGCAGCACATAACCGCGTCCCTCGTTAGAAGGCATAATGCCGTCCGAAATCATAAAGGTCGCGGAACGGATATGGTCCGTGATAATACGGATGGAAACGTCCGTCTCGTAGTCCTTCTTATATTCTACGCCCGCAATTTCGCACACCGTTGTGCGCAGCGCAAACACCGTGTCCACGTCGAAAATGGAATCCACGTCCTGCACCACGGAGGCAAGTCTCTCAAGCCCCATTCCCGTGTCGATGTTCTTCTGTTCAAGCTCCGTGTAGTTGCCCTTGCCGTCGTTGTCGAACTGGGTAAATACATTGTTCCAGATTTCCATGTAACGGTCACAGTCACAACCCACAGTACACCCGGGCTTACCGCAGCCGTACTTCTCACCCCGGTCATAGTAGATCTCCGAGCAGGGACCACAGGGACCGGAACCGTGCTCCCAGAAATTGTCCGCCTTGCCGAAACGGAAAATCCGCTCCGGGGCAATGCCGATTTCGTGGTTCCAGATATCAAATGCCTCATCGTCGTTTTCATAGACGGAAGGATACAGTCTGTCGGCAGGCAGTCCCACCACCCTGGTCAGAAACTCCCAGCTCCATGCGATAGCCTCACGCTTAAAATAATCTCCGAAGGAGAAATTGCCAAGCATCTCAAAAAAGGTACCATGTCTTGCGGTCTTTCCCACATTCTCCAGATCCCCGGTACGGATGCACTTCTGGCAGGTTGTCACACGGCGTCTCGGCGGAATCTCCTGTCCCGTGAAATAAGGCTTCAACGGCGCCATGCCGGAGTTGATCAGAAGCAGGCTGTTGTCGTTTTGAGGCACCAGTGAAAAACTCTTCATCTTCAAATGCCCCTTGCTCTCGAAAAATTCAAGGAACATCCTTCGTAATTCATTTACACCATATGGTTTCATCGTTCTCTTATCCTCCTATGTGGTTTTGAAAGCTGATTGCGCCGTGCAGCGCACCCCCGCAATCACCGCCCTTTTCGCAATATAAGCTGCCGCCTGGCTTGCCCATAAGGCTTTCCCTTCCCATGTCTAAGCGTCTATACAAGTTAACCTGCGCATCCGCTCAGCTGCTGTCCGGGGCTTTCAAAAGGTAAATTTATCCGCAAAATACGCGTCCAGCTGATCCATCTGGATACGCTCCTGCTCCATGGAATCGCGGAAACGCACGGTCACGCAGTTGTCCGTCTCGGAATCAAAATCGTACGTCACACAGAACGGTGTCCCGATCTCATCCTGACGGCGGTATCTCTTACCAATATTGCCACGGTCGTCAAACTCGCAGTTATATTTCTTCGACAACTGTGCGAAAATCTTCTCCGCGCCCTCATTTAACTTCTTGGAAAGGGGCAGCACGCCAATTTTCACGGGTGCAAGCGCCGGGTGGAAGTGCAGTACGGTACGCACATCGCCCTCGCCGATCTCCTCCTCGTCATACGCGCCGCAGAGCACTGCAAGGAAGAGTCTCTCCACACCGAGGGAAGGCTCTATCACATAAGGAATATATTTCTCGTTCTTCGTGTCGTCAAAGTAAGTCAGATCCTGGCCGGATGTATTCTGATGCTGGGTCAGATCATAGTCTGTCCTGTCTGCAATGCCCCACAGCTCGCCCCAGCCGAAAGGGAACAGGAACTCGATATCCGTGGTCGCTTTGGAGTAGAAGGAAAGCTCCTCCGGATCGTGGTCTCGGACTCTCATCTCCTCCTCCTTCATGCCAAGGCTCTTTAAGAAGTCAATACAGTACTTTTTCCAGTAAGCGAACCACTCAAGGTCTGTGTCCGGCTCGCAGAAAAACTCCATCTCCATCTGCTCAAACTCACGCACGCGGAAGATAAAGTTGCCGGGTGTGATCTCATTTCGGAAAGACTTACCCACCTGACAGATGCCGAAAGGAATCTTCTTGCGGGAAGTTCTCTGTACATTCTTGAAGTTGACAAAGATGCCCTGCGCTGTCTCAGGACGCAGGTAAACCGTATTCTTGGCATCCTCGGTGACGCCCTGGAACGTCTTGAACATCAGGTTAAACTGTCTGATATCAGTAAAATTATGTTTGCCGCATGTGGGGCAGGGAATGTTATGTTCCTCGATAAAATCCTTCATCTGCTGCTGGCTCCAGCCATCCACAGAGGATTCCAGTGTCATGCCATTCTCCGCCACATAATCCTCGATGATCTTATCCGCGCGGAATCTCTCATGGCACTCCTTACAATCCATAAGGGGATCGGAAAAACTGCCGAGATGGCCGCTTGCCACCCAGACTTGCGGATTCATCAGAATCGCGCAGTCAACACCCACATTGTAAGGGCTTTCCATGACAAATTTCTGCCACCACGCCTTCTTGATGTTATTTTTCAGCTCCACGCCCAGATTACCGAAATCCCATGTATTTGCCAATCCGCCGTAAATCTCGGAACCGGGATACACAAACCCTCTCGCCTTCGATAACGCCACAATTTTCTCCATTGTCTTTTCCATTCTCACTGCCTCCGTTTTCTTTCCTCTCTATGTATTATGACTATGCGGAGAATGCCCGCTTTTTAGCATTCTCCTGCGTGAAAGTGATTTGCGAAACAAATCTGGAACTTCCAAGTCAGTTTTGCTGCGCTTTAGAAGTCTTTTCACTTTATTCGTATATAATGTAGGAAAGCGACATGGTTCCGTCCGCCTCCTGATTACTGATCTTCACACTCTTCTTCCCCACAAGGGTAAGTTCCTGCCCGCTATGTGCACTCTGGTTTACATAAAGTGTTTTGCCAGGCAGATTGACGAGCATCTCCTCGCCGCTCTTCGTCTCCAGAATAAATACTTGCGTCTTATCCCAGTCTTCGATGTAACCGACCTCCGCCGCTTTTCCCTCCGGCGATACAAAGGGCACGGCCTCCAGCTCGAATCCTTCATCCGATGCGCCTGCAAGCGTCCCCACATACAACACCCTGCGATTAAATCCGCTGTAATCCTCCGGTGAGGCATATTTGAAATCCATCACGATACTGCCGCCCTTTTCTTCCACTGCCTCAAGAGACACTTTCTTTTCACCGTTTTCCGCGCAGTATTCATCCACACGCGAGACGGCAAACTCTTCTAACGCAGGCGGCTCGATCTGATAGTAATTCTGATCCATCTTCCCGACAATCCGGTGCATGATATCCCCGTCTTTGCTAAAAGACAACGTATTTATTTCCGGCGCCTGCCCCTCCCCACATCCGGCAAGACCCAGAAGCAGTATTGTCAATCCAAGTAATCCCGCTGCTTTTCGCATATTGTCCCCTCTATGTCCATGCTTACTCTACCGTGCCACACGCAAGACACTGCTCACTCCGCACGGCTCAATCATAAATCATCATACAAGATATTTTCTACAATTTCAAGACTTTTAAACGGACGGTCAATGGTTCGGCGGCGGTAGTCGTCCGCGATCATCCTGAGCTGTGCAAGAACCTGCGGTGTCACGGTAAAAGTATAAAGCTTTTCAACCGTGCTTTCCGCGATGTAATTGACCGCGTACCTGGTGGATTCCTCCCAGTCTCCCTCCTGCGGCATTCCCGGGAATTCCCCGTTTAACACCATTGCCTTCATCTCAAATATGTACCGCACCAGCGCATTGGAAAGTCCCTCGTGCATGAGTGCACGCAGGGACTGGTAGAGGAGCTTTAACATCTCCTTCTCGTCATTATTTTCTCTCGTGTAATAATCCATAACCTCCAGAAAGTACATGCCGTAAAACGCACCCTCATAATCGTTTCGAAGGCCCTCAAAATAGTTCGTAATCTCAGCCTCCATCACATTGTAGGAGGTTCTTCCTTCATACAGCTTAAAGGTACCGAAACAAAACGGATTGGTTGCCGCCAAAAACTTGCTGTTCTGTTTTCTTGCGCCTCTTACAAAGGCCGGTATCTTTCCGCGCTCCTTTGTCAAAAGTACGATTCTTCTGTCATAGTCGTTTATCGGTTCAGCCTTTAAAACCATCCCCGTAATCTCTGTAATACCCTGCATGAGAATGCTCCTCTGACTGCTTGGTCTCTTCCCTCTCCTCTTGTCTTGCCGCGTCTTTATAGGCCAGAAAATCTTCGATTTTCCCTGTCGCCATAAACTGCTCCCAGTAGTTTAATCCCTTCATCTTACGCCCCCTGATACTTTATCTCTCACAAGACATAGGGTTCGCAGATTTACAAAATTCTATTCTGTGTCGCCGGGATTATACCCGAAATTTTTAAGCAGATAGTCGCTGTCCCGCCAGTCCTTTTTCACCCGCACCCAGAGTTTTAAATTCACCTGATTTTCCACCAGTTCCTCGATATCCCTGCGCGCCATGGAGCCGATCTTTTTAAGCATCGCCCCCTGCTTTCCGATGATAATACCCTTGTGGGAATCCTTCTCGCAGACGATGGTCGCCTCAATGTCCACAATCTTCTTTTTAAACTTCATCTGCTCGATGGTGACGGCGATGCCGTGGGGAATCTCCTCCTCCAGACAGCGAAGTGCCTTCTCACGGATCAGTTCCGCTACAATCTGCCGCACCGGCTGGTCCGTCACCGTGTCCTCATCATAAAACGGTTCGCCGTAAGGCAGATACTTCATAATACAGTCAATCAGGATCTGCAGTCCGTCCTTCTTCAGTGCAGACACAGGCACGATCTCCGCAAAATCCAGTTCCTTTCTGTAAGCGTCGATATAGGTGAGAAGCAGCTCCTTCTTCACCGTGTCAATCTTATTTATCACAAGAATAACAGGCGTTTTTGTTTTCTTCAGTTCCTCTATGATGTGCTTTTCCCCCGCGCCTATGTAGTCTGACGGCTCCACCAGCCAGAGAATCACATCCACCTCGGACAGCGTGCTCTCCGCCGCGTCCACCATATAGTCTCCCAGCTTGTTCTTCGCCTTGTGGATGCCCGGCGTGTCCAGAAACACGATCTGCCCCTCCTCGCATGTGTACACAGTCCGGATCCTGTTTCTGGTCGTCTGGGGCTTCTTTGAGGTAATCGCGATCTTCTGCCCGATCAGCGCGTTCATCAGCGTGGATTTTCCCACATTCGGTCTGCCGATCAGTGTGGCAAAGCCGGACTTCACCTGCCGGTTCGCCTGGATACTATTTTCATTGTTATTTTGAATATCACCTGTCATTCTATTTTATCCCGTTCTCTTTCCTATTATTCTGCCAGTTTTTTCGTTGCGGCTGTTATTTATTCTGACCCTGTAAGCCATCTGCTTCACGCCCGGAGCGTCAAAGACCGCAGCTTCTCTCTCCTCATACCGGTTACCGACTGCTGCTATTCCTGCTCATCATCCGCACCGGTTTTCAGTTCGCCGGCCTCCTCTTCCTCCTGTATCTCCCTGATTGAAACCGGACACCGGAACCTTATTTTACCCACACACAGTTCCCGCTGCGCTCCCTTCTCACCGTGGGCCGCCGCGCGCTTTTCCCTGCGTTTTTTCCACACCTTCCGCAGAATGCGCACAACAATCACCGCCACCGCAATCACTGCGAGCCACAGCACAATATAGGGAATGTCAATCACAAGGCCGATGGCAAAATCCCGGATGCCAAGTCCGATATCATCCAGACTCTTCATAAAGCCGCTCTCAATCCGCTGCCATACGGTTGCCTCCTGCGGCGGCGAATACTTGCGGACTTCCGTTATGGTAAGTTCCACCGTGCTGTAGTCGATCTGGTTATCATAAGTGCGAAGCTGGGACTCCATGCTCTCAAGCTGGTAACGCACCTCAGAAAGACGTCCCTCGATGGCAATGATATCTTCCACGCTCTCCGCCTTCTCCATCAGCGCAAGCAGCCTCTCCTGCTCTGTCACAAGCGCTTTCTTGTGGCTTTCCAGATCCACATACTGCAGGGTGACGTCCTCCACATTCTCGGCACGGCTGGTTATATTGGTCTGCTCTCCCACCTGCGCCAGAAAACCGTCCAGTTTCTCCTTTGGCACGCGGGCAGTCACATTGGCACAGCGCTGCTTGACAAGCTGGTCATCCGCATAATAACTGTTTACGTCGTAGACAGAAATATATTCTATGTAGCCGCCAAGCGCCTCCACCTGCTTCTGCAGTCCCGGCACAAGCGTGTCAAAATCCTCCGTCTCCGCAAGGATGTTCACGGTCTTGATCAGCTTGCGCGCGATCTCCGGCTCCGCCACCGCGCCCTGCCCGGCGCCCTCCTGCACATAGCCTTCCTCGCTGACTGGCTCCTCAGCGGCGGCTTCCGCCTCCCCATAATCATAGGAAGCCGACTTGGCGCCGTTGCTTAAGACCACACCGCCGTCATAGTACGCCGCCGTATCATAAGCCATGCTGTCCTCATAGGCAATCTCTTCTGCCACCGCCGCAGGTGCCGATTCCAAAGACATGGTTTTCGCCCCTCCGCCGGCGCTGCCGCAGGCTGTGATAACAGCTGTTATCGCCAAAACCGCCGGAACCACCCGCAGCCTGACTTTCCTTTTTCCGTTCCTGCCGTTCTTATGATTCCTGCTCATCTCACTGTTCTCACTTTTGCTGCCCATCCTTTTCATAACTTTTCCTCCCTTTCCCGAAAACGGTTGTTCTCAAAATCAACTGTCTCTACTTGAAATACCTTTCCGGGAAAGAAAAAGTTGCATTTTCCAAAAAATAACATCCGTTTTTAACGTGTCAAATATTCCACCGAACCAAAGCGTTCCTTCTGCGCCTGAATCCTCTCCTCATTTCCCACCACGCACAGACAGTCATCCTCCATAAAAGCGCGGATATGCGCCGCCAGTTTACGGATGGTCTCCGCATCCGCCGAAAGCAGCTCGTCGCGCTCCTTCTGAACCCTCTCAAAAGCAAGCCCCGTCATATAACCGATAAGGGAATAAGTCCCTCTCGCCGCAGGTGTAAGCGGCATATCCAACGCGCTGACCGCCCCGATGATATACTGGGTCATGGTTCGCTCGTCCGCGTCGAAATCTGCCACGAAATCTGCCGCATTCTCATATACCTCTATGGTTTTTTCCAGATTCGGATCCCTGTAGGAGACAAAATAACTCTCCCCGGTCTTTCCGAACTGGCACATGCAGCCATAAGCGCCGCCCTTGACACGCACCTGCATCCACAGATACTCATAACTCATCACCACCTTGAGCACCCGGAGCGCCCCTGTGTAGGAAAGTCCCTTGTCCGCGTAATTACCAGCCCGGCATACATACTGGATCTGGGCAGAACTCATCAGCCCCTCATTCTTCTTCACTGGGCAGGGCACATAAGGTTTCCCTTCCACCGTTTCACGGTAAAGCTTCGCCTTTAAGCCTTCAATCAGCTTTTCAAGCCCGTCAAGCCCGTTTCTTTCTGCCGTGAAATCCACCATCAGGTTCTCCGGACGGAAGATACAGTGCACCAGCCGTTCCATATTGTCGGAAAGCTCCTCTTTCTTCCCCTCAAAATCTTTCTCAAGCCCCTCTAGCAGCCGGTAAAATGCGAGACCGTTCACCTGATCCATCAGATGCGCCTGCTTCGACAGATACGATAACGCCTGGCCTGCCGCGAGGAAATGTCCCGCGTCCATCATCTGTGCCTGCTTGACGGAGCGGTTCTCCGCCACCAGTTCAAACAGCCGCTTCGCATCCGTATAGACTGATTCAGTCAATATTTCCCCCGCCAGTTCAAAAGCTCTGGGAAGGTTTTCATACAGCGCCTTTACCTTCAGTTCAAAAGTCAGTTTATATTTCGACAGATCGTCCGCATTCGTGTAGACATTTACCGCAGGCGCGATCCCGCCGGTCTGCAGATGGATCTCGTTGTACAGTTCGCTGTAGGAACGCTTTTCGGTGTCAACCAGTCCAAGCATCACCTGCAGAAGCCCTACATAGGGGAACAGCTCCTCAGGCACCTGTTTAAGGTCAAAGAGAAACCGCAGATACCCGATCCCGTTCGTATATATGTCATGGTATAAAAGCGTCGTATCTCCGGCACGAAGTTCCTCATTGCAGTAAGGACGCGCCTTTTTCCCGATATCTTCCCGGGAAAGGAGCGGAATCTTTTTCAGATCCTCCTCCCTGTCCGGCGCCTCCTGATAAGCGACGAGTGCCTCCGTCTCCTCCACGATCCGCGCAATCTCCTCTTTCGTCATGCCCGCCTTCTTTGCCGCAAGCTTCTCAGCCAGAGCCTTATCCCGTTTTCCCGTAAGCCCTTTCACGGGGCGCACCACCACCACGCTTTTGTGCGTGTTATCCAGCAGGCGGCTCTTTAGCATATCCTCATAGAAGGAGGACTCCACCTCCTTCTTAAGCGTCTTATAAGTCTCGTCAAGTTTAAGATAATCAAAAGGCTTCCCATCATCATAAAGCCAGGTCTCAAACATCTGCAGACCGTACATCAACCCCTTCGGGTAGGAACCGTAGTCCGCCTCCCGGTACTTAAACTCATCATGGTTAAGCGCCGCCTTAAGCGCTTTCTTCTCCACACCGTCCTCAGACAGACTCTTAAGTGTGTCCTCGATAATCTTTACAAACTCTTCCCTCTGGCCGCCCTCCGCGTTCTTCGCCACAATAGAGAAATAGGGCTGTTTCACATCTGCGTCGTAAAAACTGCTGATGTCCGTGCCGATTCCCGCATCTAAAAGTGCTTTCCTCACAGGCGCGCCGGGTGCGCCAACCACCGCGTCCGCAAGCGCCTGAAAGCCAACGCTCACCTCAGGGTCCAGATTTTCTCCCAGTGAGACATTGTAGGAGAGATAGGTATTCCCCTCCTCCGGCTCGCTCTCCATGATCGGATACTCTTTCTCCACAAGCACACTCTTCCCAAAAGGCGGCTCCGTCGCAGGTGCGGAATCCACCGCAAGTGCCTCGTACTTTGACAGATACGCCTCATCGAGATAGGCGAGTCTCTCCTCCATATCCATATCCCCGTAGAGGTAAATATAGCTGTTGGAAGGGTGATAATATCTCTGATGGAACGCCAGAAAATCCTCATAGGTCAGCTCCGGGATCACCTCCGGGTCGCCGCCCGACTCCACCGCGTAGGACGTGTGCGGATAAAGGGAGTTCATAATCTCCCGGTACAGCACGTCATCCGGGGAAGAGAACGCCCCCTTCATTTCATTGTAGACCACGCCGTTGATCGTCAGCTCATCGTCCGCGCTCTCCAATTCGTAGTGCCACCCTTCCTGTCTGAAAATTTTCTCCTCGTGATAAATATTCGGATGAAGCACTGCGTCCAGATACACATCCATCAGATTCTTAAAATCTTTGTCGTTGCAACTCGCCACAGGATAAACTGTCTTATCCGGGTAAGTCATGGCATTTAAGAATGTATTTAAGGATCCCTTAGCCAGCTCGATAAAAGGATCCTTGACCGGATATTTCTCAGATCCGCACAACACCGTGTGCTCGATGATATGCGCCACCCCCGTGCTGTCCTTTGGCGGTGTGCGGAAACCGATATAGAACACCTTGTTCTCATCGTCGTTAGAAAGAAGCGCCACCCGCGCCCCTGTTTTATTATGTTTCAAAAGATAGCCGTCCGACTTAAGCTCCTCAATCCGCTGTTTTGAAATGACGGTATACGCCTGTAAGTTTTCTAAATTCATTTATGCTCCTCTCTTTATTCCACACCACTTGTTTTAATCCTGCACTCTGCATTTACAAAAAATGCCGCCCTCTGGCACCCTTCATTTACAGAGAATACCGCCCTTTGGCACTCTTCATTTACGGAGAATGCCGCTCTCTGGCACCCTTCATTTACAGAGAATGCCGCTCTCTGGCATTCTCCAGTGTGAGAGGGAGTTGCAAGCAACTCCTAGAGTTTCTTGGCGTCCCGTCCTATGGCGGGACGTCTTTAGAAACTCTTCTCATGTTAGTATACCACCGTCTGGAAAAATTATCTATCTACGTTTTCCCGAAAACGCCGACCTCCACGCGTTCCTTCCCTTTCCTGCTCACGCCTGTCTGACCGTAGAAAATAAATTTCCCGAATCCGCGCACGGTGACAGCGTCTTCCGCTTTCAACTGGCAGGAAAGGTTCTGCGTCTGTATGCCGTTTATAAAAATACGTCCGTTATTAAATAAATCTCTGCTCTCTTCCCTGGATAAATTGTACACTTTGGAAATCACGCCGTCGGCCCTTGGAGATGCCACCGTCACCGAAACCCGTTCCGGCTCTGCCTGTTCCAGCACGGTTTCCCCTTCCGCCCGCTTACAGACGACATTCGTATGCCTCACCCTGTCCAGATTTTCCGCAATATAATCCGCGATGTTTTCATGGCAGAAAAGCAGGGCGCCCTTCTCTCTCACGAAAAAATCACCTACCACATCCCGCTCAATTCCAAGATTCATCACCGCGCCGAGAAAATCCCTGTGAGTCAGGTTCTCCGCAAACTTAGGAGTCCTTGGCAGAATCTCCATGCGCACAATGGGAAACGCTTCCTCGTAGCCAGGATCGCCGAATCGGATGATCTTTCTCTCGCACAGCGGCGCACCGCCCTCCATCCTGACCCCCGCGTAGGAAACCTCCCGCTCCACCGCGTAGTATGCCTGCTGTTCTGCCAGCCCCAGAAAGGGCGTGTATGTATATATGCTGCGGGTATACGACTTATCCGCCAGCTCGATCAGCCTCTTTTTTAACTGCTGTATGTCCTTTTCGTCCGTGACCGCCATACTTTCTCCTCCAAAATGAATCCACATTTTTGATCTGTTCCAGCCAATGCGCCTTTTGGTCACATGTAAATACCGTTACGACCCGCTCGACTGGTAATGCCTGACGCCGAATCGCCACAGCGCATAGGACGGCAGCAAAAACCAGACCGCCAGCAGCGGGACAAAGATCAAAAACAGGCTGCTGTCCCTGTCCAGAATATATAAAAGCGGATAATATTGTATCAGCGCATAGGGGATGAGAAAGGTTGTCACAAGCAGCGTCTTCTTCCCGTAGATGCTGACCGGGTATTTCCCGTACTCCCTCGCCCCGTCCGTGAGGATGTTCATAAACTCCAATCCCTCCAATGTAAAAAAGCACAGCGCGGCACGAATCAGAAACAGCCCTGAGAAAACGGCGCATCCCCCAATCAGCATAAAAATAACTGCCGTAATTTTAAGAAATTTCCATTCCACGCCGCATCGGGACACCCCATAGCAGAACATGACCACCGCCTGCAGCATCCTGCCGATTCTCGTCAGCTCAAACTTGCTTCCCAGCACCTGCAATATCTCATTCCTGGGGCGTACCAGTACCTGATCAAAACTGCCAGTGCGCACCATTTCCGGGAAAAGATCGAACCCTCTGGCAAGCATCTCCGCCAGGGAAAATTCCAGAAGCACCACGGAAAAACAGAGCAGCACCTCGCTGTAAGTGAACCCGCCCACCGACTGAAACCGCCGGAACATAAAATAAATCCCGAGAAACACGTTAAAGGACACCAGAAACTGCCCCAGGGCCGTCAGAAAAAAGGAAGTCTTATACTGCATCGCACTTCTTACATTGATCGACAAATAATGCCCGTATAGTCTGACGGCGCCTTTCCGTTTTAACAGCATCGCCTCATCCTCCCTGTATCGTCGCTTTCTTTTCCGCCGCCCGGCACAGACCACTCCCCAGCAGGACCAGCACAGCCAGCCAGATTACCTGCAAAACAACCGCCCGCTCCGTCTCCGCACCTGTCATGCTGCCGCTGTAAATCCGCAGAGGCACATTCTGCATGGATGCAAACGGCAAAAGCTCCAAAACCCTCTGCCACTTTGGCGGAAAAAACGGCAGGGGAATGATTGCTCCCGCAAAAAAATCGGCCATTGAGGTAAATACAATCCGCACCCCCTGCGGCGAAAGCGTAAAAAAAGTGGACACATACACAAACATGGAAAAGGCCACCGTCACCAACAGCCCCAGTATCAATGTAATCAGAAACAATCCGAAATGCCATGCCGACGCCGGTTTTGCTATCCCGTAAGGCTTCGGAAGGATGGCTGCTACAATTAAGATGGGGAAACACCGCAGCACCGCGCGGGAAACCCTGGCCGCCGCACTCTGGGAAAACCACATATTATAAATTCTAATCGGCCTGCACAGCGAATAGGAAATATTACCCCTTGCTATTGCATCAAAGATATCATTATCCATCATCCATGTGGCGAACAATGCCAGAAACGCCTGCTGCATCCAAATGTAGGAGGCCGTCGCGGAAATGGTCATGGGAAACGCCTCGGCTTGCGCCTGAAAAAATGCCTGAAATACCATAATCTCCAGGAATCCCCACGCAAACTGCGTCACCATTCCGGCCAATGCGGCGGTGCGGTACTGTAAGCCCTGCATAAAGCTCAACCGAAAAAAGGATAAATACTTGTGCATCTTCATCTCCATTCATTTCTCACGCTACTCTATATCATAGGCCCGGTAAAGCCCGGCCACCGTCTCATCAATGCCAGCATCTCCCCTCTTAATATCCTCCAGCGTCCCGTCCAGCAAAATCTTTCCTTTTCCGATCAGAATGATTCGCTGAGACAGCGCCTCTATATCCTGCATATCGTGCGTCGTCAGAATCACCGTCGTTTTATGCAGTTCGTTCTGTTTTTTTATAAATTCCCGGACGACGATTTTGGAAACCGCATCCAGTCCGATGGTCGGCTCATCCAAAAATAAAATGCGCGGGCTGTGCAGCAGGGAAGCCGCAATCTCGCACCGCATCCTCTGCCCCAAAGACAACTGCCTTACGGGGGAGCGCAGCAGCTCCGTCAAATTCAGCAGCTCCGTCAGCTCTTCCAGATTGTTACGGTAAGCTGCTTTTGGAATCGAATAAATATCTTTTAACAACTCAAAGGAATCGATCACAGGGACATCCCACCAGAGCTGCGACCGCTGCCCGAACACAACGCCGATTCCCTTCACATGTTCCATTCGGTTTTTGTGCGGGATTCTGCCATCCACCATCACAGTGCCGCTATCCGGCGTCAAGATACCGCTCAAAATTTTGATGGTGGAGCTTTTTCCCGCGCCGTTTGGTCCGATATAGCCCACCATCTCCCCGTCGCTGATCTGAAAGGAAACGTCAGAAAGCGCATGAATCACCTCATACTCCCGGCGAAACAGCGCTTTAAAAGCCTCGCCGAATCCCGCGTTTCTCTTTGCAATTTTATAGGATTTGCATACATGCTCCACAGTAATCATTGGTTTTCCTCCGAATATCCATATTACCACACAGCAAAAAACCCGGCAAGGAAATGATTCCTGCCGGGATGGTATTTTGTCTTTTTTAGCAACTCAAGGTGCCCACATGACTCAATGCTATAAGCGGCGTTGTGTTTACCACTACTTTACGCATTCTCCATCTCCTCCAAAAGTTCCTCCTCAGACGCAAACGCAAATATGGAAATTTCGTTCATCCCAAGATACTTTATGAACTCTTCCTTCGACATTTCCGCAACACTGGCACAATAATCAAGAGATACCTTTTTGTTTTTATACAAATCCACCGCAAGCATTTTTTCATATATTCCGCAAAATCATTCATATCTTCGTGAAGATCCAACAGTATTTCTTCCGGGACATTAATTGAAACCACGCACATATCTTTCTTCCCTCCTCTGCTGCTTTATAACTTTATTATACCCTAATCAAAAACTATTTCAACAAATAAGCAAAAACCGGCAGCCCCACCGACGTCAGCACATCATAGAAACCGTGAGCAATCACCAGAGGCACAATCGTCCCTTCCTTTTTGCGGAAAAGATAGATGCATAAAATCACCACATTCGTCGCAAGATTGTAAAATTCTCCAAAGGTATGCTGCATGGTAAACCAGTGAATCAGATAAAAAAGAAGGATATTTATCGCCACACAAATCCATCTTTGAGAGAAAATATCCTGCGTCTTTTTCAGCAAAAAACCGCGGAATATGAGTTCTTCCGCGAATCCCACGCACACAAAGCAGTACAGCAGCATCACCACCATATACACGGGATCCGGCGCCATCGCGTAGGCCGAATAATCCATTTTCATAAGCAAAAGCGGTATCTGCTGTACGATAAACATACAGATTCCCAGCCCAATCCCTTCCCAGATATGTCTCGCACAAACAAATTTCAGCCCCAAGTAAGATAACGACTGTTTTTCTACTTTAAGGACATAAAAGAGCAGTACCGCACAGGGAATCCAATAAGCCAGTACACCAGCCAAAAGTCCGTATCCGGCGCCAAATACAGCCATCAAAATAGTAAGCGCCGCCATCACCCCAACGCATACGGCCAGCTCTGTCACCGCCCTTTTCTTTTCCACTTTACTGTTTTCCATTGTCACACCTCCCATTTATTTTCCCACATGTATCTTACAACATCTGCATATTCTTTTTCTTAATGCAACCTTTCTGTTACCTTAAACCGGTTTCCACCACTTTCCTTTTTCTGCGTCTCGCTTTTTCGCGAGTTAAAAATGATAAAAAATATTTGACAATCTGTCACAAAAGTATTATTGTGTAATAAATTAATTGCAAAAACACATATCTGAAACCTTTGAGAAAGAGTAGTAAGTATGGGTTACCCATTACAGAGAGCCGTCGGCTGGTGAAAGACGGCATGGCACTTATACCGAATGGACTTTCGAGGCCGGGTGGAAATGTCAGTGCATACCGACAAAGTAATCCCCGGCGGGAACCGCGCCCGTTACCAAGGCGGCATATATGATTGTATATGGAAAAAGTGGATCGGGGAGTCATACTTCCTGTATCAATTTGAGTGGTACCGCGATAATAACCTATGTTTATTACCGTCTCAAGCATCTATTGCTTGAGGCGGTTTTTTTGCGCGAATAAGCAGAGTCAGAAGGCTTCCGAAGGAAGCGCCATGCTGGCATGAGCGCAGACTTCGGAAGACTTATGACGAGCAACGCGAACGAGAAATGCGATGCATTTCGAGTCTGCTTATTCGCACGACAGCAGAGTCAGAAGGCTTCCGAAGGAAGCGCCATGCTGGCATGAGCGCAGACTTCGGAAGACTTATGACGAGCAACGCGAACGAGAAATGCGATGCATTTCGAGTCTGCTTATTCGCGCAATGCCAAGTCAGAAGACTGACGAAGGAGGCACCCCAAAACTAAACTGAATTTAGAAAAAAGGAGGACACCATTATGAAAAGAAACTCTATCACACTGTTACTTGCAGGCGCGGTTCTCACCGCCTCTCTCACCGGCTGTAGCGCAGCCAACGGAAACAACGCGGGCGCTGCTGCTTCTGCAACTGGCTCCCACTCCGAAAGCACACCCGCAGGCTCTTCCACAAGCACTGGCTCGAATGCGGGCGGCACAGAATCTTCCACCGCCAAAACTGGCAGATCTTACAAAGTCGGCATCGTGCAGTATGTGGACGACGCATCGTTAAACCAGATCGTCGCCGCCATTCAGGCGGAACTTGACAAAAAGACCGAGGAGCTTGCTGTCTCTTTTGACTACAAGGACTACACTTACAACGGGCAGGCGGACGCCACCACCATGAACCAGATCGCCTCCGACCTGATCGCCTCCGACGTGGACCTTATCATCCCCGTGGCAACGCCGGTTGCCATGGTCATGCAGAACGCCACGGCGGAAAATGCGCGGGACGACGGCAGTCTGATTCCCGTGGTCTTCTCCGCGGTGTCTGATCCCGTGGGCGCAGGGCTTGTCGCCTCCATGGACGCGCCGGGCTCCAACATCACCGGCACCTCGGACGCTTTAAACACGGAGGCAGTCTTTGATCTGATGCTTACCGCGGATCCCGATATCCGGACGGTGGGACTGCTCTACGACAAGAGTCAGGACTCTTCCACCGCCGCCATCGCCGCCGCAAAAGCCTACTGTGAAGAGAAAGGCATCTCTGTGGTGGAAAAGACGGGCACCAACAACGGGGAAATCTCCCTTGCGGCGGATGCTCTGCTCGCCTCCGGCGCAGAGGCGGTATTCACGCCCACCGACAACAACGTGATGACAGCGGAGCTTGCCATCTATGAGAAATTTATCGACGCAAAAGTGCCTCACTACGGCGGCGCGGATTCTTTCGCCTTAAACGGCGCGTTTATGGGCTACGGCGTGAACTATGTGGAGCTTGGCACCGCCACCGCGGATATGGCTGTGGACATTCTGGCAAACGGCAAAGTTCCCGCTACCATGGCAGTACAGACCATGGACAACGGCATTGCTACGGTAAATACCGAAACTGCCGCCGCCATCGGGCTTGATTACAGTATGTTCGCGGGCAATTGTTCCTCTCTGGTGGAAATCCAGACAGCCGAGGAATTTCACTAAACACCCAGGCAAGTTCCAAAAGGAAGTTAAGATTGCAAAAATAACAAACGTAATTTTATTTTTAATTAACGAGGTATGACACATGAGTACTCTTTTTACACTTTCTATACTACAAAGCGCTTTGGAACTGGGCTGTATCTACGCTCTGGTGGCGCTGGCGCTGTTTCTCTCATTCAGCATCCTAAATATTGCGGATCTGTCCACCGACGGCTGTTTTACCTTAGGCTGTGCGGTGGGCGCTATGGTAACGCTGTCCGGGCATCCTGTGCTGGCTCTTTTTGCCGCCGCTGTCGCAGGCGTCTGCTCCGGTTTTGTCACCGCCTTTTTGCAGACAAGAATGGGGGTTCCCTCTATTCTGGCAGGCATTATCGTCAACACCGGGCTTTACACAGTCAATATCGCCGTGATGGGTTTTTCCTCCAACGTAAATCTGTTCGCCTGCGACACCATTTTCAGTCTGGCAAAGGAAAAACTCTCCTACGGCTGGTACGCGGACTGGTATAAGCTGCTGATCGTCCTTGTGATTGTAATAATACTTGGTGTTATTTTATCACTGTTTCTGAACACAAGACTGGGACTCTCCATCCGCGCCACGGGCGACAACGAACATATGGTGCGGGCGTCCAGCATCAATCCCCTGTTTATGATCACCGTGGGACTTTGTCTGGCAAACGCGCTGACCGCCCTCTCCGGCGCGGTTCTCGGACATTACCAGAAATCCTGCGACATCAACCTGGGCACCGGCATGGTGACGATTGCCCTGGCCAGCCTGATTATCGGGGAAACACTCGTCGGGAAAGGCAGCATGTTCAGAAAGATAGCCGGTGTTATTTTAGGGAGCTGTCTCTACCGCTTTATCGTGGCGCTGGCGCTTCGCCTGAATGTGCCAGCGGAGGCGCTCAAACTGGTCTCCGCCGTCATTGTCGCCGTCGCGATCTCCTTCCCCTATCTCAAGGAGAAGTCCTCGTTCTACAGACAGCGAAACCACAACCGAAACGCCTACAGAGAGGAGGAATCCGTCAATGTTAGTCATTGAATCTGTCTCCAAAACCTTTAATCCCGGCACTGTCAACGAGAAAAAGGCACTTGACAAAGTAAGCCTCTCTCTGGAAGACGGCGATTTCGCCACCATTGTCGGCAGCAACGGCGCGGGGAAATCCACGCTCTTTCACGCCATCACGGGAAACTTTTATGTGGATGAAGGGCGGATTATTCTGGGCGGCGAGGATATCACCTACTGCAAGGAACATGTGCGAAGCAAAATGATCGGACACCTTTTTCAGGATCCCCTAAAAGGAACCGCGCCCCATATGACCATTGAAGAAAACATGGCGCTGGCTTATCTGCGGGCTGCCACCAACAGACACGCCTATTTCAGCCGGATCAGCGCGAAAGAAAAAAAGAAATTCCGGGAGCAGCTTGCCCTTCTGGACATGGGTCTGGAAAACCGGATGAAACAGCCCGTCGGACTCCTTTCCGGCGGTCAGCGACAGGCGCTCACACTTCTGATGGCAACCATGGTAACGCCCCGCATTCTTCTGCTCGACGAGCACACCGCTGCCCTTGATCCCGCCACCGCGGACAAAGTGCTCGCCCTCACGGAAAAGATCATTGCAAAGCGGCGTATCACCTGCCTGATGGTCACACACAACATGCACCAGGCGCTTTCACTCGGAAACCAGACGCTTATGATGGACGGCGGACGTATTGTCTTTCATGTATCGGGGGAGGAGAGGAAACATCTCACCATAGAAGACCTGCTGGAGCAGTTTAAAACACGCTCCGGGAAACAGTTGGATAATGACCGGATATTGTTATCAAGATAATTGCCGCTCACAGTCATTTGCGCAGAAATAAAAGAACAGGTGAAGCCTTAAAGGCGATCACCTGTCCAGTGTAAAAGGGGAATTTTACGAAATTAATTATAACAAAAAATTTTGTCATAATCAAGCCTTTATTTTAATTTTTTGCGAAAAGTTACATGTAAGTTATCGCGCCGCAACTAAACACTAAAAGTCATCAACCCCAGCTTCGACAGCGCAAGCTCCTGAATCACCACGCCTTTGGCCTTTTTCTGTGCCAGATTCATGTCTGCAAATTCCCCAAGGGACATAAGTTTCGTGGCATAACCTGTCTTTTTTCTCCCGAAAAAATTTTTCTTCTCCTCCAGAAGATTGACTTTTACCTTCGCCTTGAGTTGTTCATAAGTGCGATAGGAAAACTGCTCTTTCGTCATATAATAGAGATGGCTCTCCAAGGTAGTTTCCGGGTCAGTATCCTTGAATATGTAGTGCTCCACAATGCTCTTGTACTTAAAATTCACCATTTCATCCTGCAGAATCTCAGTATAACTGAGCTTCGCACCCAGATACACGTTCCCCGTATCCTGTATGAAATATTTATAATCTCTGTTTTCTGTCTCCATCCATTTCCCTTCCGCCATCCGCAGGTCAAAAATTAGCAACCCACTGCATAAAAGCTTTCATCTGCTTTCTCTTCCACCGAGGCTGCAAAGCAGTCCTCATGAAGTTCCATCCGAATGAATTTACTCCGATTCTATGGACTCGATCTTGCCGCCGCTTATGCGCAAGGCGTCCTCAATGGCCTTTCTGGAAAGCCCCGATTCCTCCATCAGCTCCTCCACTGTCACTTTTCTGCGCAGTTCTTCCTGCAGGGTGTTCGCCGCATCCGCCACCTTGTTCACCTTGTCGGCGATCTTCCGGTCGCTCTTCTCCTCCACCGCTCTCGCCGCGATGCAATCCTCCATGGCATCCATCATCATTTTCCCAAGCATTCCCTGTGCCTCGTGCGCGTGTTCCAGCGCCCCCAGCATGGTTACACCGAGAGACAGTGCCACATTGCCCTCTCCGATCAGATCCTCCAGACTGACACCCTGCCCGGTATAGAGTTTGGCAACCTGAGGCACCTCCGGCAGCATCAGCTCTGTCAGCCGTCTGATCGCATCCTTATCCCCAGCCATGGCGGAAAGAGTGATCGCCTCCCTCTCCCCGTCCGTCACCTTCGGAATCGCTTCCAGCGCCTCCAGATAATTGTCCAGATAGTTCCGCTCCTCCTCTTCCAGATAGGCGTCCACGTCCACAGGCTCATCCACACCGATCTTATTCTGCCGCAGATAGGCAAAGACCATCTCTACCTGCTGCTCAGAAAGAGAAAGCGTCGAAAACGCTTCCTCCACCTCTGACTTTGTTATAAAATTCTGCTGCGCTCTTGCCTTCCGCTTCACTTCCTCCAAGATTTCCGCAAACGCTGTTTCCCGTTCCATATTCCCTCATTTCTTCCCGCGCTGTTCCCAAAGTTAAAAAACAGCCGTTATAGACACTCGTTATTTATTTCAATCCATATCACCCGATATCTAACGTGTACCGGCCCCGAATAGTATGTCAGTTTGTCATTTCCCAAATTGCATCCATATTTTGCAAAGTCCGGAATTGCCTTATACACGGCATCTGAAAAGGCGATGCGGTAACATCGTTGACCGAAAACCAGTAGAAGGAAGTTCCGGCACGCAAAAATTATAGCGAACTGGTAATTGACATATTAATTTTGCCGCTTGATATGTGTATGGGTATACAAATGTTCCTCACAGTATTCATAGTTCCCGTCACACTTAGAACAGAACCGGAACTGCATCTGCGGACTGTCCACCTCTGTCCTGCCGCAGATCGCGCATTTGTGTTTGGTAATCCCCGTGCTCCTTCTCACTTCCCGCTTAAATTCCTGCCGCCTGTGAATCTGCTTCGGATTCAGATGCATCATATTGCGCGAGGTCAGGAAGAACACAATGAAATTCAACAAAGACGCACCAATGGCGAACTTTCCGTACACATTCGTACCAAGGAACTGAAATGCCAGCATCACTGCATAGATAATTCCCAGCCACTTCACCCGGATCGGTATGATAAACATGAGCAGCACCTGCGCGTCCGGGAAGGTCGCCGCAAACGCGAGGAAAATTGACATATTGATGTAGTAGGTGCTGAACATCATTGCAATCACAGTGAAATACTCTACGGGCGTGTTGATCGTCAAGGCTGTGCCAAGCAGCGGGATCTCCGGCTTAAACAGGTAGCAATACCCCATCAGCAGGAAACTCCCGACAATGGTAAACAGCATCCCCTGGAACAGATAGACATTATAGCGGTACGTGCCCCATGTCCGCTCCAACGAGGTGCCTATGGAACAGTAAAAGTATAACATGAGTAAGGTAAAGAAAAGTCCCCCACTGCTCGGTGGAATCAGGACCCACGTCACAAGCCGCCAGATCTGCCCGTGCAGAATGGCGTAAGGATTTAATGTCAGATAAGACAGGATCAGCCCGCCTCCCATAAGCTGCAGTACATAACCGACTGCATAACACATGACCAGCACAAAAGAAAGATTTCGTATCGCATATTTTCCAAATTTTCGTTCAAAAGGACTCATGTTTCACTCTCCCTCAAAAATATATTAATAATATAGCATTCCTCTTTTTAAAAGTAAATGTCACAGGCCCCAAAAATCGCACTCTCATAAAAATTTAATAAATGTCTGCCGAAAACTTCATTCTTTTCTAAGAATTGGACAATTGCATTTTGGAAAACTGTGTCGTATAATGACAGCGTATGCCAAAAAACACATTTTAATAGGTAAAAAGGTAACTTATACCACTCCCTTTTTATCTGATAAAGGAGCGAATAAAAATGAGCCATATGCAATATACGCTTGGCATCGACATCGGGTCAACTACCGTCAAGATCGCCATTCTGGACGACAGGCATCAAATACTCTTTTCCGACTACAAAAGACATTTTGCAAATATCAGGGAGACCCTCGCGTCTCTTCTCTCCCAGGCATTTGAGCAGCTTGGAAACCTCACGGTACACCCCATCATCACTGGTTCCGGCGGGCTGACGCTGGCAAACCACCTGCAGATCCCCTTTGTGCAGGAGGTAATCGCCGTGTCCACATCCCTGCAGACCTTTGCACCTGTCACGGACGTGGCAATCGAGCTTGGCGGCGAGGACGCCAAAATCATCTATTTTGAGGGCGGCAATGTGGAGCAGCGCATGAACGGCATCTGTGCCGGCGGTACAGGTTCCTTTATTGACCAGATGGCTTCCCTCCTGCAGACGGATGCGGCAGGGCTGAATGAATATGCCAAAAATTATCACTCTTTATATACGATAGCGGCGCGCTGCGGCGTGTTCGCCAAGTCCGATATCCAGCCTCTCATCAATGAAGGGGCCACGAAGGAGGATCTTTCCGCCTCCATCTTTCAGGCAGTTGTAAACCAGACCATCAGCGGTCTTGCCTGCGGCAAGCCGATCCGTGGACATGTGGCATTCCTCGGCGGCCCGCTGCACTTTCTGTCGGAGTTAAAGCAGTCGTTCATCCGCACATTGAAGCTGGACGACGCCCATATCATCGACACGGATAATTCCCACCTCTTCGCCGCCATAGGCTCAGCCTTAAACGCGAAGGAGGAGGCTTTTTATACGATGGAAGAGCTGACAGCCAAGCTGTCCACTGATATCAAAATGGAGTTTGAGGTGGAACGCATGGAGCCGCTCTTTGCTACCCAGGCGGACTACGATGCTTTCCGTCTGCGTCACGGCGCCCATCATGTGGCAACCGGCGACCTCGCCTCCTATCAGGGCAACTGCTTTTTAGGCATTGACGCCGGCTCTACTACCACGAAAGTTGCTCTCGTGGGCGATGACGGTTCCCTGCTCTACTCTTTCTACAGCAGCAACGATGGCAGCCCCTTAAAAACTGCCATACGCTCTCTTAAGGAGATCTATAAGCTGCTCCCGAAGGGTGTGAAAATCGCCCGCTCCTGTTCCACCGGCTACGGCGAAGCATTGATGAAAGCCGCCTTTCTGTTAGACGACGGCGAGGTGGAGACAGTAGCGCACTACAACGCCGCCGCCTTCTTCGACCCGGAGGTAGACTGCATTCTGGATATCGGCGGACAGGACATGAAATGCATCAAGATCAAGAACCACACCGTAGACAGCGTACAACTCAACGAGGCGTGCTCCTCTGGCTGCGGTTCCTTTATCGAAACCTTTGCCAAGTCCTTGAACTACGGCGTGGAGGACTTCGCCAAAACCGCCCTCTTTGCGGAACATCCAATTGACTTAGGCACCCGCTGTACGGTGTTTATGAATTCCAAAGTAAAGCAGGCGCAGAAGGAAGGCGCGTCTGTCTCCGATATCTCCGCGGGGCTGGCATACTCCGTCATCAAAAACGCGCTCTTTAAGGTAATCAAAGTCTCCGACGCTTCTGAACTAGGCAAAAACATTGTCGTGCAGGGCGGTACATTCTACAACGATGCCGTTCTTCGCAGCTTTGAAAAGATCGCCGACTGCGAGGCCATCCGCCCGGATATTGCCGGCATCATGGGCGCTTTCGGCGCGGCGCTGATTGCAAGAGCGCACTACGAAGAAGGTTATCAGACTTCCATGCTGAATCTGGATCAGATCACAAATCTGCAGTTCGAGACGAGCATGGCGAAATGCAAAGGCTGTACAAATAATTGTCGTCTCACCATCAATAAATTTACGGGTGGCCGTCAGTACATCTCCGGCAACCGCTGTGAGAGAGGGCTCGGCCGGGCGAAAAAGGAAAACGGGGCGCCCAATCTCTTTGACTATAAGCTGAAACGCTACTTTTCCTACGAGCCGCTGCCGGCGAACGAGGCAAAGCGGGGTACTGTGGGCATTCCGAGGGTGCTTAACATGTACGAAAATTACCCTTTCTGGTTCACCTTCTTTACGAAGCTGGGCTTCCGTGTGGTGCTCTCCCCCGTTTCCAACCGCAAAATCTATGAGCTGGGTATCGAATCCATCCCCAGCGAATCGGAATGCTATCCGGCAAAGCTGGCCCACGGACATGTATCATGGCTCATTAAGCAACAAGTGGATTTTATCTTCTACCCCGCCCTCTTTTACGAGCGGGACGAGTTTCATGACGCCAACAACCACTATAACTGCCCCATTGTCACCTCCTACTCCGAAAACATCAAAAATAACGTGGAGGAAATCGGGCGTGGCGAGGTGATTTTCCGCAATCCCTTTATGTCCTTTAAGAGCTTGCAGACCGTTACTGAGGCACTGACGAGGGAGTTCCGCGAGCTTCCCATAACAGCTGTTATGAATGCGGCCGAAGCTGCGTGGGCGGAACTTGCGGCAGCCAGACAGGACATGCGCGATAAAGGCGAAGAAGTACTCCGCTATCTGGAGAAAAACCATAAGCGCGGCATTGTGCTGGCGGGACGTCCATACCACGTTGACCCGGAGATCAACCACGGTATTCCTGAACTGATCACCTCCTACGACATCGCGGTGCTCACAGAGGATTCCGTCTCCCATCTGGCGACGCCCGAGAGACCGCTGATTGTCTCCGACCAGTGGATGTACCATTCAAGGCTTTATGCGGCGGCAAGTTTCGTCAAGACAAGGGACGATCTGGATCTGATCCAGCTCAATTCATTCGGCTGCGGGCTTGACGCCGTAACTACGGATCAGGTGAACGACATCCTTACCGGCTCCGACAAAATCTACACCTGTCTGAAAATCGACGAAGTGAACAATCTGGGCGCGGCGAGAATTCGCATCCGCTCCCTGCTCTCCGCGATCCAGGTACGCGAGCAGAAAGGTGAGAAGCGCACGATACGCTCCAGCTCCATCAAAAAAGTGCCCTTTACGGAGGAAATGAGAAAAGATTACACTATCCTCTGCCCCCAGATGTCACCGATCCATTTTGAGATTATCGAAGCTGCCTTTAACGCATGCGGCTATCACTTTGAAGTGCTTGGCAACGACACAAGGCAGGCCGTTGACGTGGGATTAAAATATGTAAATAATGATGCGTGTTATCCTTCCCTGATCGTGGTGGGACAGATTATGGACGCCCTGCTCTCCGGGAAATATGACCTGAATAAGGTGGCTGTCATCATGAGCCAGACCGGCGGTGGCTGCCGTGCCACGAACTATGTGGGCTTTATCAGACGCGCGCTGGAAAAGGCAGGTATGCCGCAGATCCCCGTAATTTCATTAAATCTTGCCGGTATTGAGAGCAATCCCGGATTTCATCTGAACGCCAGCCTCTTTATGCGTGCCGCTTACGGCGCGCTGTTCGGCGATATCTTTATGCGCTGCGTTTACCGTATGCGCCCCTATGAAAAGGAGCCGGGCTCCGTGGACGCACTGCATGCCGAATGGGTAAAAAAATGCCGGGATTTTGTGTCCGGAAAATCCATGAACTATCTGACCTTCCAGAAGATGTGCCGCCAGATTGTGCGGGATTTTGACCGCATTCCCATTGATGAGGATCTGCGCAAACCCCGCGTCGGCATCGTCGGTGAAATTCTGGTCAAATTCGCGCCTGCTGCCAATAACCACCTGGTAGAACTTCTGGAAACGGAAGGTGCGGAGGCTGTTGTGCCCGATCTGTTGGATTTCATGCTCTACTGTTTCTACAACCAGATTTATAAGGCAGATTTCCTTGGCACCTCGAAAAAGGCGGCGCTTATCTCCCGCTTCGGTATCCGGGCGCTTGAAAAGCTGCGCGCACAGGCAGCGAAAGAATTTGCAAAAAGCAGGCACTTTACGCCACCCGTCAGCATCTACACACTGGTAGACTACGCGAAACCGATTGTCGATATCGGCAACCAGACCGGCGAAGGGTGGTTCCTCACCGGAGAGATGGTGGAGTTGATCCACAGCGGCGTTAACAATATCGTCTGTACACAGCCCTTCGGCTGTCTGCCCAACCATGTGGTCGGCAAGGGCGTGATAAAGGAGCTTCGCAAGCGTTTTCCCAGCTCCAACATCGTGGCGATCGACTATGATCCCGGCGCAAGCGAGGTCAATCAGCTCAACCGCATCAAGCTGATGCTCTCCACCGCGCAGAAAAATTTAAAAAAACAGTAGGAAAAACCGGGTGCACAACTTCACGCACCCGGTAACTTTTTTATTTCAAACTTTATTTTCATAAAAACTGCGCCGCTTTTTAGTAAAAGGTCTTGTCCACCCTGCGGTTAATAAAGCGGATCTTATCCCGCACCTCCTCCGCAAGCTCCTGGATCGCGTCATCCGCAGTTTCCTTCTGCAACTGGTTCACACAGAACACACAGGAACCAAAAGTATCATTGGAAAAAAATTTCGGTTTCTCCCATTTCACAAAGTAGGATACTCTGTGTCGGAGCAGAACCTTCTCAATCTTCTCCTTCGTGTCCAAATCTTTTACCTGACACCATTCCAGTTCGTTGTGTACCTTAACCTTCTGATACGCTGTCTCCATAATTCACCCGTTCCCCCCTGTGTCGAAGCGTTAATACACATAAATTATAATGTAAAATGCAGAATTATGCAAATATTTTTCTACTAATTGGGCTATGAAAACGCACCGCCAGACGACGATGCGTTTTCTCCACACTTAAACCTGTTTTATTTGCTCTTATTTTGCCTCGATAAACGCAAGATGGTTGTTATCGGTAATATCAACCGTAATGTGCTCATCAGTCACTACCGTGGGAACTGCAACCCACTCTTCATCGGTAACACGCTGATAAACGGTGATTGCCTGGCCAGCCTTTACGCCGGGAGCATAGAAAGTAATCTGTGCCGTGCCATAACCTGCATGGGTATGCACATTTACAACAGTAAGAAGAGAGCCCTTGCCCTGTGCCAGCTCTTTCGCTGCGTATACTCTCTTCAGATCAGGCTTAACCAGATCAAAGGTAAGGCCCGGAGCTGCTACACCGTCAAGAACTGCGCCCTGCCCGATCGCCAGGTCCTGCACCTCATCGCCAAGCATATCCCAGATATCAACAACCGCATTGTTCATATGCTCGCTGATGGTCTTATCTTCATTGATAGCCAGTACCGTCTCCTCGGTGTCGCCGATGTCAGATGCCTCGTCAAGATAAACCGCTACAGGAGCACCCACTTCCTTTGCCATAACAGGCACAGAGAAAACCATAGCGCCTGCCAACGTGAACGCAATTACTTTTTTCATTTCAATCATCCTCCTTTTTGTCGAAAACCTTGCTGTTTTTAAGTGTAGACAGTATGTAGAAAAAACCTGTCTCTGTGATGCCCACACACTATCCTTTTTCACTATACCATCTTCCAATAAGCGAGTCAATCACCGCGTCTTTTTCCCACCAGAGAAAATTCAAGGAGCTCTTACAGGAATTATTAGTAAAAATATCTGTATACATAATAAAGGCACACCACCTTTTAAGATGATGTGCCTCTGTCGTACATATCTTTTCTCTTTAGTCTACTGCGTCAGTCTCCTCATCGGACTCTTCCTCAGTTTCCTCGTCAGCCTCTTCCTCATCGCTCTCGTCTTCAGCTGTCTCGTCGACAATTTCTGTCTCCTCATCAGCCTTCTCGACAGTCTTTACCTCTACCTTTGCATCATTTTCCTCAACAGTAACCACTGCTGCAGCATCAGCTTTCGCGTCTGCCTGAGCCGCTTTTTCCTCAACCGCTGCTGCCTTAGGCGCTACAACTACCGCTGCTACAGGCGCCTTGATAAGAGCAAGATGCGCATTGTCGGTAATCTCAACCGCTACATGATCGTCTGTAACCACAGTGGGAACCGCTGTCCACTCCTCATCAGTCACACGCTGATAAACAGTGATCGCATCACCAGCTTTTACACCGGGAGCGTAAAATGTAAACTTTGCTGTCTCAAAAGCTACATGGGTATGTACGTTTGCCACTGCAAGAAGGGTACCCTTGCCCTGTGCCAGTGTCTTAGCCGCATAAACTCTCTTAAGCTCAGGCTTCAGTAACTCAAAGGTCAGAGCCGGAGCCTCCTCGCCGTCAATTACGGCACCCTTACCGATTGCCAGAGCCTGTACAGCGCCATTTTCCATATCCCAGTGATCAGTTACCGCATTGTTTGAGTGCTCCTGAATTGTCTTATTCTCATCAATAGCCCGGACTGTCGCAGCAGTGATACCAATGTAGGAACTATCCTCAAGATAAACCGCCTCAGGTGCGCCTGTTTCCTTTGCCATTACAGGTGTCGAAAAAATCATGGCGCCTGCCAGTGTCAATACGAGTGCTTTTTTCATTTCAAACTTCCTCCTTATAAATTGGTCTTGTATTAAGTGTGGTTGATTTCTACTATGACAGTGAATTCGCCCTTCCACTTT
The DNA here is from genome assembly GCA_949472775.1 of uncultured Lachnospiraceae bacterium. Classification (GTDB taxonomy): domain Bacteria; phylum Bacillota; class Clostridia; order Lachnospirales; family Lachnospiraceae; genus UBA3282. Next base: position 35,077 of record CASWVG010000024.1, read on the forward strand.
GTCCGCTTATAACTATAGCATTTTCCAGAATATGGGTCAATCGGTTACGGATTTAGCAATATACAAACTTTTAAGGAAATTTGGACAATTCTTTGGTAAAAATTTCCGTGGGCATATCAGTAAAGCCGCTATCCCGCCAGATACCCGCTCTATAGCGGGTAGTCCCTTGCGCGCCCTCTCTGTTTGTGATATCATACATTGTATCATCTGTAATTTCTTAAATATACAAAATAACCCGAGAGAAAGGTAGGGATTTCCATGCCCATCAAAGTAGCGGATTTACTGCCGGCAACCGGCATTTTAGAGAAAGAAAATATATTTGTTATGACAGAATACCGGGCAATGCATCAGGACATTCGTCCGTTGGATGTACTGATCTTAAATCTGATGCCCACCAAGGAAGTCACCGAAACCCAGCTTCTGCGGAAGCTGTCAAATACACCGCTGCAGGTGAATGTCGAGTTTTTACAGACCGCCAGTTACACGCCACAGCACACCGATTCCAATCACATGGAAGCTTTTTATACAACCTTCGACCAGATCAAAAATCGTAAGTTTGACGGCATGATTATCACTGGTGCGCCGCTCGACCATGTGCGCTTTGAAAAAGTCGCCTACTGGGACGAGATTTGCACGATTATGGAATGGGGACGTACGCATGTACACTGTACGCTCCATCTCTGTTGGGGCGCTTACGCCGCATTATACTATTTTTACGGACTGGACAGGGAAGATCTGGACGAAAAACTTTCCGGCGTCTATACCCACAAAATTCTAAAGCGAAAATCACCCCTATTCCGGGGATTTGACGATATTTTTCACGCGCCACAGTCCCGTGCCATGACAATCGACCCGGCACAGATTGCCTCCGTACCGGATCTGGAACTGATGGCCGTCTCAGACGAAGCGGGAATGGCTATTTCAAAAACCGAAGACAGCCGGCATTTCTTCATCACCTGTCATCTGGAATATGACGCTGACACACTGGCTCTGGAGTATGCCCGCGATATGGACAAAGGCATGAACCCCAAAATCCCGGTAAACTATTTCCCCGGAAATGACCCGACAAAGGAACCGATTGTCAACTGGCGCTCCGCCGGGCAGCTTCTTTTCTCAAACTGGCTGAATTATTATGTGTACCAGACGACACCTTATGATGTGAGGGAAATTTGATCAAATACAGGAAAACACAAATAATTCCCCGGCAGATCATATCTGACATCTGCCGGGGATTATTTGTGTTTTCGACTGCCTATGCTTCGTGGTACAAAAAGTAATCACCGGCACTATCCCTTCCCGCCAACACTGCCGCGAATGGAGACAACCGCCATGCACAGTAAAAGAGGACTGCATACAAACAGCGGATAATAATACCGTATGATAACGCAGGGGCCTAACAGATTTGTCAGATACAACGCCCACAAAAAGCCGGTCGGCAGTATCACTTTCCAGTTTTTCTGCCTCACATAAATCAAGGTACATATCAATAAAATCCAGACATACAAAGCGGGACAAAAGAACAGGGATAAAACCAGCCAGTTCTGATACTGGTTATCAGAGAATGCCTTTTCCATGAAAAGCTCAAGCTTCGGCAGTTTACTTTCATGGGCAATATGATAACCCTCCTTGACATCCGTCAGGAGCACACCAGCCCTTCTCTCCAGTCCATGTCCATATATATCCGCGTTTGAGATATCCTGGATATACCAGCCGCCCTCATTCAGGTAAAGAAATGCGTCCAAGCTTTCTACCGGATATCTGCGGAATAGTTCCAGGGAATCCCCGATATAATTCTTGATTTCTGTACTGGTTTTTAAATCGAGCACCCCTTTCATCGGGTCCGCCAGATGCGGATTATAATGTGCCTTTTCCATATCATAATATGATTCGATGATTGCCACAGCCGATGGGTCTGTACCGGATTCCTGTATCACATTGTATATTCTGCCCAATTGCTGACTTGGTACGCTGAACATCTCCCTGACAGATCCTGCTTCTGCATCCAGCGCCTGTGTCATCACGGAATCTGACGCTTGAAATAGTAAGATACAACAGACACTGAACAACATTGTCTTAACAGCAAATACACTCTTTTTCATGATACCGCGGATTCCCAGTAAACAGGTACAGGCGGTAAACAGGTAAAAAGCGTAAATTGCGTTATTTCTAAACAGCAGCATCATCGTACAAACTATCAGCAAAATCACAGCCAGACAATCCCTTTTCCACTTTGACGTGATTTCCGGAAGCTGTATGGCAAGCACCAGACATAACAATACAAGTCCCGAAAAAATTACGTCCTTCGTCGTGCTGATTGCCAGTATGGAGTTCACGGGAAATACGGCATAAAATACCAGCACCATTCCCCGAAAAATTTTATTCCATATGTGCTGACATATAAACACATATGTATATGCAAATATCCCTGCCATAACAGACATCTGTATCAGATCATACAGAAACACCCCTTTATTACAGTCGGCTCCCTCCGCTCCCACAGAGTAGCAAAGGCCCAGTAATACTGTGTGAATCAGTGGATGATGTTTGTTGTAATCGTTTCCGCTAAACTGAAGCACCTGCCAGGGATA
>CASWVG010000025.1 GCA_949472775.1 uncultured Lachnospiraceae bacterium
AACGCGAAAAGTACTTCTAAAGCTCAGCAGCAAAGGCTGCTTCGCCAGGAAGTACTAAGTTTCGCGTAGGAGAATGCCCCAAGTGCAGGCATTCTCCGTGAATGGTTTACATTGTTGCAATTTTCTGGTAAAAACGCGAAAAGTACTTCTAAAGCTCAGCAGCAAAGGCTGTTTCGCCAGGAAGCACTAAGTTTCGCATAAGAGAATGCCCAAAATACGGGTATTCTCCGCATGGAATTAAAAAACAGGGAGAACGGGAACATGGAAGGACAGTTGAAGAGCGGAACGGTTCTCACTTCCGAGAGCGGAAGCCGGTATACGGTAAAACAACTGCTTGGCGCCGGCGGACAGGGGGAAGTATATTCTGTGGAAGCCGGGAATAAGCTGTATGCTCTCAAGTGGTATTACAAAAATACGGCCACCAAAAACCAGAAAGAAATTCTGGATAATTTGATTCAGAGCGGCCCGCCGGATGCGTCTTTCCTGTGGCCGCAGGATATGATCTTTCGGGCATACGGGGAATCCTTTGGCTATATCATGCCGCTTCGCCCTAAAAATTACAGAAGCATTGTGGATATGATGAAGAGAAAGGCGGAGCCTTCCTTTTTCTGCCTTTGCAGGGCAGCGTATCATCTGACCAGAGGGTATCATGCGCTGCATGGAAAGGGTTACAGCTATCGCGATATTTCCTTTGGCAATGTCTTTTTCGATCCCGATACGGGCGATGTATTGATCTGCGATAACGACAACGTTTCTTACAACGGAGCGAAAACCGGTGTGTACGGTACGCCCCGCTTTATGGCACCTGAAATTGTGACAGGGAAAGAGAAGCCTTCACGGAACACGGATCTCTTTTCGCTGGCGGTGCTGCTCTTTTATATGTTTATGTTAAACCATCCTTTGGAGGGAAAGAGAGAGGCGCGGATCAAGTGCATGGATATTCATGCCATGAACATGCTGTACGGGACGGATCCGCTGTTTATTTTTGACCCGGACAACAAGGACAACCGGCCCCTTGCCGGATATCAGGACAATGCCCTTATTTTCTGGGATCTGTATCCGCAGCAACTGCGGGATCTGTTTACCACATCTTTCACCGTGGGTCTCAGACAGCCCAACCGTCGGATTACGGAGGGGAAATGGATGGAGACTTTTGCGAATCTCATGTCCGGCATGATGCCTTGCCAGAACTGCGGCAGCGAGGTGTTCTACGATGCGCAGAAGGAAGAAAACGGTGTCGCGCACACTTGCTGGGGGTGCCAGAAGGCAGTAACTGTTCCGCCAAAGATTGTGATTGGCAAAAGCGTTGTGCTGCTGATGTCCAACACGAAACTGTACCGGCATCACATTGAGGGAAATTATGATATGGAGACGAAGGTCGGAGAAGTGGTACAGAATCCGGCAAACCCGAAGCTGTGGGGGATTAAAAATCTGTCCGGGGATAACTGGACTTACATTAAGGCGGACGGCGCGCAGGTTCCCGTGCCGCCGGGGCGTTCGGCAGCGATTGCCATGGACACGAAGATCGACTTTGGACAGGTGACAGGAGAATTTCATGGAGGGGCATGATAACAGGTATGGAAGACGATAAGATTCTGGCGGACATGGTACGCGACTATTCCGACGCGCTTTCAGACAGAAAAAGGCTGCAGGCTCTTCTTCTGGATTTTTTTCCGCAGGACAGACGGAAAAGAAATCTTCTGATGATTGTATTTGACGATGGTATTGTGGACGAAATGAGGGAGCTTTCCCGGATTGATAAAATGACGCTGCACCGCTTTGTCAGATCTATTGAGATGGGATATGACATCCGGACGAAAAGCGCCGAGTCTGCTGTTGTGGCATGGGTAAAAGCGCTGGGACTTTCCATGGAAGAGAAAGAGGAACAAAAGAAAGAAACGGATATATCTGTCGGCAGACAGGAAGCGTTTCCGCTTGTGAAAAAAGAGTGGGAACCCTGTGAGAGCGATAGTCTGTATGAATATGAGGAGACCTCAAGAGGACTTCGGATTCTTAAATATGATGATTTTGACGAGCCTGTTGTGGTGATTCCCAATGTTATCGAAGGGAAAAAGGTGATTGCGGTCGGCAACTATGCCTTTAAAGGATGTGTCGGCATCGAGAAGATCATTGTTTCCGAGGGAATTGAGATTCTGGGAAACGGCGTATTCTTAAACTGCAGGGGCTTAAAGGAAGTTTCTCTTCCGACATCGCTGCGGGGAATCGGCAGTACGGACGCAACAGGCTGTCCCAAAATCCTTGGCAGCGAGATCAAATATGAGGGCGCGTTTGAGTACAGCGGGCTGGAATCCGTAATGGTGCCGGAAGGCGTAAAATATGTCGGAGAAAACTGTTTTGCCGGCTGCGGGCAGCTGAAACGGGCAGTACTGCCCGACAAACTGAAAGAAATCAAAGAAAATACATTCCGTTGGTGTAAAAGCCTGCGGGAGGTGACGCTTCCCCGGGAATTGGATGTGGTAAGAATATCGGCGTTTGAAGGTTGTGACACTTTGCAGACAGTTGACATTCCGGAAGGAGTGACCGCCATTGAGGAGGGTGCTTTTGCGGGATGTAAAAGTCTGGAAAGCATTTATATACCGGATTCTGTGACAGAAATCGGCGGTGGAAAAGGGACAGGCTTTCTGAAAACGTTCGGAGAACCAGATGAACGGCACGAGAATTTTACAATCCGCTGTCATATCGGTTCTTATGCGATGCAGTATGCCAGAGCATGGCAGATCAGATGCGAACGCGCATAGTGGGAAGTACTTCTAAAGATGTCCCACAATAGGACAGAGGCAAAGCCAGCAAAGCTGACTCAGAAGTGCCAGATCCCACCAGGGAGAATGTCTAAACAAGGCATTTCCACATGGATAAGATAAGGAGGGCAATAGATCATGGGAGAAATGAAAAGACCGGGAGGAGAGCTGGCGAGCAGACCGCTACACTTTTTTTGGATTGTGGACTGTTCCGGCTCCATGTATGGAGAGAAGATCGGCACGGTGAATCATGCCATCCAGTCCACCATACCGGAGATGGTATCTGCAGCGGAAAATAATCCGAACGCGCAGTTGATGATCAGGACTCTGAAATTTTCTACCGGGGCTTCATGGGTGACAAGCAATCCTGTCAAAGTGGAAGATTTTGCGTGGGACGATCTGGAAGCGGCCGGTGTGACAGATTTGGGAAAGGCATTTGAACTGCTGGCGGCGCAGCTTACGATTCCGCCGATGTCAGACAGGGCGCTTCCGCCCGTACTTGTTCTTTTGTCCGACGGACAGCCTACGGACGACTATAAAAAGGCGCTTTCAGAGTTAAAGAAACTGCCTTGGGGGAAAAAGGCGGTCAAGATCGCCATCTCTATCGGGCAGGATGCGGACGATGCCGTTTTAGAGGAATTTACGGGAAATAAGGAGCTTGTGCTGCAGGCAAACAATGCGGCGGCACTCACTAAGATGATCAAATGGGCGTCCACAGCGGCATCTCTTGTCTCCGCGCCTGCAAGCATCGCGGCTGATGCGGCGGGGCAGGATGGAGACGCGCCGGTCATTGTTGATATGGGCGGCAGGATTCCCGATCTGGATGATATTCAGGAAGGTGACGTCTGGTAGCAGTGTGAGAATTTGTACTTGATGGAAAGGGTGCGGCATATGATACGAAGCGTATTCGGCGCGTCCGTACAGGGCGCATCCCATATACGAAACGGCAGGGAATGTCAGGACAGTCTGAAGAAGGTGGTAAAAGATTCCGGTGCGGTGATTCTGTCCGTGGCGGACGGACATGGCAGCGATTCCTGCCCTTACAGCAAGACCGGATCCTTTGCGGCGGTCAATGTATTCTGCAAAATCATGGGAGAGTATCTGGATACTTATGCCGGACAGCCGGAAATGCTCTTTACCTTTTTAAAGCGGGAGGGAGATACCAAGATCGCGCAGGAGATAGACGCAGAGTGGAAGCGGAGAATCCTGCGGTTTCATGCCAGATGTAAGCGGGAAATGCCTCTTGACGAAAATCGGAACAAAGACAGGGAAGCGGTTTATAAACTGTATGGAAGCACGCTTCTGGGACTTGTCATTACGGGGGATTTTCTCTTTGCTTTTCAGCTCGGCGACGGGGACATCGTGAAGGTGTCGGAGAGCGGGGTATATAATGTAACCAAATCGGAGAAAATTCTCGGCACGGAGACCCACTCGCTCAGTAAGGCGGACGCATGGAAGAAAGCCGTAACACTGACTCGGAGGAGGGAAGAATACGAACGGTTGCCTGTCATGTACATGCTTTCCTCGGACGGGCTTTCCAACAGTTATAAAAATGACGAAGAGTTTAAAAAGACTTGTGCGGATTATTACGTCCTGCTTAAGGAACACGGTGTGAAGGCTGTGTCCGACCAGTTGAAAACATGGCTGCAGGAGACGAGCGAAATGGGAAGTGGCGACGATATCACGGCGTTATTTGCTTTTGAAATGGCGCAGGTTTCGTAAATAGGAGCTCCCGGGTCATATTGCCTGAGTGATGGAAAAGTAAGTGTTTAGAGAAATTTGTTTTTGCGGGAAAGAAGCGGAGGCTATGGAATATGGAAGCGCGAATTGCTCTTTGCAAGTGTAAAGAAGGAAACAGGATATACGGCGTCCGCTTTGAGAAGATGGAGAACGGCTGGAAATATACATGGGCGTTTCCCGTGAAAGAGGCGGCGGCGAAAAGGGAGCATTATGACGAGACAAAGATTGTCGGACAGATTTTCCCCGATAGTGGGTATCCTGGCTGCCCCTATTGCAGGACGGAGGATTTCGTGATCTGCAACTGCGGAAAGCTGAACTGCCATAACGGGAATGATACCCATTTTACATGTAACTGGTGCGGGCTGTCCGGGACACTTGGCAGTTATGACGGGGCGGGATTCGGTTCCGGTGGGGATCTGTAAAGCTATGGCAGATAATTGTGAAACTTGAAAATACCTCGTTAAGTGCTGACGACTTAAAAGAGGCTGCTTATGATTATACTGTTGTACAATTATTACAGGCAATGTTGCGTTTCGCAGTTGCCTATGTCGAGAGATGGAATTGTGAAGGGAGAATAAGATGCGGACAGTAAAACTTGGTAAGACAGGGATTGAGACAAATAAGAACGCGTTCGGTGCGCTGCCGATCCAGCGGATTCCGGATGAGGCGGCGGTCACGCTTTTGAGGAAGGCATATGAGAACGGCATGACCTTCTTTGACACGGCCAGAATGTATTCGGACAGCGAGCATAAAGTCGGGCTTGCCTTTGAGGGGATGCGGGAGAAAGTGATAATCGCTACCAAAACGGGGGCGCAGAATGCAGAAGGGTTTTGGAAAGACTTAGAGACCAGCCTTACCAATCTGAAAACGGATTACATTGATATTTACCAGTTCCACAACCCGGCATTCTGCCCGAAGCCGGGGGATGAGAGCGGTCTTTATGATGCGGCGCTCCAGGCAAAAGAGCAGGGGAAGATACGGCATATCGGCATTACGAACCATCGCCTGGCCGTGGCGCACGAGGCCATTGACAGTGGTCTCTATGAGACATTGCAGTTCCCGTTCTGCTATCTGGCGACGGACAAGGATATTGAGCTGGTGGAGAAGTGTAAGGCGGCGGACATGGGCTTTATTGCCATGAAAGCGCTTTCCGGTGGTCTGATTACCAACTCGGCGGCGGCTTACGCGTATCTGGCACAGTACGACAATGTGCTGCCCATCTGGGGCGTGCAGAGGGAGGCTGAGCTTGACGAATTTCTCTCTTACATAGACAATCCGCCGGCCATGACAGAAGAGATCAAGGCGTTGATCGACAAGGACAGGGCGGAGCTCTTAGGCGAATTCTGCCGGGGCTGCGGTTACTGTATGCCGTGCCCGGCAGGGATTGAGATTAGTATGTGCGCGAGAATGTCCCTGATGATCCGCCGTGCGCCATCAGCAGATTATCTGGGAGAGGTATGGCAGGAGAAAATGGGAAAGATTGAGGCATGCCTGCACTGCGGACAGTGTAAGGGCAGATGCCCCTACAATCTGGATACGCCTGCACTTCTGGCGAAGAATCTGGAGGATTACAAGAACGTGCTGGCTGGGAAGGTGACGGTGTAAAAAGGCGGCGGCAAGGGAAAAATGAGCAGGATATTCATATGGATATGCTTCCTTACATTTCTTGTTGGCTCCAAAGTATTGGCGCAGGGACCGGGTGAAAATATAGTGGATGAGACAGAAACCGTAAAAACGCTGGAAGAAAGCTTTCGGGCGGTGCTTTTAGGGGACGAGGACTTTGTCTGTGCTGAAACATGGAGTCAAAATAAGAGAGTAAATGTTAAAAATTTCACAGAGCTGTTTCTGGATGATGTCGATGAAGAAGAGGATGGCAGTATGACAGCGGTTGTGGACAGATTTACTGTTTTGGATTTGGATGGCGATGGGGAAAAGGAAGTCATACTCTGGATCGTGGTGAATGATGCGTTGGATTATGGGTTTGAAATTCTGCGGTATCAAGAAGGAACGGTATGCGGGTATACGCTGGGTTACAGAGAGTTTATGCAGTTGAAATCAGACGGAACTTTCATTTATTCGGGAGGGTATGCAGATTGGGGAATTGCAAAACTGCGTTTTTCAGAAGATGCCTGCCTGACAGATAGATTGTATTGCGTGGAATCTCATTATAATTCTGAACGCAACCTGGAGATACAGTATCTGGCGGACGGGGAACCGTATTCGGCGGCGGAATTTGATGATGACGTGCGCCGTCAGAACGCAAAAAGTGATGCTGTATGGTATGACTTGACAGAAGAAAACATAAGAAATATTTTTGAACAATGAAGAGGATGGGAAACGTTAAAAAGCGCACCATAATAATGATATTGCTGGTTGGTTTGCCATCATTGCTGGCTGCAGTGATGGCAGGCTTTCTTTTTATACCCCTTTTGAAACTGGGCATGCATCTGGATTTCTCGCAGGATTACCGTAAGGTGGAGGAAATAGAGCAGCTCAGATTTTGGGACAGATGGAGTGAAAAGGTTTACATAAGATATCCTTTTGGCCTGCGCCCCATAGAAAAGCGGGAGGAGATTCCGGCACAGAAACAGCCGGCGCTTTTCTGGCTGGAGACGGATGTGTATGACGTTACGGCATCCGGCGATCTGGCGGCATGGTATGACAGGAAAGAGAACAAGATTTTTCTCGGAAGTGTGGATGGTGAGGTTTGGGAATCTTATGAAACAGCGTATGAGGGAAAGAAACTTGCGTTTTCGCCGGATGGCAGGTACCTGCTTGTCTATGAGATTGAGTACGGCGTGTATGGGGGATATTCTACGGATGAGGAATACTGTTATTACCGGGTGATTGATCTGGAGTCTGGTGCATGGTATACGGTTTATTCCGGGTACCGGGAGTGGTTTTTAGTGTATTGGGAGGAGGAATAGAAAATGTTGTAACAAACGGGATATAGAACAAAGGATATGTAATGATAACTTAGATACCGCACATAAATATAGTGATAAAATGTCAATCCGTTTGTTACAATTAAATCAACTGAAAAAGGAATTGGACGAACAGATAAGACCAGAGATCTATGATTGGGCGCGGCTGTTCAAGGCGGAGACATGGGAGGAGATGCGGATGTTGGCGGAAAGGGACGAATCCATTAAGGAATGTATATTTACTTATAAGGAATTGACTGCAGATGAAAAGGCGAGGATGCAGTCGGAGGCGCGTGATGATTATTACCGGCGGTTGAACTGGGCTGAGGAGCGGGGAATTAGAAAAGGTATGGAAAAAGGCATGGAGCAGGCACAGAAGGAGACTGCCCGTACCTTAGTTTCTAATGTGAATCATGTGATGGAGAGTTTTCATGTGGATTTGGAGAGAGCATGCGAGGGGATTGGCACGACCGTGGAGGCTTATCAGGCGGCAAAAGAACTAATGGAATAAAAATTTTTGGAAGTTTTTATGAGGTTGTATTTTCTTAAGTCAGTATGTAAAATAAGATTGTATGAAGTTTTAAAAGACGGACATATTCCGTATAGAAGCAGGAGAAGGAGTGAGGTGTTTGATGAAGGAGGCTGCGGTATCATAGCAATGGCTATGACATTTCAAATTTAAATTGTGATAGCCATTGCGTTTCCTAAAGAAAAATAATTAGGAGGCAGCTATGAGCTATAAACGGGCGGATGATATTCTGCCGGAAAATATTCTTGAGATCCTGCAGATGTATGTGAGCGGCGAGGCGATCTATGTGCCCAAGAAGAAAGAATGCAGAAAAAGATGGGGTTCTTCCACAGGGGTGAACGAAAAACTGCGGAGCAGAAACGAACAGATTCTGGAACAGCATCGGATGGGAACATCGACAAAGGAATTAGCGCTGCAATATTATCTGACGGAAAAGAGTATACAGAGGATTCTCAGAGAAATGCAAATGAAACCTCCTATGGAGCAATGCGGATTTGAGTAGGAGGGAAGAAAATTGAATAGGGAAAATAAAAGAAAAACATTTGAAAAGGGATATTACAAAAATCATGCCTGTGATGAGAGCTTTGTATGCAAGGTATGTGGGTGGCAGGTAATTTCGGACGGCGCGGGCAGCAGGCACAGAAATCACTGTCCGAATTGTCTGACAAGCCGGCATGTGGATGTGGAGCCGGGTGACCGAGCCTCGGACTGCGGCGGCTATATGGAGCCGGTGGCGGTCTGGGTCAGAAAAAACGGGGAGTGGGCGATCATACACCGCTGTCGCCAGTGCGGCGAAATGAGTTCCAATCGCATCGCGGCGGACGATAATCCGATGAAACTGATGTCCATTGCGATGAAACCGCTTACTTCTTCTCCGTTTCCGATCGAGCGGATCGAGGAGATGACGAGACTGATGGGCGGTGCGGGCAGTATATCCTGAGATATGGGGCGTGTGGCAGTTCATACGCCCTTTTTCTTTTTCCGGGAATTGATGGAATGGAAAGAAAGCAGTATCTATGAAGCCGAAGACTGAATAGTTACGGACAAAAGAGTGGAATTGAAGGACAGGATAGCCATACACAGGGATTTTTATGATATGATAATTTTATAGTTGAGAGATTAGAAAAGGGTATGTGAGTGAAGCGGCGAAAGCGGTCAGGGACTGGGTATTTCTTATGCCTATGCTATTACGTGTTCGGAGTGGGAAGAAATAAGGAGAGAACATCATGCCGATTATTAAGGGATTGGAATGGACTTTTGACACAGTGGCGGTACAATATGAAAAACTGCGCCCGGCATATGTGGCGGAATTATATGAAGATATCTTCCGGTACAAACAGCTGGACCAGACAAGCCATGCCATGGAGGTGGGGATTGGCGGCGGGCAGGCGACCCTTCCGATTTTAAAGACGGGATGTAAGGTGACTGCCGTGGAATACGGGGAGAATTTTTCGCAGCTGTGCCGCCGGAAGTTTCGGGAGTTTCCCGGTTTTTCAGTGGTGACGTCCAGATTCGAGGACTTTGCCGGTGAGAGTGCTTCCTGCGACTTGATTTATTCGGCGTCAGCATTCCATTGGGTGCCGGAAGAAATCGGCTATCCGAAAGTGCTTGATTTGCTGAAAAGCGGCGGTGTCTTTGCGCGCTTTGCGGGTTTATGGATATCAGTTATAAACTTTACCACAGGACGCGCAGTTTTACGGCGAAAGAATATACCGCCCTTCTGGGAACTTATTCCGATCATATGGTGATTGCGGAGAAGACAAGGGAAGTATTCTTTTCGGAAATCGAGCAGGCGATCAATCGGTTTGGGGGACAGATTACCTTGTACGACACGATTGATCTGGAGCTGGCGAGGAAGCCATAAAAGGTAATTTGGATACTGCACATAACTATGTGGCAAAGTCTCAATCTGCGTGCTACAATGATAGCGGTTTTAGACAAAGGGGAGAAAGATATCTATGAAAAAAGGAAAAATGGTGCTGGCGGCAGGCGCGGTCATCCTTGTGCTTTCCGCCTGCGGGCAGACAGAGAGTGCAGAGGAGAAGCATCTTATCATTGAAAGGATTGATGACACTGGTGAGGTGCAGGAAACGGAAACTGTGGAGCCAGCAGATCTGGATTCGGCAGAAAGCACTGGGGAAGAGCCGTCGGCGACCCCGAAAGATGATGCGCCGGAAAAGGGGAAAAACAGCGGTTCGACAGAGAGTGTGGAAAAGGAGAGGCAGGAAGCATCCGATGAGCAGGAAATGCTACCAGATTCGCAGGAACAGACAGAGGGTGTGTCAGATGCCGGAAATCCACTGTATGAAGCTTTTCTAAAGAATGAGATCGGCGTGGCAAACCCATACGTGGAAGGCATGGAACTGACTGTTATGGATGATGAAGGGTATGAAAGCGAATTTGAAAATGCGTGGAAGGAATATGCTTATGTGGATGTGAACGGCGATGAAAAGCCGGAGCTTATTTTCAAAATAAGTTCCAACCTAAGCGAACTGATGTATATTGTGGGGATATGTGATAATGAACTGGTCTGTTTCGATGTATTTGAGACACATACAAAAAATATCGCGTTCGGCGTGTATGATTATGGTTTGGTCTGGGAGGTTCGGAATTATGACGGCTTTGAAAAGACCTTTTATAGCTATACGACAGATGGACAGCCTTTGGAAGCCAGACGTTTTACGGATGAGGACGGGGCGGATATTGCGGCTTACGAGGGGGAAGATGTGGAATGGACTGTCTGGCAGCAGGAACAGAGCTGAGGCGGACGTAAAAACAGCGCAAATATTGCAGGGATGGGGAGAAAAGGGGATGGGAACGAAGGTATCCTCACGAAAAGAATGTTGAAATTTTATCTGCGATGGACTAGAATAATCACAGAAATAAAAGCGGCAGACCGTAAGACGGATAATCTGCGGGATGAAAAAGAAAAGGGGGTTCAATAGTCATGTGTAAGAAAAAATGTCGTTCTCTGTTCTGTCTGATGCTGATATCGCTCATGCTGTTCCTGTGTGCCTGTGGGCAGGAGGACGGAGAGAGCGGGAAGGAAAACGAGGAAGTCTTGCTGCCAGTCAGCATAAACGGCAAAGAGATCAGAGTGGGGGAAACTACCGTCCAGACCTTACTGGACGAGGGGCTGAATGTATCATGGGTGGACGAGGATTATAATCGGATTGAGATAGATCCAGCCGAGCAGCTGGAAGCTAATTCTTACTACACGGGCGGCAGCATTGAGGTGACGGACAATATGTCCTTCAGTATTTCTCTGGTGACGGACGAGGAAGCTGTTTCTCTGGGGGAGGCAGTGATTGCCCGGCTGGAAATTCACACAGCAGCGGAGGAGGACCAGAGCGTTCTTGAGACTATTTCCTTTGACGGCGTACCGATCACTGAGCTGACCAGAGAAAAAGCCGGGGAAAAATATCCCGACTGGACCGGAGACGAGGTGATGTGGCTGCATTACGGTCTGGAATACAAGTATGATTTGCACTTTGATATGTCCACCGGTGGTTTTAACGGCTTCATTGTAGAGCGTGTTTATGATGTGGACTGGAACGGCTGAGTTCCATATGAAATCTGACTCCGACAATAAAATCCAGCAGAAGGTTTTGCTAAAACTGCCTTCTGCTGGATTTATTATCATTCTTTGCACTTTCTTTTGTATGTCTGCATTCAGCAGGACTTTTCCCGGGACTCATAAATAAATATCTGAAAATCTGCTATTATTTTGATCCTTTTATAAACTGGCACCGTTATAATATACAGATGTGTATTTCAACAAGCCTGTATCGCAGGAGTGCCAGTTTTGAGAAATGGGATACTGTCAAAACTGACAGGAAAGGGGGCGGTGCCATGTGACCGACGATGAACTGGTCGAAAAAATAAAAAGTGGTGACGAAGCAGCGACAGAAGAGCTGATCGACCGCTATTACGGCGCGATTCTGCGGTACTGCAGCTGGCATTGCGCCGTCCCGGAAAAGGCGGAAGACTTGACACAGGAAACCTTTTTGAAACTGTTTCGGAGTCTGTCAGCGTATCGGAGCAAAAATAAATTCAAATCTTATTTATACACAATCGCTAATCGCCTGTGCATCGATGAGAGCAGAAAAATGTCCTTTTATTCGTTAGAGGATGCGGAAGGCATTGCAGACAGGAAAAACGATATCGCGCAGGTGGAGAACAGGGCAGACATCAGACGTCTTTTAGCCGTTTTGTCTGAGGAACAGAGGGAAGCGGTCATCCTCCGTTTCGGGCAGGAACTTGGTTTCTCAGAAATTGCCAAAGTGATGGGATGCAGTATGCGGACGGCGCAGAGCCGGGTCAGAAACGGGCTAAAGCTGATGAAGAAGGAGTTTGGGGATGAATGGTAGGGAATTAAAAGTATATTTGCGGGATTCTCTTGGATGTGGTGAAGCAACCAGAACCGATAAAAAGGCGGAAACCGTAGCGCGCTGCAAGGAAGTAGTGCGTCGGTATGGAGATGGCAGGGAAGAAGAGAGGACGGGCTTCTGGCAGTTTTTGTCGGATGTTTTTCGATTTGAGGGACTGTCTATCTTTGGTCTGCAAGCGGGGATATTGTTTCTGATCTGTATCTGGTTTGGCACCATAGATCACATAATAGACAACGTGTCATATTACATTCCCGCCGTTACACCGTTGTTTGCGCTGGCAGTCATACCGCCGCTGCTACGAAGCCAGTTTTACAGGATGGGTGAGATGGAGGCGGTGACAAGGGCGTCTGGCGCGGAGATCCTGCTTGCAAAGCTGATTCTTGCCGGGGCGGCGAATCTGATCGGCATTACGGCGGTTTTATGTCTGGTTATGTATGCACGGCAATCCGGCGGGGGACTTGGGCAGATGATTCTGTACGGGCTGGTACCGTATATGGTCTGTATGACGACCATTCTGCGGCTGATCAGACTGCGGAAAAAAGAGAGGCTGCCGGTCTGTGCGGTGGCGACGACGGGTTTTTGTGTCGTCTGGCTGATATCGGCGAGCGGGATGCCGCAAATGTATGAGACATCCGCAACAGGGGTGTGGATTCTGTTGTTTATTACTTTTTGTGGATTTTTTGGGAGGGAAATAAGATTTATGATCGAGAGAAAAAGGGAGGGAAAAGGATATGGAATTATCGGTTGATCGTCTGACGAAACAGTATGGCAGGAAAATTGCGGTGGACTGTGTCAGCACAGTTCTGAAACCGGGTGTATACGGTCTGCTCGGGGAAAACGGCGCGGGGAAGACGACGTTTATGCGGATGCTGTGTGCCATTCTGGAATCCACTTCCGGGGAGGTGTTTCTGGATGGCAGGGAGATCGTTTCCATGGGCGCCGAATACAGGGATATCCTTGGATATCTGCCGCAGGAGTTCGGCTATTATCCGAACTATACGGCGAGGGAGTTTCTGCTGTATATGGCGGCGCTCAAAGGCATTCCCCGTGATACGGCAAAGAAGCGGGCAGGAGAGCTGCTTAAGATTGTCGGTTTAAACGATGTGGGGACAAAGAAAATGAAGACCTTTTCGGGCGGCATGAAGCAGCGGGTGGGAATCGCGCAGGCGCTTCTAAATTACCCGAAGCTGTTGATTTTAGATGAGCCGACGGCGGGGCTTGACCCGAAAGAAAGGGTGCGCTTCCGCAATCTGATCTCCGACTATGCAGGGGATCGGATCGTCCTTCTCTCCACCCATATCGTGTCGGATGTCGAAGCCATCGCGGACGAGGTGCTGCTGATGAAAAAGGGAAAGGTGCTGACGCAGGGGACTGTTTCGGAACTGACGAAAAAAGCGGCAGGGAAGGTGTGGGAACTGACCGTATCACCGGCGGAAGCAAAAATCTGGCAGGAGAAGACGGCGGTCGCCAATCTGCGGCATGAGGGGGAGCAGGTGGTGCTGCGCATACTGTCGGATGATAAGCCCACAGAGGAGGCGGCGCCTTGTGAGGCGGGGCTGGAGGATTTGTACCTGTATTCTATGCGTGAATGTCTGAAATAGGAAGACGGGAGTGGAGTAAAAAACGCAGGCGGAAATAAAAAGCGCCTTGAGTCGCCTGTGAAGACAGATACGGAAAAACGGGAGGAATTGGGAATGGAATTATTCAAACTGGAACATAAAAAACTATGGCGGAAAAACAGTACCCGGGTCTGTGTTGTGTTATGTTTTTTCTACTGTGTGATATTCGGGAGCGTTCTGGTCTATCAGTGGCTCACTTTCGGAAGTGTGAAAGGCAATACGTCTGCCAGCAGATATTTTGACGGAGACGAGAATATAAGGGCGTGTCAGGCTTATTTTCACAAGTACGAAGAACTGACGGATGAGACGTTACAGGAATGGGTCAGGGATTATCAGCGTATTCATGCGGTTTTGGAGGAAGAAAGAAGAATGCAGGGCACGGAGAACAGGGAGACTGTTAAGCGATACCAGAACACGGGATGGCAGACGGTAAACAGTATGCTTAAGAAACTTTATCCGGAGTTGGAGAGACAGGATATGCTTACCGTTATGGTTATGAGCTGCTATGTGGAGCCGGAAAAACTTACGGGGATTTATGAGAGAAGGGAGCAGGCGATTGAGACGTTTCTCGATATCAGCGGACAGACAGGGGCGGAGCGGGACTATTTACTGCGTATCAACGAAAAGGTGAAGACGCCTTTTTCATGGAAGTGGGTGGAAGGCTGGTCAAACATTCTGGGAAATGCGGTATCTGGTCTGGGAAGCGTGATAGCGCTGTTTCTGGCAATCGTCCTCTCGTCCCTGTTTGCCGGGGAGTGGCATGACAATACAAGCCCGCTCCTTTTGACGACAAAATACGGATGGCGGAAACTTGCATGTGCAAAGGTGTTCACAGGGCTTGTATTTACGCTTGAATTATTTGCCTTGACAGCCGCGGGGATGATCGGTTCACAGCTTGTCTTTCTGGGGACGGAAGGGTGGGATATGCCCATCCAGACAGTTAAAATGATCGCAATCGCGCCCATGAATATGCTGCAGGCGGAAATTTACGAGTATGCGTTCACCCTGCTCGGGGCATGGGGCTTTGCGGGCGTTTCGATGCTGTTCTCGGCGCGCTGTAAGAATCATGTGCTGGCGCTGCTTCTCAGTCTGGCGGTGGTATATGTGCCGATGGCAGTACATAACCGCGTGCCGGCTGCGCTGGGAAAGGCATTTGATTTACTGCCCCTTGTGGGGAGCGGCGCGGATGTGTTCCGCACCAATACCTTTCATCTGTTCGGGCATTATATCTGGTCTCCCTATCTGTTGATCTGGGTGCCACTTGTGATTGGGATTTTGTGTATGCCGCCTGCTGTGAGAGGGTGGTCGAGGCGGATGCGGAGGTAGGGAATAAAAGTGCTTTTGACATGGATTTTGTTTTTTATCCTTTTATTCCGAACATTGGGGAATATTATTCCTATAAGATTGATATTGTTCCGAAGACAGAGTATACTGTTTGGGAAAGCGAGGTGTACTCTTTATGTATATGACAGTAAAACAAGCCGCAGAGAAATGGGGAATTTCAGACAGGCGTGTGCGTATATTATGCGCGGAAGGGAAGGTTTTAGGTGTTTTTCGTGAGGGACGCCGCTGGAGGATTCCGGCAGATACAAGAAAACCGGCGGATGGCCGGTTTAAAGCAGCAGAAAGTTTAATGGCAGCTGTAGACAGGAAGAAGAGGGAACTGGATACCAGACGTCCGCTGACAGAGGGGGAAGTGGAACGTCTGACGGAGGAATTTGTGATCGAGTACACCTATAATTCAAATGCAATAGAAGGAAATACGCTGACTCTGCGTGAGACGGATATGGTTTTGCGTGGTCTGACGATTGACAGGAAGCCGTTAAAAGATCATATGGAGGCAGTCGGGCATAAAGAGGCATTTGATTTTGTGCGGGATTTGGTAAAAGAACAGACGCCTCTATCGGAAAGCATCATCAAGAGGATCCATTATCTTGTGCTGGCAGATAAACGGGAAGACCGCGGTGTTTACAGAAGAGTTCCGGTCAAAATCATGGGTGCGAAACACGAACCGGTACAGCCATATGTAATCCAGCCTAAAATGGAACAGTTGTTGGAGGATTACAGGAATAATACAGATCATATTATTTCCCGGCTTGCACGGTTCCATATTGAATTCGAGGGAATTCATCCTTTTATTGACGGAAATGGCAGGACCGGAAGGCTACTTGTAAATCTGGAATTGATGAAAGCCGGATATCCGCCAATCGACATTAAATTTGCAGACCGGATTTCTTATTACAATGCGTTTGATGAATACCATGTAAAGCATGATCCCGGTGCAATGGAAAAGTTGTTTGCAGGTTATGTGAATGCAAGGCTGGACAATTATCTGATGATGTTGGAAAAATAATTGCAGGGTTGACTTTCACAATGCGGTTTAAGGTACTACAAATGGAAAGTTCTCCGACCGATACAACTCCCCGTCCCTTGTAACCAGAAGATACGCCACGTCTTTTTCCGCATCAAGATATTTACGCCCTTCCTCAAGCCCGAGACAGAGACAGGCGGTGGAGAGCGCGTCAGCCTTTACGGAGGAAGGACATATAATGGTCACTCCGGCCAGTTCGTTCTCTAAAGGATAGCCGGTGACGGTGTCAAGGACGTGATGATAGAGCACATCGTTTTCATAGAAACATCGCTCATAAATCCCGGAGGTCACTACAGAGGTATCCCGGATCTCTACCGTGCCCAGGGACTTCCCGGATTCAGCGAATGGCTCCTGAATGCCGATGCGGAAGGGGGAACCGTCCGGCTTTTCACCGACGGCGAGCACATTGCCGCCCAGACTGATGCAGGCACTTTTTACGCCTTGTGAGAGCAGATATTCTTTCATTTTGTCTGCAATATATCCCTTTGCGATGAACCCAAGATCAACGGCGGCTTCCGGGTCAATTAGGGTGACGGTGTGGTAGACGGATCCTTCGGATTCATCTGAGGGAGTAGTGCCGAAGCGGATATTTTCGTAGGAGACGTGGGAGAGCGCCTCTTGGATAGCGGCGTCTTCCGGCACATGCGGTTCACTGTCAGAACCGAAATTCCAGAGTGAACTGACTGGGCGGATGGTGGGATCGATAACGCCTTCCGTCGTGTTAGCGTAGTCTGTCGCTGCCACAAGAAGGGCAACCGTCTCCTCCGATACGGTGACGGTTTTTCCGTTTCCGTGGTTGATGTTCCAGACATCCGAGCCTTCCTTTGTGGCGCTGAACAGGTTCTCATATTTTTCTGCCAGCGCAAAACATTCGTCTAAAACCGATTCTTCTTCCGTATCATACAGAGTGATTTGAATGACTGTGTCAAAATAAAAGCCCGTCCGGGAGATCGGCTCAGTGTTTCTGGCGCAGCCGGTTAAAATAGCGGGAACGAGAGCAAGGGCTGCGGTAAAAGTGGCTGTGAGCCATATAAAAGGTTTGTTATATCTTGGTATGCGAAGTGATTTCATCATATTTTCCCTGAAATAAAATTTTTCTGATTTATATCTGCTCAATCCACGTAAAAAACTGATCCAGTCCCTGGTTTGTTTCTCTCGTTTCCAGAAACATCCCCGCCGTATACCATGAGTGCGTATTTTTCTGATCCACAACAGAATAAAGCTCACAGGGATTTCCCAATTCTTTTGCTTTTTCGTAAAACCGTTCCGCGCAGGAGTAGGAGATCAGCCCGTCGTGCTTACTCTGGATTAACAGCATAGGAAGATCACTTTTCGTCATCAGGGCGCACGGTTCACCCTGCGTTCTGTCATAACCCTTTGCAAAGAGCTGGTTTAAGAGCAGCCTCACGGAGAGGGAGTCTTTGTCGGAAAAGCAGTATGGACCGCCTACGCCGATAAACCCGGTCACAGGGGAAATGTCAATATCATATTGCTCCTGCACTTTTTTGCTGTAACAGAGAAGGGCAGATAAATGCGCGCCGGCGGACGGACCGGAAACAATGACCTTTGAGGTGTCTATTACCTTCTGTTTCAAAAAGGATATTGCCGCGGTATAACCGTTACAGACATCTGCAATCTGACAGGGATATTTGTGTTTCGGCGATAACCTGTATCCGAGAGAAAGGAAGCGGTAGCCGTTTTTGGCAATGCATTGACCCACGAAGTCAAATAGTTTCGGAGACCCTGCGTTCCAGCCGCCGCCGTGTACCCAGATGATCACCTTATCGCTTGTTGTGTTTTTCGGTTCATAATATAAAAAATACTGCTGCCTGTCATTTCCGAATGCTACAGTTTGCGGCGTGATCTCTTTTCTGACACGTAGCATTCTGGCGTATAATCCCCAATAACTGAGGCTTTCACGAGTGGAATCTCTCATGGAAAAATACCTCCGGACACGGATTCCCGCATACCAATTTTATGCAGTCAAGTTGCCATTTCCCACATATCATGGTATCATATCTTCGGATGAAAAGACAGCACGAAATCTCACGCGGGATACTGTCTGTAAACGGTATTTGCGCATGAAAGCAGTTTTGACAGAAAGGAATGACCATAGTATGAAATTACCGGGAGAAGAGGAAGCGACAGGGGGCGGCGTAGGACCTTCATTGGTCTACATGGTGATCGGTGTGTCCATCTTTGTCCTGATCGTTCTGTTTGCTGTGTTCAAGGGTAACGACAATAAGCGCGGAGGCAGTGAATATCTGCAGCAGATACAGGAACAGAAGGAAGAGGAGATAAAACAGGAGGAACTTGCAGCGTTAGAAGAGGAAGAAGCGGCGCCCAAACTCCGGGCAGAAGATCTGGACTTCTGGGATATGTACCCGGAGGAGGAAGAGAAAAAGCCGGAAACGGATGTGGCGGACACGGCAGAATCGGTGACCACCAGGAATCCTTACACGGAGAAGGCGGAGCGTGAAAAGGAGGAAGAGCGGCAGAAAGAAGAGGAAGCCCAGAACGATCCCGCAACCGATGGAAAGCATACCTTGATAACGAACCGTGACGGCTCAGAAGAGTGGGTATTGATCAGCCCCTATCTGACAAAGAATACCTTAGATTTCACAAAGATGGAAGACAAGGCAGGTCTGAAACGGTATATGGAAAACGGCAGAAAAACTTCCTATGTGGGGGTAGATATTTCCAAACATACGGGAAAGATTTATTTTCCGAGCCTTAAGGCGGCGGGTGTGGATTACGTGATGATTCGCCTCGGCAGCCGGGGTTACAGCACGGGGCAGATTACGCTGGATGAAAATTTCAAAGAGAATATCGAGGGTGCGATCGAAGCGCAGCTTGATGTGGGAATCTATTTTTATTCACAGGCAATCTCGCAGGACGAGGCTGTCCAGGAAGCCAATTTCGTGGTACAGAATCTGGAGCCTTACAGAGGTAAGGTAAAGTATCCTATCGCTTTTAATATGGGCTTTGTGTCCAATGACAAGTCGAGAATCGAAGGACTCAGCCGTGAGGATAAGACGATGGTGACGGTCAGCTTTCTGGATGCTGTAAGGGCGGCCGGGTATGTGCCTATGGTTTACGGGGATAAGCAATGGCTGCTCAAGGAAGTGGATCTGGCAAAGCTGCAGGATTATGACGTGTGGCTTTCCCAGGAAGAAGAAATTCCGGATTATCCGTACCGCTATGCCATGTGGCAGTACAATACGGATGGTATACTGAACGGCATTGACGGCGGAGCGGACCTGAATATCTGCTTTGTCAACTATTCGGAACGGTAGTTTAAAAGCCGGGAAGATATCTGAATGGAACGATACAGGTCGGCGTAGACGTCGGGGGAGATTCCTTCCATGTAATTGGGGGAATATGCCTTGTCTATGCCGGCTTTTTTTAACAGATCAATCGCTTTGTTGTAGGCGATTGCCGCTTCTATTTCCGTGTCGTATGTGCCTACTCTGACATTGCCTTTAACATGAATTTTCACCCGGTATCGGGTAATTCCCTTTTCCTGCACGGCGCTGACGCCGTGAAAGCGGTTTAGTATTTCGATATTTTCATAGCGCAGGTCGTTGTGATTGCCGTTGATGAAGCGGTAGTCCCGCCCCTCCACAGCGTAGTTTTTAATACCGTAGCGGCTCATAATATTGACCTGCATCCCGTAGTCGGCAACAAAAAAGTGACCGCCTCGTCTGGAAATTTTGCGGGAGGAATAGTAGAACAGATCATCTTTATCAAAGATAAAAAACTCAGCCGGTGAAAAGTAATAATAAAAAAAACGTGGGCGGATGTAAATGGGCGAAGAAAAATAAAGCCCGTTGTCCCGGAAATTGATCAGACAGACCCATTTGTCGAAAGCGAGCGGGGAGTCTTCATGGTAGTCTTCCAGCCGGAGGGAGGCATCGTTTAAGAGCGCAGAGGCTGTACAGTAGATCTCATGCGCTTTTTGTTTGTTTTCATGACTGCCGAGGCTTATATGTTTATTGCGATAAGTTAATGAAGCGCGGAAATAAATGGTTCCGTCCTTCTTTTTTGCCGTATATACGCCTGGTAATGGCTGATTCATGGGTCGTTCCTCCTTTTAAGTAATTGTACCATTTTTGAGAAAAAAAACAAATTCAGAAATATTTTTCCTTATTTCTGCATAGAATATGATAGCAGCCAAATGAGTCACAGTGTTTCAAACAGTAAACTGCTTTGACTATGGAGGAAGAGATGTACAGGAAATATATTACAGGCTTCTTTCTGGCGGGGATGACCATACTATCATCATGGATCTGCGTCAGGGAGCTGAAGATTGACCGGATATCGGTCAAGCCTGCGTTCCGCATGGAATACCTTGATACGTCGATGGAGGAAGATAAGCAAAGCTTTGTGGAGATGCTTGAGAGCGTATCTTCCGGACAGAGAGTGGTAGATTACGAGGTGTTGGAGCAGACGAAGAAGTATCAGTTGTCGGACAAGGACTATGATGCGCTTCTTCGGATTGTGGAGGCGGAGGCAGGCGGTGAGGACCAGGAAGGTAAGCTTCTGGTGGCAAACGTTGTCTTAAACAGGGTGAATAATGATCTGTTCCCGGATACAGTGCTTGAGGTGGTCATGCAGAAAGAGCAGGGGATCGCCCAGTTTTCACCTACCGTTGACGGCAGATACCAGAATGTCCGCGTCAGTGATGATACGGTTGAGGCGGTGGAGCGCGCTCTTTACGGAGAAGATATTTCCCGGGGAGCGTTGTATTTCTGCGCCCGCGAAAAGGCGGATTCCGACAAACTCAAATGGTTCGACAGAAAACTGACCAGACTTTTTTCCTACGGACACCATGAATTCTTCCAGTAAGGATTGTTGCGCAGAACTTGAAAGTGTGATAACATTCAAGTTAGTAGTAAGCGGTGCGCAGACAGAGGGAAGATTGCTCACAAAGTGTTTAGCCGAATGGAGGCATAGGGGTGCTAAGCGCCGGTGGCGCTTGTTTAGCACGGACCGAAGCGGAGCGTAGACAGTCCATGAGCGAGGAAAACCGAAGGTTTTTCGAGCAGAGCACCGTACCTTAAAGAAGAAAGGTATGGAAAAAAGAATGGAAGTATTATATAGCAGTACCAGAGACGGCAGGGAAAAGATTACGGCGTCCCAGGCGATTTTAAAAGGTTTGTCGGAGGACGGGGGATTGTTTGTGCCGGATCATATCCCGACGCTTTCCTGCTCCATGAAAGAACTTGCGGGAAAAAGCTATCAGGAGACGGCTTATGAGGTGATGAAGCTGTTCCTGACAGATTTCACGGAGGAAGAGCTTAAGTCATGTATTGCGCGTGCTTACGATGCGAAGTTCGACACGGAAGTGATCGCGCCTCTTGTGGAGGCGGAGGGTGCCTATTATCTGGAACTGTTTCACGGTGCAACCATTGCGTTTAAGGATATGGCGCTTTCGATTCTGCCCCATCTGATGATCACTTCCGCGAAGAAGAATCATGTGGAGAACGAGATTGTGATTCTGACGGCCACTTCCGGAGACACGGGGAAGGCGGCTCTGGCGGGCTTTGCAGATGTGTCTGGCACGAAAATCATCGTGTTTTATCCAAAGAACGGTGTCAGTCCGATCCAGGAGAAACAGATGGTGACCCAGAAAGGTGACAATACCTTTGTGGTAGGTATCCACGGCAATTTTGACGACGCGCAGACAGGCGTGAAAACGCTTTTTAATGATAAGGAGCTTGCAGAAGAGATGGCAGGACACGGTCTGCAGTTTTCTTCCGCCAACTCTATCAATATCGGCAGGCTGGTGCCCCAGGTGGTCTACTATGTGTACGCCTATGCGCAACTTTTGAAGGAAGAGAAGATTGCGGATGGAGAGAAGATCAATGTGGTTGTTCCCACGGGTAACTTTGGCAATATTCTGGCGGCGTTTTACGCAAAGAATATGGGTGTGCCGATCAACAGACTGATCTGTGCCTCCAATGAAAATAAGGTGCTCTACGATTTCTTCCAGACGGGAGATTACGACAGGAACCGGGAGTTTAAACTGACCAGTTCCCCTTCCATGGACATTCTGATTTCCAGCAATTTAGAGAGACTGATCTACCGTATCGCGGGCAGCGACCCGGATAAGAACGCGGCGATGATGAAGAGCCTCTCTGAGCAGGGCAGCTATCAGATCACGGCGGAAATGAGAGAGCAGCTTGCCGATTTCTACGGGAATTTTGCAGACGAGGCGGAGACGGCAGACAGAATCAGATCTCTGTATGAAAATACGGGCTATGTGCTCGATACCCATACGGCGGTGGCAAGCGCGGTGTATGGAAAGTATGTGTCCGACACGAAGGATGAGACGAAGACGGTGATCGCTTCCACGGCGAGCCCCTTCAAGTTTACGAGGAGCGTGATGAACGCGATCGACCCGAAGTATGACGCCATGGGTGATTTTGAGCTGGTGGATGAGTTGTCTAAGATTGGCAATGTGGCGGTGCCGCGGGCGATTGAGGAGATCCGCACCGCGCCGGTTCTGCACGATCATGTGTGTGACAAGACGGAGATGAAAGCGGTTGTGAAACAATTTCTCGGTATCGAGTAGGATAAAGCGTTCCACAGGGAAGCCATAAGAAACATAAAAAGAAGAATAAGCGAAAGAATAAAAAGTAAGGGAAACATTGCATGCTGCAGTGCCTCCCTTACTCTTTTATTATACAACAAAATCCCCCTTTTTTCAAGACTTGTAAAGCAATCCGCTGTCTCATATACTTAGGCAGTATACGGGAACGATGGGGTTTACAGGAAAGGAGATGGCGCATGGATCAGAAAAACTGGATGGAAGAAATGGCGAAGCAGACACTGACGGCGCAGGTTCTGGAAACGAACCAGTATACGCAAAAATATGGGCTTGTCTTGCGGGAGGAAGAGGCAGCGCTTCTTGCGGAGGTGAGGGCTGATGTGCTGAGAGAGCAGAAAAGGGTCGAGTTCGGACCGGGCATTCTGCCAAAGATCATTTATGCATTCTGCGACTCGTCCTATATCTATCAGGACAATTACTGTGAAAGCATGGCCCGTCTGCAGGAGATCTTTTTCCAGTACAAGAATGAAATGCTGGACGAGATCACGGACGACGAGCTTCTGGAATTTATGCGGGAGCAGTTCGAGGAGGTATGCCGTGGTGACTTTGGCTATCTGGAGGAAACCTGTCTGGACCTCTTTGCGCAGGCCATCCGCGCCGGATATGGCGGTTATCAGGAGACGGAGGGAAGGGGAGCGTTTGAGGAGGTCGATATCGTCAAGCGGTGGGACCGGGGATTGTATCTGGAAGCGTTGATGGATCTGTTTTGATTTTTGCCGGCAGTGGAAATGTAGCGTGAAAAAGTAGACTGGAGGTGGCCCCGATAGAGAAATGTAGTTATCCGATGGAAGAGATGATGTCGATTGTGTCCGAGCTTGCATGGAAATATACCGGCTGTGATCACTCGTCTGTCACTTATGAGAAGGCGCAGATGCTGATGGAGGCGGTTCTGTACTGTATCAATGAGGACAGACGGCAGGAGGGCAATGCTCTTGTGGCAAAGAATATTCCGGCGAAGGAGGCGTATGAACAGGGCCGGAAAATCGTTTTAGAGAAGCTTAAGAAATTACAGACGCTGTATAACGAGCTCATCCCGGATTTCAAGGATTATGGATCTGTATGTCTGAAAGATACGGTCAGAAAGGGAATCCCGGCGTTTCTGGAAAGATACGATTTCAGGTATGCGCCGCAGGAGACACTGCTGACCCTTGACTATCCGGTCCTGCGAAGTTACGGCGTCTTATCCGGCGTCGATCTGGTGCTCTGTTATATGCAGGACATCCGGCTGGAACAGAAATTCCTGTCAAAAATGGAAGATAAGTATATTGTTAAGGTACTGCGGAAATATCAAAGAGATTATGAGTATGTGCTTGTAAATATTTGTGAAATTGTCTTACAGAATATGGCAGGTCACATGATACTGGACAAGCCGTTGCAGGGGCAGGGATTTAACCGGGAAGAACTGGAAAGTCTGGAAGAGATTCTGTCAGATAAGACAGAAGAGCAGATCAAGGCGTATCTTCTGAAAGCACTGGAGCGGCTGATGGCTCAGTTTTATGACAATGATGATTGTCTGTTAGCGTATCTGGGCGGCGGGCTGTCCGATATCGCGACAAGAATCAGAAATAACGCAGAAAACCGCTGTCTGGGGCAGTTGTTCATGCTGTGATTCCAAATTTATAAGAAAAAGAGCATTGTGCGATTGTCAGCTTTGCACAATGCTCTTATTCCTCCTATAGTCAGGCGTTTCTCTCTAACAGTTTCTGGTAATCCCTGTCCACGCAGATTGTCTTGTAGGCGGGACGGATGATCTTGCCGTTGTTTGCGAGCTCCTCCATGCGGTGCGCGCTCCAGCCAACGATTCTGGCGATGGCGAAGATCGGTGTGTACAGTTCCATCGGCAGATTCAGCATGCTGTAAACAAAGCCGGAGTAGAAATCCACGTTGATGTTGACACCCTTGTAGATGGGACGTTCTTCCGCGATCAATTCCGGAGCAAGTCGCTCTACCAGATTATAGAGTGCAAATTCGTCGTGTAATCCTTTCTCATCGGAAAGCCGTTCCACAAAGGACTTGAAGATAACGGCACGGGGATCGGATTTGGAGTACACGGCATGTCCCACACCGTAAATCAGACCTGCATGGTCGAAAGCTTCTTTATGCAGGAGTTTTTTCAGATAGTCGGCAACCTGTCCTTCGTTGCTCCAGTCGGAGATGACGCGCTTCATTTCCTCAAACATCTTCACCACTTTGATATTGGCGCCGCCGTGGCGGGGACCCTTTAAAGATCCGATTGCCGCCGCGATCACGGAATAGGTGTCCGTCAGGGAGGAGGTAACCACATGGGTGGTAAAGGAAGAGTTGTTACCGCCGCCGTGCTCCATATGCAAGATCAGGGCGATATCCAGAACGCCTGCCTCCAGAGGCGTGTATTTATTGTCCGGGCGCAGAATATGTAAAATATTTTCGGCATTTGACAGGTGCGGCTGGGGCTGGTGTATGTAAAGACTTTCTCCGTTGTGATAGTGATTGTAAGCCTGATAGCCGTAGATGGAAAGCATCGGGAAAAGCGCGATCAACTGCAGACATTGTCTGAGGACGTTTGGCAGGGAGGTGTCGTCGGCTCTGTCGTCATAGGAGTAGAGCGTCAGCACACATCTCGCCAATGTATTCATCATATCGTTGCTGGGTGCTTTCATAATGATATCGCGCACAAAACTGGTAGGCAGGGAGCGGTAGCTGTTTAAAAGCCTGGTAAACTCCGCCAGCTCCTCCGCGTTCGGCAGCTTGTCAAACAGCAGAAGATAAGTGACTTCTTCAAAGCCGAAACGACCGTCCGACGAAAGGCCATTTACCAGATCCTGTACATTGTATCCCCGGTAGAAAAGCTTGCCGTGTGTGGGAACCTGTACGCCGTCCACAATCTTGTTGGCGCGCACATCGGAAATATTAGTTAAACCAGCCAGTACGCCTTTACCATTTAAGTCTCTTAAGCCGCGCTTGACGTCGTATTTTGTGAAAAGATCCGTATCGATAATGCCGGCTTGCTCGCTCATGTTGGCAAGCCGCACAATTTCAGGAGTAATTTCAGAAAAGCTGTTCTGTTCCATTTATGTACCTCCTTCTTTAAAAACTGGTGTTGCTCTGTGACAAAAATGGTGCAGGGGTACGGTTCACCCTTGCACCGACTCTATAATCATATCACGAAAAATGGTTCGGAAACAAGAAAAAACAGTAATTTAACAAATTTTTAATATTATGTTAACAATACTTGCACACGAAATAGCAAAATGGTACCAGACAAGAATGCGTACAGTTCTTTTTAGAGTGGAAATTTTGTGTGACAGGGATTACAATAGTAAAATGAAACATATGGTTAACGGGAAGCGGATGAGAGGAGTAAATTATGGACAAGAAAGAAATATTAAAGCGGGTGGATCACACACAGTTAAAGGCATACGCCACATGGGAGGACATCGTCAGTCTCTGTGATGAGGCGATCGCATTCAAAACGGCGTCGGTCTGCGTGCCGCCGGCATATATTGAAAGAATTCATGAAACATACGGGGATAAGATCAATATCTGCACCGTAGTGGGATTCCCGCTGGGCTACAGCGTGACGGAGGCGAAGGTTGCTGAGACGGAGAAGGCCATTGCGGACGGTGCAAACGAGATCGATATGGTGGTCAATATCAGTGATGTGAAAAACGGGCTTTATCAGAAGGTCGAGGAAGAAATCCGCGCGTTAAAGAGAGTCTGTGGCGACAAAATTTTAAAGGTGATTATCGAGACATGTTATCTGACGCAGGATGAGAAGATCGCAATGTGTCGTGCGGTTACGGTGGCAGGCGCAGATTATATCAAGACTTCCACAGGGTTTGGCACGGGCGGGGCGACGCTGGAAGATGTTCGTCTTTTTAAAGAGCATATTGGTCCCGGAGTAAAAATCAAGGCGGCAGGCGGCATTTCCACGCTGAAAGATCTGGAGGCGTTTGTAGAGGCAGGCTGCGACAGGATTGGTACCTCGAGAGCAGTTGGACTGCTTCGCGATTAAGTTTATATTTTTTAGGAAATTTTTCCTATTTTCTGTTTGTGTTTTCATGCGGAAGGCGGTATAATATAACTGAAAGTGTCAGGTAATCATAGAGGAAGGAGCGTGCATATGAAAATAGGTGCAGTATCACCTCAAAAAAATCTTTTCTGGTCATATTCCCATCTTTCCAGCGGAAAGCGGATTAATACTGCGAAAGACGACGCGGCGGGGCTTGCCATTGCGAATAAGATGAAAACGCAGGAGACCGGTTACAGGGTCGGTGCGGAAAATGCCGGGATGGCGATAGGCGCTTCCAATGTGGCAGAGAGCGCTCTGGGCGGCATGTCGGATTATTTACAGAGAATCCGGGAACTTGCTGTGCGCTCCATGAACGGTATCAATTCCGATGCGGATAAGCAGATTTACCAGAAAGAGATTGATCAGCTCAAGCAGGGCATAGAAGGGCTGGCAAGGGATACCAGTTTTAACGAGCAGAAGCTTCTGGATGGCAGCATGGCCGATATGGCAGTTGCGACTTCCCCAAGCGGTGGCAGTATGCATATCCAGATGGAAAATTCCACGCTTGAGGCGCTCGGTATCGCTGATCTGGATGTCACCTCGAAGGATTTTAGTCTGGACACCATAGATAAAGCGCTGGATATGGTTTCAGAGCGCAGGAGCAGCCTTGGGGCGTCTACGAATGCTTTACAGTATACGAGTAATTTTAATAACACGGCGGCGCTCAATCAGCTTTCTTCCAGAAGCAGGCTGGAAGATCTGGATTTCCCGAAGGCAATTGCGAAAAAGAAGCAGGATGAAGTGTTAGGACAGTACCGGATAGCAATGCTGAGGCGGCAGATGGATGAAAAGAGAAAGTCTGCGACAGCCTTATTCTGATGTCTGGCGAAGGCATGCGGTATTTTTGGTCTATTGACTTTTTAAAAGCTGTCTGAGATAATGTTAGAGGTGTACAGACAGGTACATGTGAGGGACATTCGGGATTCCGGGGAAGTCATTCCCCGGATATTCCGTGAACCAATACAATTTTTTAAGGAGGAGAACGTAAAATGGCAACAAAAGCGTATTATCCCATTTCCGAGATTGGCGCCGGCAAGGTTGGTTTTTCCAAAACCCGTTCCATTATTGAGGCGGCATTTTACGGAAACAACGTAGTTAAGGTTAACACCTTGAGAGAGGCTTATGAGCTGGCAAAGAATTCACCTGGTACCGTGGTGACAGATATGCCGATTAAGGATGGCGAGACTTTCGGTCTTCCTGCTGACGCAAAGGTTCTGTTATTCAATGACGGTGCGGTAACCGGCCGTTATGCTGCAGCACGCCGTATCAAAGGCGAGCCCGGCGTAGATGAGGCAAAATTAGATAAAGTGGTTATGGACGCAGTCTATGAGACACGCTGGAAAACTATGTACCATGCAGAGTGCTTCGTAGGTCTTGACCCCGAGTTTATGGCAAAGGCTCACCTTCTGATTCCCGAAGGAGAGGAGAATCTGCTTTACAACTGGATGATTAACTTCCAGTATATGTCTGACGAGTATGTTAAGATGTACAAGAAATCCCAGCCTATCGGCGGCGGCAATGAGCCTGATATCTATATCTTCTCCGATCCCCAGTGGGCACCTCACGAGGCTCCCGATCTGGACTATAGCTGCTTAAGCGATCCGCTTACGCTGTGCTACTTCGATACAAACGAGAACTGCGCTGCAATCCTCGGTATGAAGTATTTCGGTGAGCACAAGAAGGGCACACTGACCATGGCATGGGCGCTTGCAAACAGAAACGGTTACGCTTCCTGCCACGGCGGACAGAAAGAGTATCTGTTAAAAGACGGTTCCAAGTTCGTTGCTTCCGTTTACGGTCTGTCTGGCTCTGGTAAGTCCACACTTACCCATGCAAAGCACGGCGGCAAGTACGATATCAAGGTGCTTCACGATGACGCTTTCATCATCAACAGCGATACTTGTGCATCCATCGCTCTGGAGCCCACCTATTTTGATAAGACAGCAGATTACCCGACTGGCTGTCCGGATAATGAGTATCTGTTATCTGCTCAGAACTGCTCCTGCACCATGGACAGCGAGGGCAAGATCCAGCTCGTTACAGAGGATATCAGAAACGGTAACGGTCGTGCGATCAAGTCCAAATTATGGTCTCCGAACCGTGTAGATAAGATTGACGCACCTGTAAACGCAATCTTCTGGATTATGAAAGATCCTACCATTCCGCCTGTAGTGAAGTTAAAAGGCTCCGCGCTTGCATCCGTAATGGGCGCAACGCTTGCGACAAAGACTTCCACCGCGGAGCGTGTGGCAGCAGGTACCGACTTGAATGCAATCCGTATCGTGCCTTATGCTAACCCGTTCAGAACCTATCCTCTTGTAAACGACTACGAGAAGTTCAAGAAGCTGGTTGAGGAGAAGAACGTTGACTGCTACATTGTAAACACCGGCGACTTCATGGGTGAGAAGGTAAAACCCGCGGATACGCTTGGCATTCTTGAGACCATCGTTGAGAAGAAGGCAAACTTCGAGCAGTGGGGTCCTTTCGAGGATATCGAGATTATGTACACATGGGACGGTCAGACAGACGGTTTCAAGGACTTCAAGGCAAAGACAGACCTTGGCAATGCGGACTACAAAGCACAGCTCAAGAGCGCTATGGAGACCCGTGTAAATGCGGTTAAGGGCTTTGCGGAGAAGAAGGAGGGGTATGACAAACTTCCTGACGAGGCACTGGCAGCACTTGAGAAGCTGGTGAACGCTCTGTAATTGATACATGTAATTATATAAAGGCAGAAAGAGTGTATCCGGGAATCGTCTGATTTTCGGATACATTTTTTCATATGCAGGAAAGTGCGTGATGAGATGAAAGTTTTGCGAAAATTTACAGGGGTTATCTTCCTCTTCATTGTTGTTTTTATGGTTATGGCTATGTTCCAGTATCAGGCAGATCAGAATACTGTGGAAATAGTTGAGGAGACTGTCACTGCTACAGACGAAACGCTGGTAATCGGAATGGCGGGCAGCAATCTGGCGGACATTGCCTGCTGTCTTTTGATTGTAGTTTCGGCAATCATTTTGTTTGTGCTGGCGCTGGTCCGGTGGTGTACGAGACAGCAGAGCCGGGGAGGCATTTTTCTTGGGCTGTTCGGTCTCACTGCGGGTATTTACTGCTTTGTAGGCACGGATACCTTAAATCTTTTTTTAGATTTGCATGGAGCCCGGGTGCTGCAGGAGTATCTGATGCTGATGATGCCGCTGTTCCTGACACTCTATTTTGAGAGGAATCTGGGGAACATGTTTCCGCGCCGTTTCACATGGCTCTTATGTATCGTGTGCTTCAACGCGGTAATACAGATCATATTGGAACTGTTTGGCATACAGAATCTGATTGTGATGGCGGATGTGTCCACGGTAGTGCTTGGCGCTGTCTGTGTGGTGACGATTGTGAGTTTGATACAGTTGGTTTACAAAAGCCGCCGTTATCAGATTCTGATTCCGATTATCTCTTTGTCTGTTCTGCTTGCCGGTGAAGTGGCAAAGGTGATTCTGAATCATTTTTCCATGTATGCCTACGCGGAGGTGGCGACACTGTATGCCATGGCAATATTCGGGCTGCTGTTGGCGATCCTGCATATACTACGCATTTCAAAGGAATACCGGCTGGATGCGGAAGAGAGGGTAAAGGCGGCGCAAAAACAGAACAGTCAGCTTGCCCAGGCGAAACTGGAGGCGGATGCGGCCAGGCACGAAGCACTTGCAGCGAATGAGGCGAAAGGTAAGTTCCTGGCGCAGATGTCCCACGAAATCCGCACGCCGATCAATGTGGTGCTCGGCATGGATGAAATGATTCTGCGGGAATCAAGGGAACCGGACATCAGGGAATATGCGATGGATATCCACACGGCAGGGCAGTCGTTGTTATCGCTGATTAACGATATTCTGGATTTTTCCAAAATTGAGTCGGGCAAAGTAGAGGTTGTTCCGGTTACATATGAGGTTTGCAGCATGATTCATGATCTGGTGAATATGACGCTGCAGAGGGCTAAGAATAAAGAACTTCAGTTTGTTGTGGAGATTGACCATGAAATACCAACCTGCCTGTACGGTGATGATGTGCGTATCCGTCAGGTGCTGATTAATATATTGACTAATGCAGTCAAATATACGAAAAAGGGCACGGTCTGGCTGCGGGTAAAGAGCCGCATAGAGGGTGAGATGGCAGTGCTTTTCTTTGAGGTGGAGGATACGGGAATCGGGATCAAGGAGGAGGACCTGCCGAAGCTGACTGCGGAGTTTGAGCGGATAGAGGAGGAAAGAAATCGTAATATAGAGGGTACCGGGCTTGGGATGAGCATTACGGTACAGCTCCTTAAGCTGATGGACAGCCAGCTTAAGATAGAAAGTGAATATGGAAAAGGCTCTAAGTTTTCTTTTGAACTGGTGCAGAAAATTATGGACAGTACGCCGATCGGGGATTTTGAGTCCAAGGTACGGCAGATGTCGGAAAATTTCAGTTATGAATCCAGCTTTTATGCGCCGGATGCGAAACTTCTGGTGGTGGACGACAATGCGGTCAACCGCAAGGTGTTGCGGAATCTTTTGAAAGAAACGCAGATCCAGGTGTCAGAGGCAGGCGGTGGCGCGGAGTGCCTGCGTCTCGTGCAGGAAAATCGCTACGATCTGATTTTCCTTGACCATATGATGCCCGAAATGGACGGTGTGGAAACACTTCATCACATGAAAGGATTGCTGGATTATCCCTGCAAAGATACGCCGGTGGTGGTGCTGACTGCAAATGCGGTGGCAGGAGCAAGGGAACAGTATCTGGCGGAAGGGTTTGACGATTTTCTGTCGAAACCTATTGTGCCGGATAAGCTGGAAAATATGATTCGGAAAATGCTGCCTAAGGAACTGCTACAGGCTGCAGACACGGCGAAAGTGCCGGCAGTGAAAGCGGATGCCTGTCCGGAAGATATGCCTGTGGTGGAAGGGCTGGATTGGAATTATGCCTGGCTGCATCTGCCGGACATGGAACTGCTATCTTATACGCTGAAAGAGTTTTATGAGCAGATTGACCCGGCGGCGGACTCTCTGGAACAGGCATATGAACAGATTGACGACAAAGCATATCTGGAGCAGTACCGCATCCAGGTACATGCGATGAAGAGTCTTGCGGCTACGATCGGAATTGTAACACTGTCAGGTGTGGCAAGAGTGTTGGAATCTGCGGCAAAAAATGGTAAAATGAATATAATTAGATCTATGACAGATATTTTTCTGGAAGAGTGGCGCAGTTACCGGCAGAGGCTGCAAGGTGTTCTTGGCATCGGAACTGAAGAAAAGCGGGAAATTGTCGATTATTCCGTGATACGTGCTCTTGTGGAGATGGTACGCATCAGCATGCAGGAGATGGACATTGACCAGGCGGATGAACTGATGAAGCAGTTGCGGGCATATGCGTTTCCGGAGGAAATCGGGCGGAACATACAGAAACTCGCGGAGGCGGTTACAAATCTGGATCCGGAGGAGACAGAGCGGATTGCAGAGTTGTTGTCAGGGCAGTTGACAGAGTAGAATAGAATATCGGTACATTACATAGAGACAGAACGGGTACCGGTGATCGGAGGAGGAAATGAAAAAGATATTATTGATCGGGAAACTTAATACGGTGGTGAACGAGACGAACCACTTTTTGTCCCAGTATTTTCATGTGCAGCTCTGCTCGGAGAACGCGGGAGTTCTGGAGGGAATGCTGAAAATTGTAAATCCAGATCTGGTGGTAATCAGTCTGATCGGTGCCTATGACATTGACACGTCCATCTTTTTTATGCTGAGTGACAGGTATGCACAGATTCCTGTTCTGACTATCGGGACAAAGGAGGAGAGCGACCGATTTTTTAAGTATTATCAGGAGGAGCAGTTTGAGAACTTGATCCGTCCGGTTGAAAATACGGTGATTATGGAGGCGGTGTGCAGACGGCTTGGGCTTGATGAGGATAAAGTCGCGCGTGAGGCGCAGGAGGAAGGAAAAAGCCATGATGAAAAAAAGCGAATTTTAGTGGTGGATGACAACGGGACCGCGCTTCGTACAATCAAGGCGATGCTGGAAGATACTTATGAGGTCACGCTGGCGATTTCCGGGGCACAGGCAATGACTTCCATAGGAAAAAAGAGACCGGATCTGATTTTGCTGGATTATGAGATGCCTGTCTGCGACGGACGGATGACACTGGAAATGATTCGTGCCGACGAGGATCTGACGAGTATTCCGGTGGTGTTTCTGACGGCGATCAACGACCGGCAGAATATTGAGGCGGTGCTGAAATTGAAGCCGGCAGGATATATGTTAAAGCCGCCGGTGAAGGAAAAGCTGCTCGCAGAGTTAGAGAAGATCCTGAATGCAGGGTAAATGTTAAATGAATACGAAATAGTGGATTTTGGAAATTGCATGGGAGATGGGGGAAAGATATGTATCATTGCGAAATTTGTTTTTACATGATTACGGAACACAATGAGTTATTTGAAATCTTGAAACAGATGCCGCAGTTTCTACGTTTTTCACACGAATATCAGAGGAGCGTCAGCCCGGAAGCAGAACTGACTGGCAGGGCAGATGTGATTCTTGCGGATATGCGGCAGACGGATGCGGCAGAAATGCTCGCATTTCTGCTTTCCCATAAGCGGAAAGATGCGGAGCTGATTGTGCTGGCGGATCGGAAGCAGACGGCGCTTCTGACCACAAAAGATGACGCTGAGGAGATTACAGATATCTGGGTGATGCCTTTAACGGAGGCGGAGTTCCAATTTCGCCTGACCCGCTGGCAGAAGACTTATAAAATGAGCAAGGAATTCTGGCAGACACAGAATTACCTCGATACGACGATCAACAGTGTTCCCCACCTGATCTGGTATAAGGACAAGGAGGGCGCCCACATGAAGGTCAACGAGGCGTTCTGTAAGGCGGTCAATAAGACAATGGCACAGATTGAGGGACGCGGCCACTACTATATCTGGGATATTGACCCGGAGGAGTATGCCAAGGGCGAGTTTATCTGCATGGAGTCGGAATACGAGGTGATGGAAAAGAGGGAGACCTGTATTTTCGATGAGACGGTCAAGATCGGGGAAAGTATGCGCGAACTGAAAACATACAAGTCGCCGTTGTTTGATCTGGATGGGAGCGTTATGGGAACCGTGGGTGTTGCCATAGATGTGACCCAGGAACGGCTTTATGAGCAGATGATGATCAAGAATGCGAACACGGATTTCCTGACAGGACTGTACAACAGACGGTATGTGTATGAGTATATCGACAAACAGGAGGATGGTCACATTTCGGTGTTCTGCATTGACCTGGATCATTTTAAGAGTGTCAATGATATCTATGGACATCATGAGGGCGACAAAGCGCTGGTGCTCACAGCGCAGACGCTTCAGGACTGCATGCCGGAAGGGCTGATCGCACGCATGGGGGGCGACGAGTTTCTGGTGGTGATGGTTGGAGCCCGCACAGAGGAGCAAGTGGAGCGGACGAGAAAAATGATTAAGGAGCGACTCGACGGGGCATACGCTCAACATGAAAATTTTCAAAATATTTCCGCCAGCGTGGGCGCTGCCTATTCTAAAACGGGAACGGAAAGCTTCCATCATTTATTCCACAGAGCGGATGAGATGATGTATCGGGAAAAGGAGAGCAACAGGTGATAACCGGATAATATAATGGTACAATTTTATTTTTCCATGCGGATGGAAGGTGGTAAAAAATTCTGTTGTATTTCGCGGTCAATTCGGATATAATAGATGTAACCTGAAATGCACGATAAGTCTTGTTATTTTGAACCTACAGATACTTTAAACGGGATTCCTACATTGTCATATAGATGTCAGGCCTCCAGCCTTTGGGCACCCAGCAGTGGAAGACAGAAGTATGGTTGCGGTTACCCACCTAGCATTGCTAGGAGTCAAAATACAAGATCCGGCATTTTGGGGCATATACGAAAGATGGAAAAGCAGTCGTCCTGTACGGCTGCTTTTGCGGGTATGGAGGAATGGAGGGAAAAATGAGCATAAAAGTAGGAATATTGGGATATGGAAATCTGGGGCGCGGTGTGGAATGTGCCATGAAGCAGAATCCTGACATGGAGCTTGTGGCAGTGTTTACACGCAGGGAACCTCAGAAGGTGTCAATTCTCACAGACTCGGCATCTGTCTGTCATGTGTCGGAGGCGGCCGCATGGAAGGATAAAATTGACGTGCTGATCCTCTGCGGGGGCAGTGCAACGGATCTGCCGGAGCAGACGCCGGCGTATGTGAAACTGTTTAACGTGGTGGACAGTTTTGACACCCATGCCAACATACCGAAGCATTTTGATTCCGTGGACGCGGCCGCAAAGGAGTCTGGGAAGACAGGCATTATTTCTGTGGGCTGGGACCCGGGGATGTTTTCTTTAAACAGGATGTACGCTTCAGCTATTCTGCCGAACGGAAAAGATTATACCTTCTGGGGGAAAGGCGTCAGCCAGGGACACTCCGATGCCATCCGCAGAATTGAGGGCGTGAAAAATGCAAAGCAGTATACAATCCCGGTGGAGGCTGCTCTTGAGGCAGTGAGAGAGGGAAAAAATCCCGAGCTGTCCACAAGAGAAAAACATACCAGAGAGTGCTTTGTCGTTCTGGAGGAAGGGGCGGATGCCGCGAAAGTGGAGCAGGAGATTAAAACCATGCCGAATTATTTCTCGGACTATGACACTACCGTACATTTTATCAGCGAGGAGGAACTGCTCAGGGATCACAGCGGCATTCCGCACGGCGGGTTTGTGCTGCGAAGCGGAAAAACTGGCTGGGAGGAGGAGAACGGTCATCTGATTGAATACAGTCTGAAACTGGATTCCAACCCGGAGTTTACCGCCAGTGTGATTGCTGCTTATGCGAGGGCGGCTTACCGGCTTAATAAAGAAGGACAGGCAGGAGCGAAGACAGTGTTTGACATTCCGCCTGCTTATCTGAGTGCAAAGAGCGGAGCAGAGCTTCGGGCATCCATGCTGTAAGAAATGGTTTGATAATAGGAGGATCTTATGAAACGCTCAGAGATCAATCAGATCATACGGGAAATGGAAGCGCTGGCGGCAAAAAACGGATTCCATCTGCCTCCATTCTGTCACTGGACGCCGGAAGAATGGAAAAGTAAGGGACATGAGTATGATGAGATCCGTGATAACATGCTCGGATGGGATATCACGGATTTCGGACGTGGTGATTTTAACGCCTGTGGTTTTGGACTGGTCACGCTCAGAAACGGAAATCAGCACAATCCGAAGTATAAGAAAGTGTACGCAGAGAAACTGCTTTTCATGCGGGATACAATGATGGCGCCCATGCATTTCCACTGGTTTAAATCGGAGGATATCATCAACCGCGGGGGCGGTGTATTGCAGATAAAGATTTATCAGGATGACGGGGAGGGCGGACTTTCCGATGAAGATGTGGTGATCAATGCCGATGGACGCACTTACACAGCTCCGGCAGGCTCTTATGTCACACTGCATCCGGGGGAGAGCGTGACGCTCTGGCCGCACCAGTACCATGAGTTTCATGCGGTGCCGGGAACGGGGAGCATACTGATCGGCGAGGTGTCCCAGTGCAACGATGACAACACCGATAATCGGTTTTATGAGCCGGCGGGGAGATTTCCCGAGATTGAGGAGGACGAAACGCCGTACAGGCTGTTGTGCAATGAATATCCGCCTGCCGGGGAAAACGAATAACAGTTGAACAACGTTCCTGACTGCAAAAGGAACTGCCGGGCATGCGAGGGCTTCACGGGTGAATGAAAATTTTAGCCGTGGAGCTTTTTTACTTGATACATAGATACTATTTTGCTCTTTGTACGCATAGAAATAGAGGAGGAAATGGGAAAGGCTGTGCTATGAAATTGGAAGGGAAGCAGCTTGCGAAGCTGGCTCTTATTTTTTTCGGTCTTTTATTTATTGTCTGTCTTTTTCTGGGAAGAAGACAGAAGCAGGAGGAAACGCCTGCGCCGCCTGAGGGGGAGCGGATCACTGCGGAGGATGTGGAGATTTTGCTGGATGCCCTGGGGGTCTCCTTTTCTATGGCTGCATCTGACAGTGACAGGATGACACAGAGCGCACAGGAAACGAATGGGGAAGAGGATGCCGCATATTTTACATATGGACAGTATGGAGAGCTTTGCCGGCAGATCGGTGAGGAGGAATGGGGGCTTCCTAACTACAGCGGGCAGTATGCGCCGGAGCAGGCTCTTTTAAAAGAGGACTGGTATGACGCATTCCGCATTCTTCTGGCGTATCTGGA
>CASWVG010000026.1 GCA_949472775.1 uncultured Lachnospiraceae bacterium
CAAATGGCTAAAATAAAGGCTATTTTGTGCAAAATAAATAAGAAAGTATAGAGAGCGGAGGAAATGAACTATCGGATTGAAAAAAAGGAGGCATTCCGCATTGTCGGTGTGTCAGTACCACTGCAGAAGGATATTGAGGATAATTTCACGGTGATTCCTTCTAAATGGCAGGAAATATCCATGAACGGAACCTTGCAGAAGCTGGCCGGTATGATGGATATGCCGCCTATGGGTGTGTTGGGTGTCAGTGTCTGCAATGATAAGGAAACATGGCGGTATTATATTGCGGTGCCCTCATCAAAGGAAAAAGTGGATTTTGAGGAGTATACCGTTCCTGCGGCCACATGGGCAATCTTTCCCGGTGAAGGCACGAACCAGTCCATTCAGGAGCTGGAGCGGCGTATCGTGACAGAATGGTTGCCCACGTCTGGGTATGAGTATGGCGATGCTCCGGATATAGAGGTCTATCTGAATCCTGACCCTGCAAACGCAAAGTACGAAGTGTGGATTCCTGTGGTGAAAAAACAGTAGTAATCCGGAAATCTATTGCAAACATACGTTCTGGAAAATTTTTAGGACCTCCCTGTTACATAAGAAAAACGCATTCAGACATACTACATAGTAATCGTAACTGCACAGCTTTTTGCGGCTATGATGAAAAATCAGTCTCTCATCTATTTTTCAGGGGTTGATGTCTTATGAAGGGGGAAGGGAAATGAGAAACAGAGCTTTAGACTGCCTTGCCCTGACAATTGCCATTATCGGCGCTATCAACTGGGGATTGATCGGACTTTTCAGCTTTGACCTTGTGGCATTTATTTTCGGTAATATGTCATGGTTTTCGAGAATCATTTACGCCCTGGTGGGTATCGCCGGACTGTATATCATCACATTCTATATGTACACGAACGGCAATATGGCAGAGTCAAACAAGGCATAGATACAGACAGCGTAAAACAGTAAAAACTCCAAAGAGAAAACAGAGCCGGCGGTATCAGATCCGATACGCCGGCTCTGCTCTTTTTTACTGGACAGGAAAATGCGATAGAGTAAATATCGGTTTATTTGTTTTCCAGTGTTTCTTTGCCGATCAGCACGCCGTCCCGCCAGATTCGTTCCAGATCATAGAACAGACGGTTCTCTCTGTCAAAAATATGGATGATCACGTCTTGAAAGTCCATCAGAATCCAGTTGGCGTTCTGGTAACCTTCCATCTGCCTTAAGTTTACGCCCGCCCTGCCTAGCACTTCCGAAACATTGTCCGCCATAGCCTGTATCTGGCTCTTATTGCTGCCGTCCGCAATGATAAAATAGTCCGCAATGGTAGAGATGTCACTGATATCAATGATACGGATATCCTCCGCTTTTTTATCTTCCAGCGCATTTACTGCCATAAGTGCTGTTTCCTTCGTGTTCATAACAAGTACCTTACCTTTCTTTAAGTCATATGGATAAGCAGTATAATTTTTATAAATGCTGCTCCCCTATCTTTTATAGTATTGATATGTCCTGTTTGTCATATCATCCACCTGTCCGTCCGTGGTTCGCAGATAGGCAAGTGTGTCTGCTAGTATTTTTTCCATAGTACTGTCCAGATCTTGATAGGCGAGTCTTCGGATCAGACTTAAGTCTCTGTTCTGCTTCCGTCCGGGTTCAATGTAATCTGCAATATAGACCATTTTCTCCAGCCTGCTCATATCGGGACGTCCCGTTGTGTGATAACGGATTGCGTTTAGTATGTCCCCATCCGTCACACCATATTTGCGTTCCGCAAGATAAGCGCCGGCTTTTGCATGTAAAAGCGCGGTCGGATTGCTGCGCTCTACTGCCGTCATGTTGAGGCGGGCTTTCTCGCAGATCGCTACCAGTTCCGATCCATGCATGGATTTGGCGCAGTCGTGCAAAAGCCCGGCGATCATAGCTTTTTCCATATCTTCAGCATGGGCCATTGCCAGTGCGGCGGCCGTATACGCCACTCCCAAAGTGTGCGTGTAGCGTCCGGTGGACAGTTCTTTTTCCATAGCCCGGCGCAGTTTTTCTATTTCTGACTGATGATGATTCTGACTCATGAAAGTATCCTTTCTCTTCCCGGAAGCTGTTACGGCGTTTTAAACCATGCTATGGTTCGCGGGTTGATTTTAAAGCTTACAGTTTTTTGACCGCCGTATACGCCAACACCCTGTATGGTGACTTTAGCAGTCCCCTTCTTTCTGTTATCTGCATAGGAGACAATTGCATATTGATCCTTGGAGAGTTCCCGGCCATTTAACTTTACGATAAGATCCTCTTTTTTTAGGACGACAGACTCCATGTCGTACGTTTTTATCACACCATTTTTCAGAGATACGCTTGCTTTTTTCAAGCTCATGTTTGCGGGCAGCACACGGTAGGAAACTCTGGTTTCCCCGGTGTAGTTATTAA
This sequence comes from uncultured Lachnospiraceae bacterium, assembly GCA_949472775.1. Lineage (GTDB taxonomy): Bacteria > Bacillota > Clostridia > Lachnospirales > Lachnospiraceae > UBA3282. Next base: position 2,422 of record CASWVG010000026.1, read on the forward strand.
GGCCCTCTACGCTCACCGTCAAAACAGAGTTTTCCGGCACTTGATCATTCGGGCTGAGTACCATGCCGTTTTCGTCCGTAAACGTATACGTTTTTCTAAAATCCGTGCCCGCAGACAGCACTTTGCCGTTAAAATCGGTTATTTTCGGTGTACTCTTGTATTTTCCCTTGCCAGTCATACCCGCCTTCTCTCCGTTTTTCGGCGCGGCAGCCATCACATCCTCCGCTGTAACAGTAAGCTTGCCTATATCCTGCGGTAAAATGGAGAAAGTCAGAGAAACAGAGTCTTTGAAATTCCCCTTTCCCTTTACGGTGAAGGTGGGAGGTTTCGCATCTTCTATTCTGGGTATTTTGTTGTTGTTTTTATAGGTGACCGTATAGTCTGTTCCTTCCGTGAGCAATAAGTTCTGATACGTGACAACTATTTTGGGCTTCGCTCCGCCCTTTTCATAATAAACCTTTTTGTCTGCCAGAGAAACTTTTACGGTTTTTTCTGCCGACTGATAACCTTCTTCCAGTGAATATGGCGTAATCTCGAAGGTCTTTTTTACGGTACCAGTGTAGCCGTTGATACCGGTTATGATAACGGAAGCTTTCTTACCGACATTGGTTGTATTGTCGTAGTCCAGTGTGTAATCGGTACCAGGTATCATGGGAATTTGGGTATTCCCGTCTTTGTATGAAATTGTCAATAGCTGTGTCAGTTTATCTCCGGTATAGGTCAGTTTATGCAGACCCTGTATATCCAGTCTGGAAGCGGAAATGGGTTTCCCGGTGATTTGAAAAGTCTTTGTCACCGTTCCTGCATATTGCGTACCAGTCCCGGTGAACGTTGCCGAGTAAGTACCGACTTCTTTCGCATCAGTATCAAAGGTGACCGTATAGTCGGTTCCTTTTTTGAGTGCCATGCCATCTTTTTGAAGAACGACCCCGGCGTCCACGTCGATCTTTGCCTCACCCAGAGTTTTCCCCTGCAGATCCGACCAGGGAATGTCTTTCAGTTTACCGGGCTTAAAGGATACTTTACTTAAAAGTGTTTTTCTGGTAACGGCCAGTGAAATATTCCGTGTGCCGGAGAAATTCCCTTTGCCGGCGATGGTAATGGCATAAACGCCCTCCTCCGCGCACGATGTCATTACCACATCGTCCTTTGTCATCTGTGTGATTTCAAAATCGGTATGGTATCGCAGCTTTTTCCCATTCCACGTTGCGGTGGGAGTATCCGGCGTACTTTTGCCGGAACAGTTCATATAAAGATCAGGAATCACAACTTCCTTCTCCGCAGCAGCAATGCTCTGCGGCAGGATCTGGAAAGTTTCCGTATCGGAGCCGCTGTAATTTCCTTTTCCTTTGACTGTCACAGTAGGCACTTTTTTCGGATCCGCCCAGGGCATCATACAGGCTTTTGTATTGTTCTTGTAAGAAATGGTATAATCGGTTCCCAAAGTAAGCAGTGTATCGCCGTCATATACCTTTACAGCCGGTTTCACAGCTTTCCCAGTATAAGCCTGACCGGCAATCGGTTCGATGTGAAGACCTTTCGCGGAAATCCATTTCGCATACAGGGTGATATTTCCCGTACTTCCTGTAGAAATCTCATCAATGGGACTGCCGGAATAATCTTTCTCCAGATACCAGCCCGCAAATTTATGCGCCTTGCTGTCGGTTGGTATCGCATCCTGCAGGGATAGGTTTTTTTCTGCTACCGTATAGGTGACAGGGTTGGCAGATGCACCATTACCCTCAGAGCCTGTGATATAGGTAATACGATAAGGCTGCAGCACATAGGGTTTTGCATATATATCGATATCTTTCGTCACGTTTTCAAAGTCATTGCTATTCTGCCATCCGTCAAAAAGATATCCTTTCGGTGCCGCAGCACGCATCACAGCATCCTCAGGAGGTGTGGCATCCTGCCCTCTTCCCAGAGTTTCTGTCTTAATCAGTTTATTATTCCGGCCGAAAAATCGTACGGTGTACTGCCTGGGTATTACCGTCACCTCGCAGTAGGCAGAAATAAAATTCAGTTTACCTTCCTCAGCCATTGCCTGTATAATGACAGTCTGTGGTTCGCTTGTATCAGCCAGCAGTTCGGTAGATACAATAGCATCGCCATTTTGATCGGGTTCCACATCTGCAATGGAATAGTCAGAAGAAAACCATGAAATCTCATTCTTTGGAATGCCATCAGGCATCTTCGTAACATGTATTACCGCACTGTCTCCCTCCGTCACAGTGATTGCATGAGGAATTTCCAGTTCTCCCGCAACAGTTACGCGGCAGGTCGCAGTCTGTTCTCTTCCGGCGTAATCAATAATAGAAGCGGTTAGCGTACAGCTTCCGGAATCTGTTTCGGAAGTTATCACATATTCATAACCAATCGTGTCACCTGCGTTGTTCTTGATCGGTACCGTATCAGCATCGGCGACGCTGCTGTTGCTGCTCTCCCACATAACGCTTCCAGGTTCGGCGTCAGTTGGCAAAGTAACCGCTATCTTTCTGGAAGATGCCTGTTCCATGTAAACGGTGTCACGAGAGAGAGAAAACTTTGGATTTCCGATATAGAAACGACCCCATATGACTTCACTTACGTCACTGTCTCCGTAGTTTTCCAATTTTGTGCAGGCTTTGATCATAAACTCGGAATTTACAGGAATGGGTTCTTGATACCGTTTTCCATATTTTATGGGATCTCTGCCGTCTGTCGTATAGTAAATCTGGGCTTCGGGTGCATTTTTAACGGAAAGAGTTACTTTTCCGCCTTTATCAACGAGCCAGTAATAGTAGCCATAATTGCCGGACACATGGCGCCATAGTCTGCCGCCGGATTCACTGCTAAACTCAGGCGGTGGAAGCGTCATACGAATATTGACATGACAAATAGCATAAACATTCTGCCCTGTGTGATCCTTGACAGCCGCGGTAATCTCTGCTGTTCCGATTCCATGTCCAAACCGGAGCATGGCGCCTTTTTTTGTTTTTCCACTGATTGATACAAGTTTTTCATCGCTGGATGACCAGGTGACATCTTCTGCCTGGCAGCCGTCAGGAAGCTGTTTTATTTGCAATTCCTGATCGTAACCTCCTGGAACGGTGTTTATGGTTGTTGTGGAAAGGGCAAAATCCGTCTGACAGGGTGTAAAATGAAATGTATATATATCGGAAATCTTGTAATCTTTATAATCAATCGGACTCCCGGTTGCAACTGCAATTTGGAGAGGATAGTCTGGATCAATCTGGATTTTAGCCCAATCATAATATTTGTTTCCAAAGATATACCCGGAAATAATTTCAAGTCCAGTGCTGTTATTTGTGTAATAAATACGATAAGTTGATTCACTGCCTATATATGAGCAGCTAAAGCTATAGGTATTATCCTTATCAATGGATGCTTTCCATACTGTATCGCTCACTTTTTCAGGAGTGCCCATTCCTGGACAGAAAAATTCAAGATCTCCACAGACAAACTTTCTCGCATCAGGTTCCACAACCGTAACTTTGCAGGTCTTATCAAACGTGTAATCTATACCATTATTATTTATAACAACATGTGCGGTTACACTGCATTCGTAGGGGAATGAGGAAAGCGTATAGGATACGCCCAGAATTCCCTCCAGCGAGTCTATATAAATGGTATTATCATTGGTCTGCCATGTGATATCGGAGTCCATCATAATACTTTCTGGAACGAGCTTAACACCGAGTTTTATTTCCTCTCCCGGTTCAATGATAATTCCCGATTCAGGAACGGCATTTCCGTTCTGGTCAACAATGATAACATCCTCTGGCAATGGCAGAATTTCTACTTTACAGGTTTTTATAATTTCACCGATACGGACAGTTATGGTTGCCGACGATGAATTGTTTTCGGAAGAATCTTCAGCTTCGGGCGCAACTGCTATATTTCCGTCCGTTACCGAAACCAATGGATTGTCAGAACTCCATATAACTTCGTCGTAAAAAGCATATTGCGGTGTTGGTCTTACCGAGAGATTTCTTGGCTGGTTTCGATCCAGATAAAATGGCCTGGATAGATCCAGAATTTTGCCACCCTCGTCCACAATTACAAAATCAGTTACTTCAGGCTTCGGAGTTATCAATGACATCGTGTTTGCGGAAACAGAGGTCTCCGATTCCGAGGCTTTTGAATCATCGGGATCTGTTTCCTGCGAATCCTCGCCGTCAGATGAAGCGGGAGGCTCTTCCATACCGTCAGGAGGCGCCACAGTCTCTTCGGAGGGATCTGTTGTAAGCTCTGCCTCCTTCTCCGTGTCGGGCGATTCCTCCTGCATCTCAGGCGTTTCCGCATTTTCAGTTTCCGCATTTTCAGCAGGTATTTCAATCAGCGCAGACTCTTCCTCCGGGGAAATATTGCTTTCTGAATCATTGTTTTCTGAATCTTCTATATTTATTGTGACGGCATCTTCTTCTCCCGCCACAGGTGCGGCATAGGCTGAATAGGACATATTTTCACTTGTAAACAGCATGATTACACACAGAAAAACAGATATCAGCCTGGACGATATTCTTTTTCTCATCTTTGCATCCTTTCACACAATCATACTCTTATAAACAGATAACGCAGACTAACCAGTCTGCGTCCATTATATCACAAATATTGTTTTATTACGAATCCTTTTCATAGAGATGATTCTGCCAGATATATACAGCAACCGCCTCCGGCACAAGCCCTTGCAGGGATTTCCCTGCTTTCACCATCGCCCGGATCTGTGTGGAGGATATGTCCATACCGGCAAATTCCAACAGCTTCACAGAAGCATGGTATTTTTCCTGCAGATACCGCACCTGGTCGCTTAAGTGCGGCTGCTGTTCCTGTGTTTGCTTGCCTGGTTCACGCATTCCGCTCTCAGAAGTCCCGTCTTTTACAGAAAGTGTTACTGTCGTCCGCACCGCCGCCAGAACCGTACAGTTCTGAAAAATCAGCGCCGGATTCTTCCAGTCCTCCATGGCATACAGGCTGTCCGCTCCCAGAATAAAATAATAGTCTGCTTCGGGATCGGCCGCTTTGAGTTTTTGCAGGGTATCACAGGTGTAAGTGTTCTTCCCAAGCGCTGCGTCCGAAGCCTCCATTTCAGACAGCTCAAAACCGGGCATATCTTTGATGGCAAGTGCTGTCATCTCACAGCGCGTCTGTATGGGCAGGACTTCTCGCTGATCTTTCATGTAAGGGACGCCGCTTGGCATGAACAGCACTTTTTCCAGTGCAAACTGCTCTCTCGCCTTATCTGCAATCGCCAGATGTCCATTGTGAATGGGATTAAAGGTGCCTCCCATAATGCCGACTCGTCTCATGAGGTTCCCCCTTTTTATGCCTGTCTTTCCTGTCTCTCTATCGCCGCGGGAAAATCCTGTTCCGGCCGGTTATCTGGGCAGTACGATCTTCGGATTCTTTTTGTCCGGCTTGTAGAGGATGATCTTTTTGCCGATCACCTGCACAACGGTGGAGTGGGTTCTCTCCGCAACCGCCTCCGCGATCATCCTGGGATCGTCCACACAGTTTTTCAGAACGGCAATCTTCAAAAGCTCCCGTGTGTTGAACGCGTCGGCGATGGATGCTGTAAATTCCGGCGTGAGGCTGGATTTACCCACTTGAAAAATGGGGTCTATGCCGTTCGCCAGACTTTTTAAGTGTGCCCGCTGCTTACTTGTCAATTCCATATCTCAAAATCTCCTTCTCTGTTTCCGGGTCTGCAAAACACTCCCGGGATCGGACTTTGTCCGATCACTTGTAGTAATCAAAGGAAAGCCCGTACATCCTTACGGTACTGCCCTCCTCTATGCCAAGCGCCTCAAGCTGCTCTAAAATACCCTGCTTGCGCATAAAATCCTGAAAGAATTTAAAGCCTTTCTCGGATTCCAGATTGGTGTAGGAAAGCATCTTTTCAATGCGCGGCCCCTCCACCACATACTCGTCCGCCTCCTCGTCGTAGACCACGGTAAACGGCTCCTTATCAATGTCGAAATGGAACTCCGGGAAGAACTCCTGTTCAAACGTCAGCGGTCTGCTGTCCTCCATCTCGCCCAGACGGTTGTTTACAGCGTAGAGAAGCTCTCTGACGCCCTGGCCGCTGACGGCGGAAATGGCGTAGACAGGAATGCCCTGCGGTTCAAATTCCGCTTTCAGTTTCTCCACGGGATCATCGTCCTTCTCATAGATCATGTCGATCTTGTTGGCGGCGATGATCTGGGGTCTTTGGGCAAGTGTCTGGTCATAAGCTTCCAGTTCTTTGTTGATGGCATAAATATCCGCTACGGGATCGCGACCCTCCGTGGAAGCCGCGTCCACGATATGCACGATCAGCCGTGTCCGCTCGATATGGCGCAGAAATTCATGGCCAAGCCCCACACCCTCCGACGCGCCCTCGATCAGACCGGGGATATCGGCGATCACAAAGCCTTTGGCGTCCTCCAGATCTACCACACCCAGATTGGGATTCAGCGTGGTAAAGTGGTAATTGGCGATCTTTGGCCTTGCGTTCGTCACCCTTGACAGAAAGGTGGATTTTCCCACGTTGGGAAAGCCCACAAGTCCCACGTCGGCGATCACCTTAAGCTCCAGGAGCAGCTCCAGCTCTTTTGCAGGCTGGCCGGGCTGTGCGTACTTGGGCGCCTGCATGGTGCTGGTGGCGTAGTGCTGGTTGCCGCTGCCGCCGCGTCCGCCTTTCAACAGAAGGAACCGCCTGTTGTCACCAGACATGTCGGTGATGACCTTGCCGCTCTCGGCCTCGCGGATCACCGTGCCCTCGGGCACTTTGATGGTGATATCCTCGCCGTTTCTGCCGGCACAGTTCTTCTTGCCGCCTTCCTCACCGTTTTTTGCACAGTATTTGCGGACATGGCGGAAATCCGTCAGCGTGTTTAACCCCTCGTCCACCTCAAAGTAGACGCTGCCGCCGTTTCCGCCGTCACCGCCGTCGGGACCGCCGTTTGGCACATATTTCTCACGACGGAAGGAAACGTGGCCGTCGCCGCCTTTGCCGCTTTTCACATATATTTTCGCACGATCTGCAAACATGATTTCTCTCCGTTATAATAAAATCGAATTTCCGTAAATAGGTCTGTACATATAAGAAAAGCCCCAAACATCAGTATGTTCGGAGCTGTATCTTAAACTTCTTACTTCTCTACAGGATAAACGGACGCCTGTTTCTTGTCTCTTCCTTTTCTCTCGAAACGAAGAACACCGTCCACCAGAGCAAACAGCGTGTCGTCGCCGCCTCTTCCCACGTTTACGCCGGGATGAATCTTGGTTCCGCGCTGTCTGTATAAGATATTGCCCGCCTTAACAAACTGACCGTCAGCTCTCTTCGCGCCCAATCTCTTGGATTCGGAATCGCGGCCGTTCTTGGTGGAGCCGACACCCTTCTTATGAGCAAAAAATTGAAGGTTCATATTCAACATGGTATTACACCTCCTTAAATGTCAATTTACAATGCTTTTTCCCGTACTGCGCCTCAATCCGGCTCAGTCCGAGCGCCAGAGAATCCATCAGTGCGACGGAGGTTTCACGCAGGGACTGTCGTAAAAAAATACAGTAGATTCTGCCTGTCGTTTCATCCGCCTCCACCTGGATCGGTTCCTTTGTGACCTCCTCAAGAGCGTTCACCGTGTTGATCACGAGAACCGAAATTGCCGCACAGACAATATCCTGACCGTAGTCCGCATACGCCGCGTGGCCGTTGCAGGTAAATTTCCGATATTCTCCCGCCTTGTTTTTATAAATGGTAATCTCGGTCATTACGCGTTGATCTTGTCAATCTTGATCTGCGTATAGAGCTGTCTGTGACCATTTTTCTTGTGGTAGCCGGTTTTTCTCTTATACTTGTAGACGATGACTTTCTTGCCCTTGCCCTGATCCATAACGGTTCCGGTCACGGTCGCGTTTGCCACATCGCCTGCAACTTTAAGATCCTTATCGCTGATCGCGATCACCTGGTCGAAAGTAACGGTAGAACCAACCTCGACGTCAAGCTTCTCCACTCTGATCTCATCGCCCTCGGATACCTTGTACTGTTTTCCGCCTGTTGCAATGATTGCGTACATATCTGCACACCTCCTATTCATGGACACCTGTCCATTTACTCGCTAACTGTGGTGATGCCCGGGAGGGCACACTTCTACCTCGTTATGCGGCACACTCAATAATCATATACATTTTATGCCAGTTTGTCAATCACAATTTTATCTGTTTTCCAGTCTTTTATCTACTTCTTCCTTCAGGACACGCTCGATTCTGTCATGTAAGTCCTGGGTTTTAAAAGGTTTGAGCACATAGTCATTGATGCCGAGCCTGGAGCTTTCCACGATCGTCTGCTTCTCACTCTGTGACGTGAGCATGATCACGGGAATTCCCTGACACTTTTCCATCTCCCGAATTTCGCGCAGCGTCTCTATCCCGTTTTTGGGCGCCATCTGGATGTCCAACAGAATCAGATCCGGCGCTGTTTTCTGCTTCAGATACTGCAATGCGCGCACACCGGAATTGAGGGGAACGATCTCATAAGATCCTTTCAGCTCCTGCTCGATGGTTGCCAGACTGATCGTATTATCATCCACAGCCAGTATTGTCAGCTTATTACTTTCCACTTTTGAAATCCTCCTTTTACATTTGTTCTATTAACTTGCGCAGCATCTGCTCTGCCGCGTCATCTTCGTACAGTTTGAGCTGTTCTCTGATCTTTTCAAGTGCCGTTTCCGTGGACTCCTCCAGCCGGTACTCCAGAATTTCTTCCACTTTATGCGCACAGTCTTTGGATTGAAAATTTTCCAGATCGCTCAGAGCCGACTGGATTCTCTCAAGCAGCTCTGTTTTTTCCAGGTTCTCTTCTTTTTTCTTCTGGCCGCCTTCCTTGTGTCTGTCATCCAGATATTTTTGAATGTGTTCCAGCTGTTCTTCATATTCCCGCAGCAGTTTTTCGGCATGACTGTCCACAAAGGTAAAATCTTCTCTCTTTACAGCCTTTTCCTGCTCTCTGGCCCTGTTGGAAACCTGCATGGCTCCCACGTTTGCGGAAGCGCTCTTCAGGGCATGGACTTCTATGCCATAGGATTTATAATCTTTTTCTTCCAAAAAGCCGCGCAAAACGGAAAGCTTTCGTTTGCCGTCCAGACAATACAGGTTTAAGAGCTCGTTATACTCCTCAATACCGGCTGAAGAATGCTCAGCCACCACGTCGGTGTCGATTCCCTCAATGATAATTTCCTGGAATTTCTGCAGGTTGTCGCTGCTTGACTGTAACTTATCGATCCAGCCGTCCTTCGTCTGTTTTTCTGCCGGAATCCACTTTAAAAGCGCCATGTGCAGTGTACGTCTGTCAATGGGTTTGGTTAGGAAATCCTGGAAACCGCTTGCCAGGAACGTCTCGCGCACGCCCTCCATGGCGTTAGCGGTCAGTCCGATAATGATCGGCAGGGTTCCGTTCTCCCCGCACTCGCTCCGGATGTGCTGTACCGCTTCGATACCGTCCATACCGGGCATCATGTGATCCATGAAAATAATGTCAAACAGCGTTTCTCCCACTCGCTTTATCGCATCCATGCCGCTTTCCGCCTCGACAATTTCCAGATCATAGGTGTGAAGCAGGGATTTGGCGACTCTTCTGTTGATCACATTGTCATCCACGACCAATACTTTACAGTTCCTTGCCGTAAAGGGCTCCAGCGCCTTTTCTTTTGGCACTTCCACTTCCGGGACCTCAGACAGCGGCCTGCTGTCCACAATCTTCTGCAATATTTCCAGAATGAAGGTGGAGCCTTCGCCGTACACGCTCTCTACCTGTATGGAGCCGTCCATCATCTCAGCCAGCCGCTTGGTGATGGAAAGGCCAAGTCCCGTTCCCTCCACGCTTCTGTTTCGTTTGGAATCAAGCTGCCTGAAATTTTCAAATATTTTTCCGATATCTTCTTTTGAAATACCACAGCCGGTATCTTCTACACGGAAAATAAGGCGCTGTGTATTAGGCGTTTCCCCTGGCCTTCCTGCAACGGAAATTTTCACATGCCCCTGCTTCGTAAATTTCAGGGCGTTATTCAAAAGATTGATCAGAATCTGTTTGATCCGGCCCTCATCGCCGAGATAACGGCAGGGAATGGACATGTCAAACTCGCTCAACAGCATAAGGCCGTGTCTGGAAGCGACAATGTCCATCATATTCAGCACTTCATTGACAAGCGTTTTGAGATGATATTCCGTTAACACCAGAGTCATCTTCCCGGCTTCCACTTTGGACAGATCGAGAATATCGTTGATCAGCGCCAGCAGGTTCTGGGAGGAAGATTTGATATCGCGGGCATAACCGTATACTTTCCGCCCCCTGCTCTCCTCCATAATAATGTCACTTAAGCCCACGATGGCGTTCATCGGCGTGCGGATCTCATGGGACATATTGGCCAGAAACGCGCTTTTCGCAAGATTGGCCTGCTCCGCCTGCTCTCTGACCTGCTTGATCTCTTCAATGTAGTTCCTTGTCTTTGTCACATCCAGAATCAGAATCACATATCCCTTTTTACCGCCGTACTTATCAGGAATCTGCTGTACATGCCCCTGATAAAAGCGGCCGTTTAAGCAGAATTCCTCCCGCGCATTGTCATCGAGAATATCCCGCGGAAAACCTTCCAGTTCTTCGATATGGTTTCCGATGGCATGGGCGTCCAGATCATGAAAAATGCCTGCCGCAGCCGGATTGTAGTTGACAATCCGTTTATACTCATCTATCGCAATGACGCCGTCGTTGAGCGTATCAAGTAAAATGCCGGAGGCAAGACTGCTGAAATCGTACACCTTTCTGCTCCAGATCAGAATGACGACACTTGATAGGATCAGACCAAGCACAGCCGGAGTCGGGTCATACACGGTGGTCAGTTTCAGGACATAAGAACACAGCACGATCACAGGAACAAAAGAAAGGGCGAGTATGAGCAGATACTTTCTGTCGGCTGCGTAATCCGGCTTTTTGATACAGACGCGGATCAGGGCAATCAGGGTAAACGCATAGGGAATGATCAGTGCGCACAGCATAAACACCCAGTATCCCGGGCCATATGTAAGACTCAGATAGGAATGGCCGCCTGCCGTCTGCAGCCAGTCTATGCTTCGATAAAAAAGGGAATGCCTGTCACAGGTAAAAACGAGTCCCAGAATAAAGACATCGATGATCTTGAGAACGGATAAGGTTTTTGCAGGCGCCTTCTCAAAACAGTAATTGAACATGAAATGACAGTAACTGACTGGTATAGTCAATGATCCTATATACTGTATTTTTACAGCTACCAGAGCCGCATCCATAGAGGGCGCCGTCAGTTCTAACAAATATCCTGCGTTCTGTATCAGGGCGCCCATCAGAAAATACTGCATCAGCTTCTGATCCCGGGATCCATCCCCCTGCAGCAGAAGAAACAGTGCGAGTACAATCACGCCGATGCCTAAAATACTCAGTCCAACAAAAATGGTATCCATAATTCGATATCACCACGCAAAATATAGTAATCTCCATTCCGGCGCGCTTACGCGTCGGGGCGACACAAATCTAAAATTTGCGTCTGCCATCAAACGCGACAACGGAGTCGTAACTATCATAACAAGGAACGCCCTTTCTGTCTACCATAAGCAGCACAAAGCCGTGACAGGACGTTTAATTTCTGTGCATAATCTGTTTAATGCACACGCAATAGCTTATAAGATGATAAAAACTGGCGCAGGTGTGAATTGTATCTTTAACTTTGCCGCATGCGGACAGACAAAAGCGCCTCCATATCCTCATCACTGTAACGGAAAAAGAGAAGAAAGGCAAGCACGGCCACGCCAACGGTAATATAAATGTCAGCCACATTGAACTTCGGAAAATCGATGGGCACAAAATAGATAAAGTCCACCACATAGTTCCGGCTTACCCGGTCGATCAGATTCCCCACCGCGCCGCTTAAGATGAGCAGCATACACAGGCGCATCGGGACAAAGCGTCTCTGTCCCGGAAGGGTGAGATATTTCCATAAAAGCAGCACGATAACCAGCGTTGTCAGGACAATCAGGAAAGTCTGCTTTCCCCTAAAGGAGCTGAATGCAGCCCCTGTGTTTTCCAGATAGGAAAATTCCAGCACACGGCTGATGATCACGAAGGACTCCTGCCCTTTCAGATGAGAAATGGCGAGCTGTTTGGTGTACTGATCTGCAAGAAGCAGGCTGCATAATGCAATAATGGACAAAATAAGATGTTGTTTCTTTATTTTCATGGTTAAAACAGAAAGTTCCTTTCTCTAGTAAATACAATCATTTTATGCATTATAGACTGAGTTGGTCAAAGAATGAGACGCCTTTAAAATGAAGGATTCCCGTCATTTTAGTAGGGCGAAAACTTCTAATTGGTTTTGCTACATAACTGTGAAGGTACTGAACAGTTATGGATTCCCTGCAAAAAAGAAAGCGGCGATCTGCGCGCGGGAACTGAACTCTTCCGTCTCCAACAATTCCCGCACTTCCTCTTTCGTATAAAAATCAGCGGTAATCTGTTCGTTTTCCGAGGTATGGTCCTCAAAATCCCCCTCTGCCTCCACAAAAGCAATCTGTGTTTTCACATCGGAGAAAGCGACTGCGGCAAAGGAGGGCGGCAGGATGCTGTGGATCTTTTTCACACCAAGCCCGGTCTCCTCGTACAGCTCCCTCTGGATACACTCTTCCAGAGACTCCCCCTCGTTGATCATTCCTGCACAGAGATTATAGACAAACCGGTTGACGCCCATACGGAATTCCCGCAAAAGCAGCATTTTCCCTTCGTGGAAAGCCACGATGGAGACGCCGCTGACCCGCTGTCCGATGGCTTCCGGGCCGGGAATCTCGTGGCGGCTGACAATCTCATATTTCTTCTCTCGTCCGGCCTTATTGCAGTAGGTCAGCTCATAGTTTTTCAGATATTTTCCGTCCTTTACTTTCTCCATATGTAAAAGTTTCATAGCAGCCAAATTTCCTTTCTGTGGATGCATCTTCGGTTCCTGTTTTGTAGGCGCGGCAAAGACCGCTTCGCAAGCTGTCTACGGGTTTTTCAATTGCTCGGCAAGGCTTGGCGCTACTTTTTTTCTAGTCAGTTCCATCAGCCCCAGTACCGTCAGATCAAGCGCTCTTGCGGGAATGGGATCTCTCTTTAAAAGAGCGCGCATATATTCTAAAAGTTCCGTTTCCCTTTCCCTGCTTTTTAAATTGATAAAGTCCACAAGAATCATGCCGGACAGGTTTCGTGCCCGCAGATGAACGGCGATCATTTCCGCCGCCTCCCTGTTGATGCGGTAAAAGGTCTCCTCCTTGTCTTTCCCGGACTCATACTTTCCGGTATTGACATCAATAGAAATCAATGCCTCCGTAGGTTCGATTACCAGATAACCGCCGGATTTCAGCCATACTTTTTTGTCGGTAAGCTCCTGCAGGCGCTGTTCCACCGAATACAGCTTATAAAGCGGCAGAAGGGAATCTTCGTAGAGACGAAGTGGAATATCCGCTTTCCGGCATGGCTCCACAAGGATATCATATACGTCCGGGAGATCGGTTACAACCTCATCATATTCTGTCCGGTAAGCATTTTCCACAAAAGAAACATAATCCGGTTTATTCCGGTACAGACAGCTGTAACAGGTGCGGGACGGCGCAATCGTCAGAATATGTGACAGCGTATCCGACAGGAAGCGAACCTCTTCCAGAAGGGCGTCCTCCCTGTCAAGGGTTCCGGCGTTCGTCCGCACAATAAGCCGGAAACGTCCGGAAAGCTGATTCAGCTCTTTTAATTCGCGGAAATATGCCTGTTTTGCGGCGTCCAGTTTGGAGGAAACCTGTACACCGTCCTTTAAGCCCTTCGGTTTTATCCCAATCACCGCATACTGTCCGGACAGGGAAAGTCTGGTGGTCACGCCGGCGAGCTTCGTTTTCATCGGTTCTTTGGTGACCTGTACGAGCAGTTCGTCGCCCGCCTTTAAGCTGCCGTCCGGCTTTCGGTTTAACACAAATGCGGTGGCGGCGTCGGTGATCGGAAGGAAGGTCAGATTCTTACCGCCCAAGTCGATAAAAGCTGCGTTTATATTGGGAGAAATGCTCTGCACCTTGCCGATGTAAATATCTCCTACCGCTATCGCCGCATCCTGCTGTGCACGGGCGGCAAGGATCCGATTGTCGTTCATGAGAAGACAGAGGCGTTTTTTATGCAATTTTACGATAATAATTTTGCCCTTTGAACCCATAATGCGGCGCTCTCCTTTTTCTGATTCGCGGCATTGCCCATTGTTATCGCATATATTATAACAAATTATCTGAGTTTCAACAAATTATTTACCGACAAAAATTGCGAGGACTATGCTGCCATAGCCCTCGCGTGTTTTAACGTTTGTATTTTACTGCAGTACCGTAGGCAATCACTTCCGCTGCGCCCTGCATGATGGAGGAAGACGCGTATCGGATGTTGATGATGGCGTCCGCTTCCATGGATTGTGCCTCATCCACCATGCGCTTGATCGCAATCTGCCTTGCCTGATTGAGCATTTCCGTGTATTCTTTCAATTCCCCGCCTACCAAAGTTTTGATGCCTGCCATGAAATCGCGTCCCACGTTTCTGCACTGGACGACGTTCCCCTTGACAATTCCCAATGTTTCCAGTTCTTTTCCTGTGATAAAATCAGTATTTACGAGCAGCATCCTCTTCTCCTCCTTCAATCTCCTTCATTCTCTGTAGCAGCACGGCAACAATCGCCAGAATCATAACAACGGGAACCAGAATAAACAGTCCCGCTGCGAGCAAGGGCATGTCGTCAGCCAGATATGCCCAGATTGTAAAGGCAATGATCCCGGTCATCAGCAGAATAACCAGACCGCTGAAAATTATGGGCGCCAGCTTCTTCTGCAGAATGTCGTGTCTGTTTACATTTAAGAATTTTGTGCCTTCCTGTTCCATTACTACCATCCTTTCTAAGTATTGGTCAGGAGAAAAGGCGGTATACTGGCATACCTCTTCGCTCAGAAGCCGGCACAGGCGGGTGGTTTCTTCAAGGCTTGCCCGTTCCCTCTCCAATAGGATGACCTGTCTTTGCAGCGCGTCAGCAAGAAGCAGATCGCCCTTCTGGATCCTTCTGATCTCTTCGATGGGAAGGGAAAGCTTGCGAAGCATCTTGATCTTCTTCAGTTCGGTGACGTCCTCTTCGGAATAGTCGCGATATCCGTTTTCCATATTGCGCCTGGGACTTAAGAGTCCCTGCTGTTCATAGAAACGGATATTTTTCTTCGTGATGTCTACCTGCTGTTCCACTTCGTTGATTTTCATGCTGCATCCTCCTTGCCGAAACCGCCGGTTTTCTCCTGTTACGGACAGAATAAGGCTTCCACAAGGTGGAAGGTCAAGGGAAATTTGAAAAAAATTAATTTTTTAAAAGAAGCGGCACGAGATGTCTCGGCTCCCCCTCTTTTGCCAGATTGGTGTAGGTCTCCAGTCTCGTCACCTGAATGTCGGAGACAGGTATCTCACAGCCCGCAAAGGCGCAGAACATTTCAAAAACCACCGTCGGTTTGATGTTGCCGCCGCTGCTGGCGTCCACGAGCATGTGGATCGCGCCGTTTTCCGTGCCGAGTTCATAGATGCCCTGCTTTAAGTCCAGCTCTATCACTCTTTTTTTCGTTTCTTTTGTATAAGGGATGTGGTCCTGCGCGTAAAACTGTCCGAGTTTTTCTGACAGATCGTCAACGGGAAACCCGCCCTCCTTCCTCTGCAGGCAGTAGGAAGCCGCTGCCACGCTTGCCATGGCGTTTTTCGTCTGGTCCGGCAGGACGTTTACGGCAAGCACTTCCACACCCTCCACCATAACCCGGTTCAGCGCGTCTTTCATATCCTCCGGCGCAGACATGGACAAAACTTCCAGATCCATGTACTCGCCCCGGCTTTCGATGCCCACACCGAGGGGCGCGGCAAAGGACATAATCTGATGAGGGCTGAATCCTTCCGAATATTTCACGTCAATTTCCGCCCGTCTGACCGCTTTCTGGAAAAAGCGCATCATGTCCAGATGTCCGATAAATTTCATGGCGCCGTATTTGGCGAATTTGATTCTGACTTTCATGTGGTTACCTCATTCCTATGCTGCATATTACCCAGCTCTGCTGTAAAGTTTATAAGGCTGGATTCTCGCTGTTTTCTTTAAAGCGGCGTATTCATGTCTCATCTCTCGTAACAGATCCCCGCCCCGAACCGATTCGCCCCGCAGCCCTGGCACCGAACCTTACAGTTGGGGGAAACTGTCTGGTCTTTTGCCTTTTTCCACTCCCGCAGCAGAAATTCCCTTGTCACACCGCAGTCTATGAAATCCCACGGGAAGACCTCGTCGTCCATACGCTGCCTTGTCGTGTAAAAGCCGATATCCACGTTACATTCACTAAAACTTTCCAACCACAGATCGTTGTGGAAATACTCGCTCCATGAGTCAAACATACAGCCCTTTTCGTAGGCGCGGCATATAACTTCGGACACACGGCGGTCGCCTCTGGCAAAGACGCCCTCTAAGACGCTCACATCCGCCTCATGCCAGTTGTATTTGATGCTCTTCTGGTTTAACTGGCTCATAATGCCTTTCTTCGTCAGGTGCGCCTTGTCGAGAAATTCCTCCTTGGTGCACATGGGTGCCCACTGGAACGGCGTGAAAGGCTTGGGGATAAAGAAGGAAGTGCTGGTGACGATCTGCACTTTGCCGTTTACACGCCTGTCCTTCGGTACTGCCTCAAAGAAGGCTGCCGCAATCTTGTTGGAGAGGTCGCCGATCCCGAGAATATCTTCCTCCGTTTCCGTGGGGAGCCCCAGCATAAAATATAGCTTCACCCGCGTCCAGCCGCCCTCAAATGCCAATGTGGCGCCGTTCAGGATGTCCTCTTCTGTCAGCCCTTTGTTGATGACATCCCGCAGCCGCTGGCTGCCCGCCTCCGGTGCAAAGGTCAGGCTGCTCTTTTTCACGTCCTGCACCTTGCTCATCACATCGAGGGAAAAGGCGTCGATGCGCAGGGAGGGGAGGGAAATATTGACGTGTTTTTGTCCGCACTCCTCGATCAGGAAGTCCAGAAGCTCATTGAGCCTTGTATAATCGCTGGAACTTAAGGAGCTTAGGGAAACTTCCTCATGCCCCGTGTTTTTTAACATTTCCACGGCATACGACTTCAGCCTGTCCACGTCCCGCTCCCGCACAGGGCGGTAAATCTGGCCTGCCTGACAGAAGCGGCAGCCTCTGATACAGCCGCGTTGGATTTCCAGAACGACCCGGTCCTGCGTCACCTTGATAAAAGGCACGACGGGTTTTAACGGGTAATAGGCATCCGTCACATCCGTTACGATCTCTTTTACGATCACGTCAGGGATATCCTCGTATTTTTTCTGCCGTCCCGCGATCGTGCCGTCCGCATTGTACAGTTCCTCATAAAACTGCGGTACGTAAATACCGGGAATTTTCGCCGCGCCGTGCAGGAACTCCTCTCTCGTACCGCCGTTTTTTTTGTTTTCCAGATACCAGTCAAACAGCGGGCGGTACTGGGTTTCCCCCTCTCCGATATAAAACAGGTCAAAGAAATCCGCGATCGGCTCCGGGTTATAGACGCAGGGACCGCCGCCGATCACAAGGGGCATGTCCTCCCCGCGATCCTTTGACAGAAGCGGGATCTGGGAAAGCTCCAGCACCTGCAAAATATTGGTGTAACACATCTCATACTGGATGGTGATGCCGAGAAAATCCATATTCTTTACGGGTTCCTGAGACTCCAGACAAAACAGGGGGATGGATTCCTTTCGCATAATCTGATCCAGATCCGCCCAAGGGGAATAGACGCGCTCGCACCAGACGTCTTCCCAGTCGTTTAACATGCCATAAAGAATCTGGATACCCAGATGGGACATGCCGATCTCGTAGACATCGGGAAAGCACATGGCAAAACGCAGAGCAATTTTTTCCCTGTCCTTTATGACGGAATTGTATTCGTTTCCGATATAGCGGGCGGGCTTTTCCACCTGCATCAATATATCGTCGCGCAGCGCTAATTTTCTCATAAAAATGTACCTTGCCTTTTTGTAGTAAGTATATCAGATGAATCTAATCGTATTCTTCCACTATAAATTGAAAATCTTCGGTGGTTTCTATTTTTTTAAGGACGCGGCTTTTTACCCGCTCCGCAAAAGTTTCCACCGCCTTTTCAAACAGCCTGTTTCTAAGGAGACCGTCGGCGCACATCAGTATGACGCCGAGCGCTTCACTCTCAAGCGCCAGCCTGTTTTCTATGGGAAAATCGCCGCTGTTGTCCGCCACTGTGACATCGCCGTCATATTTGTCAATCACCGCCTGCACCTCCCCGGCTGTTGCCGGTTTGGCGGCGATATCGACTGCCTCCCCATCATAAAACTTCTCGACAAAAATCCGCGCCAGCGTCTGTTTCCGTTTTATGATCGCATCGGAAACCCGGTCCGCCTCCGCCTTGACAAATTTCAGAATGACCCTCTCAGGCGCCATTACATTCTTAAAATAAATGTATAGCAGCCGTGTGCCGGAAAGCATGACCTTCTCGATATTGCCGTTATTGTCGTACAACGCCGTAAGCGCTCCGGGCATCAGCTCCCGGGGAACCGTGTACAGCCTTGCCTCGCCGCCGTACAGCGGCACGTTGTATGTGAGAAGCTGATATTCACTGTCGTAGTCAAGTGTCAGACAGTCGCCCTCGTCAGTGCCCATTTCGTGAAAGGCAAATTCGCCCGGTCTGTATTTCAGTGGAATTTTATAAACGCTCATCTGTATGTTCTCCTTCCGCTTTCGTCTGCTGTTATCATCGCGTTTTGCAGCCTTTTGTCCGGTGAATGGTTAACGTCCTTATACTACCACAAACGCACACGCAATGTCATTATATTTTGTCAAAACTTCACCGTCCGGTTTGTGTATTTTACTCTGATAAAATTAGGTTGTCAAAAGGTGCATCAACAAATCTACTTCAGTATATTGCACAAAATGCTCACGCAGCTGTCATGTGCAGGAGAATGAATTTTTACTGAAATAAATCCGCAAGCTCCTCCATCACGGCATTTTCACCCCCGTCGTATAAGTGAAAGCTGTCTGCCACAATCATATCGTAGACATCGCCCGTGCTGTAAGACAGGATTTTGCTGTCTCTCGTATCACAGAGCAGAAAACCTACAAACAGAAGAACAGAGAGCACCATCCGATATTTAAAACCGCCGGTGGCATTGCCCGGAATCCCCTCATTTTCCTCGTTTCCATAGCCGGGAAAGCCTTCGTCCCCGGCGAGTAGTCCCTTTTCGTAGAGGGGCATGGGACTTTCCTTCCCGTAAAGGATATGCTCCCGCTGTCTGAGTTTCAGGCGGTTTCCCAGATTTTCCTCCCTGATATGTCTTGCCAGTTCCATCCGTTTCTCCGGCGTCACTTTCTTTTCTGCCATTTATGAGTCCTTTCTTCGTTCTGCGCCATGCGTTGTGCGCTTCACTGAAAATACTTCATTTTGTCCCTACATTTTATGAGAAATTGCGCAAAAAAAGAACGTACCCGAAAAGGTACGTCCTTCGTTATTCAACATATATTTCTAAAAATGACGTAAATTTGTAGGGAACAGGATCATGGCAATACATGCCTGTCCACACGTTGAAAAAGTAGGCTGCATAATTAATTCCATGTATTTTACCTTCCATCAAAATACAGTCAATTACCGTTGCGCCAGTTCTGCGGTAATCTCCTCCCAGGTGATATTCTTCTCCGCCATTAGCACCATCATATGATACAAAAAGTCCGAAATTTCATACTTGATTTCGTTGGCGTTGGGGTTTTTGGCGGCAATGACGATCTCCGTCGCCTCCTCTCCCAGCTTCTTCAAGATCTTGTCGATGCCCTTGTCGAAGAGATAGTTTGTGTAGGAGCCTTCCTTGGGATGGATTTTTCTGTCCTTAATCACGTCGAACACCTGCTCAAACACCTTGAGGGGGTTCGTCTCCTCGTATTCCTTTGCCATGATCTCATGGAAAAAGCAGGAACGGGAGCCGGTATGGCACGCCGCGCCGATCTGGGAAACCTTGGCGAGGATGGTATCTTTGTCACAGTCCGCCGTGAGGGATTTCACGTACTGGAAATGACCGCTTGTCTCGCCTTTCACCCATAGTTCATCCCGGCTTCTGCTGTAATACGTCATTTTGCCTGTCTTCAGCGTCATATTGTACGCTTCCTCGTTCATATAGGCAACCATCAGCACTTCGCCGGTCTTATAATCCTGCACGACCACGGTCACGTGCCCGTCGCTGTTCAACTTAAACTCTTCCCACGGGATCGCCGGTTCAAAGGTATTTACGGTGATATCGTTATTCTGGCACAGCGCCTTGATGGCGAGAAGTTCTTTCGCGTTCTCATTGATGGCAAACCCGGAAATACCGCAGATATTATCGTTGGACAAAAGTTCCAGAATTTTGTCCAGGGAAACTTCCGGCACCGATGCGATCATGGGAAACCGGGATATGGAAATGGACTCTTTCAGACAGGTCTCCTTAACGAGAATAATCTCCCCAATATACTCGTCAATGAGGGTTTCATTTCTCGTGATACTGTCAGCCTCCGTCACGCACGCCACGATCTTTTCTTTCCCGAACCGTTTCGATACCTCGGCGGTAATTTCAATGTTGCCCGGTTTGGAATAATTGAGCGCGGCTCTCTTACAGCCCGCATAAAGGAGCTTCTTGACATCCTCCACGCGCTTCACGTTTCCAGCGCCGATCACGGGAATTTCCGCCTCGCTGCAGATGGATTTGATGATATCCAGCGCCTCCTCGTGGGCGGCGTCTCCCTCGGACATATCGTAAACGATCAGCTCGTCCGCATTGTTGTCACTATAAAATTTCGCCAGCGCCACAGGGTTTGTGTCGATAATCGTACTGTCCGAAAAACCTTTGACCGCGTCTCCTTTATATAAATAAATACAGGGGATAAATTTTTTGTAAGCCATACTGCCAGTTTCCCTTTCTTATCATGATGTATACATTTGTGCTATGCCAGCGCGCCTTTCGTGCTGAGCACGCCCTTTACCCTTGGGTCATAGGAGCACGCCTCGTCAAACGCCTTGCCGAAGGCTTTAAACATCGCCTCGATCATGTGGTGGGCGTTTCCGCCGCTCAGCATTTTAAGGTGCAGGTTCATGCCCGCGCTGTAACTGACCGCATAGAAAAACTCCCGCACAAGCTCCGTGTCTAACTCTCCCACCCGCTCTGTCGGGAAGTCGCAGTCGAACACGAAATAGGGTCTGCCGCACAGATCCACCGCGCACAGGCAGAGGGATTCGTCCATCGGCAGGATAAAGGAGCCGTAGCGTCTGATGCCTGCCTTATCTCCCAACGCCTCTTTGATTGCTGTGCCAAGCACAATGCCCGCATCCTCCACCGTGTGGTGCCCGTCCACATGGAGGTCTCCGTTGACCCTAACAGTCAAATCAAAAAATCCATGTCTGGAGAACCCTTCCAGCATGTGGTCGAAGAAACCGATGCCGGTGTGCACGTCGCTTTTGCCAGAGCCATCCAAAGTGAGGGTCAATTTAATCTGCGTTTCTTTCGTGTTCCGTTCTATTGTCGCTGTTCTGGACATGACACGCTCCTTCTGACATTTTTTCTTTTATTTTAACACGAACCTTCGTGTCACAGTTTTTCTGTGACTCGGAGAAATATTATTCAAACCGCACCCTGATCGAGTTTGCGTGGGCGGTAAGCCCTTCTTTCTCGGCAAACAGTTCGATATCTTTATGCGCCTGTTCCAAAGCTTCCCGCGAATAAGAAATAAGACTCGTCTTTTTCATAAAATCATCCACATTTAAGGGGGAGAAAAACCGCGCCGTGCCGTTTGTGGGCAAAATATGGTTCGGCCCCGCATAATAGTCTCCCAAAGGCTCCGAAGCGTATTCTCCAAGGAAAATCGCGCCGGCGTTTCTGATCTTCGTCATCACCTGATAGGGGTCTCTCGTCAAAATTTCCAGATGCTCCGAGGCGATGGCGTTCGCCGCTTCCACCGCGCTGTCCATGGTGTCCGCCAACAGGATATAGCCGTAATTGTCCAGCGATTTTTTTATGATATCCGCCCGGGACAGCTCCTGCAAAAAGCCGTCGATCTGCTTTTCTACCTCTTTTGCCACGCCCTCGTCCGTGGTGATCAATATGGCGCTCGCCAGTTCGTCATGTTCCGCCTGTGAGAGCAGATCCGCAGCCACATAGCGGGGATTTGCGGTCTCGTCCGCGATCACAAGGATCTCACTGGGGCCCGCAATCGAGTCGATGCTGACATAGCCGAAACATGCCTTCTTCGCCAGCGCCACAAAAATATTGCCGGGTCCCGTGATCTTGTCCACTTTCGGAATGCTTTCCGTGCCGAAAGCCATTGCCGCAATCGCCTGTGCGCCGCCGACCTTATAGATTTCGTCTACGCCGGCAATCTTGGCGGCAACCAGTGTGCCCGGATTAACCATGCCGTCCGCGCCAGCGGGAGTTGTCATAACGATACGCTCCACGCCCGCCACCTTTGCGGGAATGACATTCATCAGCACACTGCTGGGATAAACCGCCTTGCCGCCCGGCACATAAACTCCGGAAACGGCGATTGGCAAAATGCGCTGTCCCAGAAGGGAGCCGTCGGGTCTCGTGTCAATCCAACTGTTTTTCAACTGTTTACGGTGAAATTCACGGATATTTGCCGCCGATTTTTCCATCACTGTGACGAAATCAGCATCCGCTTTTGCATAAGCTTTCTCAATCTCCGCATCCGTCACACGGATATTGTCTGCGGTGCAGTTCCATTTATCGAATTGACTTGTATAGTCAAAAACCGCCTTGTTGCCTTTTTCACGGACATTTGCTATAATATCCGCCACAACGGACTCGTACTGCCCGTAATTGTTGGGACTTCTCTTTAAAAGGCTGTTGAGAAGATCCCTCTGTGTATCCTTTGTCAATCGAACTGTTTTCATAACTTTATGCTCTCTCCCAATTTACTTCTCATATCCTGCACAAAGATATCGCGCAGATTTTGTGTACGCCGGATCTGTTATTCACAAAGCGCCAGACAGGACGTTCAGTTTACAATGCTGTAGTTTAAGCGAACCGTGATGGAGGCGGTCTTTTTTCTGGAACTGGTGTCAAAGTAACCGCCATAGCTGTATTCCGTGTTACTGTTCTGCGCGGTAATCTGGAACACGCCCAGATTCGCATTCAAAAGCTGGCCTACATTCGCGCCGGTTCCTTGCGCCATCAGGTCAATCCTGTTTTTCGCATTTTCCGTTGCTTCCTTGATCAGATCAAGCTTTAATTCATCCAGTCTGGTATAGTAATACTCCGGTTCCTCGGAGGCAAACTGCACGCCGGACTCGATCAGCCCGGAGATATCCCGGGAAATACTCTCGATTTTATCAATGTCCGTAGAAGTGATCGACACATTCTGGTAGAGGTCATAACCGTCTATGTAATCCCGTATCCGGTCGCCGTTCTCATTGTATTCAGACTCCCAGCGGGCGTTGATGGTAACGGAACTGAATACCATCTCCTCTTCCTGCACGCCGCTGTCCACCAGATATTTGCGGACAAGCTCCGCATCCTTTTTAATGGAGCGGTAAGCGTCCTGGGTGGTGGCTCCCTGCCCGGAAAAACTCCCCCGCCAGACGATTAAGTCCGCCTCAAAGTCGCAGTTGGCGGAGCCGGTGGCGGACAGCCCCTCGCTGCCGGAAGTTTTCTTGTAGTTTACAATATTCTGTGAAAAGATCGTGACACATGCGATGGCGCACGCACCTGCGATCAATGCGATAATAATCCCCTTAAATTCTTTCATGTCAAACCCCTTTCTGTCATTCTCCATTGTTGTCATCCTTCCGAAGATAAATTTTATGGTGCTTATTTAAAAACCGTCTACAGATGGCTCTTCAGATCAGCGATCAGCTTCTTGATCCGCTCCGGCTCCATCTGCATACTCACCTGGTTCACAATCATCCGGGCTGAGAGTGGACAGATTTCCTCCAGAACCTCAAGGCCGTTTTCCTTCAGAGTAGAGCCGGTCTCCACGATATCCACAATCACATCGGCCAGCTTCACGATCGGTCCAAGCTCCACAGAACCGTTCAGTTTGATGATATCCACGGTCTGGTGCTTTTTATTGTAAAAATAGTCTTTGGCGATATTGGGATATTTACTTGCTACCCGTATCATCTCATGGTGCTGTAAAAGCTCTTTCGCGCTCTTCGGACCGCAGACACACATCCGGCACTTCCCGTATCCGAGGTCAAGCACCTCGTACACTCTCCTGTTTTCTTCCAGAATCGTATCCTTGCCGACCACGCCGATATCAGCCGCCCCATATTCCACATAGGTAGGCACATCCGGCCCCTTCGACAGGAAAAATTTCAGTTTTAACTCCTCGTTCACAAAAATCAGCTTGCGGGAATCCTTATCCTTCATTTCCTCACAGGTGATGCCGATTTTTTCCAGAAGCTCCATTGTTTTATTGGCAAGACGCCCTTTTCCAAGGGCGAATGTCAGATATCTTTCCTCACTCATTTTCAAGTACGCTCTCTTTTCTCTTAACTTTAAAACTACTTCCCACTCTTGGGAAGTAACTCCACTTTCTTCCCGGATGACCGCATATGCTTAGCTTCCATCAGCTTTTCCTTGAAGGTCTCTTCCGTATAATACAGTTTCACCGGCTCCTCTATTCCAGAAATGATCACGTTCTGACGTCCCATGGCGGCAAGAAGGTCATCTACCACAATCACAAAGCCGATCGCTGCCGCTTCCTTGCCGAATCGTCCGAGCAGGCTGTCGTAACGCCCGCCTTTCACAATCGCGTCGCCCACGCCGTAGGTGTAGCCCTTGAAAATGATGCCCGTATAGTAATTATACTTGCTGAGCATCCCAAGGTCAAAGGAAACATACTTTTCCACCCCGTAATCCACAAGCGTCCGATACAGCTTCTCAAGCCGCTCGATGGCGTGTTTCGACCGCTTGTTGGAGACCGCCTTTTTTGCGTCCTCCAGAATGGAAACCGTGCCAAACAGATCGCTCACTTTGAGAAGCAGCTCCTTATCCTTTTTATTCACGCCAATGCGGTCAAGCAGTTCTTCTGCCCCGAAATAGTTCTTCCCGGAAATAAAGTCACGAAGTTCAAGCTCCGTCTCCTCGTCGAGTCCGGCCTCGGCGCAGATTCCCTTGAAGTATTCCAGATTGCCGATGCTGATCTGAAAATCGGACAGCCCTGCGTGATAAAGGGCCTCGATCGTCATTGCAATCATCTCTGCGTCCGCCTGTACGGAATCATCGCCGATCAGCTCCGCCCCCATCTGGGTCACTTCCTTCAGTTTTCCCTGCAGCTGCGACGTGTTAGTAAAGGTGTTCCCCTGATAGCAGAAACGGATCGGCACATCCTCGTCCATAAAATACTTTGCCGCGCACCTTGCGATGGACGGCGTAAAGTCTGGGCGCAGAACCAGCGTATTGCCCTCCTTGTCAAAGAACTTATAAAGCTCTCTGGACGGCGTCGTCCCCACTTCCTTGGAAAAAACGTCGAAAAATTCAAAGGTCGGGGTCTGGATGTCCCGGTAGCCGTAGCCCGTGATCTTTTCATGCAGAAGACGCTCCACCACTGTCTTCTCCGCCTTCTCTTCCCCATAAATATCCCGCACGCCCTCCGGCGTATGTACCAGTTTTTTACTCATATGCGCCTCGTTTCCTGTCGGTGTTTTGTCGTCTTAAATAAACGATACCGGCACGCTTCTTTACTGCTTTAAAGTGCTAATTCGGTAATTCATTAACAAACCAAACTTATTACACTATACGCTGCTTTCTTCTGTTTGTCAATCAGTAAATCTCTTCCCATATCAATTCTTCTGCGAGAGGTGTCTCGTAGCCTTGCAGGCAAGACCTGTACGCTTCTTCGGTAATTTCACTTCCATTCTGAGAATAAGTAAATACGGCTTCCTCCCCTTCCAAATCGGCTACAGTGTAAAAGGAATCAATCAATTCCGGCGTTATGCCGTCGTTTCCTATTTTATAGATTTCAATGAGTATTTCCCCGGCAGTCAGGGAGTGAACGATCTCTATCACACCGTCTCCATGAAGCGAGAAATTTATCCGTCCGCCTAATTCCTTATTGGGGAAAAGAGAAACCGCCCTGCTTCCGTCATAGCCGTATAAATCGTAATACCTAGGATCAAAGGCGGAATTTGACACACCGATGTCGTCTTCTTCGCCGGCGATAATCAGTTCCTCTGTCCCGTTTCCGTCTATATCATAAAATGCATAGAAAATGTTCCGCCTGCGGGTGCGGATTTCTTCGCTGATATCCTTCCCAAAATGACTTTCGTAGTCGTCAGAATCCAGAAACTCCATGTAAAAATCATGCTGCACCATGTCCCGGTACTGCGCAAGCACATCCTCATAGACAGGCGTTTCATCGGTTGGCGTTACCGGCTGATCCGTTATGGCCGTTTCTTCTATCATATCTGTATCAGCCTCATTCTCTTCTGTTACGCTGTTTTCGTCTGCGTCTGCTTTATCCTCTGTTTCTTCTGCGTCATTTTCCGTTCGCGTATCCGTTTGAACTGCGATTTCATCCACAGCCGCAATAGGCTCTATTTGCAGTTTTTCCGTGGTGTCGCCGGTATCGGCACCGCAGCCCACAGACAAAAATACCGCTGATAAAATGAGCGCCGCCGATATATATACTCTCACTCTTTTCATACTTATCTCCATAAGCCATGTTTTTACCTTATTCCGACCACTCATCGCCCTCGCATCTGCAAATGAAGTCAAAGTGCATACTGTCAAAATGGTCATACGGATAGTCCTCGCCATCCTGACTTATCACCAGCCCGTCACAGTCCATCAGTTCATTGATATAGGCGAGTGTATCGTGAATGCCGCCTATTCTTGCATTTTGAACCATTCCCGCCAAGATCTCTTTCTGCTCAGGCGATAAAGAACCAAGAAGGCGGTTTACTTCCTTATTGTCATCAATCTGTGGATAGCCGCTTTCCCTGATCCATGCCGCTTCCACAGCGTCCTTCCTCTCAGCCAGCCCGTCAATAAATGCTTTGTATTGTTCCAAACCTTTACTCATTTCCCGTTTCCTCCCGGATCGTTCTTATCTGTCATATAGCCTCACCTGATGCACCTGACGTCTGACCTCCATGTAACAGAAGAGCTGTGACTCAAATCACATTACTCCACCCGGTCCTCCAGATCCTTCTGGATCATATCCAGATACGGCACCAGAATCCCGTGCTTCTTCGGCAACACATATTCCGGGTTCAGCTCGTCAAAACGGAAACTCTTGCGCCCGCCCTCCTTCGCCCGGTCCCAGAAATAGCGCAGCATCTCATAGGGCAGATAATAAAAGAGATCTTTGTGGGAATAATAAATAAGAAAGAACGCGATCCCTTTCTGCTTCTCGAACTGCCCCATAAATATCACCTGATGTTCATGGATATTCTGCAGGGAAAAGGTATCGACAGCGCATTCCTTGGCGTCAAAGCAGACGGGAATCCCCTGCACCGCGCCTATGTAGTCCACCGTGCTCTTCTGGTCAAAGTAAGCCAGCGTGATATGGCGGCTGTCCTTGTCGATATTGATCGGGGTAATGGGCGTGGGCACCTTCTGGATCAGCGCAAGCCCGTTTTCCAGATATTTTTCATTGGTACGGTTGATCAGATCCTCCAAAGTGGAGCCGCGCAGCCCGCGGGAGTTCCATGTCGCCATCGCAATCCTCGCTCAAAACGTTTCGCACTTGTACTTCTCACACTATTATACTCCCGCAGTAGAAAATTAGCAAGAACAAATGTTCTAATTTTAGCTTTAAAGAAAGCACCTGTCCTCCCCAAAACATTCCCTGCGTTCGCAGATTAATTCATACAGCTTTTCCAGTTTCTCAGTGAGCTGTTTCTTTTTGAAACAGAAATCTGTATTATCTCCATAATCTACGAATCGACTCCATTCTTCCACGTGTTCTTTGACGTCCGCATAGAGATATTCACAAAACTGAAGCATGCTTGTGTGGGAGTACTCAGTCATTATATCTTTGGAAGTCAAGGGCGACCGTTCATCATCTTCACAAATAATATGACAGTTCCAATAGCTTACCAGGCACAAAAACCGATCTGGCTCCAAAAAGCCTTTCACACAAAACGGCATCATTGTCTCAAGCCCATGTATCGCCTGATCAATCCACTCAAAAGCGATATCATCCAAATAGCTGAGACCATATACAGAAGTATGATCCAGTTGAAAGTCACTCCAACCATTTACAGGTTTTGTAAGCAAAGCCGTTTACCTCCCTCTCTTAGACAAACGCGAAACGCGTTCAAAAATTTCCGGCACTTCACAGCAAAAGGTGCGCCCGCCCAGATCCGCAAAGGGTTCGTCAAGGGGCGGGAAAATCACCTTGTAGGCGTGTAAAAGCTGCGACTGTACGCCGCATCTGCGGTATTTCTCATTCCATGCCCTGTCCCCGTATTTGTAATCCCCCAGAAGCGGATGACCGATGCCCGCCAGATGCGCCCGGATCTGATGGGGCTTTCCGGTGATCAGCTCCACTTCCAGAAGCGTCTTATCCTGTTCTATACGAAGCGGTTTATACCTTGTCTGAATATAAGCTGCCTTCCCATCCTTCGTCTTGTCATGCTTTCCGGCAGTCTGATGCGGGACACCGTTATGATCTTTTTTACAGGGAGCCTGTCTTATTGTCACTTTATTTTGTTTCTCATCCTTGACCAGATACCCCTCGATCAGTTGCTCTTGCGCAAGATGCCCTTTTACATAGAGCTGATAATATTTGTGAAGGGTCCTGTCCTTTAAAAGTACGCTTAGAAGCTGTGCGCCCTGAAGAGTTTTGGCGCAAAGCACCAAACCGCTCGTGTTGCGGTCAAGCCGGTTGCAGACGGAGGGCTTATAAAAGGAAAAATCTGCCTCGGACAAATCACCTTTTTCAAGAAGATAGCCGATCAGCCACTCATTTAGGGAAATATCCGTTTTTTCCGCTTTCTGCGACAGAATGCCCGCAGGTTTATCCGCAATTAATATATGGTTGTTCTCAAAGATTACAGAAATGTCCGTGAACATGCCGTATGCCCGACGGTATGACGCTGTACCTGATGCCGCATTTGCCGTTCGCTCTGATTTT
The DNA here is from genome assembly GCA_949472775.1 of uncultured Lachnospiraceae bacterium. GTDB lineage: Bacteria > Bacillota > Clostridia > Lachnospirales > Lachnospiraceae > UBA3282. The sequence continues at coordinate 31,617 of CASWVG010000026.1, forward strand.
TCTGTGAAGCCGGCGTCTTGCGGTGTCTGTTGTCTGATCAGACCATCGTTTCCCACAGACTGGTCAGACTGCCTTCCCATAAACTTATCGAGCGTTTCCTGCGCAAAGAAAATCTTCACGCAGTCCCCCACAACGGTCTTCTCGCTGCCGTCCGCCTTCCTGTCATTCAGGGTGATATTCTTTTTCCTGAGCATTTTATGGAGGAATCCACTGCCCGCATTTGGCAGAATCCGCTGCAGATACTTGTCAAACCGCTGGCCGGCCTCCCTCTTTGTGATTGTTGCCTGATACATGTCAACCTCCATGATTCCGCCTAAAGAATCTCACAATCAACAGACGAGCAAGCTCGTCCTGGAAAATGCCGTATTTCAAATATTCTCCTGCTGACCGCCCCATCAGAGCCACTTGCTGCAAGCAGGCATATGGTGGCGCTGTCTGTCCTTATCGAAACAGAGTAAAACACTTTTAGGCTTCAGATGGAAATGCTATACAGCAGGTTGACGATTCTTTCCCGTTCTTTATGTTCTTCCACCCGCATACTCCACAACTGACTCAGTCGGTCAATATACTTATCCTCCTGAGAAAAGATATTAACCGTCACATTCCTGATTCCCTCCTGCACAAGCATCTGTTCCAGGTGCTTTTCCGCCTCCCTGCCGTCGCAGGACGGGTTCTCCGTGATACCGCAGAGCATATCGCCCTTCAGCGCCATATGGCTTAAAGGGTAATTCTTCTGGTAGGAAGTAAAGTACATATCATAAAAGACGGTCATCGAGGCGTCCTTATATGCCGCCACCTTTTCGTGCAAAGCACTGCTGCAGCCCTTCGCCCTCATAAAAACAATAAAGTTAACCGTGCTCTTGCAGGCGGGCAGACAGACTAAAATCGCCACGATAGTGAGCAGATTCTTGTTGGAGCCGGTGCGTATCATTCCTGTAATATACAGGGCTGCGGAAATGGAAAAGAAAAGAAGCGTCCGCAGAGCTGTGTATTTTTTCCTGCTTGTTATATAGCCATAATTGCCTTTTTGCACAAAAAGCTGTCTCATTTTATCCCTCTTTCCCGGCTGCTACCCGGAATCCTGTTTTGCCGGCAGTGATGTCTCCGACAGTTCTCTTGTCAAAGCAGACTCAGACGCGGAAACATGTTATCATCACATTCTGCACGCTCTGGGTTGACAGGTACAATAGTTTTATGGGAAGACCGCAGGTGGAAACACTTTTTCCGATTTTACAGTCTTCGATCGCCTTCTTCACGACACAGGCGGTTTTCGCCATAGTAAGTCTTTTTAACGCTCCGAACCCGGACATGTCTTCATAGGCATGGGTAAGAAAAGGCGTATTGACAGGACCGGGACAGACGGCAGTCACGGTAATCCCGCGCCCTCGAAGCTCCTGCCCGAGCGCGCGGCTCAAGGAGTAGACATACGCCTTGGATGCGGCATAGACGGCAAATGCGCTCTGCGGGACAAAGGCTGCACCCGAGGAAACCTGTATCAGCTTGCTGCCGCTTTTCATATAGGGCAGACAGAGCATGGTCATGCGGGTCAGCGCCGTAATGTTTAGCTGAATCATGGCGTCGATCTCCTCTTTGCTCTGTCTGGCAAAAAACTTATGGCTGCCGGTTCCCGCACAGTTGACCAGCACCGTAATTTTCGGATTCTGTATGGCAAGCACTTCCTCAAACTGTTTAAAAGCGGCCTCATCCGTCAGGTCAATCACGATGACCCTTGCTTTGGTCTGCATGGAGTACGAAAGTTTTTCAAGCGGCTCCCTGCTGCGTGCCAAAAGCCAAATCTCGTCCGTTTTACCGAGACACCGATCCAGTTGTACGGCAAACTCCCTTCCCATCCCGGAGGAAGCACCCGTGATAATAGCGATATTCATATGTGGCAGGCTCCTATATTCACAACAATTCTATCAATTTATTCATTTTTCAGGCATGGTTTTGCCAATGAACCATATGATTTAGTGTACCACTTTTGACTGTCATCCGCAAACAATTACTTTTTGATGAGGACTAAATCACTTTTTTATAAAAACCATATCAGATTACACAAAAGATATATAAAAAACCTATCATTTTTCGTGAATATGATGTATAATTTTTATAAATTGTAAAAAGGAGGAAATCGAATATGGCAAAAGAAATGATTGCAATGCTTCTTGCCGGCGGACAAGGCTCACGTCTGTATACGCTCACCGAGAAACTTGCAAAACCGGCTGTTCCATTCGGCGGAAAATACCGCATCATCGACTTTCCGCTGTCCAACTGTGTCAATTCCGGTATTGACACGGTAGGTATCCTGACACAATACCAGCCGCTCGTGCTGAACGAATACATCGGCAACGGGCAGCCCTGGGATCTCGACCGTCTTTACGGTGGCGTGCATGTGCTGCCGCCTTACCAGAAATCCAGCGGTTCTGACTGGTACAAGGGAACGGCAAACGCAATTTACCAGAACATATCGTTTATAGAGCGTTATGATCCGAAATATGTCATTATTCTTTCTGGTGACCAGATCTGCAAACAGGATTACAGCGATTTTCTGGAATTCCATAAAGCGAAAAACGCAGAGTTCAGCGTGGCGGTTATGGAAGTTCCGTGGGAGGAGGCGCCCCGTTTCGGTCTGATGGTTGCGGACGAAAACGATAAGATCACAGAATTTCAGGAGAAACCGAAGAACCCCAAATCCAATCTTGCTTCTATGGGTATCTACATTTTTAACTGGGATATCCTGAAAAAGTATCTGGAGGAGGACGAGGCGGATCCGAACTCCGAAAATGATTTTGGCAATAACATTATCCCGAACCTGCTTCGCGATGGCAGGCAGATGTACGCATACCACTTTAACGGCTACTGGAAGGATGTGGGAACGATCCACTCCTTATGGGAAGCGAATATGGAAGTACTGGACGCGGAACAAAGCGGTATCGATCTGTTTGACGAAAGCTGGAAAATCCACAGCCGCAACACAGGCATGACCGGTCATAAAATCAGCGCGGGCGCGGTGGTGGAGAATACCATGGTTTCCGACGGCTGCCGGATCAAAGGCGAGGTAAAACATTCTATCCTCTTCGCAGGCGTAAAAGTAGACGCGGGTGCGGTGGTGGAGGATGCGGTTGTCATGGGAAATACGACAATCAAATCCGGCGCGGTAGTGAAACACTGTATTGTTTCCGAAAATGTGACAATCTGCGAAAACGCTGTGGTGGGCGCAATGCCAAACGAATCTGAGGACGGAGTGGCAACCATAGGTTCAAACCTTACGATAGGTGAAAATGCGGTGGTCGGTCCGAATGCCATCGTGAGAAATGATATGAAAGGCGGTGAAGAACAATGGTAAAATCAAATATAAGTGCACTCGGCATCATTTTCCCGAACAGTTACGACGCGCTGGTTCCTGAGCTGGTGAATGTGCGTTTGATGGCTTCCATTCCCTTCGCCAGCCGTTACCGCATCATCGACTTCATTTTATCCGGCATGACAAATTCCGGCATCGGAAACATTTCCGTGATCGTGAACAAAAACTATCATTCCCTGATGGATCATCTCGGCTCGGGCCGTGAATGGGACCTGGTACGCAAAAACGGCGGCTTACATATCTTCCCTCCTTTCGCGGAAAAAGAGGCGAAACCTTATGTCGGACGTGCCAGCGCGCTGGCAAATATTCTTGATTTCCTGCGGGATTCGAAAGAAAAATATATCATCATGTCAGATACCAATATGGTGGTGAATTTTGATTTTCACGCTATGCTGCAGACCCATATCGAGAACGAGGCGGATATGACGCTTGCTTACTGTGAACAGCCGATTCCGAGCGGATTTATCAACGCCAAGAATGACGGCAGAAGCTTTTATTATACCTTTGACCTGGAAGGCGATCAACTCAAAAAGATTTACATCAATTCCAAGGAGGAAGGCGTTAAGAATTTCTCCATGAATATCTTTATCATCAACCGTGATCTTTTGGTGGAGATGGTGGATAATGCTTTGCTGCGCGGACAGGAATTCTTTATGCGCGATGTGCTGATGCCGCAGATCAACAAGCTGAACGTGAGAGGCTACAAATATACCGGCTATGTAGGATTCATCTCGGATATGAAGAGTTACTTCGATGAAAACATGAAGCTGCTGGATGATTATAATCTGGATGCGCTCTTCTCCGGCTCTCCCGTCTACACGAAGATCAGAGGAGATCATCCGACTCACTACATCAACGGATCCAAGATACAGAATGTGATGGTTGCTTCCGGCTGTATCATAGAAGGGGAAGTAGAAAACAGCGTGATATTCCGTGGTGTCAGAATTGCCAAGGGTGCAACTGTGAAAAACTGTATTCTCATGCAGGATACGGTAGTGGAAGCAGGCGCGAACATCGAATACCTCATTACGGACAAGGATGTGAAAATTTCAGCAGGAAAAGAGATGAAGGGAACGGATACCTTCCCTGTCTACATCGGAAAATTCCAGACGGTATAACAAATCGCGGGGAAGGTTCCCGATTGCGAGTAGAGGCTGTAAAAAATTTTGTGTCTATGGGTAAAAATCTTTTTTGATAAAAATTA
>CASWVG010000027.1 GCA_949472775.1 uncultured Lachnospiraceae bacterium
CGCGCCGCCGATCACATGGCGGTATACCCCCTTATTGCAGACCAGATAAACGCCCTCTTCCTCCGCCGGAAAAATACTGTAGGTGGATTCAGCGACATTCTTGTTGACCGCACAGTTTTTATTCACAAAATCCGTGATCACATCATCCTCAATCCGCTCCGCCGTGTCAAGCGCATACAGGATAACGCCGTCCCGCTCGCTCTTAACCGCCATATAATTGTCCCAGACACAGAACATGTCCGGTATGATGTCCGCCGCCAGAAACAGCTTCGCCGCCCCTGTCTCCTGATCGATCTCATAAATCTTCGGCTCCATTGACGCCACAAAAAGCCTGCTGCCATCCTCCGAAAAACAGAGGCTGGCTGCAATCTCATACTCACCTGTGGGCGCGTCAAACCACTTTACCTCACCCTGCGCAGTAATCAGGCAGATCTTGTTTTCGATTCCCCCTGTCATGCCCTCCGCTGACTTTTCGTCCGCTTCGTCCGACGATTCTTCATCCGTCTTCGACTCTTCACCGTCCGCATTCTCATCCGCAAACTTTTCAGCCGCTTCTGACACTCCCTCAGATGTCAGCTCTTCGCTATCCGCATTCTCCACTGTGGACTTTTCAGCCGCGTCCGGCTCCTCGCCGTCCACAGCCTTCTCATCCTCTTCCACACCATTGCCAGCCTCAGTTTCCGCTCCGTCCGAGGACTCCTCTCCATCCGCGGTCTCGTCCGCCGCTTCCGGCTCCTCTTCCTCCGTCCCTGCCAGCATTCCAAAACCCCTGCAGAGCATCGCCACGCTTCCGTCGGGAGCCGCCTTCATGCCATACACATAATAATCCATGGCAAGATCATTCCAACCCGGCAGCATATCCGGCTTCCATGTGTCGCCGCCATCCTCAGAGACGAAACGCCCCTCCGCGCCGTTTTCCAGAAGGACAAGCCTCCCGTCGGAGAGCTCTTTCAGATCCATAACTTCCCCGGTATCCACATCCATCATGGTCTCCACGTACCGCCCCATGGCGACGGCGTCGCCGGACAGTTCATCCGTCTTTGTCGCCGTGCCGCCTGTTCCGTCGTCCCCGCCTTTGCCGCCGCACCCTGCGAGGGACAAAGCCATCACCCCCGCCAGCCACAAAGCCGCCGCACGTCTTATGCCATTGTGTTGTCTCATCCCGTTCACCTGCATCCCCATTTTCCTCCAAACTTTTTCATTCCATTCCGCCGCGTTATATCCCTGCATTTATATAGTAGATTTCACAAATTACTCCCGGGCCGGACAAGCGAGAGCTATTTGTGCACTCTCCCTTGCAGAACTTTCGTACGTCCCGGCGTCCTGCCCTGCAGCGGGACGTCTTTGGAAATTCTTTTCACACTGTTATTCCGCCATATACAGCTCCACCCTCGCCTTAATCTTCTGCACCGCCTCATCCAACGACGTCTGCCCTTTCAGATACTGCGCGCCGATCTCGATCACAGCGTTCTCCACCACGGTATCCGCCACATAAGGCGTCTTCACCTGACTGCACAGCGCATAAAGCTTCTGAAACTCCTCCTGTGTCGGCATATAGATATCCATATGGAACTCCCTGCCATCAGCGTAACTGCCGCCCACCGAGCTGCTCGGCTCGCCGTACTCTTTGTCCGTCCCGCCGTTCTTAAAAATTTTCCACTGGTTGCTGAGCTGCTCCTTCAGCGCGGTCTGGTTTACCATGAGGCCGTCATAGAGAAGGCCCTGCACCTGCGTGCCCATAATGATGTCAAAGAACCGCTCCGCGTCCTCCTGATGGGTGGAAGATGCAGAAATTCCTACCAGAACCGACGGTTCAAAGGCACCTTCACTCATGCCATCAAAGAACTTCATGTCCACATCCTCAAATCCCTCGCAGTATTTTAAGGATAATCCACTCTGATAACTGTAGACATTTTTAAGCATACCAAAGCTGAGTTCCATACCCTGGATCATAAAATCGTCATAGTCAAGACCCACGCCGTTGAAATGCTCATACGCGTATTTCTCTTCCTTATAATAATCCTTCTGCCATCCGTAAGACTCCCTGACATCATCCGGGATACCCTCCAGAGCAGTCTTGGAAATCTGATTCATCGTAGACAAATATTTAGAAAGCGCCTCCCCGTCGATGCCGTCCGCTTCTTCAATAAAAGCCGGAGCCGCCACGGGAAGAAGCCAGCGCACCGTCGCCTCCTCGGAGAAGAACCGGCAGATTTCCGCCTCCGGCTTCTTTGCCTTGATCTTCTCCACGGTATCCGCCAGAGACGCAAGATCCGTAATACCCGCAAGATCGTCCTGCCTGCCGATCACCATGGGAATCTGGAAAGAAACCGGTATCATGTACACGCTTCCCTCGTGGTTGAACGCCTCCACAATATTGGGAAGAAGAACCGCGTCCCCGGACAGACTGTCGATGTGGGGCTTTAAATCTTTTAAAATCCCCTTCTCCTCATAAGATTTCACGGGAAGTCCGTCCATAATGATCACGTCCGGCCCCTTGCCTGCCATCAGCTCCGTATTTAACTTCTTGATTGCGTCCTCCGCTGCCTTGGCGTCCGTGCCGCTCACGCCCACTTCATATCTCACGAAAGTATCCGGGTTTTCCGTCTGGAACTGGGCGATGGCCTGCCGTACGGCGTCCTGCTCTTCCAGAGAGTACACCGAGATCATATTCTCCGGCACTGTCGGCACACTGGCGTCATACTTGTAAAGCACCACCGTTCCGCCGGAAAACAGCGCCGCAAACTCATTTTCCCCGTATGCGGTGACGCCGATCATGTTCATGGAAGGATTGCTGAAACTGGTGAGCGCGCCGTCTATGATCTGTTCCATCACGCTGCCGCCGATCACATGACGGTACATTCCACCCTTGCCCGCCAGATAGAGCACATCGTCCTCTCCCGGCGTTATATACACCGAGTAGCTGTCGTTGGCATAATACGCATCCTTGTAATTTTCCTCCATAAAATCATTAAGGACGCTGTCCTCCACCCACTTTTCTTCCTTTCTGTCGTAGATGGAAATGCCGTCTCTGGAAGTGAGGAAAAACATGTTGTCCCCCTGACATTTCACCAGATCCGGGCGCCACTCCATGGTCACCTCCTTCGTCAGCGTCCCGCTCTCCACATCCACCCGGTAAATCATACCGCCGCCCACCGTTGTGGCAAAAAGCTCTCCCTCCGGGGAATAAAAAATGCCGTAAACATAGCTTTCATTCTCCTGTACAGGCAGCGAGTCCACCTTCGTAACCGTGCCGTCCGGCGCAGCCACATGAAGCCATGGATTAAATTGTTCCGTCTTTTCGTATTCTGCGTTGTCCGAGGAGAGCACCGCCACTGTCCCGTCCGGCGCAGCCGCCATACTGAAAATATAGTTGTTCTCCACGAATGTCTTCATATTGTCAATGCCGGGAATCGGAACCGCCTCCCAGCTTGCGCCGCCGTCAGAGGAGATCAGCTGTCCCGCCGTCTCGTCCAGAATAACCAGATGTTCGTCCGCAAGCGCCGTAATGCTGTAAGAGCGGGAGGTACTTTCCGAAATATCCACCACCGTCTCCACATACCGGCCCATAGCCGTCGGCTCATTGTCCAAATTCCCTTCGCTGTTCCCCTGCTCCCCCTTCTGTCCATCCTTCTTTGCTCCCGTTTCGTCCCCAGACGACGCCCCCGTCTCGTCCGCATCTGCCGCCGGTCTGCCGCCACAGCCCGCAAACGTCCCCGCTATCATTACGAGCGCGAGGCAGACCGCAAACAGTCTTTTTCTTTTTCCATTTCCATATTTATTTTTTCCTTTTAAGTTCTTATCGCTGTCTATCCCTAAATGCATCATGCTTCTACACTTCCTTTCTCTGTTTAAATCGCCGATTGCCTATGTTATGTAAACTAATTTCTCACTTATACAGGACTGCCTTTCCGCTCCACACTTCATATCAATTACACAAATATTCACTCTCCTTATCATACTAAAGTTTTCTCTAAAGAATCTCTAAAAGTCTTTAAATCTTTCTGAAGCTGCCTTCATAAAATATTAACTATTTTTTTTACGCTTCCCTGCATCTAAACATATACTTCTATTATCACCCGCGCCGCCACAAAGGTCTCGCCGTCAAAATACCCCTCCAGCTCCACGCCCATCCCTTCTTCCAGATCAGAAACTGCTGCATCCTGCATATCAATCCCGGCGCCGCCTCCCCGAATCGTCCAATGCTCCACCTCCGTATCCTCCGTGAATCTGACCGGGATTTTCTTTGCATCCTCCACCTCCAGCAGGGTAACCATGCCGTCCTCATCTACCAGTGTTGTCTGCGCCAGCGTCATGCCGCTTTCTAGTGGCTCCTGCACCTTCCCGCCAAGATGCTCTGTCCCCTGCGGTAGCATAACTGCCTGCCCTTCTTCCGGCTCTCTTGCCGCCTCGCTTCCGCTTTCTGGCGGCTCCTCCTTCTCCTTTCCCTGTGCCGGAACTGGTTCCTCTCTTGCCCACTCGCCTTCCTGTGTTTCCGGTACATCCGAGCCGTTTTCCCCTTCCCGCTCATCCTCTGTTCCGTCGTCCGTGCTCTCCTGTCTCGCCGTGTCATTCTCTACCCCCGCCAAGACATTTTCCCGCGGATTTTCCTGCGCGCCCTCCTTTCCTGCACATCCTGTCATCCCCAGAATCACCGCCAGACTAATCGCCGCCGCCATCCGCTTTTCTCTCGTTCGTCGCAAAAACTCTCCTGTTGTGTCATAGTTTTTCTCTTTCGTTCTCATGCGCTATCATCCTTTCTATAACGTGTCGCTTTCAGTAATTGCCATACGCATCTCAATGCTGCGCAATTATTTAAACGCGATTTACATTTCCAAATCTTAGCAGACGTTCCTCTAAAGTATCTCTAAAATTTCTTAAGGTTTTCTTTACCTTGGGCGCAAAAATAGGTCTGCAAAATGTGAACGTTCACACTTTGCAGACCCTTGTTTGTACTCCTCTATTCTCAATTTTTAAATTTTTTCAAATTCCGGGAATCTCCGTCACACCTTAAAGGACGCCACTGTCTCCTTCAACTCCTCGCTCAAACCCGACAGCTCTTTCATCTGGGTGAGCACCGCCTTGGAACTTTCATTGGAAGTCACGGCGGATTCCTCCATCCTTGTCATAAATCCGGCAATCTCACCTACCAGCCCGTCAATCGCCGCGAGAGAATCGCTGATGCCCGCCATATTCGCACGCATCTCCTGGGAAGACGCGCCAAGCTCGCCGGAGATACCGCTGTAAAAAGCCGCGTCCTTCTCATACATGCCTGCAAGTTCTGTCATTCCCTGATAGTCTTTCATCACCTTCTCATTCATAAAGGTCAACAGCTTTTCCGCACTGTCTGTAAGGAATGCCACGCTGTGCACCACGTCTTCCGTCACCCTGCGGATCTGGTCCACCGCATTCCGGGAGTGATCGGCAAGCTCTCTGATCTCGTTTGCCACCACTGCAAAGCCGCGTCCCGCTTCCCCGGCTCTCGACGCCTCTATGGACGCGTTCAGCGCCAGAAGATTTGTCTGGGAGCTGATCGTGAGAATTTCCTCCGTCAGCGTGTCGATCTCCTTCACTTTCTGGCTCTCCTTTATGGCGTCGCCCAGTTCTTCCATGGTGGAACTGCACAGCGCCACCGCTTCATCCGCCGATTTTCTCGACTCTTCATGCTGTCTGCCCGCGCGCTCCATGATTTCGCCGGACTGATCCGCCGCTTCCCCAGCCTTCTTTGCCACGTTTTCAACTGCCCTGCCAAGCTCTTCCCCGGTATTCTTGATCTGCTCTGCCAGCGACTTCGCCTCTGCCGTCTGCTGCATCACCTGCCCCGCCGTCTCCGCAATAAAGGAAATATCACCGCCAAGCACATGCATCTTCGCGGAAGTTCCCTCTGCGATATCGTTGATAGACGCCGCCTCTTCCTTTGTATTTAAAATGATGCTCCGTATCTGCTGTCTGACCTCCACCGTCGCCGTCTGAATCTGTTCCATCTCATTCTTATACTGCGCGGGAATGCCCTGTTCCATCACCGGATTCTCCGAAAAATCGCCGGAGGCAAACTGCTTCAGCATCTGCACGGGCGCAAGCGTCCTGCCGATCAGGCCCGCCATAATTACCGCCACCAGCACAATAATCACAAGCGCCGTCACCACAGCCACAAGCACCATCGCCACAAGTGAACTCCACACATGGGCAGTGGGGCATACCACACCCAGCTTCCAGTTGCTGCCCGAAATCTGGGACGCCGCGAAATAGCACGCCGTGCCGTCGTAATCTTCTGTCTTTATAATGGTTCTCTCATTTTTCTCAATCAATCTCCCTAGGTCCGGCATCCTGTCCACAACTACTACCGCCGAATCCTCAGAAGGTTCAAATTCCTTGTTTCTGTGCGCTACATACTGTCCACTGCTGTCTGCAAGGAAACCGTAAACGCCATCCGCATAGTTGATACTGCCCGTCAAATCAGTCACCGTGCCCAAAGTTACATCCAGACCAATGACTGCTCCTAACACCCCGTCTATGTATACCGGAGACGCGATGGTCGTACACATCTGCCCCGTAATCACATCCCAGTAGGGGTCTGTCACAATGGTGTCCCCTGCCGCGTCCGCCTGCTGGTACCAGCCACGCTGCACGGGATCGTAACCTTCCGGTATCGCCGCTTCCCTGTTGGACTGGATAAACCGGCTGTCGTTCGTGCCGCAGTACAGATTCAGAAGTTCGTCTCTGCCCTGCGCGTGCACATCCACCACCGACTGCAAAAGCGCAGTGTCCAGACTGCCCGCCGCCTCGACACTGTCCGCCGTTCCCTTCGCCAGCATGATCTCGTTCTCAATCCAGGTATTGATCTCCTCCGCGTACTTATCCGCGTAGAGCTGTAGAATGTCTTTCTGCTCCGCCATCATACGCTGTCCCGCAATCAAAACGATCCCCAGAGTGGTAAGCAGGATACTCGCCGCAACCATGCAGATCACGCTGATTGTCAATCTGCCCTTCATTGTCCTTTTCAATCTTTATGCACCTCTCTTCGGTCAATTTTCACATGACCATTCTACAACAAAATTTTTCTCTTTTGCATTTGATGGTACAGATTGCATGTTTTTCGGTATAGATTGCATGGTTGTATTTTATTTTGGGTCGATTGCAAGCCGGGATTCCCGTTTTGCAATCGGCTTTCACTTATGAAAGCAAGGTTCTATTTTCTCAGATGTTTGCCGAGCACCTCAATAAACAGCTCGATATCAAGCGGCTTCGCTATGTGGTCGTTCATGCCGCTCTTCAATGCCGCCGCCTTATCTTCCTCCAACGCGTTTGCCGTCATGGCGATGATCGGAAGTGTCCTGACGTCCTGTCTGGGCAGGGACCGGATCGTTCTGGTCGCCTCATAGCCGTTCATAATCGGCATCTGCACATCCATCAGTATCACGTCGTAATAGTTTTCTTCCGAGCGTTTCACCATATCCACCGCGTCCGTTCCGTCCGGCGCGGACTCCACTTCAAAGCCGCTCTCCGTCAGGATGACTTCCGCAATCTCACGGTTCAGCTCAATATCCTCCACGAGAAGCACCCGTTTCCCGCTGAAGTCCGTAGTCTTCCAGACAGCCTCCTCCTGCTCCGCCTTGTGATCCATATTGTTAGCCGCAAGAAGCGCGGACTTTAAGTCCGACATGAACAGCGGTTTCGCGCAGAACGCCGTAACGCCGGCTTCTTTCGCCTCCTCCTCGATATCCGTCCAGTCGTAAGCCGTCAGAATGATAATCGGAGACTCTTCCCCGACCGAGTTGCGGATCTTTCTCGCTGTCTCGACACCGCTCGTCTCCGGCATCTGCCAATCGATAATGTAAGTGTGGTAGGAATCCCCCTCGTCACGCGCAATCTTCGCACGGTATACTGCCTCTCTGCCGGATGTGGTCCATTCCGACCTCATACCGATCGTCTTTAACATCTTGCTCACACTGTCACAGACATTGAAGTCGTCATCCACCACCAGCGCGCGCAGCCCTTCCAGTTCTCTGATCTGCTCCGCGTTCTTCTCCACATCCTGCAGTTTCAAAGTGAGATTTACGGTAAAGGTACTGCCCTTGCCGACCTCGCTCTCAACCGTGACCGTACCGTTCATCATCTCCACAATGTTCTTGGTGATAGCCATGCCCAGACCCGTACCCTGAATACCGCTTCTCGTGGTCGTTGTCTCTCTCTCAAACGGCTCGAACACATGCTTCACAAATTCCTCCGACATGCCGATGCCGTTGTCCTTGATAATGAATACATAATCGCCATACCCATGCTTGAATGTGGTATGCTGCATAATCCGGAAAGTGATCATGCCTCCGGCAGGCGTATACTTCACCGCATTGCTCATCAGATTTATGAAAATCTGGTTCAGCTTAAGCGGATCGGTAATGACATCCTCGTTCACCACCTCAAAGGTATCGATGAAAAGTTCAAGCTGTTTCGCCTTCACCTGCGGCTGGATGATGTTGACCAGATTGTGCATCAGTTCGGAAATATTGCACTCCTGCTCATGGATCTGCATCTTACCGCTCTCAATGCGGCTCATATCAAGGATATCGTTGATCAGGCTCAGCAGGTGGTTGCTCGATGAGAGCACCTTCTGCAGGCATTCTCTGACCTGATCCTTATTGTCGATACGGCTCGCCGCGATCGTGGCGAACCCGATGATGGCATTCATCGGGGTACGGATATCGTGGCTCATGTTGGAAAGGAACGTGGTCTTCGCCTCATTCGCCTGTCTTGCATGCATCAGCGCATCCTGCAGCGCCTCTGTCTGCTCCTTCTGCTTGATTACCTGATCCGTGATATCCTTGGATACCACCATGGCGATCAGATCATCCGTTATATCGTCCCTCGTCATAATGAAGGACTGGCGCACGCACATCCTGCCGTTCTCGTCCTCCGTCCTGCTCCAGTAATCCACATCCACTTCCGCTTCTCCCTGCTCGAAGCAGCTTTTCAGATAGTCGATATCCAGAATGTTTTTATACTCTTCTACGGACTCCGGTAAGACAAACTGCCCCCATTTTTCAAAGCACTCCGACGCGCTGCACGGCGTCTGCAGACCAATCTTTTCGAGAAGGGAAATCTTCTGGCCGTTTCTTGTGCTGATCACGTCCTGTTCGATCAGATTTCTGGTCAGATTCAGTTCATACGTGCTGAACGCATTTGAGGTGATCGCGATTCTGTACTGCCGCTCTTTGCGGTTCATCACGTTCATCTCTTCTTTCCGTTTCAGATCCCGCTGCTTCATCTCGGTTATATTCTGGCGGACATAAAGAATTTTGCTCGCCTTTCCCTCATGCCGTTCCAGACATACCGTAATGAGCTGCTCCCACTCCTCTTTTCCGTCACGCATCACGTGACATTCATAGGTAAAGGTGTTCTGCCCGTCGAGATTCCCTATAATAGAGTCCACCTTTAATGTCTGCCGGAAATCTTCCTGCGCTTCCTCCCCGATAATCTCCTTGCTGTGGTTGTCAAGCACATTGACGTAATCTCCCTCTCTCACCAACTGGCTGTCCTGCAGATTTACGTCCGCAATATAGGCGTATACCCCGGTCTCCAGATCTACTGTCAGATATCTTGAGGAAAAGAGCGTGTTCAGCCCCTGCAGCACGTAATTGATCTGGCTGTTTTCCGCCTCCAGTTTTTTCCTCTCTTTTGTCGCCCGCAACACTGTAAAAGCAAAATAGATCACAAAGAGAATGAGCAGTGAAGTCTCCAGACGGACGCCTGCCGCATTCGCACCCTTGATCATATTCTGGGTCACATTGGGCGGGAAAAGCTGTACCAATACATAGTCCCGGTCAGGAAGACGTGTCACGCACAAATTATCCGCCCTGCTGTTCTCCTCGCAAATAAAAGCGCCTTCGCCTCCGTTTTCAAAAACAGCTTTTGCCAATCGTGCCGTTTCCTGTCCGATTATATTGGAACCCTGCAGCACATCAATCAGATTTTCTTCCCCGTATTCCTGGTCATCCGAGCTGGCTATTACCCTGCCGTTTGGCAAACACAGCCATGTGAACGAAGTCTCCCCAAAATAGGTGGTATAGAGAATTTCCTTCATATACTGCTCCGCCAGATAGGAACCCCGCACAATACCGACAATCTCTCCGTCCATCCGAACTGGCGCGAAAAAGACAAGCCTCGTCTCCTCGTCAGTCAGACGCTCGTCAAATATGACAGAAATACCGCTCTCACCATTCATCCCGCGCATATAATAATCCCGGTCGGAAGAATTTACGGTCCTGCCGTCGGATAAGTGGGTAACCCCCTCCGCATCCGTAAACCGGATCGTGTCAAACACGGAGTTTCTCTCCATCTCCGCAAGTGTCTGCGCCGGAATCGTATTCTCCGTCAGGGAGTCGTTAAAGAAATAGGCATAGGCGTTGATAATGCGCACCCCGCTATCCAGTTCGCCCAGAACCTGTTTTGCCTTCTGGCGCATCGAATCCTCCGCGTAATTTTTATTCTGCTCCGTTATTCTCGCCTGATTCTGCGTCGTATATGAATTAAACAAAAGAAACACAATCAGTACCAACGGAATGGAAAATATGAACAACTGTAATACTTTCTTACCACGCATCTTAAACTTTCCTCTCTATTTTAAAAAACAATTCTGCAAGCTTCTATTCCCGTCCTCACACTTCCAGAATCCTGTCGATCAGTTCCTGCAGAGCCTCAATATCTATGGGCTTTGTAAAATGCTCATTCATCCCCGCCTTAAGGGACCGCTCCCGGTCTCCTTCCATGGCGTCGGAAGAAAGGGCGATAATCGGTATTCTGGAAAGCACCTCGTTCTCCAGCCTGCGGATTGCCTGCGCCGTCTCGTAACCGTCCATGCCGGGCATCTGTATATCCATAAGCACCAGCGCGTATTCCCCCGGATCGGAATTTCTGAGAACCTCATAGGCGCTCACACCGTCGCACGCCGTCGCCACCAGATAACCAAGATTTTTGAGAAGTTCCTCCTCAATCTCCCGGTTGATGCTGTTATCCTCCACGAGAAGAATCCGTTTCTTTCCCTCGTCAGTCCCATGCAGATCGGCTGCCGCGCTCTCATGTTCCATAAAGGACGCGCTCACCGGATACCTGAGGGGAAGGCTCACCGTAAAGACGCTTCCCTTCCCGACGGTGCTCTTCACGCTGATGCTGCCGCCCATGGTCTCGGCGTAGCTTCTCACCACCGCAAGCCCTGCACCGGGCATCCCATTATAGACCGCGTTCCTTTCCTGCCTCGCCGGATGGAAGATCTCCTCGAGCTGATCCTCCGGAATCCCACAGCCGTTATCCTCTATGACAAAGCGGTACATCCCCCGCCCCTTGCTGTCGCTGGCGCTCTCCGTGACCGTCAGGCTCACGTCTCCTTCCGCCTGCGTATACTTAATGGCATTGTCCAAAAGCTGATTCAGGATTTCCCGCAGCCTTATGTAATCAGCCTCCACGGAAAAATGGCTGATCCGCGATTTGTCCAGCCGGAAATGAATATGTTTCGCCTTGATCGGTCTCTGGGCGCTCTTCTCCACCTCACGAAGCAGCTCTCCCAGGTGGTATTCCCGCTCAGTCAGCTCCGCCCTGGCAGGCTCGTTCAGATTATCTTTCAAAAACTCCTCAAACACCGCCAGAAGCTCCTCCCCTGAGAGGTGGATTTTTTCTATGCATTCGCCCACTTTACCCGGATCCCCGACACAGCCCTTTAAAAGCTCTGCATAGCCGATAATGGCGTTTAACGGCGTTCTGATATCGTGGGACATATTGGCGAAAAAAGTGTTTCTCGCAAGACGCTCTGTTTCCGCCTGGCGAAGCGCGGACTTCAAAAGTGACTGCCGCTCCACCACCTCCGTAATGTCCTTCGACACGGAGAGCGCGATCACGTCCCCCGTATGCTCATTCTTATCCAGAAAGAACAGATAGTGGGAAAGCCTCTGCCTGCCGTACATATCTGTCACCCAGCTGTCGTAAGTCTGCTCCCGCTCCCCGTTTTCATAGCAGCGGATCAGTCTTTCTGTATTGAAGAAGCGTCTGTACTCTTCCAGTTCCCCCGTCTCCGTAAAATCCGCCCAGAACCGGGTGAAATCGGAATACTTTTCAAAGGGGGTGATCCCCATATAGTTGAAAAGGTTCTGCACCTTCCCCTCCTCATTCAGTACGGACGCCGAGATAAACTCGTCCCTCGTCAGATTCACTTCCACAAAAGAAACCGCGTTGTAAAGAAGCGCCCTCTTAAAATAATCCTCCCGCAGATGCGCCGTATAGAGCGCCTCGTTCACGCGCTCAACCTCCGCCAGCCGCCTCTGCATGCGCTCCGTGGCATCCTCTATAAAAACATAGAAAAGATCGCCATAAGTGTCGGTATGCACAAAATGTCCGTAATCCTCCACCCAGCGCACCGTGCCGTCCTTGCGGATAATCCGGTACTCCACATAGTCAAGATTCTCGCCGCTGTGCACAATCTGCGTTCTGATACTCTTCTCCACCTCATCAATATCCTCCGGGTGGACAAGCCCTTTAAAAGTGTATCCCGTCAGCGCCTTGAACTCCTCCAGCGTATCGCAGCCGAAGATCCGCAGCATGGCGCCGTTTATATAAATCAGCTTCTCGTCCCCGCCCGCGTGGTAAATAAAAAAACCACCCGGCATTCCCTCCGAAATCTGCTCGATAATAGGCAGCGTCTGCTCGTTGAAGCTGATCGTCAATTCCGAATTTTGTCTCTCTGGTTTCACTGTCTCTCCTCCCAGATTAGATTATACAATTTTATAGAAAAAAAGAAAAGAGCTTAGAGATTTTTTAAAGACTAATATGATACAATATATTTAAAAAGGTGGAAAAATTCATGCGGATACTGCTTGCTGAAGATGACGAAAAACTGAACGAGACGCTTGTTTACGGGCTGACACAGGCGGGATTTATCGTGGATGCCTGTTTTGACGGGGAGGACGCCCTCTTCTATGGGGAACAGAATATCTACGATATTATTCTGTTAGACCGTATGCTGCCCTGTATGGAAGGTACGGATGTGCTCGCTTCCCTGCGGGAAAAAGGAATCGCCACACCGGTGATCCTGATTACCGCTCTCGGCACCCTCTCCGATAAAGTGGAGGGGCTTGATCTGGGCGCGGACGACTACCTTGTAAAGCCCTTTGCGCTGGAAGAACTTCTTGCAAGAATCCGCTGTGTGTCGAGAAGACCGCGCCGCCTTGTGGACGAGGAAACCCGCACCTTCTCGGATATCGTCTGGCTGCCTGCGGAAAACCGGCTCACCGGACCTGCCGGAAACTGTACGCTGTCGAAACGGGAGGCGACGCTTCTGGAAGCTTTCTTGAAAAGCGGCGGGACCACCCTGTCAAGAAACCATCTGCTCTTAAAAGTCTGGGGACCCGACAGTGACGTGGAAGAAGGCAATCTGGACAATTATATCCATTTTCTGCGCAGGCGCCTGAAAACGGTTGGCAGCCGGCTGAGCCTTAAGACAGTCCGGGGCGTTGGCTACACTCTGACAGAGCCCTCATAGCGTCTGCTTGTAGATGAGGAGAAAACATGTTCCGAAAAGTACACCTGTATTTAACGGCGCTCTGCGCCGGCATCACCACCTCGATCCTGATCGTGATGTCCCTGCTCTATCTGTATCTCTCAGAAAAAGAGCTGTATAAAAACCAGTTCCGTTCTTTCCAGAACGATATCAATACAATCGCCACCAGCTTAGAACAGCAGTCTGTCATCTCCATGGAATGGCTCTCCAAGATGGAAGCCCGCGGCGGTTACTCTTTTTATGCGCTCGACAACGGCATCCCGTTTCTCTACAGCCGTCTGACCAACCTGTCGGAATCCTCTGAGATCCGCACTCTTCTGGATGAATGTCTGGAAATCTACCGCAAGGAATATTCCTACTCTTATATGTTCGACACAGAACAGAGCAGTCCCTTCAACACATGCATCCACGCCGAATTTCCGTTTAATCCCACAGGCGGAAAGCACGAATACTACGTCAGTGTCATCGAACTGAACCGGGGCAATTCTTCCCTGCAGCTTCTTGTGCTCTCTCCCCTTAATTTTCTCCGGGAACAGATCACCAGGCAGAGACTGCGCTTTTTGCTGATCGATATTGCCGCCGTCCTCTTATTATCCCTCTTTTCCTTCTTTTTCACGGGGAAACTGCTGCAGCCTGTCATCGAGAGCCGCAAGAAACAGACGGAATTTGTGGCGGCGGCATCCCACGAGCTGCGCACGCCCCTCGCCGTGATCCTCTCCGCCGCCGAATGCTGCCGGAGCGCGGACACGGAAAAACAGTCCCGCTTTCTCGACACAATCAGACAGGAAGGCGATATCTTGACCTCTCTAGTCAACGATATGCTTACCTTAAGCGCATCCGACTCCCAACGCTTCACCTGCCGTCCGGCGCCCGTGGAGTTGGACACACTGCTGATTAACACCTACGAGGCTTTTGAACCGCTTGCCGCCGAAAAGAAACTGTCCCTTTCCATTGCGCTGCCGGAAGAGTCCCTGCCGCTTTGCACCGCGGACGCCGACCGCATCGTCCAGCTTCTCTCCATCCTGCTTCACAATGCCGTCAGCTACACACCGGAAGGCGGACGCATCGACCTTGCGCTCTCCCACAAAAAGAACCGCTTTTATCTGACCGTCTCCGACACCGGCGTGGGGATTCCCCCTGAGGATAAGAAAAAGATTTTCGACCGCTTTTACAGGGCAGAAAAATCCCGAAGCGCCAAAGGACACTTCGGGCTTGGTCTTTCTATCGCCTCTGAAATTGTCAGACTCCATCACGGCACAATCAGCGTCTCCGACCGCTCCGGCGGAGGCAGCGTGTTCACAGTGATGCTGCCCTAAAGTGAAAAGAACTTCTAAAGCTCAGCAGCAAAGGCTGCTTCGCGAAGAAGTTCTAGATTTGCTTTGCAAATCACTTTCACTCAGGAGAATGCCCAAAATACGGCATTCTCCGCATATTATTTCACTGGTTTCGGCTTCGGGTTGGTCAGCGCGCTCGGTATCTTGAAGAACACATAATTCTGTGCCAGCTCTGTTGCCGCCTGTGACAGCACGTCGGGGTTTACCCCCAATTCCATCTTTTCCCCTGTGGCGCGTTCCATCGCCTGCTGCCTTAAAAGGGCGCTGCTCACGTCTTTTCTGCCAAACGCAATCTTCTGCTGGTACTCCCGCTCATTCTCCCGTTTGTACCACGCTTTTGTGGCGAGATCCATATACATCTTGTGCCGCTCGGCTCTCTTTTCCCAGAAACTTTTCTGTTTCTTTTTCTTTGAAGAATCCGTGTGCTTTCCGCCATTGCGAAATCCCATCTGAAAGCTTTCTCCCCGGTACTCCTCCTTCGTGGCGCCGAAATAATGCACGCGGTAACTGCCGCCAGCATAGGCACTCCACGGATTGTAGAAGGCGAAATCCTGCCGCAGTGTATCGAGCACCCACTTCTCGTAAGCGGGATCCGCCTTCATCGCCGCAAATCCCTCCTCGGAAATGTTGACGGACACCGCGTCCCATTTCTGGGTCGCGCTTGTGGGAAGCGCCGATATTTTCTGGTAAATATACATCTTGTACTGATCCATGGACATGGCTTTCACAGCCTGTTCGTTGCGCTCCCCCGCAAGGGAGGCAGCGCCCGCCGTCCGCCCCGCTGAATCGGGGAATGGACCCTGCTGCCTTAACGGACCGGGAAACACGCCCTGCTCCTTCTGCGCAATTTTCTCCTGCACCGTCCCCGCGAAGCTGCCCGCCGCACCGGCTTCGTCCACAGTGTCTCCCATGCCGCCCGCCGCGCCTCCATCTGCCTTTCCTGCTGTTTTGCCGCCCGCGTTTTTCATATACTGCAATGCCTCCGCGTAAAACCGCGTCATCGGTGTAAATAAAAATCCGCTCATAGAACCGCCCTCTCCATAGCGTCTTCTCCGTTTCTTCTATATAAATAATACGATTCATGGGGACGAAAAGTTTCAAAACGATTCATTTTTACAGTTGTCTTTTAAAATATCCCTTCACAAAGCGAGTAAACCCACATTCCCCATTGAAAAAAACTCCCTATTATGTATAATGATATGAGTAACCAAAACAAGTAAAAATACAGAAAACATGAGGATTCAACATGATACAGGCAAACAACGTAACCTTACGCGTAGGAAAAAAAGCCCTCTTTGAGGACGTAAACATCAAATTCACCGAAGGCAACTGCTACGGGCTGATCGGCGCAAACGGCGCAGGCAAGTCCACCTTTTTAAAGATTCTTTCGGGTGTGCTTGAGACCACGAACGGTGACGTTTCCATTACACCCGGTCAGCGTCTCTCCGTTCTGGAGCAGGATCACTTTAAGTACGACGCCTACTCGGTAATGGACACGGTCATCATGGGAAACGAGCGTCTCTATCAGATTATGAAGGAGAAGGACGCCATCTACGCCAAGGAGGATTTCTCCGACGAGGACGGCATCCGCGCAAGCGAGCTGGAAGCGGAGTTCGCGGAGATGGACGGCTGGGATGCGGAATCTAACGCGGCTATGCTCTTAAACGGTCTCGGTGTCGGGACAGAACTGCACAACAGTCAGATGGCGGATTTAAACGGTAACGAAAAAGTCAAGGTGCTCCTTGCTAAAGCGCTTTTCGGCAATCCCGATATCCTGCTTCTGGACGAGCCTACCAACCATCTGGACTTAGACGCCATCGCATGGCTGGAAGAGTTTCTGATAGGCTTTGACAACACGGTGATCGTGGTCTCCCACGACCGCTACTTCCTCAACAAAGTCTGCACCCACACGGCGGATATCGACTACGGCAAAATCCAGCTCTACGCGGGCAACTACGATTTCTGGTACGAGTCCAGCCAGCTGATCATCAAGCAGCGCAAGGAGGCAAACAAAAAGAAAGAGGAGCAGATCAAGGAACTGCAGGAATTTATCTCCCGCTTCTCCGCTAACGCAAGTAAATCCAAACAGGCGACTTCCAGAAAGCGCGCCCTTGAAAAAATCGAGTTGGACGATATCCGTCCTTCCAGCCGTAAATACCCTTACATTGACTTCCGGCCCGAGCGGGAGATCGGCAACGAAGTGCTCACTGTGGAAGGGTTAAGCAAAACCATTAACGGCGAAAAAGTACTGGACAACATTTCCTTCATCGTGGGACACGACGACAAGATTGCCCTCGTAGGTGGCAACGAGCTGGCAAAGACCACCCTTTTACAGATTTTAATGGGCGAAGTCGAGCCAGACGAAGGCACGTACAAATGGGGCGTTACCACCTCACAGGCGTATTTCCCGAAGGATAATACGGCGGAGTTCGACAACGACTACACCATCACCGACTGGCTCATGGGCTACTCTTCCGTAAAGGACGTGACCTACGTGCGCGGTTTCCTTGGGCGTATGCTCTTTGCCGGCGAGGACGGCGTGAAAAGGGTGAAGGTTCTCTCCGGCGGGGAGAAGGTTCGCTGTCTCCTCTCCAAAATGATGATAAGCGGCGCAAACTGCCTGCTCTTCGACGAGCCGACGAACCATCTCGACATGGAGGCAATCACCGCCTTAAACGAGGGCATGAAGAAATTCAAGGGTGTGGAGATCTTCTCCTGCCATGACCATCAGGTGGTGCAGACTACAGCCAACCGCATTATGGAAATCCTGCCGGACGGCACTCTGATCGACAAGATCACCACCTACGACGAGTATCTGGAAAGCGATGAAATGGCGAGAAAACGTACTGTTTACACAAGTACCGCCAGTCAGGAAGAAGACGACTAAAATCGAGAAGTACTTTCACTTAAGAGAATGCCTGAAATACGGCATTCTTGGCATGAATATAAAGATAAACGAGGAAAAATATGAGAGCCATCGACCTGCACACCCACACCTGCAAATCGGACGGCAGTTACACGCCGGCGGAACTGGTGGATTACGCCATAGAGAAAAAACTGGCTGCCGTGGCAATCACGGATCATGACAGCATAGAAGGGCTTGACGAGGGGGTGGCGCACGCGGCTGCTCTAAGAGAACGCGGTCTGCCCTCCGTGGAAGTGATTCCAGGAATCGAGTTTTCCACAAAATACGAGAAACAGGACGTGCATATTGTAGGGCTTTACATCGCTTATGAAAAAGAAGCGTTCCAAAGCGCGCTGGGCGGCTTCGTGGATTCACGCACAAACCGCAACAGAAAAATGTGTGAAAACCTGCAGGGCGCGGGCATTGATATCACCTATGAGAAGCTGCTTGCCATGTACCCGGACGCGGTGATCACCAGGGCGCATTACGCCTCCTACCTGTTGGAAAACAGGTATGTGAAAAGCAGACAGGACGCCTTCGCAAGATACCTGGGCGACCACACCAAATACTTTGTGCCGCGGGAGAAGGTAACACCCTCTCAGGCCGTGGCGTTGATCTTACAGGCGGGCGGTGTCCCCATTCTGGCGCATCCGCCTCTCTATCACATGGGAAACGACAGGCTGGAAACGCTTGTCTCCTTCCTGAAAGCGGACGGGCTTATGGGGATCGAAGTTTTCTACAGCACTTACAGCAATCAGGATGTGCGGGACATGCAGAGACTGGCCCAAAAATATGACCTGCTCATAAGCGGCGGCTCCGATTTTCACGGTGCGAACAAGCCCGGGCTGGATCTTGGCTGCGGCTATGGCAGGCTGTTTGTCCCCGAAGAAGCGCTTTACAAAATAAAGGCGGCTCTACCCGGAAGGAACTAGATTTCCCACAGTACAGGCAACACATGTGACGAAAAGAGGACATCCTATGAAAATATTATTCACGGATTTGGACGATACACTTTTAAATAACCAGAGTCAGGTTTCCCCGGAGACCAAAGCGTTTCTGGACGAATTTCTGGCGGCAGGGAACCGTCTGGTGCTCTCCTCCGGCAGACCGCTTATGAGCGTCATGGAAGTGAAAGAGCTGGCGGGGTTACATCAGCCCGGCATCTTTTTAAGCGCGTCCAACGGCTGCCGTGTCTACGACTGTGACAAACAGCGCACCATCCGTAAATTCGGGCTTCCTCTCCCCTACATCTCCTATCTGCAGGAACAGGCGAAGGAGCTGTCCCTCCATATCCAGACTTACCGCGACAGTGATGTGGACGACGCCATCATTTCCCCTGCGGATGACGAGGAAGTCCGTTACTATCGCAGAAAAATACATCTGCCTCTTGTGGTCTCTGAAAATCTTCGCGACGCTCTCACGGAAGAACCTTGCAAAATGCTTGCAATTAGTTTACATAACCATGAGAAACTGGAGACTTTCCGAAAGAAAATTGCAGACTGGGCAGAAGGTCGCATCCGCACCATCTATTCCAGCAACATCTATCTGGAGCTCTATGACTGGAACGCCGGCAAAGGCAGTTCCCTTCTCTTTCTCTGCGATTATCTGGGCATTCCCGTCTCTGACTCCTTTGCCGCCGGGGATGCGGAAAACGACATCTCCATGCTGGATGCGGCGGGCTGCGGCATCGCCATGAAGAACGCCACGGACAAAGTGAAAGCCCACGCCGATGTTGTCACAGATCTTGACAACGACCAGAATGGGCTCGCCGATATGATGCGGAAGCTGTTAAAACAATAGCTTGTGTGAGACGCTACTCTATGATGAGATATCTTCCGTCCCCGATCTCAAACACTTCGTCCGCTTCCAGAATCCCTTCCTCGTCGGCGCCCTCCATATCGACGCCCTCCTCCTCGAAAAATTCCCACACTTCCCTGACGGAATCCACCACAACCGCCATACACTCTTCCAAGAAGTTTTCCGCCTCCTCGTAGGTCTCAGCTACCTTTTCCGGATAAAGCTGTAACTGATTCTCCAAAAAGCACTGTACTACTTTCTCGTCAAACACAAACGATCCCTCCCTATATCTTGTAGTTTACATAATATTTCCCGTCATCCAGCGCAGACAGGCGTTTCAGAGCAGTCCCCGTCTCTTGAGTTCCTGACAGAGCCGCCCCACCGGCAGTCCGACCACATTGTTATAATCTCCGCAGATACCCTGAATATGCGCGGCGCAAAGTCCCTGAATCGCATACGCGCCCGCCTTGTCCATAGGTTCCCCGCTGTCCACATACCTCTGTATCTCCTCATCGGTCATGGCATACATAGTCACATCCGTACACTCGGAAAAGGTGGCGTACATCGGCTGCATATCCTTATACTTCCATGCAAGGGTAACGCCCGTATAGACCTGATGGCTGCCACCCTGCAGATCCTTTAACATGCACGCCGCATCCGCCTTATCCGCAGGTTTGCCCAGAATTTTCCCCCAGGCGCTCACAACTGTGTCCGCGCCGATCACGACAAAGTCCTCTTTCCCCTCTCCGACAAGCTTCCCGCAGACGTCCACCGCCTTCTGGTAAGACAGTTCCTCCACCACTTCGTCTGGCGCCTCTTTCGTGATTTTCTCCTCCACCGTGCCCGGCACGACCTTGAAAGAAATCCCCACCTGTTTCAAGAGTTCCTTCCGTCTCGGCGACGCCGAGGCAAGATATATCTTCATACTGTCTTTCTTCCTTTCCGTCGTTATTTGCGAAACTCATCTCATTTATAATTGCGCCGTTTCAACAAACAAATCAGCGTTTCCCAATCGCCTGTCTGCAGACTTATTCATCGTGGTGCATTTTCGGGATAAATACCCTCTTGTCCACAGTTCCCGCCTTCTCCTTCGCCGCTGCCTTCGCCTCTTTGCAGAACGCAAGCTGGGCGTTGAACACTTCCTTCCCGCGCTTATCCACCTTCACGTATGTGCCGTCGGGCTGCAGAACCTGCGCCTTCACCGAATCCCTGAGCTGGCAGTCCAGAATATTTTTTAACTTCTCCTGCAAAACCGGCTTTTCGATGGGGAACAGGATCTCCACCCTGCGCTCCAGGTTTCTCGGCATCCAGTCCGCGCTGGCGCAGTAGTATTCCGGTTTGCCGTCGTTCTCAAAATAGAAAATTCTTGCGTGCTCCAGGAAGTTTCCGACAATGGAGCGGACCGTTATATTTTCGCTGACGCCCTCTATCCCCACACGCAGGCAGCAGATGCCGCGGATAATCAGGTCAATCTTCACCCCGGCAGCGCTCGCCTCGTAGAGTGCCTCGATCACGTCCTTGTCGCAGAGCGCGTTCATCTTGGCAATGATTCTTGCCGGTCTCCCCGATTCGGCATGCGTCTTCTCTCTGGCGATCAGATGAATAAATCTGTCCTTCAGCCAATAGGGCGCCAGGGAAAGCCGGTTCCAGCTCCTCGGCTCTGAGTATCCCGAGAGCATATTAAAGACCGCCGTCGCGTCCTCCCCGATCATCTCCGAACAGGTGAAATAGCCGACGTCCGTGTACAGCTTTGCCGTGGAATCGTTGTAGTTGCCCGTACCGAGATGGACATAGCGGCGTATGCCGTTCTCCTCTCTTCTGACAACAAGTGTTATTTTACTGTGGGTCTTAAGCCCAACCAGTCCGTAAATGACATGACAGCCCGCTTTCTCCAGCTTTCTCGCCCAGACAATGTTGTTCTCCTCGTCAAACCTCGCCTTTAACTCCACAAGCACGGAAACCTGTTTGCCGTTTTCCGCCGCCTGCTCCAGAGCCGCTATGATCGGGGAATTGCCGCTGACACGGTAAAGCGTCTGCTTGATCGCCAGAACTTCCGGGTCTCTTGCCGCCTGTCTGATAAACCGTACCACCGGCTCAAAACTCTGGTACGGGTGGTGCATCAGGATATCGCCCTCCCTGATCTTCGCAAACACATCCGCGTCCTCCGGCAGCTCCGGCACCGTCTGGGGCGGCAGATAACTGTGCTCCTTCAGATGGTCGAAGCCATCCACACCGTACAGTTTCATCAGAAAAGTCAGGTCCAGCGGTCCGCTGATGGCGTAAATGTCCTCCTTCGGGATTGCCAGCTCCTCCCGGATCAGTCTGAGGAGACGGCTGTCGATGCCCTCCTCCACTTCCAGACGGATCACCTGTCCCCACTGCCTTTTTTTGAGCTGCTTCTCGATCTCCTGCAAAAGATCTTCCGCCTCCTCCTCCTCGATTGTCAGATCTGCGTTTCGCATGATGCGAAAAGGATAGGTGCAGACAATATCATAGTTCAGGAAAAGCTTGTGTATGTTGCGCTCGATCACTTCCTCCAGAAGTATCAGGCGCCTCCCCTCCTCCGAGGGAATCTCCACCAGGCGTGAAAGGACGCTTGGCACCTGCACGGTGGCAAATTCCATCTCCCCGTCGCCGTTTTTCTTCGTCATCAAAGCCCCCAGATTCAGGGACTTATTACGGATCAGCGGAAAAGGTCTCGAGGAATCCACCGCCATGGGCGTGAGCACCGGGTAGACGCTGTCCGTAAAGTAGCTGTCCACATACGCTGCCTCCTCCTTCGTCAGATCCTCATGGTGCGTTATGATGCGCAGCCCGTTCGCCGACAGCTGCGGCAGAAGGGAACGGTTGTAAGTGTTGTACTGCTGGTTCACCAGCTGGTGGGTCTTCTCATTTACCCGCACAAGCTGTTCCGTCGCCGTCATTCCCGCAATGTCACGCTTCTTATAGCCTGCGTTCACCATATCCTTGAGCGACGCCACCCGCACCATGAAAAACTCGTCCAGATTAGACGCCGTGATACTTAAAAATTTCAACCGCTCAAAAAGCGGTAACTGTTTATCCCTCGCCTCCGCAAGCACCCTCTCATTAAAAAGCAGCCAGCTCAGCTCCCTGTTTGTATAATACGATTCATCCGCAAATACTTTCCCCTGTGCCATATCCCATGGTCTCCTTTTTATTACATATGTTATTTATTTCTCGTGGCGCTGTCTGATCACCGGGCGGACGCTGTAGACTTCTTCAAAGAAGTCGGAACGTTTTGTAAACAGTCCTTTCTCCAGTGTGATATCCACCGACTCATCCACGGTAATGACAAGTTCCCGCTCTTTTAAAACCGCTTTTACGTCCTTAAACTTCTGCTTATGGCTGCGGTCAAGCCCGTTTGCAACCTTTAGTATGGCGGTCAGCTTGGCGATCGTCAGATATGCCTCCCTGTCGATCGTGATATTTCCGCCCATCACCTGCCAGTAATCAAAATCCATGTGGTTGTACTTCACCACATTCGCCACGATCTCCCGCTCCGTATGGGAGAGGCCGATGATCTCCGTGGACATGATAATATTGTAAGAACACTCGCCCAGATTCACAAGGCTGATATACTTGCCACAGTCGTGCAAAAGTGTGGCGATCCGCAAAAGCAGCCTCTCCCGCTTCCCAAGACCATGCACCTTCTTCATGCTGTCAAAGATAGTGAGCGCAATCTTTTCCAGCGTCTCGCCACGGCGCTTACTGCCCATATACCGCTTGCTTATGTTCTGCGCGCAGGCAATGATATCCTGTTCAAAATCGTGCTCTTCTTTGATAATCTTATGTTTTTCCGCATACTCGTACGCCATACCGTCGCAGAGTGTCACCCCCGGCGCCCAGATCATATTGGCACCCATCATCTTGGCGATGCGGTTAATCAGAATACCCGCTATAAAGAGGAGCGGAATGTTTTCCTCCGGCATATCAAGCGCCTTCGCCGCCTGCTGGTTCGACTTGGAGCGGATCCGTTCCAGAAACATCTCCACAGCGGGCGCTTCCACGCTGCTCTCCTCTAACCCCAGGACATTCTTGCCTACAATGGCGGAAATATAGTCGTCCACCACAATAATGTTCTCGATCTGGCCTTCCTTCAGATACAGCTTTTTAAACAACTGTATCTGGGAGCTCACCATCTCGTCAAGAATCACCTCGTACTGTCTGGGGCTGATGTTCAGCCGTCCGAGCTGATCCTGCAGCCGCAGAACACCCAGACGCATGTTCTGGGTAGTCACAAGCGTATCTTTGTCAAAGAGGGAAATCTGGATACTGCCGCCGCCGATGTCCACAATGGCGGTTCCCTTTTCCACGATCTTGTTGAAACGCCCTCTGGACGCGATCGCCTTATAGTTCAGGAAACGCTGCTCCGAGTTGCTTAACACCTCAATGCGGATGCCAGTCCTCTGGGCAATCTGATCCAGAACGATCATGGTATTTTCCGTCTCCCGGATTGCGCTGGTGCCGTAGGCGGTGTAATCGTCCACCCGGTAGCTCTTCATGATATCGTTGTAGTCCCGCAGCACCCTGGAAAGCTCGTCCACGCGGTCATAACTGATCTTACCCGCGGCAAAGGTGTCCGTCCCCAGATCGATCCGGTGCCTGATATGATCGATCTCCCGCAGGCCGCTTTTTGATGAAATCTCAAATATCTTCATGCCGAGTTCATACGAACCGACGTCTATGGCTGCAAATGTCTTCATGTTCCCCTCCTGCAACTCCTTCTATTTAGATATTCTTCTCGCTATTACCCAGCAGGAAGTCAATAAACTGCTGTGCTGTCCTTCCGGAAAGCCCGCCGTGGGAAAGCTCCCATTTGTTCGCCAGAAGTAACAGGTCTTCCTCCGGCACCTTAAGCCCGTTCCTCTCAGCCAGCGTCTTCACGATCTGCTGGAACTGTTTTTTATCCGGCGCCCCGAAAAAGATGGTCACACCGAAGCGGTAGACCAGCGACAGTTTCTCCTGCACCGTATCCCCCGCATGCATATCCTCGTCCCGCCTGTCCGCCTTGTCGCTGTAATTCTCCCGGATCAGATGCCGCCTGTTGGAGGTCGCGTAAATCAGCACATTTGCCGGCTTTTTCTCCAGCCCGCCCTCGATCAGCGCCTTTAAGTATTTATATTCCACCTCGAAATCCTCGAAGCTGAGATCATCCATGTAGATAATAAACTTGTAATTCCGGTTCTTGACCTGTCCGATCACCGCGTTCAGATCCTGAAACTGATGCTTGTACAGTTCAATAATACGCAGTCCCTTCTCGTAGTATTCGTTTGCAATGGCCTTTACGCAGGAGGATTTCCCCGTGCCGGCATCGCCAAAGAGCAGACAGTTGTTGGCGCGTCTCCCCGCCACAAAAGCTTCCGTATTCTCCGTAAGTTTCTGCTTGGGAATCTCGTATCCCACCAGATCGTCCAGATACACATGCGCGATATTACGTATCGGTACAACCGCCACACCATTTTCTCCGTGTTCCACCCTGAACGCCTTGTGCAGTCCCAGGTCACCCACACCGTACTCCCTGTAAAACTGGGTGAGGGTGGCCTTCATCGCCCCGGCGCTATCATTTTTCACAAGATGCTGCGCCAGGGTGCAGATCCGGTCACGGATACGCCTGTTGTAGATCTTGCTGTCCGCCGAAGCGCCTTTGTAGGCCAGCACCACGGCAAACTCCGGCGCCTTTAAGACCTCCATCATCTCCGTGAAATCATAGTCAAAAAATTCTTTGAATATGGCGATATCATGCAGCACCAGCTCGTTGATGCTGCCCTCCACCTCGCCCCGCATCTCGCAGGCACAACTGTAGCTGTTTTCATTGTTCACCAGAAGGTTCGTCAGATAGCAGTGCCAGAGATTCCCGTAAAAGCCGTGATCCGCTGCCTGCTCGGAGAGCCTGTGCATGCACTTGTAAAAGAGGGGCCTCGCCCTGCCGTCCCCGGACCGGTAATGCTCCATCAGCCAGACCACATCCCGCAGAATGTCTCCGTCTGCAAACTCCTTATATATAATCAGTTCCTCTTCTCTCATCCCGTTCTATCCTCCAAAGGCTGTTAGTAGTTGCCCAGTATTCTCAAATTGCGCGCCTCGTCCCGAAGTCCTCTCAGCGCGTTCTTCACTGCGCCATCCGCAAAATTCCCCTCAAAGTCGATAAAGAAACGGTATTCCCAGTTCCGGTCCTCAATGGGCCGGCTCTCAATCTTCGTCATGCTCAGATTGTTATAAATGAAATGGGATAACATGTGATACAGGGAGCCACTCTCATGTGGCACTTCCAGACAGATACTGATCTTCCCCGCATCCTTTCTGAATATCTTCTGGTTAGTGACGATAATGAACCGGGTGGAATTGGTATCCGACTGGTTCACCCCCCGCTTAAGGATCTCCAGACCGTAAACCCTGGCAGCCTGCTCGCTGGCGATTGCCGCCTGGGTCTGGTCCCCCTCCTCGCTCACCTTACGGGCAGCAAAGGCATTATTTTTCAGACTGACCTGCCGCCATTCCTCGTGCTCATTCAGATATCTGGCGCTCTGCATCAGCGACTGGGGATGGGAATACACCGTTCTGATCTGCGAAAGCGCTGTCCCCGGCAGCCCCATCAGACAATGCTCGATCTCAATGATCTGCTCCCCCACAATATAATTCTCGAACTCCACCAGGAGATCGTAAATTTCACTGACAATTCCCGCCGTGGAATTTTCAATGGGCAGCACCGCGAAATCCGCGCTCCCCTCCTCTATCGCCGTCATGGCGTCCCGGAATGTCTCCACATGGAAACAGTTTACCTGCTCCCCGAAATAGCGGAGCATTGCCATCTGGGAGTAAGCGCCCTCCGCCCCCTGAAAGACCACCCTTGTCTGTTCCGTCTCCAGCCTGTCCACCCCGATAAAGGGCAGCCTTCCCAGGGATCCCGCCTCCACCAGCTTCTTATACTGAAGCTTTCTGCTCATGGACATGATCTGTTCAAACAGTTCCTGCACGCCACGGGCGTTAAAGGGGTCGTGGGTAAGGGAACGCACCTTCTTAAGCTTCTCTTCCTCCCTGACCTTGTCAAATACTTTCTTTCCCGTCTCAATCTTATAGTCAGCCACCTTGGACGAAATTGCCATGCGCTCCTCGTAGAGAGCCACAATCTGCTCGTCAATCACGTCAAGCTGACCCCTCAGTTCCAGTAAATCCATTTTCCCTGTCCTTTCAATCATCTCGTTCAGCCCGCGCCATTCGCAAAATCGCGCCTTTGGCGCTCTCCGCTGCTTCGCGGCTATTTTTGCTCATAAGAAGGCGCTCCCTCAGAACTGTATCCATCTGTCAAATTCGTGCAAGCACAATTTGCCCGACGGATGCAGCTCTGGCTGAACTGATAAGTAAAGTTTACCGCAATTTGTTCTTGATAGCAAGCGGCTTTCCAGATATAATAGTAATGTTACATAGGAGTTTTTCGGGGAGGGAAATCCAATGACAACCAAGCAAAAAAATATCCTGATTCTTTCTATAACAGGAGTTATTTTATTAATTCTTTTACTATTCGTCATACTGAGCGGCCGCATTCCCATGAATGACGAATATACGACTGGAAACACCCCTGGAAACCTGAACAACGGCGGATACTTCTGCGAAATGGACGGGCGGGTGTATTTCGCCAACGCCTACGACAATTTCGCCCTCTATTCCATGAATCCGGACGAAACAGATCTGGTCAAATACAATGAAGGCGCTGTCTCTTCCATCAACGCGGCAGGGAAATATCTCTACTACGCACAGATCAGCGGCGGCACCGATGCGGGCGGCATCAGCAGCGCTGTGCGCATGGCCGGTATTTACCGGAGTAATCTGAAAGGGAAATCCGTTGTCGGTTTAGACCGCTGCGATATCGTCAGCATGCAGCTTTGCGGCAATTACCTCTACTATGAAAAATATGACAAACAGATCGGCACTTCCCTGGATAAGGTGCGCATTGATAAAAGGGACAGACAGACCGTGGCGGAAGCGATTATCAATCCCAACTGCTACGTGAACGGCAAAATCTATTACAACGGCGCGGCGGAGGATCACTATCTCCATGCCCTCGACGTCTCAACGGACAAGGATTCCGTGGTCTGGCAGGGAAATATATGGAATCCCATAGTGCAGGACGGTTATGTCTATTACATGGATGTGGAAGAAAACTACCGGCTGTGCCGCTATAATTTATCCAATCAGGTGGTGGAAGTCCTGACCAATGATCGTATCGATATGTTCAATGTTTACGAAAATTACATATATTATCAGGTCAGCTCCTCTGACTCCCCGGCACTCAAACGCATGAGGACGGACGGCAGTACACAGGAGCTTGTGAGAGAGGGCGTGTACCAGAACATCAATATCACCTCCGAGTACGTGTACTTTAACTCCTTCAATGAGGCCACTCCGGTATACAAAACCTACACCTTCGGCCCTGTCAATGTAACGACCTTTGATGCCGCAAGGGAAGCGGCGCTGGCAAATAACCTATAAAAAAATACCGCTTTGCGGCAACAATTCTTAGAATACTCCGCATTTCCCCATAGTTAACGATTTTGGAATAGGAAAAGGGACTGCCTTCGCAGCCCCTTTATTTTTCATTTATATTGTGTCGTCAGATAACACATGTTTTTCTCCGTTCCGCTCCACATCCGCGAGGAGTTCCACCACCGCTTTTTGGAACACCGGATGCCTCTCATACGGGGCAATCTGCGAAAGCGGCTTCAGTACAAAGTCCCTGTTCTGCATATCCTTGTGGGGAATCGTCAGTTTCCTGGTGTCCATCACCCTTCCCTCATAGAGCAGAATATCCAGATCCAGCGTCCGCGGTCCCCAGCGTTCCTTCCGCTCTCTCGCCTCCGCCTTCTCAATGCCCTGCAGCACCTCCAGAAGTTCCTCCGGCGTATAGAGCGTCTCAATGGACAGCGCGCCGTTCAAATAATCCGCCTGCTCCACACCGCCGTAGGGCGTTGTCTCCACCCAGTCCGAAACACGAAGCACCCTGCATCTTTTGTCTCCGAGCAGCGCATCCACAGCCGCGCTCAGGTGCGCCCTTTTATCTCCGATATTGGAGCCGCAGGCGATGTAGACCCGCCGCCATCCTCTCGTGATCTTCACGGAAACTGAGCCAAAGGGAATCGTAATCGGAGCCTCCGGTTTCTTTACCTCCATGGTGACCTGCCTCACATAGGGAAACTGCAAAAGCAGCGCCTCCGAAGCCTTCTCCGCCGCCGTCTCAATCAGCTTGTAGGTATGCTCCGTGAGAAAAGTATGCAGAAAGCGGCACACGACTCCATAATTCGTGGATAATCCCAGATCATCCGCCATACCCGCCGCTCTGGTATCCGTATCCAGAACCGCAGTGATATAAAAGTTCTGCCCTTTTTCGTTCTCCTGCCGATACACCCCGTGATGGGCGTATATCTGCAGATCCTCCACAATAATCTGATCCGCCATCACATACTCCTCTCCCGCCCGGATTAAAGAAGCGTTATATATCATCCGTTATTAAATTCTCTCCTGCTCTAATTCCTGTAACCGTCGCGAATCGCCTCAGTCATCTTGACAGCGCGGGCATTCTCCTTCACATCATGTACCCGCACAAACATCACACCACGCTGTACGCCGTAGACCGTCGTGACCAATGTCCCCTCCACACGGTCATTCACAGGAAGATCCAGCCCCATGCCCACTACGGATTTACGGCTTGCGCCCAGAAGCAGCGGATAGCCAAGGGAATGGAATTTCTGCAGATTATCAATGATTTCCAGGTTGTTCTCGTAGCTCTTGCCATAACCGATGCCGGGATCAAGAATGATCTTGTCAAAAGCGATGCCCTTACTGCTTGCAAGCTCCAGGGAAGCTTCCAGATCCCAGAACATCTCCTCGATCAGATTGGTGTACTTCGGCTCCTTGCGGTTATGTGCCAGACAGCAGGGAAGTCCCGACTCCGCAATCACCTGCGCCATATTTTCATCATACTTTAACCCCCAGATATCATTGATCATATCCACGCCAGCCGCGACGCCCGCCTTCGCCACCTCGGACTTGTAGGTATCCAGAGAAACCGGTACATTAAATCTGGATTTAATCGCTTCGATCACCGGAACCACCCTGTCGATCTCCTCCTGCACGGAAATCTGTGTGTAACCAGGTCTTGTGGACTCCCCGCCCACATCCACGATATCCATACCGTCTGTTATCATCTGTTCTACGTGATATAATGCCTGATCCAGCTCGGTATACTTTCCCCCGTCAGAAAAAGAATCGGGTGTTATGTTGAGTATTCCCATCACATAAGCATGTCCTTTTGTTCTGAAATCCCTCTGTCCTATCCTCATTTTCCTCTCCTCCGTGTTCTTTATGATATGATTGCTTATCCACAGGATTTCACTTTGCTAAATCCTGATTATATACTTTATCTGCGCCGATCATACGGAAAAACAGTTCCTGCCACTTCGGATCTTCCTGAAAACAACCCCTGGACGCCAATGTCATCGTCCTGCTCCCAGGTTTCTCCACCCCTCTCATCGTCATACAGAGATGTTCTGCCTCCAGCATAACAATCGCGCCCTGTGGTTTTAAGTGTTCCATAACGGCCTCCACGATCTGGATGGTCATCTGTTCCTGAATCTGGGGTCTTCTGGCGTAAACCTCCACCGTCCTTGCCAGTTTGCTAAGCCCCACCACTTTCCCGTCCGGCAGATAAGCGATATGCGCCTTTCCGTAAAACGGCATCAGATGATGTTCACACATAGAATAAAAGGTGATATCTTTTACGAAAACAATCTCGTTACTCGCAACGGCAAATGTCTTAGCCAGATGCTCCCCCGCGTCCTCGTCCATCCCCGCAAAGATTTCTCCGTACATGCGGGCAATTCTGTCCGGCGTCTCGCGCAGACCCTCTCTGTCCACATCCTCACCGATGCCCTCTAAAAGCAGTCTGACCGCTTCTTTAATTTTTCTCTGATCTACCATGGGTGTCTCTCCTGATCGTATCTCTGTGCCCGACTGTATCCATCAGTTCTCCCAGATAGGAGAGAGAGCCGAAGGCAACGATAACGGCATCCTTATCTTTTCCCGTCAGGAGATACGCGATTTCCACCGCCTCCTGCACACTGTCCGCCGCAGTCACGGCCCTGTGATATTCCCTCGCCGTCTGCGCCAGCTCAAGCGCCGGCAGCGCGCGCTCCTTGATGGGCGGCGTTACGGTAATGATATGGGATGCCAGTTCAAAGGTATGGCGAATCACCTTGTCATATTCCTTGTCCTGTAACATTCCCATTATATAAATTATTTTCCTGTTTGTAAAATAAAAACGAATACTTTCTGCCAATTTTTTGGCGGCGTCTTCGTTGTGCGCGCCGTCGGCAATAAAGAGCGGTCTTTTCGCAATCACATCGAACCGTCCCGGCCATTTCGTACTAAAAAGCCCCTGCCTTATCCTCTCCTCCGGCACTTTAAAGCCACACCTTGCAAGCGCCATAACCGTCTCCACCGCCAGAACCGCGTTCTCAGTCTGAAACTGCCCGGGCATGGTTATCTCCAGATCCTTATACTTATCATAGTCAAAACTCTGTTTCGTCAAGCCGTATCTGACCCGCTTCGCGCGGGTTAAATCCGCCGTAAGAAACTTTCCCTTTCTGGCGAGAGCGGACTGCCGCAGAATCTTCATCACTTCCGGAGACTGTTTCACCGATATAACATAACACCTGTCTTTTATAATTCCCGCCTTCTCCCGGGCAATCTCTTCCAGACTCTCCCCCAGAATATCCATATGATCCATGCTGATGGAGGCAAAAACCGCCGCCAGCGTCGTATTTACCACGTTTGTCGCATCCTGCGCACCGCCCAGCCCGGTCTCCAGCACCACCAGATCGCATTCCTTATCCAGAAAGAACAAAAAGGCAACAGCCGTCTCCACTTCAAAGAGCGTGGGATGCGTAAACCCCTCCGCCACCATCTGCGCTGCCGCCGCTTTCACCGGCTCCAGATACTTGCACAGTCCCGACTGCGTGATCTCACGCCCATTCACCTGAAACCGTTCCCTGTAATCTTTCACGGTGGGGGAAATATATCTGCCGACCCGGTACCCGGCCTCCTGCATGATCGTGGAAATATAGGCAAGCACAGAACCCTTGCCGTTGGTTCCGGCGATATGTACAAATTTCAGCTTCTCCTGGGGATCACCAAGCACGCTGCACAGCCTGCGCATGGTATCCAGCCCCATGACGCTGCCCAGAGGCCGCAATTCGTCTACATACTGCATGGCTTCACGGTAGTTCATGGCTTCTGCTGCTCCTCCCTCTCTTTCCAAATCCTGCCCCATAGAAGAAACAATTGCGCCACAATTCTCCGGACACAGACTCTCCTTTCACGGCATGTATAAATATGCCGGAACAGGGCAATACTTTCTCTATGAGAAAATTTTTGCACAACTTCATTCACTGCGGCCTGCTTGGGTGGTTTCTGGAAATCACCTTCACGGCCTTTCACGCCTTTCGGCGGCGGGACTTTAAACTCCCCGGCGCAACTTCCATCTGGATGTTTCCCATATACGGGCTTGCGGCTTTTCTGGCTCCTGTCTGCCGCCTGTTAAAGAACCGCTCCCTGCTGTTCCGGGGACTGACCTACACGGGACTGATCTTTACCGGGGAATTTCTCACCGGCACATGGCTAAACCGCCGGGAGCTCTGTCCCTGGAACTACGAGCGCTCCCGCTGGAATCTGGCAAAGGTGATCCGCCTCGACTTCGCCCCCTGCTGGTTTGTCACCGGGCTCCTCTTTGAGCGTCTGCTGCGGGAAAACGATCCCTCTCTGCGCCCGGATCCAGATTGACCAGCGAAAACAGACAGACTCCGGAATCACCAGTCTGCCGGACATCCATGCTCAGTCGACATCCATGTCAATATCATCCGCGTCGATGTTCAAAGTATTCATCGTGCGCCGTTTTCTCCGCGCCACTTCCGAGGCCTCCAAAATATAGTCCTTAACCTCTTTCGCGTGTCTGATATGCTCCAGATAGAGCTGCGGATGCGTATTATCTCCCGTATAACACGCCACCGTGCCCAGTCCGAAAATCCGCTCCGCCAGGCTCGTCTTTAATTCCACGTCCTGTACCTTATATAAATAACAGTCGTTTTCTGTCGTGTTGAGCAGACCCGCGTTTATTGTAACCACGCGCTCGTTCACCGTATACTTCGTAAACGTAAAGGGCAGACCGAAAAACAGCCACCGCTTGCGCTCCACATACTCACGCACATCTTCCTTCTCTTCTATATTCTGCATCTCTTCCCTGTTTTCTTCCATGATTATTTCTCTCCTCCGTCTCGCTTTTCGGAATCTCAGATCTATGTGGAGAATCCTTCTTTTCAGGCTTTCTCCTGTGGGAGAGCACTTCTTAGCAAAGCCGCCTCTGCTGCCAGGCTTTAGCAGTACTTCCCGCACTACGATTAGTGTACCACATTCACCCCTATTTCACAATCTTCACCTTGTAACTCGTCCTTTTATCCCACTTGCATCCCCCTTTTCTTTGTGCTATGATATACAAAATATAGTAAGCAGATAGTAACCACACCACATTATAAGGAGGACGCTGCATGACCGCTAAAGATTGTATCGTAGGGCGCAGAAGTATACGGAAATTTAAGGCAGACCCCGTTTCCCACGAGCTTTTGTCCGAGATTGTCGAAACCGCTTCCTACTCTCCGAGCTGGAAGCACACACAGATTACCCGCTACATTGCCGTAGAGGGCGCATTAAAAGACAAAATTGCCAGAGAGTGCACCACCATGTATCCTCCCAACGGTGATATCATTGCGGCGGCTCCCGTACTGATGGCTGTCACTATTATCAAAAACCGCAGCGGTTTTGAGCGTGACGGTTCGTTCAGCACTCCCCGCGGCGACGGCTGGCAGATGTACGACGCTGGTATCGCATCACAGAGCCTCTGCCTTGCGGCATACGAACAGGGGCTTGGTTCCGTGATCCTCGGTCTTTTTGATCAGAGCGAGGCAGAGTCTATGTTACAGCTTCCCGAGGACAGAGAACTTGTCGCTCTCATCCCGATCGGTTATCCCGATGAGACGCCTGTTGCTCCCCGTCGCAAACCTGTGGAAGAATTGTTATCTTATCTATCATAAATCTAAAAATAGAAGAGAGTTTTCTCTTCTATTTTTTTCGACCATACAGCAAAGGAGTGACGCATCTTTATGAGACATTTAATGAACCCGCTTGATTTTTCCGTAGAGGAACTGGACAGACTCTTCGATCTGGCAAATCGGATCGAGGCGGATCCTGCAAAATATGCCCACGCCTGCGACGGCAAAAAACTCGCCACCTGCTTTTACGAACCGAGTACCCGCACACGCTTAAGCTTTGAAGCCGCCATGCTGAATCTGGGCGGACAGGTTCTCGGCTTTTCCGATGCCGGATCCTCCTCCGCCGCAAAAGGCGAGAGCGTTTCCGACACCATCCGTATCATCTCCTGTTACGCGGACATCTGCGCCATGCGGCATCCCAAGGAGGGCGCGCCCATGGTAGCGGCGGAACGCTCCGGTATTCCTGTGATCAACGCCGGCGACGGCGGCCACCAGCACCCTACCCAGACCCTCACGGATCTGCTCACCATCCGCTCCTTAAAGGGAAGGCTGGGCGGCTTTACCATCGGTCTGTGCGGCGACCTGAAATTCGGACGGACTGTACATTCGCTGATCAACGCACTGGTCCGCTATTCCGATATCCGTTTCATCTTTATCTCCCCCGAGGAGTTGAAGGTGCCAGACTACATCACGGATATGCTTACGGAAAAGGATATTCCATACGAGGAGGTCATTCGTCTGGAAGACTGTATGCCGAATCTGGATCTCCTCTACATGACCAGAGTACAGAAAGAGCGTTTCTTCAACGAGGAGGACTATGTTCGCCTGAAAGACTTCTATATTCTGGACAAAGCGAAACTATCCGCGGCGAAAAAGGAAATGCTGGTGCTCCATCCCCTTCCCCGTGTCAACGAGATTTCCGTGGAGGTGGACGACGACCCCCGCGCCGTCTACTTCAAGCAGGCACAATACGGCGTCTATGTCCGGATGGCGCTGATCCTGACCCTGCTCGGCATTGAACGCTGATTATTAAATGTCAGCCGTTATATATTATACTCAAAGTCGCAGCTTTGACTACTGTTTCCGCAATTTCGCATAAAATAATAAAGGAAGGTATCGCCATATGTTAAATGTTGGAAAAATTGAGGAAGGTTTTGTTCTCGACCATATTGAAGCGGGCAAAAGCCTTGCGATCTATCATCATCTGAAACTGGACAAGCTGGATTGTACGGTGGCGATCATCAAGAACGCCCGCAGCAATAAAATGGGAAAAAAGGATATCCTGAAGGTGGAGTGCGACATCAACACACTGAACCTGGATATCCTCGCTTTTATCGATCATAATATCACCGTCAACGTGATCAAGGACGGAGAAATTGTAGATAAGAAGGAGCTGGTGCTCCCCCGCGAAATCCATAACGTAATCAAATGCAAAAACCCGCGGTGCATCACATCCATTGAGCAGGAACTGCCGCACATCTTCGTGCTGGCGGACGAGGAAAAGGAAATTTACCGCTGTAAATACTGTGAAGAAAAGGCGGGCAATTCCTCTACGTGGTAAGCGCTCTGCCGCTCTCTGCTTTCTCCTCAAGCTCTCTTCTGGCTTCACACAGACAGGAAAGCAGCTTGGGAGAAAACTGACCGCAGTCTCCCCGCACAATCATGTCGTACGCCTCCGCAGCCGTGTACGCGCTCTTATAGCAGCGTTCGCTGACCAGCGCATCATAGACGTCCGCCAGGGAGACAATCTGCGCCGCAATCGGAATCTCCTCCCCTTCCAGCCCATCGGGGTATCCTCCGCCGTCGTAACGCTCGTGATGATGCCGGCAGATCTCATAACTTGCCCTGCCGTATTCCCCTTCCTGTATATCTCCCAGCATGGCAATGATTTCACACCCTTTTGTCGTATGCGTCTTCATCACCTCAAATTCCTGCGCGGTGAGCTTTCCGGGCTTTAACAGGATGGCGTCCGGGATCGCGATTTTTCCCACATCATGCAAAGCAGCCGCCGCTGTAATCACATCGACGGCTGTTTTATCCAGTTGATATTCCGGGCAGGCTTTCGCCAGATGCCCTGCAAGGATTCTCGTGAAATCCTTCACACGCTTCACATGGTCCCCTGACTCCAGATTCCGGAACTCCACCACATTACTCATGGTTTCTATGATACGTTCATTCATACGCCGCAGTTCCCGCGCCTGCTGCCTAAGCACGGTGGTCTGCAGTTTTACCAGTTCTTCCAAATGGCGTTTCGTATAAATCCCGCCATCCTTATCATTCGTGCGTGAAACTACGCCCGAATTTTTCATACTTTTCCTGCCTTCCCTCACGTAAGACTTAGTACTTCTTAACGAAACAGCCTCTGCTGCTGAGTTTTAGAAGTACTTCTCGCACGCGAGATTTAGTGTTTCTTGGCGTTCCGTCCTATGATGGAACGT
>CASWVG010000028.1 GCA_949472775.1 uncultured Lachnospiraceae bacterium
CGACCTACACCCTTAGCAGGGGCGCCTCTTCAGCCTCTTGAGTATTTCTCCACAGTCTGAACTATTCCTCTACCAAATATATAGTTCCACGTCTCCACAACGCAAAGTAATTATACATAAGGTAATTTTGTTTGTCAATGCCTTTTCGCGGATTCCTTTGTAAAATCTGTTTATAAATTTTAATCCGCATCTTATTCTTACAATCTCAGCAATACGCGCTTCTCCCTGTATTGATAATAGATACTACAACTTACAGTATTCCCCGATTGCCGTCTCATATAAATTTTGTCCCATGGAATCAATTACCACAATCACCGGAAAATTTTCGACTTCAAGCCTGCGAATCGCTTCCGTCCCCAGATCGTCATAGGCAATCACTTCCGACGCTTTGATAGAACCGGCAAGAAGTGCGCCTGCGCCGCCCACCGCAGCAAAATACACCGCCCCGTTTCTGACAATCGCCTCTTTCACCGCTTCCGAACGTTTTCCCTTGCCTATCATACCTGTCAATCCCAGATCCAGAAGAGCCGGCGCATACTTATCCATGCGGCTGGCCGTAGTAGGCCCGGCAGAACCAATCGGTCTGCCTTCCCTTGCCGGAGACGGACCCATATAATAGATGACATTATCTTTCATTTCCAAAGGCAGCGCTTCCCCTTTTTCCAACGCTTCATGCATTCTCTTGTGAGCTGCGTCGCGCGCAGTATATATCGTGCCCGTAAGGTATACGTAGTCTCCTGCCCGCAGTTCTCTGGCCGTTTCTTTATCAATAGGTGCTTTTATATATCGCTCCATAAGCTTTAACCTTTCTTTTGCATTCTAAAACCCTGTCATTTCCGGGCGAAAATAAATACATATTGTGTCTGTTCAAATTAAAAACACTATATATATTATTATAGAAGAAACACCTCTCAAAATTTTACACAGTCATATCCGAAATGTCGCACTCGCAACATTCCTTTACAGCACCCGCACTGCATGTCTGTTCACATGACAGCAGATATTGACCGCAACAGGCAGCCCCGCTATATGTGTGGGATAAGTCTCTATATTAACAGCCAGTGCCGTTGTTGTACCGCCAAGACCTCCCGGTCCGATTCCGGTTTTGTTGATCTGTGATAGCATTTCCTCCTCCAGTTCCCTGACATAAGGAACCTCCGACCGCTCTTCAACCGACCTTGTCAGCGCATGCTTCGCCATCAGCGCACACTTCTCAAAGGTGCCGCCGATCCCGACGCCAACCACCATGGGCGGGCAGGCATTGGGACCCGCATCCCTCACTGCTGTCAGGATTGCATCTTTCACTCCCTCCACACCGTCAGCCGGTTTCAGCATAAACACCCTGCTCATGTTCTCGCTGCCAAAGCCTTTCGGCGCAACGGTGATCTTAACCTGCTCCCCCGGAACAATTTCGCTGTGTATGACTGCCGGCGTATTGTCCTTTG
Source organism: uncultured Lachnospiraceae bacterium (assembly GCA_949472775.1). GTDB lineage: Bacteria > Bacillota > Clostridia > Lachnospirales > Lachnospiraceae > UBA3282. The sequence continues at coordinate 1,446 of CASWVG010000028.1, forward strand.
TATTTTCACGGATCAGTGGATCACCCACCACTGACTTGCGCAGATAACCGCACGTATAACCCTGCCGCACACCTTCATTGACCGCATCGGTCAAATTCGTACCCTCAAAGCGTACGTCCTGCCCTATTTCCAGAAATACCACCGCCATTCCCGTGTCCTGGCAGATCGGAATCATGTCCTTCCCGGCAATTTCCAGATTTTCCTGCAGTTGTCCCAGAATCTGCCTTCCCAAGGGCGCTTCTTCCGCCTGTGCCGCGCATTTCATCTTCCGCTCCATATCCGCAGAAAGAAAGTGGTTCGCTTCGATGCACATTTCCTTGATATTCCGGGTAATTTCTTCCGTTGCTATCGTCCGCATGTTTCCTCCGTTTTCATATGTTCAACCCGCACTCCTCCCGAAGCACCATCCTCCCGTCAAACGCGTGCAGACACAGTTTGCCGGCGAATCCGCTCCGGTTTAGCCATCAATCGACAATCTGCGCTCTGACTTTCTCCAGCTCTTCCGGTTCCACTTCCTGCGGTTTCCAGCCGATCTTCTGACCGTCCGCGCTGTAACGTGGTATCAGATGAAGATGAAAGTGAAACACTGTCTGTCCTGCGAGATCACCGTTGTTCTGTACCAGATTAAATCCCTCGCATCCAAGTTTTTCGCGCATTTTAAGCGCCATCTTTTTTGCCAGCTTCATAACCTCGCCGGCACTCTCCTCCGGCAGCTCAAAAAGATCCGCATAGTGTTCTTTGGGAAGAATCAGCGCGTGACCTCTGGTCGCCGGTCCCTGATCAAGAATGACGCGGAACTTCTCGTCTTCATACAACGTCTTTGTGGGAATTTCCCCATTTGCAATTTTGCAAAAAATACAAGTATCCACTTTTCAGTTCCTCCATTTATAAAATCGCTTTTTTTAGCTCTCATTTATAAGACAAGACTCTGAAGCTCAGCCCGCCCCGAACTGCAGCACCATATCAAGCGAACGTAGCACCTTAAAATCACCCTTCATTTTCATATCGCCTGCCATAAAAGACGTCTGAAAGCTTGTCCTCCCCGATACGATATCTGAAAAAGACGCGCGGTCAAGCTGTATTTCCACATCCACGCGCCCGCCCTCTCCATAATGACAGTCGATGCTGGCGCCGTCTATCACAATCATAAGCGGCGTCTTTTTCTCCTCGATCACTACCTTAAATCCCGCCGCAAAGCCCGGCTGCGGCACGAAATGCTGCCGGATCTCCTCGATAAATTCCGTCGTGTCTTCCTTCTCGCTGCTGCCCATCATATCGCGGAACAGACTTGCAAGCTCCTGAATATCCGCCTTCTGCCGCTGCACATAAGTATCGTCCGCCACATACTGGGAAAGCTGTTCAGACTCCTGCGGCGTAAAATTAACGGTCTTTGTAATAGCCACCTTCTGTTTCACCGCCTGATTGCTTGCCGGCAGACAGGGCATTTTCTGATTGATCGTGCGGTAAAGGTTCTCCGCATTTTTCTCAATGATTCTGATATAATCTCCGTTTTCCTCCAGAAGAGACGTATCCGCGATATAGCCGCAAAGTCCACTGCAGGGAAGTCCGCCGAGAATCTCCCACGCCGTGGCAAGATTCAGCTTAGCTTCCTGCTCCCCGTAGGTAGTGGACATGACGATCGGGCACATATAAATCCGGCTGATTTTTTCTTTATCGCCGTAAAGCCAGCAGGCATCCAGAAAAAGCTGCATATAGCCGCCGATCCCGTACCATTCCAGCGTCGTCGCCAGAATCACGCCGTCCGCGTTTTTCAAAGTCTGCGGAAGTGTGGGAATGCTGTTTTTCTGCTCATAAAGATAGAAAACTTCCACTGTCACGCGAAGTTCCTCCAGCACCTCCTTCATCTTCTTGATCACAAACAGCGTGGGATCATCCATCAGACCCCTTCCGCCATAATAGATATTGATCTGCATAAGACTCTTTCCTTTCTCGTGACAGTTCGACTTAGAACTTTACAGCAAGTGCAAAGTCCTAAGCTGAACTGTTACTTTTCTCATCCATGCCCGGAAAACACCTTTATTTTCTTGCATGCCACACTGACAGCCGCCGCCGCAAATCCCATCAAAACACCGCCCACATGTGCCGCGTTGTTCACGCCAGGACTGGTAAAACCGCAGTAGAGCGAAAAGGCAATCGCAAACGCCACCCTGCCTGCCGTCATGGCTTCCAGCTTTCCCCGATGCGCCATAACCAGAAACAGCAGGGCACCCTCCACGCCGAAAACCGCGCCGCTCGCCCCCGCTGAACTGCCATAGGCATTCGTTAAAAGCTCGTACCCCATGGAAAAAACATTCCCCGCAAGACCGGAAAGCACATAAAGCGCCGTATAGGGAAACGCTCCCAGTTTGCGTTCCACAATCGCTCCCACATAATACAGGACGATCATGTTGCTGAAAAGGTGCTCCACATTCCAATGTAAAAACATGCTTGTAAACAGGCGGTACCATTCCCCCTGCCAAAGCGCCGTCACACTAAACGCACCCTTATTATATAACAAATCTCCCGTAAATGTACATATCAGAAATATAATTACATTCACTGCCACCAGAACAACATTAACCCGCGACAGCGCCCGCCAGTCTGTCTTATTTTGCGGTTCGGCATTCGATCCTGGCTCCTTCACGTCCTCCCGTGCCGGCAAAAACAGATACTCCTCCAGAATATCTTTCCAACCGTAAAAATCCGCCACCTGTGTTTCGTGGATCAGCAGACGATATTCCCGCGAATCAATAACCCAGCAAAAGCTGTCCCCGCCGCAAAGTCTTCTCGCCTTATCGGTGTCGTCGCACAAAACCAGCGTCATCACATGGACTTCCCGCTCGCCCTTGTCGTGGAAAAAAGATGCTATCTGCTCTTTCAGATGCGTATACTGATCCATGGAAATATAGAGTCCCTGCCTGTAATCAATCACATGGAGCACAGTAATTCCCTGCACTTCCCTGCGGCAGTAAAAGTTAAATTCGGGCAGATTAGACGGTATTTTACCATAGCCCTGCTCAAAGAACAAATTTTCCAGTCGATTCAACGTTAACATATCCATGAGAAAAGAGTATCATTTTCAGTCAGGGATGTCAAACCGCTGTCGGATGGCCACCGTGATCTAAAACAAACTCATCTGCCGATATCCCTCCGCTTCACTCTTCTGTCTCCGCAGTTTCTCAAAATGCCTGTCCAGCAATTCTTCCGCCTCCGTTTCCGAAAACAGCCATTCCTCCATATTTTCCTTTCGGATTATAAGCGGCATACGGCCGTGTATTCCGGTCATGCACCCCTCCGCCTCGCGGGTAAGGATGGTAAATCGGTCGCCCTCCGGATCTTTATGGTAGATTCCCGCCAGATACAAAACTTCTTCCGGCGCGAAAAACGTATACTTCTCCTTTTTCTTTGCGCCGATATCCTTCCATTCATAAAACTTACATGCCGGAACCAGACAGCGACGCGCCTCAAAATCATAGCGGAACATAGGACGCTCTCTTACCGTTTCCGTTCTGGCATTAAAAATCAAAGTATTATTCCTTGCAGACGCATAGCCCCACTTAAGTACATCAGCCACCATACTGTCCTGATCTGCCCGAAGCACTAACGCCGGTTCCGACGGATGCACATCCCCCATTTTCGCATTCTTCCGGTCGATTCTCCCGGCTATCTTCTCAATCTCACGCACTGTCTCATCATCTATATAAAATCTTCCGCACATAGTTTCTCTCCCATTCTCTTCGTCAAATCTGCAGGCATTCTTCACAGATCTCTGACATTTTCTCCCTCTATATCTATTCCTAATGTAACCCCGCTGCGCCTCTCCTTATTCAGTCCGCCGCTCATATGGGAGACATTTCCTTTCAGGAAGCTTGCCCGGAAAATCGCATCCTCCCCGTATTTTTCACGAACCTTATCTACTGCCTTGTCCAGTTTTTCCAGTTTGTCGCTTTTTTCCAGATCAAATATGCTGTACTGCCGCCCGGCATTCTCCTGCACCTTCGTCGTATGGACTCCGAGCTGCCGGATCGGCGTTTTCTTATCCCACAACTTATCGAACACCTGGCAGGCGGCTCCGTAAATTTCCTCTGTGATATTTGTGGGAGAGTCCAACTGCATCTGCTTGTTCATGCGCTGAAACTCAAAGGTTGTCAGATGTACGCTGACCACACCGATCATCACGCCGTCAGCCCTAAGCCGCGTCCCCACCGTCTCACTTAAAGACAGCAGCAAATGTTTCGCATACTCCTCCGTCACAACGTCCACCGGAGCTGTCATGCTATTCCCATATCCCTTATTGGCTTCATGGGAAATCATGCCCGGTTCCAGGTCGACACCTCTCGCAAATCCCTGTATTGTCTGCCCATGCTTTTTTAGCAGAGAGCGGATCATTCCCTCGTCCGCCTGCGCCAGTTCTCCAATCGTCTTTATGCCGACCTTATGCAGCTTCTCCACCGTTGCCCGTCCTGCCAAAAACAAATCAGAGACGGGGAGCTGCCACATCTTCTGTTCGATCTCTTCGGGAAACAGGGTGTGCACTTTATCCGGTTTGGAAAAATCCCCCGCCATTTTGGAGAGAAGGAAATTGGTCGAGATGCCAACATTCACCGTAAAGCCGAGCTCATCTCTGATCCTGTCCTTCAGTTCATACGCCAGATTCACCATCTGGCCGCGGCCGTACAACTTTTCAAACCCCTCAAACACTACCCATGCCTCGTCGATACTGTATTGGACCACGTTGTCGCTGTACTCTTTCAGTATGTTCATAAAGGCACGTGACGATTTGACGTATAAGCCGTAATCCGGCGGCACAATCACCAGTCCCGGACATTTTCTCTGCGCAGCTACAATGGGTTCTCCCGTCTTTATTCCGTATTTTTTTGCAGGAGTGCTCTTTGCCAGAACAATTCCATGACGTTTCTCCTGATCCCCGCCCACAATGCTCGGTATCAGTCTGATGTCGTCCTTCTCTCCCAGCACATCCACCCGGTACGCTGCAGTCCATGCGAGAAAGGCGCTGTTGACGTCTATGTGAAATACATATTTACTCATCCCTACAGGAATTGGAAGATTCTCCATCGCTGGGTTTCGATATTGTACCGCACCTCTAAGGTTTTACACATATCTCCCATTCTGATCTTACAGATAAACTGTTTCTCCCTGATGCCGACATACCTCTTCTCATCCCGCGACACGACCTGTTCAATCCGGTATAACCTGATCTCGTGTTCTTCCGTCTCAAGGCGGAACCATTGCGGCGTGATCCTGCCGTCCCGTTCGGTCAGCGACATCATCTGAACCGGAATATTGGTCTGTCCATCAGACAACATTCCCTCGTGAAGCCTCTCTTCCATTCCTTCACCTCCCCCCTGCCGGTAAATGTAACTCCATGTTATCAAACGTATGTTCTCTTGTAAAGATGAAATATTTACCTGCACGGTTATAGGTGTATTTATAAGAAGATAAATTACACCGCAGCCCATAGCTTACGGTGTATTGTGTATTATGTATTACCTATTTGTCCTGGTGTCGCATGTCTTCCTCACGCATACAGAACAAGCTGCAGACAATGATGCGCCCGTTGTAATACCCATAATATTTACCGATAGCAATAATTCAACTTCCCAAACCTTATCTCATCCCCCGGTTCGATCTCCACCGTCTCCTGGGGCTGCATCCGCAATCCGTTCCTGTAAGTGCCGTTTGTGGAGTTCATATCTGTCAGCTGTATGACATCTCCAGTCTTCTCAAATCTGGCGTGAATACGGCTGACGGAATCGTCCGGAAGGACAAAGTCCACACACCCTGCCATCTTTCCTACCGTAAAGGGAAATTTGGTGAGTTCAATATGCTTTTTATTCTTTTTATCCAACGCATACAATTTATGCTGCGCTATTTTTGTGCTGTCGAAAAAGACCGTATTCCCACAGACTTCCTCCTCTTCCAGCCCATCCTTTCTTCCTCTGGAAGTCGCGGGCAGCCCTGGCTCCCTCTCCCTGCTCAGTACATGTTCCAGCGAAACGGCCTCCCCGCCCTGTGCCTGTCCCGCAGAAACCAGCCCGCCATTTCGCATATGCTCCGAAGAATCTGCCTCCTGTACTGGCAGATAAAAATCATCCATCCCATCCGAACATGTTTTTTCTGTCTCTCCCTCTGTCGCAATCTTTCTCTTTCCTTTCTTCGCACCGCTTTTTAAAATGCCCATAAGCCCTGCAATCAGGCAGACACCAAGCAGTGCGCCGCATCCGAGAAGTGTCATAACCTCTTCATCCGACAGCTCATACGAACCGTAAATATAGACGATTCCCGCAATACCCAATGCCGAAAACGCGGCGACAAACACAGAGAAGAGGCTCTTCTTTTTTACAGGCGCAGTCTTATCTTCCTGCTCCTCCCACGCTGTAAATGTGTTTTCCTGTGCATGATGCATATCCGCCTGTGCATATGTCTGCTTTGTCTTCCCGCTTTCAGCCAAAACGTTTCCGGGCAGCAGAAAAATGTCGCTTCTCTTCTCCCCATGCTCTTTCGCCACCTGCTCCGTTTGCTCTTCCTGCTCCTTTTCGTCTCCCAGAATCTGCAGCGCGTCCCACAGTGAAAAACCGCTGTCCTCCGCTCTCTCATAAATCTGATAGATACAGTCCGCCAGCCGCCCATCTTCATTATCCATATGCTCCAGCAGATAATCCATAAGTGCTTCATAAGGTCTTTCCTCCTCATAATCCGGATAATAAAGTCCGATATATTTTTTGCGCGACAGATCGTAAAAGATATACGCCGGCGAAAAGACCAGCCGTGTCTCATCCATAAAATAGTCGCCTACTCTGCAATACATTTGATAAAGCTGTTCAAGCAGCTCACAAATCTGACGGTAAGACATCTGCCTGTCACGATACAGGCTTTCCAGGGTCGTTCTGGAGCTGATATCATAATAAAAATATGTCATACCATTCACATGCCGCATGGAACAGCGCAGAAGGTCTTCTATTTTATTAGAAGCAAGCTGCCTGCACTGATAACTTTTTTCCGGCTTCCCGCTTTTACACGGTAAAATCATGTAACTGTGTTTATAATCCCTAAAATATTTTGTCTCCAGCATGTTTTTCTCCCTTCTAAGCTCTAGTCCGTAAACATATTTCCCGCCCACCTGCACCTGCGTATCATCTTCGTCGGATTTATGATCTGCGCTTTGGCACGTGTGCGGATACGCCAACCCGCTTTTCCATGCATGGTAAACAACTGCCGGATCGGCACCTTCACCTGACACTCCCCGGTCACGCTCGTCGTATTCCCGCTTTTGTCCACTGTTCCCTGCACCTTTCCCACACCGAAATACTTCCTGCCAAACTGTTTCTGCATATTTGCGCTTATGTAAGGCACCACCTGTCCTTCGTCCTTCTGGATGCTTCCACGGAAACAGATCGTATATGCATCCTGAAAAAGTACACATTTGTCATAGGAATAAAAGGACAGGTAAATCAAAAGAACAAACACAAACATCGTCCACGTGATAAGAAAAGAAGCCTCCAGCGTCATATATCCTCCGGCTGTCTTTTTCAAATGCATATCACCACCCCCATTCCCAGAAGCAGAAACGGCAGAAATGGTATTTCCCGATCCCTCTTTATCTTTCCAATCGCCAACAGCACTATCGCCACAGCAGACTCCGCCATAAGTCCCACAAACAGAATCAGAAAACAGCGGCACGCGCCAGCAAACAGCCCTATCATTAAAAGCGCCCAACCGTCACCGTACCCCACCTTTTCTCTTGTCAAAAAACCAAGCAGGAAAAAACCTGCGCCGGGTATCAGGGAAAGCGCCGCCTCCATAAGGCTTGTCTCTCCCATCGCCCCATTGAGCCGAAGGCAGACTGCCGTCAATATGCCAAGCCACACGACAGCTAGCGGAACCCGCCTGCTGAAACCGTCAAACACAGCACAGACCGCCAGAAACAAAAACAATACAATCTCTATCCACATTTAGAACACCTCCCTCTTGCACCTACCTCCGACAGCGGCACGGTATAAATCGTCCTTTTCAGTCCCGGACAGTCCAGCCGCTTATGATAGCTGCTGCCATAGTCCGTGATAAACACCTGTCCGCCGCCTCCGCCTGCGCCGCAGGAGCCACAGGGTGCATATTTTGCGCCGGATGCGTTTCGCCTGTCGGGCACGGACGGTGCGGACACCGTCTCTATCTTTGGGTTTAAATAAGTGCAGTTCCTGTCGAGATGAAAAACCGATCCCGTTTTTGTGATATAGACCATAGGGTCTTCCTGCGTGCCACCGCTCACCGATCCTGCCACGTCATATCCTGTCCATGCCCTGCCATAATAACGCTGTGACAGGCAGAATCCGTCAAATCCCATCAGCTCTATAAAGGGTTTGACACGGTAGGATATTTTCAGATCAATCATATCCTCCGCTCCCATTACCGAGGAACCGGCGAAAGACAGCCCTCCCGCACCACCTTTCACACAGGATTTATCCAGATAGGATCTTCCTACATTTTCCACTATCTGCCCTCTGGCGTACCCCTCCGTGACCACCACGCCCAAAAGCCCGTCCGGCAGAATGTCTGCCGCCGTGTTTTCATAGACGTACCCCGCGAAAGCCATCTTGTTTCCCACCTGATGCATCGCCGCGTTAATCCGGCTCTGCGTTCCGATCATATTCACTGAAAAAAGAATGTTGAGCACCGCAAAGAGAAAAAACGGCAGTGCAAAAGCAGCCTCCAGTGTCATGGAACCCCTCTCACGGGAGAGGATAAAAGATGCCCCTTTTACAAACCGGAGTGCTGAATTGTGAATGTGACTACCTTGATGTGCCTCAAGATATGCCCGGAGAGAATGTGCTGTCGATTTCGTTATTTTATTGTTGCTTAGTCGTAAAAAGGGCATCTTTTATCACCTCCCGCGTTAATAGAATCCATATCTTCTTGTCATTTCGTAGGAATAACCGAAACGGCTCGTCACTTCCAGATGCGCCTGGTACGTATCGAAACAGCCATCCAGACGAAATCTCGCATTGCCGGGTGTCTGGCGGATATCCATTTCCATGATATCCATGGCACGCTCTGTCCGGCTTTTTGCATGCTGCAAAAAAACCATGATCTGCAGGTATTCTTCATAACTCAGTCCGCTTCCTCCGGAATCCTCCGTGAGACTTCCTTTTACATTCTTAAGGCAGCCTATTCCTGTTTTCCAGTCGGCAGCCGTTTTAAAAACAGGCACTCTGCCGCCGCCAAGCAAAGTTTTCACATCCTGCAGGCTCTCCACATAAGCCCACGCAAAGAGAATGGTATACTTGACCGGCTCCGCCAGTGCCGGCATAAGCATCACTGCCGTAAGCGCCGTAGCCAGAGCCTGCGCTTCCGCCATCCTGGCACCGTCCGAGAGAAGGTACATCATATTTGCCGCCTCCCGCCAGAGCAGAAGCTTTTTTGCCACCTGTTCCAGATTCTGCCAGTCCGTATCCTTGCCCGCCACGATATATTCCATCTGGTATTTCAGAAGCGACTTATCCATCTCCGCCCCGTAATAACCGCATTTTTCAAAAAGATACGCCTGAAAGACCAGTTCGTTTGGCGCGCCACTTGTCTCTACCGCCTCCGCGCAAAGCCCTGTACCCGTCATCCTTTGGGAACGGTGGGAAATATAGTCCCCTAAATCCACTTTTACGGCGGAAACTGCGGATGGATTTTCCAGCACAAGGTTTAACACCCCGCTGCTTCTCGTTGCGTTGACAAGGTCCGCTGGATTGTTAAGCGGCACTTCCTCCATCTCTCCATCTTCCTTCTCCCTTTCTGGCAGACCGATCGCATCAATTTCCGCCTCATACTGCCGCCGCCACCCATCCATATCCTTTGTGTCGATTCCGGCTCCCTGCAGCAGTCCCACATTGCCGCTGATTTTATCCAGAACAGCGCCCAGCGGATAATCCTTCATATAATCGGTAATCTGCCGCTTCAACACCGTTCCGTTTTCGTCCGAAGCCACAGAATACGCGGGGATTTCCACCGCACCCATATCCATTACCAGAAAATCCCTGCCGCCAGACAGGCTTTTCCTCTCTTCCGGGCGGCAGTTTTTCTGTGTGTAATGGTAAAGGTGCGCCTCTGTGTTGGCGATTTCGGGATGGGAACCACCGTAAGACGTATCTACAAACAAAAGATCATACTGTTTCAAAAGCTCCCTGTGGTATTCAGCCAGAACGGAATTCATACCGATATCCGTCACACACTCAAATTTCATGCGGATGGCACTGATCCGTGCCCCTTCTATTACTGCGAATACAAGGGACAGGATCAATGTGAGGGATAAAGATAGAAATACCGTTATGTATCCCCGCCTCATTCCATTACCTTGTTGCTGTCTTTTGTAATCTTCTCAAAGACCTTCTCCACCAGCTCGCGAAGCTGTTTCTTGAAGATAATGACCAGACCAATCAGCACCACAATAATCAGAATGATTTCCACTGTGCCCATACCTTCCTCCTCCCGCAGGAAGTCCCCGAACCCTTTGAGTCGTCTGTCGTTTTTCTTTTTCAGCATCTTGTTTTCCTCCTTTTTAGTCATGTTGTTATGTGTAACTGTCGGCACAGAAACCGTTATACGAAAAGCGCCGTACAGATACATCTAATTTAAAGTAAATGAAAAGTAAGCCGGAATCATAATAATCACCATAACCACGCAAAGCATCATCATCATTGGCAGAAGCAGTTTCGTGCCCGCCTCCTCTCCCAGCTTTCTCGCCAGATTTTTCCGCTCCGCAAAGGCGTTATCCGCTTCCTGTCTCAGCACCCGCAGAAGGTCATTGCTGCCCTTTCTGATATTCTGCGAAAGCAGCGCTGACAATTTCATATAAGCCTGCACCTGACACCGTTTTCCAAAATGCGCGTAAGCCTCCGTCTCCGACCTGCCACCCTGCAGCTCATGGCAGGTCATCAAGATTTCCTCATAAGCATATTTTTTTCTCTCTTCTTTCTGCTTTTTGTAATCTTCACCCATCTTTAAAAAGGCGTTTCGGATCGTCATGCCCGCACCCATGTAGAGCGCCAGCTTATTGACAATCTCTGGATAGTCCAGAAGCAGCTCCCTCTTTCTCGTTTCCAGCTTCTGATCCAGTTCTCTGCCCCTTCCCCAGTAAAGGACGCCCGCCGCAAGTATTACCAGAACCAGGAAATAGCCGCTGCTGTCCTCTATGATCTCACTCCAGATGACAGGCTCCGTGCCAATCTGCTCCGGCAGCGTCATAATTTCCCCACTTCTGCTGTTTTCCTCCCTCTCTCGCAGGAGTTCCTCTATCCGCACACGCAGCGTTTCTTCCGGCGTATAAATAACCGGATTGATCTGCACGGGAATCTGCAGTTCCCGCCGCCAGTCTCCGTAGCGAAACGATGCCGTCAAAGTAACGACTTCCCCGCCCGCAAGTTCCTCATTATGTACTGTCCCGTCCGTATTGACCAGAGAATACGCGTCGCTCTCCCAACTGATCTCGAACGGGTATCCTTCCAGTGTGGAAACCAGATTCAGACTCGTCCGCACATTTTCCAGCCCGGCGTTTCCGTTAAGAATTACCCCCGGAAGCTGTACTGCCGCCTCCGCATAGTTTTTTTCCAGTTCCTCCCCTGTGAGTCTGCGCTCCTCCAGAATATAATCAAAAATTTCCTCCTGTACGCCCGGGATTTCCGCCTTCAGCCCTATCTCCACATCCCCCTCCCCACAGGCATTCCGGGTAAGATAGCCGCCATCGGTCAGCCTCGCGGCGCTGTGGGCGCCAAACCATGCGGCAAGGCAGAAAAGGTCTCCCACAAACACCACCGTAAGCATAAGCGTATACAGCGAAAGACAATACTCCCGGATCTGTTTTTCCGGCACAATTCCCGGCTCCAGCGTTTTCAGTTTATCTCCGAGCTGTCTTGCGTAAAACGCCCGTTTCCAATCTTTCCTGCTCTTATTTTCTTTCTTCTGCCGCTCCTGCTGTTTCCGGTAAATACGCGCTGCTATTTTCTGAAACGGACTTCCTCTCTCTCCCAGAGACAGGAGAAACAGCGCCAGATAAACCGCTAAAATCCCAAAATAAACGTAAACCATCAAACCATCCTTTCCCTAAGCCCAGTCTGCGCCATCACAAGTAACTAAACTTCAATTTCCACAATCCGTCTGGAGAGCAGATAGGCCACACCGTAAAAGAACAGGCACACTGTCATCACCGCCACACCCACAAGGTTGTGATAAAGCACGTCGAAAAATCCCCGCGAGGTTATTCCGATATAGAAAATAATGAGAAACGGCACCATATTCATAATTTTCTGCTCCATCTTTTTTGCCGCGATCATCAACTGGATCTCCTTATCCGTCTCAATCTTCTGCTCGATCACGCCTGCGGTTTTTTCCAGAATTTCCGTAAGATTGCCTCCGCTCCTTTTGGCAATCAGAAAGACGTCCGCAAACTGCATGATATCGGGCAGCCGGCTTCTGATTCCCAGATCGTACAGCAGTTTTTCCAAAATCACATTATTCTCCAGTCCCCGTATCATGTGCCGCACTTCGAGGCAGATCAGGCTGTCCGCACCGTAGAGCAGTTCCACATCACGGCAGGACTCCCGCAGGGCATTTTCTATGGAATAGCCGGCTTTGACGTTTGCCGAGAGTGCCAGCACCAGATCTTTAAATTGCAGGCTCAGTTCCTGTCTCTGCTTTTTTGCCAGATCCCTTTTCTTCTCTTTTATAAAGAGGACAAATACAGGAAAAAGCAGAAGACAGGCAATCCATGACTGGTAGAAAAAATATCCGGTCATCGCCACCAAAAACACGCCTTCCAATAAAGCAATCGCACCTTCCTTCAAAGAAAAATGATACTCAGCATAATCCGGCAGCCTGTAGCTTTTCGACATAGGCAAGTTCTCCTTCCTTTCGGAGCGTGCCGAGGATTTTTCCACCGCCCGTCTCCCCTTCCTCCTTGAAGCGGTATAGCGGGCTTAAGACAATTTCCCCTTTTTCAAATCCGCACACTTCCACAATTTCCAATACTTTTCTCGATTTATCCCGCAGTCTTCCCAGATGGACAATAATGTCAACCCCCGAGGCGATCTGCTGTCTGATCGCTTCTAACGGAATCTCAATGCCCATCAGAATCATATTTTCCAGACGGCTTAACATATCCCTTGAACTATTGGCGTGTCCCGTGGACATGGATCCGTCGTGTCCCGTGTTCAGACACTGCATCATGTCAAAAGCCTCTCCGCCGCGCACCTCGCCCACAACAATCCTGTCCGGTCTCATGCGAAGGGATGTCTTAATCAGATCCCTTATGGTAATCTCCCGGCATCCCTCCACGTTGGCGTTTCTCGTCTCCATCCGGACGATATTCCGCACGCTTCTGATCTGTAGTTCCGCACTGTCTTCTATCGTTATGATCCGCTCTTCCACGGGAATATAGTTGGACAGCGCATTCAAAAATGTAGTTTTCCCAGAACCCGTTCCACCGCTGATAAAAATATTGTATTTCGCCCGCACGAGCCGGCTTAACCATTCACACACCTCCTCCGTAATGGAACCGAAAGACACCAGGTCCTCCATGGAGATAGGCTTGTCGGGGAACCGCCTGATTGTGACGATAGGACCGTTTAAAGCCACGGGGTTCAGAACTACATTGACGCGCGCGCCGTTTTCCAGTCTGGCATCCACAATCGGCGATGCCTCATTGACCATTCTGTTACAGTCGGAGACAATCTGCTGTATCACATTCTGCAGCTTTTCCTCGCTGTCAAACCGAAGGTCACTCTCCGCAAGCCCGCCGTTTCGTTCAACAAAAATCCTGTCTGGTCCGTTAATCATAATCTCTGTAATCTGCGGATCATCCACCAGTTCCTGCAGTACATCCAGCTTACGGACCGCGTGGAAAAGTTCTCTTCTGAGCCTGCCTCGCTCCGACAGGGAAATCGGTCTTTTCCGGCACTCCCGGACAAGCATCTCGTCTATCAGTTCCCGGATTTCTTCGTCGCTGCTCTCTCTGGAATAATCGATACTCTCCAACAGCCTTTCCTTAAAATTTTTTCTTCTCTCCTCCGTGTTATCCATAAATGTCCTCTTTTATAATGGATTTTACATATCCCGCCAGTTCTCCGTGTGTCATCATATCCAGACTGTCTGGCAGTTCCTGAAAAATGGGGAAACGGCATTTTACAGTTTTTTCCGATATTTCCCCTAGTTCTCCCTGCTGCAGCACCTGCTCATATTGTCTGAGTTTTGCCTGTGCAAAGGGGTCTTCCCTTGTGATGGTATATATCTTCTGACAGCTCTTTAGCAGATCAAACAGCCCGTCTATCCCGTCATCCAGATCCAGAATCATGTATTCGTACTCCCCGATTGCGGCAATATCCCTGCAGAGCGCCAGCCACTGTTCTCCCGGCACCTCTCTGATTCCGAGCGAATACTGCATAGGCGGTATGTAATCCAGCCCTCCCGCATTCTGGATGATTGTTGGCAGCCGCAGCGCCAGCTTTTCCCTTGCGCTCTGAAAGTAATACATAACATCCAGCATGTCTGACTGGTATTCCCGCCGCAAAAGCTCTCCCAGACCCGAATACATCTCAAAATTCAGATACATTGTTTTATGCTCCTTCGCCAGAAGCTGTCCGAGGGACAAGGCGAAGGAAGTCTGCAGGCATCTTTTTACCGGGGAATAAATACCTATCATCTTAACCACCGTGTCCGTTACCTCGGGGCAGTCCTTCCATCCGCTGCCATCCGCAAGGACATTCAATATTTCCTGCACCACCATTTCGGGGCTCTGATACTTGCTGATACAGCGCATGTCCTCTCCTGCCGGTCCGCCATTCTCCTGTAGGACAGATGTCTGCCCCGCCTCGCCGCTTTCCTGCAGAATAAACATCTGCGCCACCTGTGTTCTGATATACTCCTCTTTGATCAGCCGCCACGCGCTCTCCGCAATGAGAAGAATTTCTATCTCTTCCCTCCCCGCAAATTTTTCCAGTTCTTCCACCGCTGTAAACAGATGCAGCGTATAGGGAAGTTTTACCTTTTCCAGTAGGTACTCCGCCATGCGGAACGCATAGCCCTCCTCCGTGTCGCAGATTGCCATAATTTTATGTGTCAAAATAATCCTCCTATCCTGCACACCGTGCTGAGCAAAATTGGCACCGCAAAGTGAATTTTGTTTTTACAGTAGGTGTGATAATCCTGTTTTAAATCCTCGCCATAAATTCTCCAATGTCCTGTCCGCCAGACCTCACACAAATATGAAAAAAAATACTGGAATCTCTCCCTGCCGTTCTTTTCTACCGCAAGCTTGATCAGTGAAAATCCCGCACCTATCACAAAGGCTCCCATGAGTATAGGGAAAAAATCTCCCACCGTCTGAAAGCTCCCGATCATAACAAATAGCTTCACATCACCCGCACCGAGTGCGCCTATCATATACAGAGGATACATAAGCAGAAACGCCGGAAGCATAGATGCCAGAATGTCTGATAATCCCCGGCCGGACAAAATGCCGCCCGTAATGCCGATTACCATACCCAGAAGAATAAAGCCGTTGGGAATCCGATCCGTTTTCAGATCCGCCAAAGCGGAAAGCAAAAGCAGGAGAAGCAGAACAGATTGACAATACGTCAGTCCAATAAAACCACCTCCACATCATAAAATTAGAATTTAATAACTTACTCAACGAAATAATTGGAAGATCTTCCCGATGCCCTGAAGCGAGAAGCGTGTATTCCGCAGAATGGAATGACACATAGAATTTCTTGAGTTGTGCTTTGAATTATAACACAATAAAAAAACTTGTCTATAGCCCTGTAAGAAAAAAAACATTTTTGTAAAATAGTTACAAAATTTTGAAAAACCGAATGCCGTAAAGTACCACAACCCCAGGAAATCCGAGGATTCCGGATGTCAAAACCGTAAAGGGATTGATGCCCACCGCCACCTGTAGCTGTCTTGCCGCCAACATATAATTAATCGCGTAAATACCCACTGTTCCCATCACCGCGCGCAGCACAAAATTAACCAGCCACTCTACCTTTCTGCCCATTGCGCCGATTGCCAGCACAATAAGGCACACCGCCAATATCGTCACCACTCCGCCTGCATTTCCCATAATGTTCTCCATTCCAAAGCGTTTTCGCGACGGTCGCGTCTGCCATATAACAAACAACGTCCTTCTGCCTGTCTCCCTACAGCATATGAACGAGCTGTTTATAATATTACATGAATATTTCTGGAAATTTTTACCTAAACTAAAGTAAAAGAATTTTTAATCCCCGACAGCAAAGGCTGTCTCACTATGAAGTTCTATGTTCCACTTAAGAGAATGCCAAAAGACAGGCATTCTCCGTCCATATGTATTTATATCATCCATAAGGAGGAGCGCGTTAATATGAGAATTATTTTCAGACAGAGTCCCTGCGTACCGGAAGAAAATGAAATTATCGTGGACAGGCAGAAGATGACACTGAGGGAAGAACTGCTGCTGACAAGAAATGCGTTGGAAAACGCTTACGCCGGATTTGACAACGCGACGGACCCAGATCTGATCGACTGCTATATCTATGAACTGAATGCCGTCATGAAACGGTATAAGTACTTACTGCAAAAGGCAGCGGAAACCGATCCGCTGCCCGAAAAAGAACTCGCCGGAGCTTACCGTCCCCTGACGTTATCATAATCCATACCTAACAAGAAATACGATGGAGAATGCAAAGCATTCTCTGGACCGAGCGCTCTGTCGCCCGATTTGTTATACACAGAATCCCCTGTTCGCAGCAGGATCCGCAGCACTTTCCATCAGATCGTTTCTGCCATAGGTAAGCCCCGCATAAACGGTCTGGGTGTTGCCCATAACAGGACCCGAGGTATCCTGCCCCTCAATCTGCTTATATGCATCCAAAAGCTTACTGAGCACAGGACGGACATGTTCCAGATTTTCCGCATTGTTGTGCAGAGCCGCTTTCGCCACCTCCCTGTTGATATAAAGGTAAAGCTGTAGCAGATTGTGCGCGATCTCATACTCCATATGCAGGGAATCCATAAGCTCACACATGCATCCCTGAATCCTGCGGACGGCATTCTTAAGCCCCTCCCTGTCGCCTGCAGCCAGGGCTTCCTGTGCTTCTTCCACATAAAGCAGCGCCATCTCATACAGTATAGTGATAAGCTGCGTCTTGTTCGCCTGCGTAATCCGCAGGGTATATTCCTGTTTTAATTCCTTGGTCATATCGTGAATCTGCCTTTCCTGCAATTTTAAATTTATATAACGGAATAAACGTGTTTGCGACGCAAATTTTCTACTGCAACAGCTGCAGCACCTGCGAGGGTCTCTCATTCGCCTGCGCCAGCATGGAAACCGCCGCCTGGGATATTACCTGCTCTGTAGTGTATTGTGTCATCTCCTCCGCCATATCCACATCCATGATACGTGAGTAGGAAGCCGTCATGTTCTCATTGGATACTTCCAGATTATTGACCGTGTGCTCCAGACGGTTCTGGTACGCACCCAGCCTGCTTCGCGCATCCGACACATAAAGGATCGCACCCTTAATGGCTTTATTAGCCTCCTGGCACTCCTCTATTGAAGTTGCCTCGTCTACCGTCGAAACCATGGTAAGATCCTCCAGTCCCATCCTGTTCAGGGAAATCGTAGGAATGCGGATCGCAAGCTGCTGCCCTTCATTTGCACCGGTCTGGGTATCCATGGCGCCAATACCGGTAAGATTCAGTTCAACAGGCCCAAGTGTCGTTATCGGCGGATTCTGATCTTCTATCTCAATCGTCAGTTCAAAATCCCCAGGCCCTGTGAACGTTATTTTGTGTTCTGTTGCATCGGAAATCTGTACTCCTGCCGGGAGCGTCATATCTGTGTTCGTAGGTGTGGAAGTAAATATCGTGTTATCTTTATCAATCTTACCCTTCTGATCATATGCAATCGTCAGAGAGGTAATCTCATACGTCTTGGGGATTACCTCATCCGAATAATAATCCACCCTCACTTGATGATCGTTGCTGTATCCCCGCAGATCAAAGGTGCCGTCCAGAAGTGTCTGCCCATTAAACTGCGTATCCCTGGCAACTCTGGTGATCTCCTCTTTCAGCTGCTTTACCTCCGCCTCCAGCGTCATACGGTCGCCGGTGGTAAGCGTTCCTGTCTCGCCTTTAACTGCCAGCTCATTCATTCTCTGCAACATCTCATGCACTTCAGTCAGCGCGCCGTCCGCCGTCTCAATAACTGAAATACCGTTGTTTGAACTCTGTGTAGCCGTATTAATACCAATAATCTGCGTATTCATTCTTCTTCCAATGGCATAACCCGAAGGATTATCCTTTGATGCCGTTACCTTCAAGCCGGAAGAAAGGCGCTGTAAAGACTTGGATACCTTACTGTCCGACGCATTTAATGCATTACTCGCGCGCATTGCCGGCGCATTATAACTGATCTTCATAATTTAATTCCTCCATTCCGCTTCTTAAAATGCTTATGCCGTCAAGGTTGTGATAAACGCTTTCGCGATGTTATAAAGATCCACCGTCTGCTGCCCTTCTCCGCCGTTTACCTCTTCCTCTGTGTAATCTTCGCCATTGACCTCTCTGCCCTGCAGAATAACCAGACTGCCCATTTCTCTGTCCTCTCCCGGAGCCTTCAGCGCCTTTTCCAGTTCTTCCTGCCTGCCCTGCAACCAGGTCGTTCCCTCGCCGCTCTCACAGGCGATATAGCCAGACACCTTCTGTTCCCTAAGAGAAAATTTAGCTGTGATCTGTCCGAACTCTTCGGTCTGTACCGTAACGTTTACTTTCCCTGTCCCGGTTCCATGCAGAACCTTTAAATTGATAGCCGTCAGTTCGCCGTTAATCTCCACGGGGATCTGATAATTTTCCTCCCGCGAAAGACTCCCGGCAAGCGCAAGTTGCTTTTGACAGCTCTGCAGGGTACGCAGATCGAGAAAATCCTCCGGCGTCTCCATCGCCTCATCCAGCACCGCCGAAAAAGTTTCCTGCATCTCTTCGTAAGCTTCCTGCGCGCTATCCTTATCCGTCAGACTCTCTATCAGCGTCTCCGCCTTCTGCCTTCCCTCCGAAGCGCCCGTGCCTTTCTCCAGATCCCGCAGTTTCCGATACAACGCGCCAGGTTTTTTCCGAAGCGCCGCAGCCGCCTCCAGATTGTTAGCTGTCACAGGCTGCCTGTATACCACCAGTTCCCTCACCACGGCCTCCTCTACATTCTCAAGTCCCCGGTAAGACTGTATCTGCTCCTGCATATATGCCTGTTCCAGGGAGGCGTCCACCGTCTGCTGCCGCAGCGCATCCGCAAACTCTTCCATGGTCGTTTCCGCAGTAAAGTTCATCCCCGCAAGCGTTTCCGGCTCCAGACCGTCCGCGATCTGCCCCGCAAGCATATGATAATAACTCTCTGCCTGCTCCGAATCCTGCTGCCTCTGCCCGCTCTCCTGGTTGCCAGACTCTGCGCTCTCCTGTCCCAGATTCGGGAAACCGCTCAAAATCTGATCGGTGATGGATTTGTTTTTTGCCACGGCATCCACACCGTCAAAAGTATCGTCCACCGTATAATCCATTCCCTGTTTTCTGGTGCTGCGCATCGCCGTCAGAAGATTACTGAAAGAAATCTGCGCCCCTTCCTTAAGGAGACTGCCAACCGCCGCGTCATCTGACTTTTCCAACTGCCGGAACAAGCGGTAAATCCCAATATAAGCCTCTCTCTCCTGCTCACTTACCGCATGGCCCTTTTCCAATTTATACAAATATTTACTGAATTTTTCTTCTCTCGCTACATCATCCAAACCGCTCTCATCCAGATACTGATTTAATTCGTCCATGGACATGGTAAGAGGGTTCTTCCCATCCCGGATCGCCTGCAGGGTCGCCGCCGGGGTCATCCTGCGGATGGTCTGCTGCAGCTCCATGTCATATTTCTTCACCGCATCCATATTGTCATGGGTGATATCCATACTGTTGTAGCCCAGAATCCGCACCGCCTTGCGGTTCTCCTCGCTTTTCTCAAGGCCCATATCTTCCAGAATATCATCCACGTTGCGAAATGCCTTGCGGATGGAATCTCCCATATCCGCCCTGGGTGCAGTCATCAGCGTCTCATAGGACTCCCTCGCCGCCTCGTATGCATTCTTGAGCGCAACACCGTTCGTATGTACACTGTCAAGTGTAAACGCTTCCGTGCCATCTATATACTGCACGAGCACTGCCGCCGGCAAGTACGGAATCTCCGAAACCTTTGTCTGTACTTCCTCATAAAGCGACGCTTTTTCAGCAGCCGCCGTCACGTCAGATTCCCCGAAAAGTTTCTGGTTCTGCTCCTGCTCCAGTTTCTTCAGCGCCTCCACCAACGCTTCCAGCTCCGTCGTATCAATGGAATAGCCGCGTGCCATCAGCTGGCGGTTCGCCTCAATGGTCATCATCAGCCTGACTTCTTCCATCTGACGCCTCTGGGTAACCGCCGCCGGCACCTCCTGCGTCACTTCGCCCGCGTCTATCTTCTCCTGCGCTTTCGTCAGATTCTGCAGATTTAACGGTTTTTCTTCCGCCACCGTCAGATCGACCGCCTCGTCGCTGATCTTTCCGTAGCTCTCCGCATAGTCAGCCGCCCGCTCCATGCTGCTTCTGCCGTCGGCAAGATTTGCCTCCACAGGCTTTTTCCCGTCGGCAATCGCCGCCGCTGCCGCTGCAAGAATTTTTTCTCTGTCCCAGGGCTGCTTCGCCTGCCCAATCTCATGGAGTTTCTGCATGATATCCGCCGTCAGCGGCACACCCACACCGACCAGCCACTGTGCGCTCTCTATATTCTCTTCGTTGATTTCAAGTCCTGCTTCCTCCAGCACGCGCTCAATCTGCGGCCGAAGCTGTTCCCAGTTATAGTCT
This sequence comes from uncultured Lachnospiraceae bacterium, assembly GCA_949472775.1. Lineage (GTDB taxonomy): Bacteria > Bacillota > Clostridia > Lachnospirales > Lachnospiraceae > UBA3282. The sequence goes on from CASWVG010000028.1 coordinate 22,347, forward strand.
TCCGCCTTCTTCGCATAATAGCCTGTGCCGTCCGCGGCATAATAGCCGTGCGCCTGTCTCCTGCTGTCGGAAGCCGCGCTGTGGTCCGCCAGATAGAAGTTTTCAATGGTAGGCTCCATCCGGTTCTCCACCATATATTTCACGGCGCCTTCCTCGATCTCACCCGTCTGCATGGCTCTCTCAAACGCATCCTTCACCGCCCGCACATTTTCTTCCGTAAGCGGGATGTCGTGCGCCTCAAACTGTGCAGCGAGCTCCTGCGCAAATGCCTGACTGCCTGTAATCTGCGCCAGGGTGTCCGCATCCAGGTCGTCGGTGTAGCCCTCAACCTCTGTGCCGCCCCTGACAATCGCAGCCTTGATCGTATCGACAATGGTGACAACTTCCTCGATCTCCATATCGCCGGGATGATACCCTTCCTGCTGTAAGCGGGAAAAATCTTCCCCGGACATAGTATTAGACATCACTGTCATAAAGTCTGTCTGCGTGGCAACATCAATTGCCCCCGCATCCTGCATAACCTCTTCTGCGGTCTTTCCATGACCTCCGTAAGCGTTGTTATCCATAACTGTGCCAGAAATGTCTAATGCGTAATCACCCGCACGCTCCGTCCTTGTCGCCCGGGTTTCCCGATATGAAGTTGTCGCCCTGTCTACATTTTGATTTGCGTTACTGTGGTCAAACGTAATCTTCATAAGTCTTCCTCGTACAAAATGTAGTGTTCTATTCCGTATAAGCAGACTCGGAATGCGTTGCATTTCTCGTTCGCGGTCCCCGTTTCACTTCGGTTCGCGAAGAACACTGCTTATACACGTAAAAAAGGGCGAATGATTTCTCATTCACCCTTTATTTCGGCATAGTCGGTCTGTTTCTTAACCTTTTTAATCATTTTCTGCGCGCGCAATTTGTTTCGCCCCTATTTTCACCGTCTGCTTCCGCAAAAAATTCTAGCGCGGTTCAAGTTCCTGCTATATCATCTCTTTCATTTCTATACCAAAAGTTCGCGGCACTTTCTTGAAAATTCATAGCATTTATCAAGAAATACTTCATAAAACTCCCTTTGCACAGTTGTATTGCACGCCTTTATGTGTAATACGAGTGTGCGCGTCGAAAAGTTTCACCTTATCACTGAAAATTGAAAAAGGCCATACTGCAATATAATCTGATGTCTGACCTTTCCCCTATTTGAATACCATATTACTTTAATCATAGGACATTCAATATTTTCTGTAGAAATCCCTAATGATCGAAAAACATAATCCATTATATCTGATTCTGCAATATTATTCTCATTGTCCCCGGCAACTACGCTGATGTTAGCGGAAAGGATATCACCATTTGAATAGTTTATCTTAATTTTACAATCCGCAACCCCTATCTCTTCTTTGAGCTCTTCAACTAACATTGCTATTACCTCTATGACAAGAGCAGCGCCCCCCAAGAGCTCAAGATTTTTTAAGGCCCAAAAGTCTTCGGAGCAATTCAAGGTAAATGTTTGCTTATCCAAACTTAAGTTTACTCCCATATGGATGTATCATTTCCATTGTTTTTCCATTTTCCCAAACAATATATATAATGCAGCTCACTCTATTGTCTTCGATCTCCCGCAAACTTTCTTTCTGAGAGCGGTCTGTAAAGCCACGTTTCATATTCCCTAAGCGCTTTATTTTCCAGCCAGGCCGGTATGACAAATCGGCGGTGTTCCTCTCCATTTCCTTCTACAGGCACCGCATTTTGCGCCGTATCTGACACCACATTTCTATTCGATCCGTGATCCGGCGTTACATTATACTTTTCATTAAATTCATCTAAGAATTTTTCCTGCAATGCTTTTGTTAATTCAGCTTGATCTATCATATTGAAAAAACCTGCATGATAGCTTGTAAACGCTTTCTTCCCATCTATGTAATAGCGGTTCTCTGCCGCATCGACCACTTCCGTCGTGATTTCAAATTCGGTTCTTGCCGGATCAATATTGTCCTTTAAGTCCATCCAGAAACCAATCATTTCTTCTATATCGTTCTTTCTGCCGATATCAAATCCATTTAAGGAATCGCTGTCATCCCCCGATATATCCCCGTTAAAGTAATCCACAAAGGCATCCTTCGACCCGTCTTTCATTGACAGCTTTTTTGTCTGTGAATTATAAATATAGGTATTCAAACTTCCTATTCCACAAATGCTCATGCAGTATTCCTCCTTCACCCTGTTATGACATATTTACAACTGTATTATTTCTTTCTATAAGGAATACGAATCGGCATGTTTAAAAGTTTCATTTTACTTCCAAAATCTGCCGGCAGAGGTGGTGCGCGTAGAGAATTTTGTATTGTAATGAGGGAGCTGGAAAAAACTGTCGGACCAATATGCTTTTTCCATCATAAGTCTAATTAAGATAATCAGCAATTGGCTTTATCTGATATGCTTCATTTTATCTCAATTCCTACAGCTGCCAAAAGAACCTAACATATAATTGCCATGTACGGGCCTGCGCAGAATAGAAAACGGGCTCCGAAGAGCCCATAACCTATAAATTCGGTTCTTGCCGGATCATTGAAAATATTATTCTTTTCATCCAACGAATAAACCCAAAGCATTTTTTCTATATCATGTTTCCTGTCAGCATCAAATCCATTTAAGGAATCGTTGTCGTCCCCCGATATATCGCCGTTAAAATAGTCCGCAAAGGCATCCTTCGACTCGTCTTTCGTCGCCAGTTTCATATTTCACGCAAATTTCGGAGCATGATTACCAAACTGGTCTATAATTCCACTCTCATGAGCGTACCAATTCATAAATACTGTCAGTCCACTTAAAAAATGACTATACTTCTTATTATCACCCTTCGCCATAAAATCTTCACCCAATAGATCATAGACACGATAGATCTGCCCCTTTAAGCTACCCGTATGAGATACTGAAAATGGAACATCCACATCCTTTCGGTTACCATTTAACGAAACCCATAAATTACCGTTGTCCGGGAACGAATTTTCCTTGAAAAATAGCTTAAAATCCTTAGGGGGCACCACCGATTCATCTTCCATGCTGCCTCCGCCCACCTGATTTCTATATTCCCAGTTCCCGCAACTGTTAAAGTCAAGCTTTCCATCCAAAGTATATGCCGTATTTTTTTCTATCTCTTCCGGGTCAATTGCCGGAATCTCCCACTGATCTGTCACACTCCCGGCAGCCTGCCGCAACAACTCTTTCGTTTCCTCGCATTGATAATAATAATCTGAATTGTAGTATACCCAGTCATCCGTTCTGCCGCCATATGCCTGATTTTCCGCCAGTCCCTCATTGTAATTCGCATGCCGGGCGGCGCGCGCGTTCATTTTCGCAAAAACTTCGTACACCTGACTTACAATCTGCTGATTGTCCGTTTCATTATACCCGGATGTATGACATTGCTGTGTCTGGTATATCCTCATAGAAATACAGCATTCTTGCAAATAATCTTTCATACCGCTTTCGCTGATCTTTCCGGCATAAAAATCTGTCATACACTCATATATGGAATCCTGCATTCTATGCCCGAATTTATCACCAAACACGCTTGACGGCATTCCTTTCACAACCCGATAATCGGGATAACAGCCGCATACACCTTCGTAGATATCTCTGGCTTTTTCAAAAGAATCCCACGTTTTTTTATGAAACACTTTCCCAGACTCTGCCTGCACCATTCTCTCCCGGTAAGCCCAGTAATCGCTGCTTGTTGCCAAAAGAATATCCGTTGTATTTTCTCCAATATGCAAAATCGCAGAACCCATGTGATTAACCTCCTGTTATATAGTGGCATCGGTGGTTATCTAATCGCTCAACACTAACTTCCTGTTCACCTATCTAGTCACATCTCCCGTTTAGAAATATGCAACAACTTATTGAGGAATACTTCATAAAACTCCCGTTCTTTCATAATTAACTGCTGGTCTTCCCTGCTTCTTGCAGGCGATCCGGCAAGCGGATGATCCACATCGTATATCCATTTGTTTACCGCATTGATTGCACTTTCCACAGTACTTCCCAAGAGATCATTTTCGTTAAATTCACCCCTGTACCATCTGACAAAACGGTCTATTCCCATTTGGGTCATGTGCGCATGCTTGCCGTCTTTACTTATATAAAGACCATACACCGTAAAAAACGCACCTGTTTCTTCCTCTGCCTCCATCCATGCCTGCTTCACTTCATCCGGAGCCCGGGAGCCGATCGAATCCAAAATGGCCGAAGTTTTTTTCTGCACTTCACTGCTATCTGTCGCTTCTGCCTTCATAGCCGCAACATCAGAAAAAGAACGTTTTGTGCCACCCACTGACTTTCCCTCCTCATTCTTCGGCCCGTCTTTCGTTGCAAGCTTTTTTGTCTGTGAATTATAAATGTATGTATTCAAACTCCCTATTCCACAAATGCTCATGCAATATTCCTCCTCCACCCCGTTATGACATATTTGCAACTGTATTATTTCTTTCTATAAGGAATACGAATCGGCAAGTTTAAAAGTTTCATTTTACTTCCAAAATCTGCCGGCAGAGGTGGTGCGCGTAGAGGATTTTGTATTGTAATGAGGGAGCTGGAAAAAACTGTCGGACCAATATGCTTTTTTCTTCATCTGTGCCTTGAACTTCGCTACCGCTTTCGGATGTGGTCTGGCTTTGTATCCTTTGGCAGATGTGTCATAGTAAAATCCAAATCCAAGATACTTAATGCCCTTTGGTTTATCAACCTTGCTCTTTTCTGCGTTCACCTTTAGCCCAAGCTTTTCTTCTATAAATCGGGTCACGCTCTTCCTTACCCGTTCTGCCGCCTGTTGTACAAAGCGGTCAACTACTGTTGGTACTCCAAGGTTTCTTACACCCCGTCTGTCTTCGGTATCTCCACCCTGCGGACAGGCTACGGCTTATACTTTCTTGTCCGCAACTGTTCTCTGATGCTTTCGCCGTTTTCCAAAAGGTAATCGCCAGATTCATCTACAGCCATGCCGCCAACGCCCGCCGCTCCTTTGTTCCTTACGACTTGCAGGTACGCCGCATTAAGATTATTTTTGCTTAATACCTGCTCCATGAGACTACTTGTGTCCATACGTTGTTTCCTTTCTGCCCCTTTTGCCTTTGCCGCCTTTGAAGTCATCGACAGGCGTTTGCTCCGGCTACGAAGTGGAACGTACTTCAACTGGTTGATTGTTCAGCCTTTCGCTCCATTCCCATTACAGGAACTTCCTCACTACTATGGCTTCTGCTGACTTCTCACAGTTCGTTGTTACTACGGCTAATGAAACCGCCTGTGAGACCTCCCCAGTTAAGGTGCGTACTCTCCCCCCATGTACCTGCCGCATTTACTCGTACTTTCAGCAACCTTTTGGACTTCAGTGCCTTTTGCCACCTTATCCGTATTTCCGAGCCTTATATGCGGTTCCTGTCCGTCAGATCAGAGGTTTGCTTACAGCTTCTTTCAGATTTCGTCTCACGGCGGACACCCTTGCTGTTCAGCTATGTGCTTCGTCGTTGCCTACGCGCATTCGGGACTTACACCCGTTAGAGAACGCCCATGCTGGGCAAACAAAAGCAGGTAATAATCAAACATTATCACCTGCTTAAATAGCTATTCAATTATATGATTCTTTTATCAGTCAGAATCACACTGTTCTCTCCTACTGGAGTCCAAACTTTTCTTGTTGTCCATGCTTATTTTTTGTCCAGCTAAGATAAGTATCCATACTTTTCATCCAAAGTAATGACAAATCATATCTTCCCAATTTTTTCATATCGCCTATACATTGTTCAAACATTGAGATAAAATTAGCTCTATCATTAAGCCCCAGCTCTCCAGAACTCAACGGCAACGACGTAAGTCCACCCTGTTTCTTTACTTTATAATGGCCTTCAAGTGCCCGCATCTCAACCACTGTAGCACAAGATGGATTAATTTTATTTATAAAAATCCTTTGTTCAAAATCGTTTCCGTTTTCATCTACACCTTTTGCAATCACTACAGGTTCTTCATCTGTTGATTCATCAGCATACTTAATGTAAAACGATAATCCCGTTCCATTACACCCAGAATATAACATGTCTTCGGTTTTCAAGTATATCTTCGGTCCTCTGATTGTTTTAAAGTCTTTATTCCCCATGCAATTTTTAGTATCATTGCTTTGTTGCCATTTACATGGAATAGATAAGTTGCTTATTGCCTTACCTATAAACATGATAGACCTCCTTTTATTACTCTCCAGCTGCTATACCGTGTTTATGTCACAAGTATAGCAGCTAAAAATATTATATTACTCTCATGCCAGTACAATTTTACTTATCTTATATCGTAGAGCATTAGTTCTCTACAAAAGGGAAGACTCTTGAATATGATCTCTGTGTATATGGATGATTTGTTGACCTAAACGTAGTTGAGAATGTGTAATCTCCCGCCGCTGTTATTGGTCCACAATCATACCAATAGTAAAATCCATCAGCACCTGTTCCCGAGATTATAAAAGGATCTTTTTTGAACCATGTAATTTTCCGTCCATTAAATGTTGTTGTGTCACTTCCGTATCCATAAACTTTAAGCACGACACCAAAGTTTCCATTATCTAACCATCCTGCATCCGCTAACACAATACTTGTGACTTGTGGCGCCGGACCATCTCCTGCCCACCACAACGGACTGATTCCATTATCACCTTCATCTGCAAGACTCTCCTGAACAGCAGTAAGATCAACGGTTAACCCCTCCCCATTCGTCTTAGCCAATTGAGGAATACTACTCTCTGTTTCTGCCGCAGAAACCATCATTCCCATTCCCATTATCATGGTTAATGCCAATACTAACGCCAAAGTTTTTTTGACTCTTTTAATCATACCTCAACTTCTCCTTTTTATTTTAATATAGATTATCCTAAAACATATTAGCAATTATGTTTACTATTGCCCAAACAACATGCTACATACCAAAGCAATGCTAAAAATTTGTTTCCTTCTTTTCCTCTACACTTACAGTATTTTGATTGTTTATCTCGTCTGATATGTTCTGTAATAAACATCACACTTATTTGAAGTTCCATACACATATGCCTTCACCCTAAGTATATAAGGTCCGTTATTCGACAAATTTGACAGGTCAATGTCACGAATTTCGTTTCCAAAATTTGTAAAAGGAAATTCCTCCACAAGACCTCCAAGCACGGGGGATGCCGTAAGCGTTCCCTGTACCAGATCTTTTTTGTTATTATTGGGGCAGTAAAAAACGATATGATACCCATCAGACGTTGTAACCGTGCGTCGGAGTAATGCCTCGATCGGGTATGCGCGCGTCGCTGTTCCCAAGTTTTCATATGTATTGCCATCCGGACCGACAATGCTTCTAGCTTCCGCCGTTGTTTGTTCTGCTTCAACCACGACTGCATCCTCACAGGTAACACTTTCTTTGGCAAATGCCGTAGTTCCCATCATTGTTGATAAAACCAGTGCAAGTGCCAGCAGTGTACTCAGATGTCTTTTACTTTTCATTTTGATTTTCATTTGTTTCTCCTCCTATCATTTAGGTTTGTTAAAATCATAATTGTAAATACTTTTGTCCTAGTTCCCATCCCTGCTGTCAAAAGTCAAAAGCGAGGCATCTATTTTTAATGCCTGGAACAAATCCATCCAAAATTCCCATGATTCCTCTCCCGCATTATCGTTCCTGTCAAATTTCTCCTTCACCTCCTTCCACCTTTTGGGATCAAAGATGCATACCCAGCTGTTAATGCCATCTTTGTTCAGAAATGTAATGCTGTTTGGTCCGATCTGCATAATGCCCCCCGAGGTTCGCTTTGTCAGTCCTCTGACTTCAAAAGTTGCATGGAACCATGCCTCTTCATAGGAATGGACAAGATTCGGATATTGGGACAGATACTCTTTGGCAAGGGAATCCAGCTTTTCGCGGGCTTCTTTATCCATGATGATCTGTCCGCCGCTGCTCTCAAAACCGTTTGGCGTTATGTACCGTATCCCTGTCTTCTGATCCTGCTGGACCGAGAAGTTTACGAGCGGCTTTTCGTATAATTCCGAAACGTCCAGTGCTTCCTTCAGCCCCTGTTCCAGTTCCTCATCCACCACAACCATATTAAAGAGCCCACATCCCAGATCATTGATCAGAAATTTAAGTCCTGTCTTTTCATCTACCTGTACATCGTCTTTATTCAGTTTCCAGCGAAAGGCTTCATTACCGCCACGCTCTTTGTCATAAATGCACAGATACCCGCCCGGCTTCCACGTAATGGAATATCTCTCTGTTTCAACCTCTTTGGCGGCGTGTGTATCATACCTGTGCATATTCACCTGAAGTATTCTTCCATATACTCCGCAATCGGATATCTTATTTCTTTCCGCTCTGGTATAGGAGTCCAGACCTGCATTTGCTCTCCGCAACAGGGTATCCTCAAAACGTCCGCTCCCCATATTTTTTATGTTCTCCGACGGTTCTGGCTTATATGCTGATGAAGATATGCCATTTATCTGCATTAGATTTTCCTTCCTTCGATATAAAGTTTGAATTAAATTCATCTCTTCCTTACTTCCCAGTCTGTATAATCCAATATTTAAGAAAAAGATCAAAAAGTGCTAGAACTACATGTATGTAGTTCTAGCACTAATATAGCTCTCTTGAATACTGATGTCAAGTAAAAAACCGCATTTTTACTTTCCAACTATTCATGTCGTATAACTTTCATTTTAATGTGTGCATTTTGTTGATGTTTCTGTATGGGAATACCCTTTCATTTCCAGCCTGCCACACTTACTGCATCTGTCTGCATAATAATAATCCGTCTTGCAACTTCCATCCGAATACTTACGATGATCGACCACACATCCACTCACATAGGAATGTATACATCCCGCTTTTTCAGTACTAGGGATCTGAATCTCCGGCAATTCATAACAGATTCCATCATTCCCCACAAATTTCATATAATTCAACGTTTCTTCTTCAGAATATTGTATTTCTTCCATCAAAAAAAATCTTGCAGCCTTCTCATCTTGAGCCGTTTCTAAAAACGCCGCTTCTGCCCCACTTATCACCTGCGGATTCTCATACGCGCAGACACTCAAAGATCCCCCAAACAAAATAGCCACTCCCAATAACAGGGACGCCATTCTCTCTATCCTATTTCTTTTTCTGCTCTCCATCATATTAATCAACCTCCATTTAATCATTTTTTTGCTTCCACTTAAGTATGTCCGATATTTTCTTTTGTCAAGTCCATCATCCTGCGCCATACTAATAATCAAGTTTCCATACCTCTTTCGTGCCGCTTTATCAAGATCCCGTACCAAAATGGCATCACAGCTCTGTTCACAATAAACAGACATTGCATAAAAGAAAAGATACACCAAAGGGTTAAACCAATGCAGAAGAATAGCAAGCAGACTAAGATACCGCCATGCTACATCTGCCCTCTTTACATGGATCAGTTCATGTTTAAGACTGTAATAAATCTCTTCCTCTGTCAGTCCTCTTTCCGGTATGATGACATATTTTCGGAAAACTCCCATTGTACAGACCGTTTCAACTTCATCGGCACACAGTAATACGATCCTTTTTTTGATACCGACTTCCTTTTTAACCCTTTCAAATATCTCCAGATAATTTGACTGACTCACCTGCGGGTTTCCAACTGCCGCCTTCGCCTCGCGATATTTCCACAAATTTTTGGCACCTGCCAGCAGCAGCCCGCACACCCAGACAAACCACATGACAATTATGTATGTCTGAAAGTTTATATGAAGTCTCCCGCCCTCTTCTATTCCAATGAAATTCATTGTCGCAATGTCATTCATGTCCCACTGCTGCCGAATGCCCAGTATACGGAGCAATCCATATTTATACCCACTGTTGTACTTGGGAAACGGCAGACAGAAGAAAAGCAGGTCAAGCTTGAGCATACTGTACGCCCATCCAGGAGAAATCACTTTTTTCCCAAAAACAGCGCACAGCACAATGGCAAGGAATACCAGACTTCCGCTAAGTGACATTGCCAGAATAAGCATTACATGTCCTCCAGAAACTTTCTCAGTTCGTCCGCCTCTTTCCCGCTCAGTTTTTCGCCTCCGCTAAATGCCGACATAAACAGATTCAGGGATCCGTCAAAATAGGAATCCAGGAGATGCCTCGCCCGCTCCCTGTCGTACTGCTGTCTGTTTAGCGCCGCCTTAAAATACCGCCTTTTCTTGAAACGTTCTTCCCCTTCACACCGGACAGATATGACACCTTTTTGTTCCATACGTGTTAAAAATGTTGATAATGTCTGCTTTTTCCACCCCTTTTCCGAGTCCTCTCCAAACTGTGCCGCAAAATCCCTGTAGGAATACTCTTTGTCTTCCTTCCACATCCACTCCAAAATCTCTTTTTCAGAGTCAGAAAGTAATATTTCATTCATCGTTTTATCCTCCTTGTCTCCTCATAGTACTACACATCTGTATTCCCGTCAATGCGAAGCCGCTAATCTCTATTGAAAAAAACCCCGCACGCTCAATTTAATGAACGTACGGGTCATTTTCAACTTAGAAAAGGAATACCGCAGCCGTATAAGGCGGCAGATCAAACGAGATACTGTAGTCCTTAAAATTACAGGGTTCTTTCACCGCGGCGATTTCAGCGGGAATCACGTTTCCGTTTCCGCCAAACCGCTTATCGTCACTGTTTAGGAGCAGCTTATACTTTTTCTTCTTCGGCACCCCGATCTTATAGTTCTCCCATTTCATAGGGGTCATATTGAGTACAAACAAAATGTTGTTCTTGCCTGTCTTATCCTTGCGGTAAAAACTGTATGTACTGCGGTCCGCATCGTCGGCATTCAGCCACTCGAAACCTGCCCAGTCATTGTCAATCGTATACAAGGCGGGGTACTTATTATAAAGGGAAAGCAGTTCCTTCACATACTCATGCATGCCCTTATTCTGCTCTTCACCGAGCAGATTCCAGTCTAACTCCCTTGTCTCGCTCCACTCTCTCTCCTGGCCAAAATCCTGTCCCATAAAGAGCAGCTTCTTGCCGGAATGTCCCATCATATAGCCGTATCCCACGCGCAGATTCGCGTATTTGTCTACCGGATATCCGGGCATCTTATTGACCATAGAGCACTTCAGATGCACAACCTCATCGTGAGAAAGGGGCAGAATATAGTTTTCGCTGTTGTTGTAGCTCATGGCAAAGGTCATGGCGTAGTGGTTATTCTTACGGAAATACGGATCAAGCTTCATATATTCGCAGAAGTCATGCATCCATCCCATATTCCACTTAAAGCTGAAGCCAAGACCATCCTCTTCCACTTTGCCTGTAACCTTCGGCCACGCGGTAGACTCCTCCGCAATGGTGAGGAACCCGGGGTATGCACCATGCACCACGGAATTTAAGTGCTTAAAGAACTCGATCGCATCCAGGTTTTCATTTCCGCCGTACTTATTGGGCACCCACTGGCCCGCCTGTTTACTATAATCCAGATAAAGCATGGACGCGACGGCGTCAATCCGAATACCGTCAATGTGGTACTCCCTGATCCAGTAGAGCACATTCGCAATCAGGAAATTTCTGACTTCATTCTTTGCGTAGTTAAAAATCTTCGTGCCCCAGTCGGGATGCTCGCCAATCCTCGGATCGGGATGCTCAAAGATACACTGTCCGTCGAAACGTCCGAGCCCGTGCGCATCAGTCGCAAAGTGCGCAGGAACCCAGTCGAGAATTACACCGATTTTATTCTTATGCAGCTTGTTGATCAGATACATAAAATCGGACGGGTCTCCGTGTCTGGAAGTGGGTGCGTAATAACCTGTCACCTGATACCCCCAGGAGCCGTCAAACGGATATTCCGCAATACCCATAAGCTCTATATGCGTGTAGTGCATCTCTTTCAAATAATCTACGATTCGGTCTGCAAACTCACGGTAATTATAAAAGCCTTCCTCCGTGCCGTCGGGATGTTTCATCCAGGAACCAATATGACACTCATAAATCGCCATAGGCTCCTGATTATAATCCTTACCGTCCCTGGCCGCCATCCATGCGCTGTCCGACCACTTAAACTTACTGATATCAAAGGTTCTGGAAGCATTGCCCGGACGCATCTCCGCATAGTTGGCAAAGGGATCCGCTTTATAGAGCTTTTCGCCCGCAGGCGTGCGGATCAGATACTTGTAAAGCTCATTCTCACCCACGCCCGGAATAAAAAGTTTATAGATCCCGCCGGGACCTAGCTTCTCCATCTCATCCTTTTCTTCATCCCAGCCGTTAAAAGTTCCTATCACGTGAACGCTGGCGGCGTTGGGCGCCCACACAGCGAAGAACATACCTTTCACGCCGTTTTCTACGGAAGGATGCGCTCCCAGCTTTTTATAAATATCATAGTGTGTTCCCTGGGCAAACACATACTGGTCGGCCTCAGAGATAAACACCTCCTCCGTCGCTTCCTTCTCCACTGTTTTTGGCGTCGTCTTTACCTGCTTTTTCTGCACTTCTGGCGACTTAGCCGTTTTCTTTGCTGCCATAATCTAACCCCCTGTTTTTATTCCGTTAAGAGTTCATGGTTACTGCATAAATACTTAGTAATGCATGAAGTCTTTCTCACGCAAAATAATCATGTCCTCTTCATCATACCTCTTTGCGAGCAAAATATCCATAAAATGTTTCGGCGTTTTTTTATTGGCGTACTCAATCGCCTCATCCACCAGATCTCTCACCTCGGCGATTGTCACCTCATGGTCGCTCGTCTGTCGGTCCGCAATTCTTGTGTGGAGCGCCAGAATACC
>CASWVG010000029.1 GCA_949472775.1 uncultured Lachnospiraceae bacterium
CCTACAAGTCCCTCTGCGATATCCGGGACACTTACAACCAGAATGGGAAGATCACAGTGGATCAGTACCAGGAACTTACTAATATGGGCTTTACGTTCCTCTCCCAGCTTGTGGATGAGAACGGGCAGTTAGGTTTAAACGCCAGCGCTTTTGAGCATCTCTCGCAGGCGAAGCTTGAGGAGATGCAGATCCAGATGGCGAGGAATGCCGCAGATACCATCAACGGTTTAAAAACCGAAGCGGCGGCAGTGGAATATCTCACCTACGCCAACGAGCAGCTCCGCAATGCGGCCCTGGGAGCGGCGGAAGCAGAACTGGAAGCCGCTGTAGTTAACGCCAGAAGTCGGGGCGGCAGCCAGGCGGAAGCCGCCAGTCAGATTTACCAGGGCTACCAGGCTGCAAAACAGCTGGCTGGAAAGGTGGACTTCTCCTTTACCCCGGCCTCCTCTCCCGCCGTTTCCCCAGAGAAAACGGAATCCCCGAAAAAAGAAGCCTCCTACAATTCCATGGACGCCTACAACAGAGAAAAATCCCTTCTGGAACACATGCTTGCCCTGGATCAGATTTCCAAGGCGGAATACTATGAAAAGCTGCTCGCCCTGGCGAGAAGTTCTTTCGAGGGCGATGAGGAACATCAGGACCAGATCTGGGACGCGGAGGAATCCTACCACGACTATCTGGAATCCATTAAGGAAACCTACAACTGGATTGAAATCTTCCTGGAGAATCTCTCAAAGAAAACTTCCGCACTGATCGACAAGGCGGGCAAATTCATTTCCTGGTCCAAGAAAAACGCCATGATCAACCGGGCAGTGAAGGCCACGGACAAGCAGATCTCTGGGCAGAACAGCGCCTATGTCTACTATGCGGAAAAAGCAAGACGGGTAGGGTTAAGCAACTCCTACATCAATAAAATCCAGAACGGCACGCTCACCATGGAAGACATGCAGAACGAATCCCTGTCAGGCAAAATCGAGAAATACCAGGAGTGGTATGAAAAAATGACCGCCTGTGCGGACGCCGTCTCGGAGCTTTATGACCAGGAGCGCGACCTCATCCGGCAGAAGCTTGACAATGTGCTGGAACATTACGGCGACCTGGATTCCTACATGTCCTCCATTGTATCAAAGATGGACAGCTTCATCTCCCTGACAGACGACATGGGCAGGCGCAGCTCCCTCTCCGACCTTCTGGAGCAGTTTGCCGCAGTCAACGAACAGGCCGCACATTTCCAGTCACAGACAGGGACTGCGCAGAAAGAGACGGAAAAGAATCTCTTTGAAAGCTCCCAACGGGTAAAGGATGCGGAGGAAAAAGAAAAGCAGGAGCTGGCCGACTCCCTGGATGCCAGAAAAACCCATGTCACATCCGGGATCAAGAATACGGGAACTTACCATAAGCTTTTAAAGGATATCGCCAAGGCATCGTTAGCGGAGGAAACGAAGAAGGCGGAACTGGAAGCTGCCAAAGTCAAAAACAAGATCAACGACAGCGATTCCGATGCCGTCAAAAAACGGAAAGAAAAGAATATTGCCTCCAAGAAAACCGCCTACGAAAAGGCGCAGAAAAAGCGGACGGATCTGGAGGCCAAAAAGAAGCAGTTGGAAGGCAGCGCCACCGCCAACACCATCGTGGAATACGCCAGGCTGTATGATACGGCGCAGACACTTTTAAACAAAAAGAAAGACAAGGAGGCTCAGGGAAAAGCCTTATCAGAGGCCGACGCCAAAAGGCTTGCGGACACACAGGCCAGAATGGCAAAAATCTCCGGCACAAGAACCACCGCCATTGAGGAGCTGGAAAACCGTCTCTCCATCGTAAAAGGGGAAAAAGACGGCGAGACACAGGCCGACAGACTGACAAACCAGCTTGCCGCCATCGTAGGCTCCGGCACAGATGGAGAAGGAAATCCCAGACCGGGTTCCGGCATCGAACAGTCCGCCACCTACAAAAAACTCCTAAAGGATATCACCGACAAGGAAGCGGCGATCGAGAAAGAAGATCACAAATACGACGGCAAAGAAGCAAGTCAGGCACAGCTGAACGCCCAGAAGAAAAATCTGGAAAAAATGCGTGCACAGCTCGCCGCCTACAACGAAAAGAAAGCAGCCCTGGAAGCCCACGCCACAGCCGACACCATCGCGGAATACAGCAAAATTTATGACAGCTGGCGCAAACTACAGGATAAGCTGGACGACGGGAAAGTCCTGAGCACAGCGGAGTGGAAAAATTACAATACTTACAGCGGACAGCTGAAACAGTTCGCCAAAGAGAGGGATGCCACCGTCAAATCCTTAAAGGAACAGCTTGAAAAAATCCAGAATCCCGGCGACAAAGCCGCCAATATCAAACGGGAATTTTAGGAAGCCTCCGAGGGCATCCGCGAAAGCTACAAGGCCCAGATTGACGCCATCAGCTCCAACATGCATGCCTCCACCCAGTACAAAAACCTCCTTGCCAATAAACAGCGTCTGGAAAACAAGCGTGACAGCGAAAAAGGGCTGACCGCCGCCGAGGAAAAAAATCTGCGGAAATACACGGCACAGCTCGAGGCGCTGGAAAAGGGGGCCACCGGGGACAACATCGCGGACTACATAAAAACATGGGAGCAGTGGTACACGCTCCAGCTCAAAATGGACGACGGAAAAACCCTGAGCGAGAAAGAGACTGCCACCTACGACAACCTGAAGTCCCGGCTCGAGGAATGGAGCACACAAAAGCAGTCCAGGATCAGCGATCTTCTGTCCTTGATGGAGGACGATCTGGAAAAACTGCGCAAAACTACGGATGAAAACCTGGCTGATGCCGAGTCTGAGGCCAACAGCTATTACTCCAAAGTGTACGGGCTTGCGAAACAGATCGCCGAGTACAACTTAAACGCCTTAAACGAACAGCTCTCCTGTCTGGATGCCTATATCAGCTACTACAGCGATCTGATATCTCTCTATGACCGTTTCTCCGGCGATAAGTTAACCAGCCTTTTGACGGATCTGGATGAAGGCGCTTTCTCCGACCAGATCGGCGTGTATGAAAAGTATCTGGAAACGCTGACCTCGAAATACGACGCAACACTCTCCCAGATCAACGAGTACAAACAACTTCTGGAAGGCATAGACACCAACGATTTTCAGTCCTCCATGGATCTGTTCCAGAAAGCCATGGACAGCTATAAAGCTTCCGGCAACACGGAGATGGCGGACAGATTACAGGCTGTTCTCGATGTATTAAATGAGCGCGCTGTCGATGCGGACAACTGGGGCGAATATGCAGATCTCTGGGCCAGCGAATGGGAACAGGCGCTGGCGGATGCCAAATCCGGGCTGATCGATACGGCGGATTCCATCCAGGAAATCAACGATGCACTGCGCGAAGTCAGATTCTCCGGCATCACAGACGCTATCGAAGAATTAAACCGCGCGGACGGAGTTCTCTCCTCTATGTCCGGGCTGATCCAGGATGCATGGCTCTACGACGGCGACGGGCTTTCCGAGTACGGAACGGCCAAAGCCGCCCTGCTGGTATCCCAGCTGGAAAACGCCCAGAACAAGGCGGAGGAATATCTGGAACTTACCAAAAAAATCCAGGAAAGCCGGGACACCTATGCCTCGGATACTACCTATCAGGAAGCCCTTGCCGAGGCTTCACAGAACTACTACGACACCCTCTCCGACGCCGCCTCCCTGGAAAACGCCATCGTGGATCTGATGCGGCAGGCGCAGGAGGAGGAAGTATCAGGCTGGAAGGATATCATCTCTGCCAGAAAGGAAGCCCTGCAGGCCAAGAAATCCTACTATGACTATGACAGAAGCTTAAAGGAGAAAAACAAAAACATTGACTCCCTGCGGGCGGAGCTTGCCGCCTTAAGTGAGATTGACACGGCGCAGGCAAAGGCCAGAAAAGCAAAGCTGGAAGCAGATCTTGCACAGGCGGAGGAAGAACGGGAAAATGCCAGGATGGAACATGAGTATTCCATCAGTATAGATGCCCTGGACGATTACGCGAAGACACTGGAAGAAGCGCTGGATGACTCCACAAAAACCGTACAGGAAACCCTGGAATCCCAGAAGGAAGTAATCGAGGAGGCCAAAGAGCTGTACCGCACCTCCACTGACACGGTGGAGGAAACCATGCAGAAAGTCACCGACTTCTACCGGCTTGCCGGGGAACGGATGGACACCTTCCTGACCAGTCTGCCGGATGCCGGCATCTCCCCAGCTCTCAGAAACCTTCCTGATTCTGCTGGAACCCTGGACAGGTTACCGTCATCCGACCAGGAATCTGTAGGAATCGTCAACCACTACGATGCACTGCTGCGTGTGGACGGCAATGTGGACAGGGATGCGCTTCCCGGTCTGCAGGAGATTCTGGAGAAATCCTATCGGTACACCACACAGAAACAGTATGGCGATCTGAAAAAGATCGGATACGCCTTACACTGACACAATGATGCGGAGGGGTGCAGGAATCTTTTTCCTGCCCTCCCTCCCCGGAAAGGAGGCAACACATACATGTCATTTTTAGATGCAGATTCTTTTATCTTTGACAGCCAGAGCAGCGATTCCTACAATCTGATGATATGCTGGATCGACGAGAGCGCAAACATTTCCACGAGCGGTCTGCGAAGGACAATCGAAAGCGGCAGCATCAACCACGTGCGCTTAAAGACTAACAATTACGGCGTAAACTTTGATGGTAACATCGAATTTTCCTTCTATGTGGTCAAGCGGGATGAGACGCCTTTTACCAGGCTGGAATCCATGGCCGTCAACCGCTGGCTTACAGGCTCCACCGTTCCAAGGCCGCTGTACTTTAACGACAGCGCTGTCCCGTCGCTCCACTATTACGCCGTCTGCACAGAGATTGAAGACAAGGTATTTCTGGAACATCACGCCAAAAAGCTGGTCTTCCAGACCAACTCCCCTTTTGGATTTACCGATCCCACAGAAAAGAGATTTGCCGTTACCGGCGAGGAGCGCTTTGCCATAGACAACCTTGCCGACACGGTAAACGGCGTCTTCTACCCGCAGATCCTTTTATCCGCCCAAAACGCTGATTCGATTGTGATCGAAAATAGGAGCGACCAGAAATCCGTGACACTTTCCATCCCTGTGACTGTCTCTGCTGACAGCCGGGGAAAGCGCACGCTCCTGATTGACTGCGCGCAGATGAAGCTGCTTGACGTAAACTGCGCAAGCCGTCTCGTGCCGTTTCATGAAGTGGGCTGGACGACACAGTATTCCAGCTATGTCTCATCCACCGACAGCCATATGGAATCGCTCTACTGGTTCCGGCTGATCCGTGGGACAAACAACATTCAGATCACCGGGAACTGCGAAGTTACCTTTATCTTTGAATTTCCCAGAAAGGCAGGATGTTTATGATTTATCTGGCAAAACCTACAGGCGACATACTCGGCAGACCGAACGGTCTCAAGGAGGAAACCTGTAAAATGAAAAAAACGCTGACCGATATGTGGGAACTTACTTTTGAAGTCAGCAAATACGTGGATGAAAACAACAAATTCTCACCCTCTGATTTTTACGAATCCCTCTCCAAAAATATGTATCTCCTGCTGGAGAGCGACACCGCCAACGCTCTTTTTCTGATCGACGCAGAGCCTGTAGTCACAGGCGACGGCATACAGGAAACCAAAAGCGTCACGGCCCACACGGCGGAATGCGAGCTGCAGCAGAAATTTCTCCGCAGTTTTTATATCAATAACGGCACCGGCGAAAGTCAGGAATATCTGGCGGACGATAATCTGGACGCTTACACGGGCCTCCCGAAAGAATATATCAGCCTTGCAAACTTTGAACATCCCGGCCTTTCCCTTCTGCACCTGGCTTTGCAGGAAACCGGATGGACAGTGGACGACAGCTTAAAAACCGCGGAGGCAGACGCCTGCGCCAGAAAATATCAGTTCAGCGTGGACGGAAAAGATATCTATTCCTTCCTCATGAGCGAAGTCGCTCCAACGGCAAAAATTCTTTTTTTCTTTGACCGCAGAAAACGCAGGGTCAGCTTCCGCTCCTATCCGAACATCGGAAAGGATACCGGCATCTGCATCGGCCTGCGCAATCTGGCCAGCCGGATTCAGGTAGAATCCACCGCAGATGCCGCCCTGATCACGAGATACCGCCCTTCCTGCGAAAGCGGCAGCGGTCTTGGCATCGAATACGTCAACTTCGGCGATCCTTATCTTTACAATCTGGATTACTTCGCCGCCACCCGCAATGAATACGGGGATTATAAGTACGTCACCGAAAGTTTCCATGACCAGTATGCCGCATGGAACAAAAAGCGGGAAGACCTGCGTCCAGATTACATTGCCCTGACAAAGGAATATAACCAGACCCTGCTTGCCATCAGCGAACTGCAGAACCGCCTGCCAGACGACGGCTGCAGCATCGACTACAAAACCTACAAGGCAGATGAACTGTACCTCTCCTTAAATGCCTACGAGAAGGCACTGGCCGCCCTGACCACCCTTTACAAAAACGACTATCCTGGTCTCTATCCCTCCCCGGATACGGCGCTGGACGAGGCGCATCTGCGGACCACCATGTACTGGCACGATTACTACGCTTACAAATACCAGATCATTCCTTCCGTCCTGGAGGCCATGAAAATCTGGTATGCGACAGACAAAAACGGCAATCTTGAGCGGGATGAAAATGGCCGCTATATTGTGTGTGAAAACGGGAACCCCGCCTACGCCGGAAATCCCGCCATGGTAAAGCCGGTAACCGCCTTTCTGTATAAATTTGAACTGTACGGCCTGGAGGAACTAAAAGCAAAAAGGAAAGCCTGGATGGAATGCGTCAGTCTTTTATACCGGGACGGCTTCATCAAAAGCGGCACGAAAGAAAATCCCACATCCTACCAGACCCCCGACGAAGCCGGATGGGAAAGGCTGACCGCCAGCCAGAAAGCGCAGTTTACTACAATTAGCGCATTTAAGGACACACTGAACAGTTATCTCGACTATATGGACTTTGACTCCCGCCCTAACGCCATAACCGGCACATCCTGCAAAGGTATCATCCGGCTGTGCGAGGCTGCCATTTCCGAAAGGCAGGAAGAAATCGCTTCCCTGCAGGAACACCTTGCATCTGTCAATACGGAAAGGGATGCCCTCTCCGCCTCTGTTCTGCCGCAAAACAATTTCAACACAGAGAATCTGAAACTTTTTTGCCTGCTCATCAACGAGGCAGATTACAGCAGTAAAAATATCGTGACCACAAATCTGGACGATATCCTGACCATGGTCGACGTGGCAGAAACCCTTTACCAGGACGCAAAGTCTCATCTGGACATTGCATCCCACCCACAGTATGCCTTCCACACCACCATCGATAATCTCTTCGCGTTGGAAGAATTTGCACCGCTGTGGGAAGACTTCGTCATCGGCAATTTCATCCGGCTGCAGCCGGATCTGTTCCGCGATGATTCCGAGACACTACGACTCATATCCATCGAATCAAACCCGCTTCAAACCACCGGGGATATCTCCGTGGAATTTTCCACCATGACGAGATCCCTGTCAGATGTCAACGATCTGGCGTTTCTCTTCGGAGAAGGCGCTTCCGGCTCCCACCCTTCCTCCGGCTCTTCGTCCGGCAGCGGCGGAACCTACGGCAAAAACGATGCGGATATCCAGATTGCCAACAATATGCTGAACGCCCTGCTGAAATCAGAGACCTTCGGCACGCAGATAGCCGACGTGATCCTGGACAGCATCAGGACCAATAAAGGAAATTTCGGAAAACTGATTGCGCACAGCGGGATTTTTGACAGCCTGACATCCGGGGAAGTGAAGGTAAACGGCGCATGTCTTACCGATGTGGTTAAATCCCTGAATTACATTGCCGGATCAGAAGGCAGCATGCTGAATCTGGAGGACGGCTCTGTTGATTTTGCGGGCGGCGCACTGACATATGACAAAAACAGAGGCTTAGTCATAAAAGGGGCAAAGGGGAAAACATCCATAGACGGCTCCTCCGTCAACACTGGCGCAATCACTTCGAATAACTATAACGGTACCTCTGCCAGTCCCCTTGAAAATACAAAAGGATCTATCATCAGCCTGACAGATGGACGGTTCAGTCTGGGCGGAGGGAAAATAAAATGGAACGGGACAGACCTGGAAATAGACGGTGGAGGATCGTTTGCCGGAGATGTCGTTGCAACCACCTTAACCGCAACACAAAGCGGGAACATTGCAGGCTGGAATTTCAATCAGAATGGTTTTTATAAAACGAATTCATCCATAGCATCGAAAAACGGTATGTATATAGGTGAGGAAGGAATTTCCATCAAAGACTCATTTGTTGCAAAAAGCAACGGGCTATACTTTAAATCCGAAGACTGGATATCTGACGCCTACTTAAATTATGTAGGAGATGATTATACGACATTGTGCAATATTATGGAGGGTCAATGGATCCGGATTTACATGTATAATGCAGCAAATATCGACTATTTCAATATGAGCTGGAAACATAGTTATTATATAGAAATGGTATCCGCCGATGACGAGGACGGCGGTGCAGCCGCAATGTTCGGAAAATCTGATCAATATATCATAAGAGGATATGGCGTCAGCGGCCGTACAGAATCGGCAGACGCCATGTATTTTGATGGAGAGAATGTATTATATCTGGATGTATCATATGACAATTTATATGATCTGAACAATGTCCTGAATAACGAAGACATACAAGAATATCTCCAGGCTGGTTTCAAAGCGAAGGTACGCAGCGTAAGCATAGAAAAAATTTACAGTAACGGCCGGAGTATTGGCGGGAGATATTTTGACAGTGTACAGATCGGAAAAATCGAAATATACAATTCAGACAATACACTGAGCAGTACAATACACGGAACACGAATAAACGACAGAAAAGGAATGATGATCAACACGTATACGAAACATATTTATGCAGAAAACTTCAGCATTGATAATGATAATCTATCTCATTCTGCCGTATTTCACTCTACTTCTTCCGAATCTCCCAACGTATATATCAACTCAGACGGCTGCTTTAAACGTTCGTCCTCCTCTTCTCAAAGATATAAAACCGATATCACCACAGATATACCGGCCGATCTGTCACCCGGAAAACTGTACGATTTAGATATTGTGTCCTTCCGATATAAAGATAAGTATCTTTCGCCACAGGACCTCCGGTATCAGAGAGATATCGTCGGGCTGATCGCAGAAGACGTATACAGGAAATACCCGCTGGCATGTAATTTAGATGCAAATGGTGATCCTGAAATGTGGGAAATCAATATTTTATTCCCCGCGGCGTTGAAATTGATCCAGGAACAGCACGAAGAAATCGAAAAATTAAAACAGCGCATGACAGACTTAGAGCAGAAAGCATAACACCTCTGCTCCCATTTTATTTGAAGGAGGAAATTTTCATGGAACTATTAAGCAAAGATATTACCCTCGGTTTCTACAACGACACCGGCATTATCAATCTGCCTGTGCCTCAGTATGATACCGGACGGGTTATCTCCATCGGTCTTACGAATGACGGTAAACGGTTCAAGATACCCGAAAACACAACCGTCTTTTTGAAAGCGATAAAGCCCGACGGGAAGCAGGTCAACACCGACGAGTGGTGCAGCATACAGGATAACCAGGTCGTCATTCAAATTTCCAGGCAGCTCTCTGCTGTCCCCGGCACCGTAAATTGTGAACTCGTCTTAGGCGATACCACCGGAAAGCAGTACACTTCCAGCCGTTTTAACATCATTGTCAGCAAAGCTGTACACAATGATGAAAATCTGACTTCCACAGACACCTACAAGAATATTCTTGATATTCTTCTGGAACTGGATGGTCTGAAAAAAGATCTGGTGTTCAAAAAGGAAAAGGACCAGCCGGGCGGTATACCGTCCCTGGACGACCAGGCCAGAATCCCGCGGCACGAGCTGTACGATGCCGACCTGAACAGCAAAGGAATCGTAAAGCTCGTTGACTCCGTCCAGAGCGATTCCACTGCTGATGCCGCCACCCCTAACTCCGTAAAGACCGTGAACGATACGCTGGCGACACATATGACTGACACCAGCAATCCGCACAATCTGACAAAGGAAGAGTTGGGTCTTGCATATGTCGACAATACATCCGACGCCGATAAACCTGTATCGGCCGCGCAGTTGGAAGCCCTTCGCTTAAAAGCCGACATCTCAAGTCCTGTACTGACCGGTACCCCGCAGGCGCCTACCGCTCCGTCGGGAACCAGTACCACACAGATCGCCACCACCGCCTACGCCCAGAAAGGAATATCCGACCATAACATTTCGCTGGCTTCCCATGGCGACATCCGGAATCTCATTTCGGCGCTCACAACAAGGGTAAACGAATTGGCAGACCGCGAAGATACACCCGACCTCCAGTCACAGTTTGTCAGAAAAACAGGTGACACGATGTCCGGCTCCCTCACCAGCTCCAAGAGCACAAATACCTATCTTGCCGGAAATCAAGGACATGCCATCATCAGCTCCGCCGCTGCTGCCGGTTCCTATACCATGCTCGATAAGCTCAACTCCACAAACGGTTATTTCACGGACGGTGTCTACCAGAATAAACGTCTGTTGCAATACACTGACAGATCCACCGTAAATGCAGGGACAAACGGTGTGACAAAATCCGTTACCCTGTTAGATGAAAGCGGCAATTCTTCCTTTCCAGGGACAGTCTCTGCCGCATCGTTTTCCGGCAACGCCACGTCTGCGACAAAGGCCGTCAATGATAAAAACGGAAAAGACATTGCAGCTACTTATGCTACAAAAACCGAGGTTGATACCCTAAAAAAATCTGTCAGTGATGGCAAATCAGCAGTCGCCAGTGCCATCACTGCAAAAGGCATTGCCACGGCGGCTGATGCGGCATTCTCAACAATGGCAGCAAATATAGGGAAACTGAAAACAACCTTCCGGACACAGTCAAAATCCGTTACGCCGAACGCGCATGTGCAGACGGTTTATCCGGACAGCGGTTATGACGGCCTCTATGCCGTAAGTGTGGGGGCTATCCCTAATTCCTCGCCACCTGCGGGGAATAAAATAGTTCTCCCCAATATTACTGTCGGACAATACCGTTGTATATTTCTAAAAACCTACGGAAAAAGAATAAAGGTGTCATCTTCTGTCGCATCCGCCATGAACATCGCTTCTCATTGGAAGTGCAGGTATTTTACGGATTACGGTAATGATATTTTTGATGGGCTCATTGGTGGTAATGTTTCAAATACCCTTTTACTGGATTCCTCATCCCACACCTTTATCGGATCCGAAAATTATGATTTCGTTGCCATATGCAGATATACCAGTTCCAATGCAACAATAGATCTGACAATAGAATGGATACCCGTTTCATGAGCCAGATCATCAAATACCACTTATAAAAAAGGAGGAAATACTTATGTTTAAACTTATCTTATCAGACAACACGGAAATACCCGTGTCCAATGGATCTACCTTATTTGACATTATGGTGGAGCCTGCCCGGTACTCGTCCATGTGGAACCACCTCACGGAAAGTAACTTAAAACGCGTCCGTCTTGTATTAGAAAACGGCGATCTACTCGACCAGAAAGAGAACCTTGTCGTTGACAGTGAATATTCTTTCCGCGAAAACGAATTTGTCAAGTGTCATTTCTATCTCCGCGAAAAGACAGAGGTCGAACTGCTGCGGGAACAGGTAGCTGCCCTGACGGCAGAACTTGGCGTACATGACGGCGCTATCGCGGATATGGGAGAAGCAATCAGCTCCCTTGCCGAGGAAGGAGGCAATATATAATGGGAAGATTTTATGGAATCAAAATTTTAATCGGCAGCATAACGATTGACGACGTGCCAAAATTATGGAAAAAAGCGGTCGAAAACTGGCTGGCTACAAATACATTCAGCTAAGCCGCTAAATGCCGAGGGGATAGGAGGAGAAACCATATTTCTCTCTTCTATCCCCTTTCACACCGGTCCTCACCCAAACTTCGCAATATCATAAGTCAGCGTGATATCCTTTTCTCCATAAAGTTTGAAATAATTCTGTACGATACGGTCTGTCACCACACGCACATTCTCCCGCTCCGTACCTAAAAGAATCACCAGAAACTGGGAGCTGCTGTACCTTGCGCCCACGTCCACACCGCGCAGGGATTTGCAGATCGCCTGCTCCATACACTGCATGGCGGTCTCCATGCGCTCCAGCTTGACCTCGCTGCCATTAGAAGAAAACAGGGTAAAGAGCAGAAGCTGCGTCTCCTTCTTGCTGCGCGCCGACATATGTTTCACAAAATCATACACATGATTGAACTCATCATAGTTCACCTGGAAGGCACCCTTGTAAGTCTCCCGATTTTTGATGGCATCGATAATCTTATCCAGATCGTTCTGAGACTGCTCCGGCGTCCGTAAAATACCGGATTTCTGGAAGAAACCGTAATGTTTTCCCCGGCTCTGTTTCACAAGATAAAGCGCTTTATCCGCTCTCCTGTAAAGCTCCTCAAACTCTCTTCCATCTGTCCCGGAAATACTAATACCGATTGAGAGCTCCGCATCCCGGAGTACCTCTACATCCTCCCTCTTTTTCCGGAAAAGATCCAGCAGTTCTTCCACCTTCTGCGTAATAGCTTCCTCATCTGTTATGCCCGGCAGATAATACAAAAATTCATCCCCGCCGGTTCTGCAGACAATCTCATTGCCACATACATCCAACAGCACATCAGCTACCGTTTTCAAGGCGTAGTCTCCCATTAGATGGCCATGTGTGTCATTGATCTGCTGGAAATGATCAAGATCAATCAGCATCAGGCTGCCGCCCTCTGCACGCAGACTTAAGGAAATGTCATATTCACCCTTCTGCCTGCTCAGAAGCCCCGTCAGATAATCAACCGGTGATTCCCGTATATTCTCGTTGCCCGTGGAGATACCCACGATCTTGCCACTGTCGAAAATCGGTGTCGCCAGATCCTCCTCCGGCATCCACATTTTTTCCAAAGCGCCTTCTTTAATCAGATCAACGAAAATGTCCACCAGATCCGGATCCCACTGGGTTCCTTTTCCGTTTTCCAGTTCCTTCATTACCACATCATCATTCAGACGCCTGCGGTATACACGGTTACTGGTCATGGCATCATATGAATCCACCAGACCGATTACCCTGGCAACCAGCGGAATCGATTCTCCCTTTAATCCTTCCGGGTATCCTTTTCCGTCATAGCGTTCATGGTGATATTTGGCTCCCACATTGACATTGGGAAACATCTTGAAATCATTTAAAATCTCAGCGCCAACAAGGGTATGCCCCTTGATAAGGCGAAATTCCACATCTGTCAGCTTAAAAGGTTTGTTGAGCACGGCGTCAGGCACGCCAATCTTTCCCACATCATGCAGCATCGCCACATAATAAATATTCTGAATCTCTTCCTCGGACCAGCCCAGACGCTGCGCCAGAAGTTCGGAGTACGCCGCCACCCGCATAGAGTGCCCTTTTGTATAGTCGTCCTTCGCATCCACTGTATTGGCAACCGTCATAATCGCCTGAATCGTGATGCGCTCCATCTCCTTCGTCTTTTCATCCAGTCTGCGCTGCAGGTCCTTCCGGTACCCGTCCAGCTCAACAGTGCTTCTGATCCGGCTCAGCATAATATTCGGTTCAAACGGCTTGGCAATATAATCGCACGCCCCCACACGGAAGCATTTGATCTCCGTCTCCGCGCTGCGGTCAGCCGTCAGGAAGATGACAGGAATCTTCTTCCAGTGCGCATCTTTCTGCAGTGTTGCCATCACTTCAAAGCCATCGATCCCCGGCATATTGATATCCAGAAGAATCAGATCCGGCGTATGCCTCTCCAGATATTTAAAGGCCTGCTTTCCCGAATTTACGGCTATTACCTTGTACTCTCCCTCTAGCAGCTTCTGTGCTGTCGACAGCGTCAGTCTGTCGTCGTCGACAATCAAGATTATTTTTTTCATTTGTCCCCCACACTAACTATGTAACACCAACTCTCAGAATCCTACCCTCACATTTTCGCAGTAATACTTCGATCTGCACTGGATAAATATATCCCTTTTTATTATACACGCACCAGAGACAAAAGGCAAACAAATCTCCGATCAATTCTGCGCACCCTCACATCAGTTGTCTTTGCTCATCTCCTTTTTCAACCGCCGCATAATCTTTTTCTCCAGTCTGGAAATATAAGACTGGGAAATGCCGAGCAGTTCCGCCACCTCCTTCTGTGTCAGTTCCTTCCCCTCTGCGTTCCCAATCCCGAAGCGCAGTCGGATGATCGTCTGTTCCCGCTCGGAAAGTTTGGCAATCGCCCGAATCAGAAGTTTTCTCTCCACTTCATCTTCCAGATTCTTATAAATCACGTCCTCATCCGTTCCCAGAATATCCGAGAGCAGAAGTTCATTGCCGTCCCAGTCCACATTTAGGGGCTCGTCGATGGAAACCTCCATTCTATGCTTGTTATTCCTTCTCAGGTACATCAGAATTTCATTCTCAATACAGCGTGAAGCGTAGGTTGCCAGCTTAATGTTTTTCCCCGGATTAAAGGTGTTGATGGACTTGATCAGCCCGATGGTTCCGATGGAAATCAGATCCTCCACACCCACTCCCGTATTATCGAACTTTTTCGCAATGTACACCACCAGTCTTAAATTATGTTCTATCAGAATTGATTTTGCCTCATCCTCATATTCCGTTCCCAGATCGCTTATGATCTCATTTTCCCTTTCGCTCTCGAGTGGCGGCGGCAGTACCTCTGCCCCTCCTATGTAATGAATGTCCCCCTGTCTGGTCATCAGAAATTTCTGGTCCCTGTGTACCATCTTAAACTGAATCTTACCGGGAATTGCCACTTTCAAAACCATCTTTTTTCCTCCTAGTTTTCTAATAGCCCGGGGTGTAATATCATCTGGTAATCACTGTCCTCCGATATTCCCGTATCACAAACCGCAACTATGACATGTTTTCTTTTGAGCGTCCCTCCCGCTTCCTCTATCAGCATTTCCGGCAGTTCGTAGGCAGAGAGAATACCGTCCTGTTTCCCCACACTCCTGTAGGGAACCGCATGAAATTTCTCCCGTGACAGGCAGGACTCCATACAGCGTGCGATTTTCCCGCTGATTACGCTCACCGGTGCGCCGCTTATGGGATCTGACAGATGATTTCCCGTATCCACCAGAGCTTTGATTCGGATCTCCTGTCTCAATGACGGCACATAGACACGCACCGTCCGCAGACTGTCCTCCCGCCGCCTAAGCAACCATTGTAAAGCGGCTCGCAGCACCAGATAGGACAGTGCGCCCGCCATCAGGGTTAAGAAAAGACCTCCTCTCCCCTTCACAATGACTCTCAGACGATTCAGAATCCATATCATACCACCGCCTAAAAAAAAGCCGGCGGCAGCCATCAGCAGAGACGCTTTTAGAAGACTGCGTACACCGTATATCTGATAAGTGAGGCACATCATACACATACTGACAGGTATGGAACTGAGCAAAAGTCTGCCTCCTACCGTAAAGACCGGCAGCACCAGAAACAGGCAGCTCATCCCGGCTCCCGCTACGGCCCCCAGCCAGATTTTCCGGCGCGTGGCAGTACGCCGCATAATTTGTCCGGCGAGGGACAGCAGATACAGATCAGTCGTCATCTGCAGGATGAAAACACTGTCAATATATAATTTGTAATACACATTCCACCTCCGTAATTCCTTTTCATTATAGGAAATACGGTCTGCATATTCTGTCACAATCAAGGAGCATTTCCCCTATTTTTCCAGACAGATAGCAACAAAGTAAAACAAAATACCACAGGATATTCTCCTGTGGTATTTCACATCTTTCCATATTTTCATATCATTCTATTGTCGAAACCGCTCCGTACCTTCACCGTTCCGAATCATATATCTGCGGCCTCAGCAGCAAATGCCCCGGCCCATACTAAAATTACCTACTTTCTCAAGAAACTCGGGATATCCAGTGATTTCTCCTCCACGGAGCTCTTAATATCATTGGTTTTCTGAATCCCGATCGGCTTAAGCCCTGCCTGCGCCTTAGGCTGTCCGCCCTGTGCCATCGGCTGCTTCAGCCCCATATTCGCCGCCGCAAACGCACTAAGACCCGCGCCTGTTCCCACTGTGCTCTTTCCCTGCAGGGAAGTGGGTGTTATGTATCCGCTCTTAAAACCGAGACCTGCGCCCTGTCTGCCAGCCTTCTCCTCAATACCTGTAGCGATAATGGTGACATTACAGGTGTCTGTCATGCTGGAATCATACATCGCACCGAAGATGATATTCACCTCGTCACCCGTGAGATTTCTCACATAATCGGAAGCGTCGGATGCATCCGCAAGGGAAATATCACCAGACACATTGATAATCACATGGGTCGCTCCGGTGATGGTCGTCTCAAGCAGCGGGCTTTCCACTGCCATCTTGGCCGCCTCCGCCGCCTTGTCGTCGCCCTTCCCGCTGCCGATGCCGATATGGGCGATACCCTTGTCCTTCATAACGGTCTGTACATCCGCGAAATCCAGATTGATAATCGCCGGCATATTGATCAGATCCGTAATGCCCTGTACCGCCTGCTGCAACACCTCATCCGCTTTCTTAAGCGCCTCCGGCATAGTGGTACGCCTGTCCACAATCTCAAGAAGCTTGTCGTTTGGAATCACAATCAGCGTATCTACATTGTCTTTGATCTTTTCAATCCCGGCAAGCGCATTGGTCATGCGCGCCTTCGCCTCAAAACGGAACGGCTTCGTCACCACACCGACAGTCAGTATGCCCATATCCTTCGCAAGCTTCGCCACTACGGGAGCCGCTCCCGTTCCTGTGCCGCCGCCCATACCGCAGGTGACAAACACCATGTCCGCTCCCTTTAAAGCCTGCGCCACTTCCTCGGAACTCTCCTCAGCCGCCTTCTCACCGATCTCCGGCTTCGCGCCCGCACCAAGACCCTTGGTAAGCTTTTCACCAATCTGCAACAGCCTGGTCGCCCTGCACAGTTGTAAAGCCTGTTTATCCGTATTGATACCAATAAACTCTACACCGTCTATCTCTTCATCTATCATTCTATTTACAGCGTTGTTTCCCGCACCGCCGACACCGACCACGATAATCTTCGCCGCAGACTCCGCTTCATTCGACTTAATCTCAAGCAAGGTGATTCCTCCTTTTACTTTCACATACTCCGAAAGCACTCATATACTTTATCATATAATTATTTTACGAACTTCGCAACCCATTTTTTTCTTTTTGTCTTGTTTGCACCAATTTTGTTATATCCATCCCGCACCATGCACTTGCCGCATGTTGCCGAAGCCAACGCCCAAATGCCTGTATTATGGCATTTTGTGTGCATCAATTGTCACAATTTTCGCCAAATAACCATACTTATTTGCAAAATTTGGCACGGGCCGGCATTACGCACTGAATTTTCCAAAACGATCTGCCGTCACTCCTGCTCAAAGCTGTATGTTTTCGCGTCCTCGCTGTATTCACGCATATCTAAAGTACCACTTTTTCCCAACAGATCCGGCAGAATATACTGCAGTTTCATAATTTTTTCATCAATATATTTGTTTTCCCCCAACGCAATTTTTGCATCGCCAAAATACAACGTCACATTGTAAACACTGTCAAAGTAGATCCGGTCCGCCGTGAGAGAATACTTCGCGAGCTGTTGGGTAATATTCAAGATCTCGTCGAACAGCTCCGGCTTGTCCACCGGCAGGGGCTCATGCAGAATCACATGGTCAAAGGAAAGCCCCGTCACCTGTGGAATCCCGGCAGTTTCCTCCATGGATGTCTCCACCACGATACCATCCTTGTCAAAATACACGTAACGCCCCAGATATCTGACATAACCCGCCAGCGCTTTCTCGTACACCGTAATCCGGATTGTGTCCTTCGCCTCGATCGCCACATCCATCGTCTCTATAAAGGGAACCCCCTCTATTCCTTTATCCCGGTACTTCAAGGACAAAAACAGGGAATTGTCCCCAAACCTGCCCCCCATCACCATCTCCATAATCTCTTCGTTCGTGTAGTGGATGCTGCCATCCACATGAACCGTCGTCACTTTATAATTATTGATAATATAGAAATAGGCTCCGCCGAGAATCAGAAAAAGGGAAAGAAAGACCGTCAATAAAATTCCGACACGCTTCGTCTTGCCAAAACGGATTTTTTCCGGTTTTTCCTCACGCTTTCTGATCCTCCGTTTCTTCTTTTTCGGCTCTTCCGTATCCCCATTTTTAATCAGCCGCAGATTCGGATTCGTCTTCTTTTTCTTTTTTACAGTTTTCTTATCGCTCATCTGCAAACCTCATTTTCCCGTAGTACGGAGAGTGCCGTTTTTCGATACCTCTCCACACAGAGAATGTCTCTTTTCGGCGCCTCTCAGCGCAGAGAATGCCGCCTTTTGGCATTCTCTCATGCGAAACTTAGTGCTTCTTGGCGTCCCGTCCTATGGCGGGACGTCTTTAGAAGTACTTTTCGCATTGTTATGCCAGTTCTATCTCTGCTCCCAGATCCCGCAGGCTCCGTGCGATGTCCTCATAACCTCTGTCAATAAAATGGCGGTTTGTCACGATACCTGTACCCTCCGCCGCCAGCGCCGCCACAACAAGAGCCGCTCCACCGCGAAGCTCCTTCGCCTCCACGATGGTGTTGCATAGTTTCCTTCCACCCCGGATACAGGCGCAGTTTCCTTCCACCCGGATATCCGCCCCCATTTTCTGCAGCTCGGGGACAATCCGGAACCGGTTTTCAAAAACGGTTTCCTCGATCCATCCGTCATGTCCCGAAAAGGCGATTGCCACCATGAAAAGAGACTGCAGATCCGTGGGGAATCCCGGATATACCGCCGTCACCAGGTTCTCCCTAAGCCCTTTACAGGCACGCCCTTCCACAAGCACCCCCTCCGGCATTCTGCACAGGTGTGCCCCCAGATTCTCCGCACAGGCAAGTACGCTCTCCATCTGTCCGCAGGGCGCATCCTCCAGGAAGACACGACCTCCCGCACACAGGCAGGCGGCAAGCCATGTTCCAGCGACAATCCGGTCCGCTGGTACACGGAAACGCACGGGATGAAGCTTTTTCACGCCCTCAATCACCAACCGGTCTGTCCCCACGCCGCTTATCCTGCCACCGGCGCTTAACAGAAACTCACACAACGCCTGTATCTCCGGTTCTCTGGCCGCCGGATAGATCACCGTCTCCCCCTCCGCCAGAACTGCCGCCAGAATCAGATTTTCCGTCACGCCCACGCTGACGAAGGGCAGTTTATGCACCGCGCCGTGAAGCCGTTCTGCTCTGGCGCAGAACTCCTCCGGCCCTTCCATAATCTCCACGCCCATGCGCCGCAACGCACGCAAATGCTGGTCGATGGGCCTTTTCCCGATCACGCAGCCTCCCGGATACTCCATGGCGACCTCACCCATGCGGGCAAGCAGTGCCCCCAGAAGCATAATTGAGGAGCGCATTACCCCCACGGAATCGGCAGGCATATCGCACTCGGCCACACCACAGGTGTCAATGCGGATCACGTCCGCCTTTCTGCAGACCCGGCATCCCAGACTTTCCAATAGCCGCAGCATATGGTATACATCCGAAATATCCGGGCAGTTTTCAATCTCACAGGTACCGTCTATCAAAAGTGTCGCCGCCAGAATCGGCAGCGAGGCATTTTTTGACCCTTGTATCTTCGTCTGTCCCGAGAGACAGTTTCCACCATAGATACGAACAGCGTCCATAAACTTACCTCTGTTTCTATTTATGACCTATTCTATCTATATGGATTTTCGACAAAAAATTATCTTGTCCTTACAAATCTTTTAACCTTATCCCTTTGGCCACGCTCAAAGTAATCCCTATTTCAATCAGCAGGAACATGACGGAAGACCCTCCGTAACTGATGAAAGGCAGGGAGATACCGGTATTGGGAATCGTGTTGGTGACCACGGCGATATTCAGAATAACCTGAACGGCAATGTGACCCATCACACCCACCACCAGAAGCGCACCATAAAGATCCGACGCATTGTTGGCAATGATCATCAGACGCCAGATCAGCATGAGGAACATAATAATAACGGCAATTCCACCAAAAAGCCCCAGTTCCTCGCAGATAATGGAAAAAATCATGTCATTCTGCGCCTCCGGCAGAAAACCTCTCTTCTGCATACTCTGTCCCAGTCCCTTGCCGAGCACACCGCCGCTTCCGATCGCATAGAGCGCCTGCAGCGTCTGGAAACCAGTATCGCTGGAGTACGCCTCCGGGTCAAGCCATGCCAGCACGCGGGCTCCGCGGAAATCCAGATCATCCACATGGGCCTGCGCCGTCTGTACCACATAGAAAACCGCAGCCGCCGCCACCGCCAGCGTAATCACCCCCAGAAAAAAGAACCGTTTATAATCCGGGCAGGACACAAAAAGCATCAGAACCGCGATTGCCATCACGATAATCGCTGAACTCAGGTTATTGGTAATCTGCCAGATCATCAGCGCAATCGGCAATGGTATCGCCAATACAAGCATAAAACCTTTGTTGGTCCGTATTCTCTTTCCCATCTTGCATATCAGGCTGGACAAAAACAGGATCATGCCAAGCTTAGCCACCTCCGCCACCTGCAGGGAGAGCGGACCTATGTACAGCCAGCGTGTCGCGCCGCCGGAGCTGTGGCCGAAAGGAATAATCAGCAGGATTAGCACTGCCGAGCCGATATACGCCGGCACCGCAAACCGCTCCCAGAAATGATAAGGAATGTTTGCCACCACCATCATTGCCACAAGTCCAAGAATGGATGCAAAAAGCTGCTGGCGCAAGTATTTGGTGGAGTCTCCCAGCTTTAAGTTCGCCTCGTAAGAGCTTGAGGAAAACACCATAACCATACCGAAGCCCACAAGAAAGAGCACGATAAACAGCAGGCTGTAGTCCATAAAACTCTCACCCTTTTGTTGTCTTCTACGGGATGCGTTTCTCTGCGCCACTAACAACTCTCCTCCATCTGATTCACCAGTTCCTTAAACCGCTGTCCCCTCACTTCATAGTTCGGGAACATCCCCCAGCTCGCACAGGCAGGAGACAGTAAAACCGCATCCCCCGGTTCCGCCTTCTCCACACATACTTCAAAAGCCGCCTCGAAGGTATCCGCCAGCACGATATTCTGAAACCCGTGCTCTCTCGCGCATGCAGCTATCTTTTCCCTTGTCTGTCCGATCAGCACCAGGCATTTCACCTTGCCGTCAAACGCTTCGATCCACTCGTCGTATACACTCTGTTTATCATAGCCGCCACCAATCAGCACCGTTGGGCGGTCCATGGCGCGGATGCCCTGAATTGCCGCGTCGGGATTGGTTCCCTTGGAATCGTTGTAATAGTCCACCCCGCGCTTTGTCGCCACAAACTCTATCCTGTGCTCCACCGGCGCAAAGGTCCTGATGACCGACAGAATTTCCTCCATCGGCACACCGCAGGCGGACGTGACCGCCATCGCCGCCATCACGTTTTCCACATTGCAGACGCCCACCAGTTTCATGTCATGTATGTCCATGAGCCGCTCGCTCACCCCATTCTCTGCACGGAAAATTTCTTCCCCTTCCAGATAAAAGCCGTCCTCCAGTTTTCTCTGTGAGGAAAACCACACCACCCGCGCCGGGCACCGTTCTCCGAAAGCTAACGTGTAACTGTTTTCATAGTTCAGCACGCAGGTCTCTTTCTTCGTCTGATTTCTGCAGACCGCTTCCTTCGCCGCCGCATAATTTTCCATGGTATGATGGCGGTTCAGATGATCCGGCGTTATATTCAAAATCGCGGAAACTTCCGGCTTAAACTGATCAATCGTCTCCAACTGGAAACTGCTGATCTCCGCCACCGTCACGGTCTCCTCCGTGGAATCCAACGCCGCCATGGTATAAGGATTTCCGATATTTCCCACCACATCCACATCCTTGCAGTGGGCCGCCATGATCGCCCCCACCAGAGAAGTGGTGGTAGTCTTTCCGTTTGTCCCTGTGATGGCGATCACCGTCCCCTTCCCCATCTCGTATGCCAGCTCAATCTCGCCCCAGATCTTCACATTCCTTTTTCGGAAATCCTCCACAAAGGCCGTATCCGTAGGAACGCCCGGACTTAAAACGACCAGTTCCACCGAAGCCTTCTGCTCTTGCGGCAATGTGCCGATCACAATCTCCACATTAACGCCGGACGGTAGTTTCCTCTGCACCTCTTCCACCTTCAGCTTTTCGTTTTCGTCAAACAAAAGAGGTACTGCCCCCGCATGATGTAAAGCCTGCACAGCCCCGATTCCACTTAAACCCGAGCCCACCACAAGCACTTTCTTTCCCTGTAAATCCATAGCAACCTCCATAATTCCGCTCTGCGGAATCTCAAATCAATGCGGAGAATGTCGTATTTTAGGCATTCTCCTGGGCGAAACTTAGAAGTTCTCCTCGAAACAGCCTTTGCAGTGAACGGTAAGAACCCTTTTCACCCTACCCCGAACAACGCCACAAGGCATAACAACGCCGTCACAATCGAAAATACGGCAACCACCTTGGTCTCCGACCACCCGCACAGCTCAAAGTGATGGTGGATCGGCGCCATCTTAAAGATGCGTTTGCCGCCTGTCATCTTGAAATAAGTCACCTGCATCATAACCGACAGTACCTCTATTACATAGATAAAACCTACGATCGCAATAAAGAGCGGCATCTGCATCATAATAGCCGTGGCCGCCACAAAACCGCCAAGGGCAAGTGATCCCGTATCTCCCATAAACACACTGGCGGGATGCACGTTAAAGAGCAGGAATCCTAAAAGCGCGCCCACCACCGCACAGGTAATCGGCTCGATTCCGCTGGCTGTACCGATCGCCACCACCGTAAAGAAGGTCGCAACAAGTACCGTCACAGAGCTTGCCAGACCGTCCAGACCGTCCGTAAAGTTTGTGCCGTTCACCGTCCCAATCACCACAAAGAACAAAAACGGAATATTCATCCACCCGAAATCCAGATAAACACCTTCGAGAAAGGGCACCTTCATAGCCAGCGATACATCCGTATACCTTTGCAGATAAAAGACGAACACGCCCGTCACGAGAAACTGCATGGCAAATTTCTGCCACGCCCGAAGTCCCATAGACCGCTTGAGAACCACCTTGATATAATCGTCCAGAAATCCCACCAGCCCAAAGCCAAGCGTGAGAAACAGCACCGGAATAATGCCCGGATAATCCCGCACAAAGAGAAGGGAGGTGACCACCACGCTCATCAGTATCAGAATGCCTCCCATGGTGGGCGTTCCATTTTTTTTCAAATGGCTTTCGGGTCCTTCCGTCCGCTCCGTCTGTCCCACTTTCAGCCTGCGCAGAAAGGGAATCACCACAGGCCCCAGAAACACACTGATCCCGAATGATACCAAAACCGAAATTAAAATCACACTGTTCATGTTTCCTCCAAAATTATATCATCCAAACTCGCAAACCCGTGCTCCCGCACTCTCTGTCCGATTTCATCGGACGTTTGCCCGTTAGTACCGCATGAAAAACAAATGCCGCTTCAGTCGCCGCTTTTTTGCTGCGACTGTGCTATGTTTTTCATCTGCGGCTACTATTATATTACTTTTCGTCCAAATATGGAAGGATATTCTCAAAAAGCTGCCTCACCACCGGGGCTGCAATCTGTCCGCCATAGTAAGTCCCCTGTGGATTGTGGATGACCGCCAGCGCCAGAACCTGCGGATTATCGGCTGGAGCAAAGCCTAAGAAGGAGGCGATATACTTGCCGCTCCCGCGGGGAAGGGTCTGGCTGGTCGCCGTCTTTCCTCCCACCCGGTATCCTTCCACCGCACCGTTTTTGCCGCTTCCTTCCGCCACCACCTGCTCTAAGATATACCGCATGGTCTCGGAAGTCTCATCGGACACCACATGCTCCCGCACCGGATAGGTGAATGACTGGCTGTCGCTCCCATCCGCCGTCACCGCGCGCACAGCAAAATGAGGGGTGATCCGCCTGCCGCCGTTGACAATGGACGCCGCCGTTGTAGCAAGCTGAATCGGCGTGATCTGGAAGGACTGTCCGAAAGAGATGGTGGCAAGTTCCACCGGTCCGATGTTTTCCATCTTGTGCATGATTGTCCCCGCCTCGCCCGGCAGGTCAATTCCCGTCCTGTCCAAAAGCCCGAACTGGCGGAAGTAGGAATAATACCGTTCCACACCTATGCGGAGTCCAACGGTGATAAAGACGGGATTACAGGAGTTCATTGTCCCCTGCACAAAGTCTTCCGCCCCATGTCCACCCACTTTATGGCAGCGGATTTTGCGATCCTCAACCATGATAAAACCGGGACAGTTGAAGGTGTCCGTAGGCTTCACCGACCCGGACTCCAGCCCCGCCGCCGCCGTGATGATCTTGAAGGTGGAACCCGGCTCGTAAGTATCGTTGATACAGCCGTTTCTCCACATGGCGTTCAGAAGTTCCTGCCGCTTTTTCTCGGAGAACGCCAGCGCATCCATACCGTCGGGCAGCGTGTATGGATTATTTAAATCGAATTCCGGCACATCCACCATTGCCAGAATCTCCCCGCTCTGGGGATTCATGACCAGAATGGACACCCGGTCCGCCTCTTTGGTCTCCATGGTCTGCATGGCGAGCTGGGTGGCGTAACTCTGGATATTGATGTCCAGACTGACATAGAGATCTCTGCCGCTTACCGGCTCCACTCTCTCCTCGCCCTCCTCGTCCTGCTCCACGCCCTTGGCGTCGGTCACCGTTAAGATCGTTCCCGCTTCGCCTTTCAGATATTCCTCATAAATCACTTCAAGTCCTATGATACCCTGATTATCTCCCCCGGTAAACCCAAGCGCTTTAGACGCCAGCGTATCATAAGGATAATAACGCTTGTAATCTTCATCCACTTTGACCCCGTCAAGCCCTCTTGCCCTGATGGCGTCGCCTACCGACTTTTCCACATTGCTCTTGATCTTCTCGATGGAAGAGTATTTCTCCACCCGTTTTCTGACATACTCATCCGACAGCCCCAGTTCTTTCGAGAGGACGGCAATCACTTCCTCCGCATCCGAAATCTGGCTGTGAATCACGGAGACCGTGCAGACCGTCTTATTATCCGCCAGAATCTTGCCGTTTGCGTCTATAATGCGTCCTCTTGCCGCCTTGATGCTCCGCTCCCTCTCGTGCAATTCCCTTGCCTTTTGCGAATAATATTCAGACTGGAACACCATCAGATAAAAAAGTCTACCCGCCAATCCAAAAAGCACGAGCACACACAGAAAAAACACTGTCACTGTCTTGCTCCTGTGGTAGGTTTTATGGTTCAT
Organism: uncultured Lachnospiraceae bacterium; assembly: GCA_949472775.1. Lineage (GTDB taxonomy): Bacteria > Bacillota > Clostridia > Lachnospirales > Lachnospiraceae > UBA3282. Next base: position 25,370 of record CASWVG010000029.1, read on the forward strand.
CATCCCTTCCATCAAAGAGAAACCTCACAAAAAGGTATTAATATAATCTATTATCCTTTTTCTGAGGTTATTCTCACTTCCCGCTATTTAAGTTTCCCCTGATTCTTCACCTGCTCCCGGCGGCGGGGCGGGCGACCACTCATCTCCGGTGTCTTCACCGGGTTTCTCCCCGGATTCCTCATCGGAGGGTTTTCCGCTACCCACCCGTGTACCGATCTGCGGATCATAATAATCGCCCGTAGCCGGATCTACGAGATAGCCTGTATCCGGATCGAGAGGAAAATCCTTCCACACCTCATTCGGTCCTGTCGGTTCCTCCTCCGACCCTTCCGCTCCTTCCGCTCCTTCTTCTCCCTCTGCAGGTTCGGTGCCCGCACCCTCTTCCGTGCTGCCCTCCCCTTCTGCTTTCGGGATCGGATTGCCTTCCTCGTCCAGTTCTTCCTCCGGCTCCTCACCCTGCGGCGTCCTGATCTGGATCTGTAGCTGCTTCAGTTCCTCCCGCTCCGTATCGCTCAGTTCCTCCGTCATAAAGATATTCATGTAGGGCAGCACTTCTGTCAGAATCTTTTTCACAATTTTGGTTGCATACTTGGCATCGTCCTGAAATACTACATTGGGTCTGTCCACCACCACATAAATGACCACCTGCGGATCATGCGCGGGCGCATAGCCCATAAAGGAAACCACATACTCATTATTCTTTCGGGGCAACGTCTCCGCCGTCCCCGTCTTTCCGCCTATCATGTAACCTGCGGGTCTCGCCGTGTGCCCTGTGCCATTTTCCCCACTCACCACTGTGTTGCAATATTCGATGATCTTATCACTGGTGGAACGGGATATAGTCTGCTTCAAAAGCCTTGGCTCAATATTTTCTATGGTAGCACCGTCTGCCGTCGTAATCCTGCTCGCCACATGGGGCGCATAATAATTGCCGCCGTTGATTAACGAGCAGAAACCTGTAATCACCTGTATCATGGTGGCGTTAAAGCTCTGTCCGAAAGAGTTGGTCGCAAGGTCCGTCATACCGATGTTATCTTCATGGTATATCATGCTCGCCGTGCGCGGCTCACCCGCCAGATCAATATTTGTCTTTAATCCGAAGTTAAAGCTGTGCTGGTAATTCACAAATTCTGTCTTGCCAAGCGCAAACGCCACGTTCATCAGCACCACGTTGCAGGAGCGCTCCACGCCCTGCTGTACCGTGAGCGGACCGTCGCCGAAGTTCTGATGGCACTTGATATCATAATCGCCCACATGAAGGTACCCCTCGCAGTTGTAAGTCTCATTGCCTGTGATGGACCCGCTCTCCAGCGCCGCTGCCACCGTAAACGGCTTGAACACCGAACCCGGCTCATATGCGTCCACAATACAGAAATTTTTCCACAGGGCGTTTAAGTGCTGGTACATGACCTCGTCATCCATCCCCGCAATCGATTCCTGCGTCACATATTCCGCTACTCCTTCTGTCCTGACACGTTTTCCATCTTTGTCAAGAAGCGGCATACCGACCAGATTCTCTGTGTTTCTGACGTCGTTTAAGTCAAAGACCGGGTAGCTTGCCATAGCTAAAATGCTGCCGGAGTTCGGATCCATAATGATACAGCCGATGTTCTCTGCCCCGTTGCCAGGTCTGGCGTTGTCCTTATACTCCTCGTTGAACGCTTTCAGGTACTTCTCTACGATCGTCTGAATGTTCGCGTCCAGACTGAGCTGGATATTGTTACCGTCCTTCGCCGCGATCGTTGTTCGCTCCAGCGTGGAATCGTCGTTGAGGTAGCCGTACTCCCTGCCGTTTGTGCCGCTTAAAATATTATTATAATACTCCTCCAGCCCATAGGTGCCCGCATTATCGCCTGTCGTAAAACCGATCAGGTCACAGGCGAGAGATCCGTTCGGATACTCCCGCTTATACTCATTTTCAAACCATACACCCTTGACATTTGTGCCCTGCTCCTCGTCGTCACAGAACTCCTCAAAAGCTGTTTTTTTCTCATACTCCACCCGCTTCGCCATCACATAATAGGCGGAATTCGGATGTCCGGCTATATAGGCCCTGACCGGCTCGGGATCAATATCAAAAAAACGCTTGAGCGCATTTAAGGTAGGCTCCAGATACTCCTCTTTCCGAAGAAGCTGCCTGGTGTCCAGAATGACATTGTAAACCTTGTTGCTCACCGCAAGCACCGTGCCGTTGGAATCCACAATTTCCCCACGCTTAAAAGGTATTATCGCGGAGTCATACTCCTGATGCGACAATACCTGTTTCTTGTACTCTTCCCCGTTATCCCTGTTGATCAGAAACAGCCGGGCGCTTAGTCCCACAAAAGCCGTCAGTATGAATAAAAACAACACCAACAGCTTTTTCTGCATTTTGATTGTAAATTTCAATACGGAATTTCTTCTATGTGCACCCAAAAAATCACCTGCTTATTCCTGCTGCGGAATTTCCGCCATCTGTTTTACGTAGTCACTGTTTTCACTGGCGAATGAAATTATCTGCCCTTCCTGCGCATACTGCATACCCAGTTCCTGAATCGCAATCCTTCTGATCTCCTCCAGATCCACAGCGCTTGTAATTCTGCTGTAATCTTCTTCATTGGCAACCTTTAAAGCGTTAAGTTCCTTTTCCAGTGTGGAGATATGCTTCACGCTGTTTGTAATATCCGACTGCAGCCCTATATAGTACACCAAAATGACACAAGTGGCAGCCAGGGCTGCCCACAGGAACAAAACGTAGCCGGCACTCATATGTTTTGCCCGTTCTCTGTTCCTTCTCACACTGTTATTTACTTTTTTCTTCGGCCTGCCATCAGTCCTTCTCTCCGGCTGTATATTTCTGACTGTATTGCCATGCACATAGTGTGCTGTTTGCCGTGATGCTGCCATAATTTCCAGTTTCCCCTCTTTTAATGTCGTTCTTACCGAACGTTTCCCTTCTTTTCTGTCGTTCCCATCCTTGCTGACAGATGCGCGATCGCGTTTACTTCTTTTCAAACACCCGGAGCTTCGCACTTTTCGCCCGGCTGTTCTCCGCCATTTCCCCTTCGGACGGAAGGATCGGTTTTTTCGTGATCACCCTCCCCTTTGAGACCTGTCCGCACACACAGACTGGAAAATCCGGCGGGCAGGTACACGGGTTCTCATTTTTCCGAAAAATGGACTTCACAATCCGGTCTTCCAGAGAATGAAAGGTAATCACACACAGCCGCCCGCCCGGATTCAGAAGATCAATCAGCCCGTCCAGAGAGTCCTGCAATACTTCCAGTTCCCTGTTACATGCAATTCGTATCGCCTGAAAGGTGCGTTTGGAGGGATGTCCTCCTGTGGCGCGCATTTTCGCCGGAATGGAAGCCTTTATGATCTCGTTCAGCTCTCCTGTCGTTTCAAGCGGCTTGTCCTTCCTCGCCGCCACAATATGCTTTGCTATATTCTTCGCAAATTTCTCCTCGCCGTAATCCCGCAAAATCCGCGTAAGTTCCTGTTCCGGGTATTCGTTTATGATCTCCCTCGCGCTCAAGCTCTGTCTTCTGTCCATCCGCATGTCGAGCGCCGCGTCATACCTGTAGGAAAAGCCTCTCTCCTCATTGTCAATCTGATAGGAGGAAACACCCAGATCAAGCACTATACCGTCCACACCGTATATGCCGGTTCCCGCAAGTGCCTGCGCCGCGTTGGCATAATTGTCACGGATCAAGGTAACCTTGTCCCTGTACGGCTCCAGCCGCTTCCCTGCCGCCAAAAGTGCATCCTCGTCCTGATCGATCCCGATCAGTCTTCCGTCTCCTGTAAGCCTTCCCGCTACCTCGTAAGCATGTCCGCCGCCGCCAAGCGTGCCATCCAGATAGATGCCCTGCGGTTTGATGTCCAGATTTTCTATGGTTTCCTCAAGGAGCACGGAGGTGTGCTTAAATTCCATTTTATCTATCCTCTTCATAATATCCGAATTGCTCCACTGCTCCGCAATTCTGCAACCACTCAGATTCCTAACCCAAGCTCCGCCATGTGCTCCGCGATCTCATCCATGTCCTCAAATGCCGCCGTGTCTTCAAAGCGTTCCCTGCCCCATATCTCGATCCGGCTTCCAACGCCAATCAGCACCACGTCCTTCGTCAGTTCCGCAAACTCCCGCAAAACATTGGGAATCAGTATCCGCCCCTGTTTATCCACTTCCGCTTCTGTCGCTCCCGCCAGGAAAAAACGGACAAACTGCCTGGCCTCTTTATTCGTGATGGGCAGGGATCTGAGTTTTTCTTCAAAGCGTTTCCACTCTTCGTTGTCATACACAAACAGACAGCCGTCCAGTCCCTTGGTCACCACAAAAGCGTCTCCCAGGATTTCCCTGAATTTGGATGGAATAATCAGCCTGCCTTTTGCATCAATTGTGTGATTGTATTCTCCCATGAACATATGCAATCACCCTGCCCGCCTGTAACACCGTACCCTATGTGGTCTGCCACGAAAAAGGAATGTTGATACCACTTCATACCACTTCACTCCACTTTTCACCACTTTTACACCAATTCTATATCAATTAATGGGAAAAAGCAAGGGTAATATGTAAAACTGGTACTTTATTACTGGTGGGAAAACGACAGAAGTCGGGTGCTGGTACAAGATAAACTGACACATGCTTTGCTATAGAAGAAAAAAAAGAGAACACAGATATTTCACTCCGTGTTCCCTTTTTCTACCCTGATTGCGGGTGTTTTATTTTTCTTTTTATAAATTCGGATGAGGATGTCCGCCGCCAAAGCTGTCACAAACAGAATGACCGCCAACACCTGTGATACTGCTATAGTTGTGTGGGGAAGGAAGAGGGTGTCGGTGCGGATGCCCTCGATCCAGGCTCTGCCGAGGCCGTAGCCGCCCAGATACAGAAGCCACTGCTCTCCCTCAAACTTCTTATGTTTTCGGTAAAGCAGCATGACAATGAGCAGCGCCAGATTCCACAGGCTCTCATAGAGGAATGTGGGATGCACCTGAATGTAGTTCGTCCCCTCCGTCATATGGGCAGCGATCTTCTCGGAAATATCTCCCGCCCTGACCATCTGTTCCGGCAGTCTCATAGCCAGAAGGCTGTCCGTATACTCCCCAAACACCTCTCTGTTCGTGAAATTTCCCCATCTGCCGATCACCTGTCCGAGCACCAGGCCCGGCACACAGATATCCGCAAGCTGTAAAAAGCTCTGCCTTTTCCTCCGGCAGTATATCCACAAGGTCAGAAATGCGGCAATCACCGCGCCGTAAATCGCCAGTCCACCATTTCTCAGATTGAAAATGCCCATCAGATCGTTTTTATATCTGTCCCAGGAAAAAATCACATAATAGACTCTTGCCCCGATAATGGAAAAGATGATCGCGTAGATCGCAAAGTCCCAGATCAGATCCGGGTCCAGCTTCTCAAGCTTCGCCACCTTTGCCGCAAGGAGCACCCCCGCGAGCACCCCGATGGCGATAATCACACCGTAAAGGGCAATCGGAAAGCCGAAGACCGTGAACGACTTCGGCACATTCTTCAGATAAATGCCCAGATTGGGAAATGCGATATCCATGTTTCCCATGATATCCTGCATGTCGGACCTCCTATCTATCCGCAGCTGCCATTCATAGAATGCTGCCGCATTCTATTTCATGTCGGGCTTTCGCCCTATGCGTGCATCAATAACAGCACCTTTGCCTGCAAGCAGTCACGCTGCTGTTTTTCATGCACGCGCAGCTGCTCATTGCTGTCACACGTTAAACCTAAAAAGGATCACATCGCCGTCCTGCACCACATAATCCTTTCCTTCCATACCGACAAGCCCCTTCTCCCTAGCCGCCGCAAGGGAACCCTGTTCTAAGAGATCCTTGTAATTGACGACCTCAGCTTTGATGAAACCGCGCTCGAAATCGGTATGTATCTTTCCCGCCGCCTGGGGCGCTTTCGTGCCAACTTTGATGGTCCACGCTCTGGTCTCATCCTCTCCCGCTGTCAAAAAGCTCATCAGTCCAAGCAGCGAATAGCTTGCCCGGATCAGCTTCTGAAGCCCGGACTCCGAAAGCCCCAGATCCTCAAGGAACATGGCCGTTTCCTCCTCATCCAGCTCTGCAATCTCCTGCTCGATCTGCGCACAGATCACAAATACCTCGCTGTCATTTTCCGCCGCAAACGCCTGTACTTTCTGTACACCTGCATTGCCCGCGCCGTCATCCGAAAGATCATCCTCCGCCACATTAGCCGCAAAAATCACAGGCTTACTGGTGAGCAGATTGTATGAAGCAAGAAACGCAAGCTCGTCCTCATCCTCCGTCTCAAACACCTTCGCAAGCTTTCCTTCTTCCAGATGCGCCTTAATCCGCTCCAGCAGCGCATACTCCTTTGCCGCAGTCTTGTCCATCTTGGCAATCTTTGCCGTCTTGGCGATCCTGCGCTCCAGAATCTCGATATCAGAAAAAATCAGTTCCAGGTTGATGGTCTCAATATCCCGGAGCGGGTCGATGGAGCCGTCCACATGGACGATATTGGAATCCTCAAAGCACCGCACCACATGGACGATGGCGTCCACCTCGCGGATGTTGCTGAGGAACTGGTTGCCAAGCCCCTCTCCTTTGGAGGCTCCCTTCACAAGCCCGGCAATGTCCACGAACTCGATGGTTGCAGGCGTCACCTTCTTGGAATGGTACATATCCCCCAGAAGCTTTAACCGCTCGTCCGGCACCGTCACAATGCCGATGTTCGGGTCGATGGTGCAGAAGGGGTAATTGGCGGATTCCGCCCCCGCCTTTGTCAGTGAATTAAAAAGGGTACTCTTGCCCACGTTGGGGAGCCCGACGATGCCGAGTTTCATGTTATTCTATTCCTCCATGTTTCC
>CASWVG010000030.1 GCA_949472775.1 uncultured Lachnospiraceae bacterium
GTTGCAAGAATGGGCGTGAAGGAGGTGGGCTTTAACATGCGGATAAAAAAGTTGTCGCTGGAAATGCCGCTTAAGCTCAAAAGCCATGCGGTGACGGTGGTGCCCACGTTTGCACCCATAATTACATTGATGGCCTGTTTTAAGGTCATCACGCCGGAATTGACGAAGCCTACCACCATCACGGTGGCGGCGGAGGAACTCTGGATCACGGCGGTGACGACCAGACCTGTCAGAAAGCCCGCAGTCTTATTCTGGGTCAGTCTGGCAAGGAGCAGCTTTAAACTCCCTTCCGCGCGTCGTTCCAGGGCTTCGCTCATTACGCTCATGCCGAACAGAAACAGGCTTAAGCCTCCGGCCAGTGTCAAAACATCAAAGATATCCATAATTGTCGTGTCCTCCTACATGCGGTATCCGATTCCCAGTTCATTTTCGATATAGTTTTTCTTTCCCGGTTTTGCGCCCAGCTTTTTTCGCATATTCGCCATATTGACCTGCAGCTTTTTGACGCTGCCTGAATCGCTGTAGCCCCAGATTTCTTTTATGATTGCGCTGTAAGTGACAACCTTTCCGGAACATCGGGATAAATAAGAAAGAATGTCAAACTCGGTGTGGGTCAGTTTGATTTCCGACTGGTCGATAAAAACCCGTCTCGCGCCGTAGTCGATGAGGAGGTCGTCCCGGGTGAATGTGCCGTCGGGAGAAAGCGCTGTGCCGGAATACCGGGCTGCCGTTCGCAGTGCGGAGCGGACCCGCGCCATCAGTTCGGCGGAGCTGAAAGGCTTGGTGACATAATCGTTTGCGCCCAGATCCAGCGCCTCCACCTTGTCCGATTCGTCCGCTCTTGCGGATAAAACGATGACGGGCACGAGGGAGTCTTTTCTGATTTCCCGAAGCAGATCCATACCGTCCCCGTCGGGAAGGCCGAGATCCAGTATGATCAGATCCGGGCGATGCGAGAAATACAGCATTTTGCCGTTGGCAAAGTCTCTGGCAGGGACAGTCTGATAGCCGTCCGCTTCCAGCAAAGCGCCGATCAGGTGACAAATATTTTTTTCGTCTTCGACGATAAGAACTTTATATTTACTGCTCATGCGCGGTTTCCTCCGTATTTAAAGTGAAGCAGAAGAGTGCGCCACCGCTTTCCAGATTTCTGGCCGTGATCGTTCCGCCGTGTGCACGGATGATAGCGGCACATACGCTGAGGCCGATTCCGGCGTTGCTGCGTCTGCTGTCCGGCGGCAGATTTTCCGTCTGAAAATAACCTGTAAAAAGGGTTTTCAGCCTTTCCTTTTCGATGCCGCATCCGTTATCGCTTATTTCAAACACGGCTTTTCCGGAAAGGACAGACACTTTTAAAGAAAGTATGCTCATTCCTTTGGCGTGGCAAACGGCATTTTCCAGAATATTTATCACGACCTGTTCGATCAGAAGGGCATCCATCTGTATAGTGATAAACGCATCCGGCAGTTCAACGGCCACCTCCTGTTCCGGATAGCGTTTATGAAATTTGATCAGGGCCGCGTCAAGAAATTCATCCAGCACAGTTGAAGTTTTTATGATTTTGACATTTGTGCCGTCCAGTCTCGTGATCGAAAGTAGATTTTCCACCATGCGGGTGAGCCATGCGGCGTCCTCGCGGATGCTTTGCAGCATTTTCTGCTTTTGTGCTGCTGATAATCCGCCGCCGTCTTCCAGCATGGCGGAGCTTGCGCCGTATATGGTGGTGAGGGGTGTACGCAGGTCGTGGGATACGGCCCGCAGCAGATCCGCCCGCATTTTTTCCATTTCGCTTTGTGACTTTAAGGTGTCCTGTTTTTTGATTTTGGTGGTCAGTGTACAGGTGATACAGGAAATGACAATCATAATAATGGAAGTGACCAGATTGTCGGTTATGGTGAAATTTAAGCTGAAATAGGGTAGCTCAAAGACAAATTCGAAAATAAGGACGCTGGCCAGAGCCGATAGGATACCGTAAAAGTAGCCGTCCGTGGCCAGGGCAGTCAAAAAGGTTCCCAGAATAAAAATGGCGGGAATCAGTGCATGCGCGCCGGAAACGGTCTGCACCAACAGACACAGGATAAAACATGCGGCTAAAAGAAATAAGGTGACAGCGGCATCAGTCAGGAATTTTGGAATCTTTTTCATCGGGAAAAGCCTCCTTGTATAAGGAAAATCCAGAACGGCAGGCACAAAGCATGGACCCGTCCGGCAAAGTCTCTACCAGACAGTATACATGAAAGGCAGTTAAGATTTGGATAAGAATGAATGGGAGAGCGGAAAGATCAGGAGGGGCGCACGGTTCTCTTGATGGCCTCAAAACTTTCCTCACTTAAATCGTGCTCCATCCGGCAGGCGTCCTCCAATGCGGTCTGGCGGCTTACGCCGATGCTGATGAGCCAGTCGGAGAGGATGGTATGCCGCTCCAGCACGTTTTCGGCGCGTTTGCGTCCACTTTCGGTCAGCGAGATCATACCGTTTTCGGACATGGTGATATAGGCCTTCTCGCGCAGATTTTTCATGGCTACGCTGACGCTTGGTTTGGTAAAATTCATTTCGTTTGCGATATCTATGGAACGAACCTGCCCGAGCCGCTTTTGCAGCATAAGTATGGTTTCCAGATAGTCCTCCTGTGATTCGTCCGCGCGGTGCTTAATATAGCTCATGACATGTCTCCCTGATTTTTCTTTCATCATATCATTTTTGGCAGGGAAAGACAATGAAAAAGGATGTAAGGACAATTCCTGTTCAGTTTGGTGGTACATCATGGGAACTGGAGATGCCGCATACAGGAATGATTATGGAATCAATGAATGATATAGAGTACAATTTTCTATAAAATGGTAAAATGTAATTGACAAAGCCAGTCAGTTATATTAAACTAACTTGTAGTTAGTGATTGCTAACTAAGGGAAGGGCAGAGCATAAGTATTGGAAAGAAAAGGAAAAATGATAAGTGTGGAGGGCATCATATGAATCTGGTTGAAGCAAGGGTGGGAGAAGAATACATTGTGAAAGAGATCGAGGCGCAGGACGAAGAGTTGAAGTCCTTTCTCTTTTCTCTGGGCTGTTACGACGGGGAGCCGATTACGGTGATCTCCCGTATGAAGGGGGGATGCGTTGTCTCGATCAAAGATGCCAGATACAACATAGATACGGATTTGGCGCAAGCTATTTCAGTATAGTCCGAAGGCTTTCGGCGGACGATCCGGCTGCGGGCGTCTGTCACAAACGCCGGATATCAGCTTCGCGGCAGAAGTGCACAGGCCGTTCATATTACTGGAACGGTAAATTTTTTACAAGAGGGTTAGTCAAGACTAACGCGAATCAACCGCGGGCATCAATATAAAAAATGGGAATGAGGAGGATGTATGAGATGAGAATTGCACTGACGGGAAATCCAAACAGCGGAAAGACCACGATCTTTAACGCGCTCACCGGCAGAAATGAAAAGGTCGGCAACTGGGCGGGCGTTACCGTGGAAAAGAAGGAAAGTCCGATCAAGAAAGTTTATTACGATGGGAGGGAGGAGCTGATTGTGGTGGATCTGCCGGGCGCCTATTCCATGTCGCCCTTCACATCCGAGGAAAGCATCACAAGCGGATATGTGAAAAACGAGAATCCGAACGCCATCATCAATATCGTGGATGCGACCAACCTGAGCAGAAGTCTCTTTTTTACGACCCAGCTTTTAGAGCTCGGGATTCCTGTGGTGGTGGCTCTGAACAAGAGTGATATCAATGAGAAAAAGAATACGGAAATTAACATACAGCTTTTGTCTGAGAAGCTTGGCTGTCCCGTGCTGCGGACTGTTTCCACCGCTTTCGGTCATAACGGGTTAAAAGAGGTGGTGGAGAAGGCTGCCACTGTCATAGGCAGCGGGCAGAAGGCACCTTATGAGCAAGGGAAAATAGATCTGCATGATAAGGCGGCGGTGGAGGCGGCAGACAGGAAACGGTTTGCCTTTGTGAACGGGATAGTGGAAAGCGTGGAAAAGAGAAAGATTCTGACGAGAGAAAAGAACGGACAGGATAAGATTGACAAAGCGCTTACCAGCCCCTGGCTGGGGATTCCGATTTTTGCAGTGGTCATGTTTCTGGTATTCTATATTTCCCAATCCACGCTCGGCGCATGGATAGCCGACTGGCTGGCGGGCTGGATCGAAACCTTTCAGAGTTATGCGGCGGGTCTGGTGGAGAACGCCAATCCTTTTTGGCAGTCCCTGCTGGTGGACGGTATCATCGGCGGCGTAGGCGCAGTGGTGGGTTTCCTGCCTCTTGTGATGGTTATGTACTTCCTGATCGCACTATTAGAGGACTGCGGTTACATGGCGCGTGCTACGGTGGTGCTTGACCCGATCTTTAAGAGAGTGGGACTTTCCGGGAAGTCCGTGATCCCAATGGTAATCGGAACGGGCTGTGCGATTCCCGGCATTATGGCCTGCCGCACCATCCGCAATGAGAGGGAGAGGAGAGCGACTGCTATGCTGACGCCCTTTATGCCCTGTGGCGCAAAGCTGCCCGTGATTGCTCTGTTTGTGGGTGCATTTTTCCCGGAAACGCCGTGGGTCGGTGTGACGATGTATTTTGCAGGCATTGCGCTGATCCTTTTGGGTGCACTGCTGGTCAACGCAGTGACGGGATACAAATTCAGGAAATCTTTCTTTATCATGGAACTGCCGGAATATAAGATGCCGAGCTTAAAGAGAGCCGTCATTTCTATGCTGGGACGCGGTAAGGCATATATCATTAAGGCGGGAACCATTATTCTTGTATGCAATACGTTGGTGCAGATCATGCAGTCCTTTGACTGGCATCTGCAGGTGGTGGAGGAGGGAATGGAACATACTTCTATTCTGGCATCCATTGCTTCTCCCGTCGCCGTTCTTCTCGTGCCGATTGTCGGTTTTGCGGCATGGCAGCTTGCGGCGGCTGCGGTTACCGGCTTTATCGCCAAGGAGAATGTGGTCGGCACGCTGGCAGTCTGCTATGGCCTTGGCGCGTTCATTGATACGGAAGAACTGGCGTTAGTCGGGGATGGAAATGTGGTGGCGCAGATCATGGCGCTGACAAAGGCGGCGGCGCTGGCATACCTGGTGTTTAATCTGTTTACGCCGCCCTGCTTTGCGGCTCTTGGAGCGATGAACGCTGAGATGCGAAGCAGGAAATGGCTGTGGGCAGGAATCGGTCTGCAGATGGGCATCGGGTTTACAGCAGCCTTTCTCGTGTATCAGATTGGTACGCTGATCACAACGGGAAGTCTGGGGAACGGATTTATTCCGGGACTGGCCGCAGTACTTGCTATGGCGGTTGTAGTCGTGGTACTGGTACAGCGGACGAATCGGCAGTTTGTCGCAGAATACGGGTTGAAGAAAGCGGCATAAATTGCGAAGCAGAACGTAAAAGGAAGAGCTGCTGTGTGAGATCGGTCTGGCAGAAAAGGATTTAGAAGGGAGGAATGGTATGATAAATGTGGTGATCGTAGTTATGCTGTCTGCTATTGTAGGCACGGCGGCAGCTTATCTTGTCAGAGCAAAGAAAAGCGGTGCGAAATGCATCGGCTGTCCGAATGCAGGCTGCTGTGAAAAAAGGAGTGGCGCGTCCGTCACCGGGATGATTCGGAGGAGGACAAAGTTTTCTTGGCACCAATGCGGTACTTCCCGGGAGACATGCCGGTAATCCGCTTGAACACGGTTATGAAATAATTGTAGTCAGAGAAGCCACAGGCGGAGGCGGTCTCGCTGATCTTCCATTCGGGATGTTCGGAGAGAAGCGCTTTCGCCTTTTCTATGCGGAGGTTTCGGATATGCTCTGCAATGCCGCATCCGTAATTCTGATCGGAAATTTCGTAGAGATAGGTCTTACCGATCTGGAAACGGCGGCACAGGTCAGAGGCGCTGATTTCCTCAGTGAAGTGTGCGCTGATATATTCATCGATCTGGACGGGCAGTTCTTTCCGCTGAACGATGGACATCCGCTCCAGACAGAGATAGGAGGCCACAGCCTGCATGATGTGGGAGACAGAAACAATGTAATCCTCCGAAATGAGAGGGCTTGCCAGGCAGGCTTCTTCCAGCGCGTTTTTGTCAATGCGGTAGGGGGCACATTTTTCCCGGATGCTTTTCCAGCCTTCCTCGTAGCTCGGATAGGAAAATACATGCCCAAAAAACAGATACCCGATCACAATATTGCCTAAAGTGAGGGGCGCGATGCTCTCGGTTAATCCGGCATGACAGCGGTAGGTGTAGGCGCTGCGTCTGCTTGCGGCCATCTCGCAGGCGTGGGCGTCACAGCGGGCACACTGGGCGGCGGCCGCCGGATCGGTCCGTATGATCCGGCAGCAGGGCGCGATCTGTTCCGGGTAGGCAGTCAGCTCATGGAAGGAGTCGTCAAATACCGTGATCCGCAGGCTGGTGATCTTATGGAAATCCTGTAACAGGGAATTGAGTTTGGAAAGATTAAAGGTGGAAATCATAATGTCCTCCGCTTTGATACATTGCAGGAATGTTTTTTGTCTCTGTTATGATTATATCAGCTATGCGAACAAATTCAAAGAAAAGTGGACAGAAGTCTATATATTTCCCGAAGCAGGGGGATTAGAATGAGAGCATAACGGGTCAGGGCACGGCGGCGGTGGGCTTGCCATGAAAAAGGAGGACGAACAAAATGAAAAGAATGACATTTGCTTTATGTTTCTGTAACCGGGGATTCATGCCGGGAGAGCTGATCTATGGGGCCAGAGAGGATATGATCCGGGCAGTGACGGATGCGGGGTATGATTATATCGCTATGGACGCAGAGCTGACGCGATACGGCGGCGTGGAGACGAGGGATGAGGGACTGCTTTACGCCAAGTGGCTGAAAGAGCACGAAGGACAGTATGACGGTGTGATCTTTTCCATGCCGATTTTTGCGGATGAAAACGGTGCAATCACGGCATTGCAGGATGCCGGCGTGCCCATTCTGATGCAGGCTTATCCCGATGAGATTGGGAAGATGGATTTTGCCCACAGAAGAGACGCGTTCTGCGGCAAATTTTCCGTGACGGATGTTTTCACACAGTATCAGGTACCCTTCACCGTGCTAAAGCCCCATGTGGTGCATCCCCTCAGTGAGAAGTTTGCGGAGAATCTCAGAGATTTTGCGGCCGTCTGCCGGGTGGTGAACGGTATGAAGCGCTGTAACATCGGCTGTATCGGAGCGAGAACCACAGCGTTTAAAACGGTCCGTTTTGATGAGATTGCCATGCAGAAATATGGGATCAATGTGGAATCCTTTGATCTGTCGGAGCTTGTCTTTAAGGTTGGAAAGCTTGATGACGGGGATGAGAAGGTTGTGGCAAAGAAGGCTGCGCTAGAGGATTACACGGATTTTTCCGGCGTGTCCGAGGAGAAGAAGAATACCCTTGCGAAGATTTCGGTTGTCATTGACGAGTACATAGAAGTGTACCATCTGGATGCGCTTGCCCTTCGCTGCTGGAACGAGATGGAGGAGATCTTGCGGGTGTGTCCCTGTGTGCTTTTGTCTGAGCTGAATGACCGGGGGATCACCGCATCCTGTGAGATTGACATGTGCTCCGCCGTCACGATGCGGGCGATGGCGTTAGCCAGCGAAACGCCTACCACGGTTCTTGACTGGAACAACAATTACGGCGATGACGAGAACAAGGTGATTCTGTTCCACTGCGGGCCGGTGCCCAATTCCCTGATGACGGACAAAGGCCGGGTGACCAGCCACAAGATGTTTGACAAAACCGATGCGGGAAGCGGCTGCGGCACTTGTGAAGGGCGTATGAAAGCCGGGGACATTACGCTTTCCAACTGCCAGACGAAGGACGGAAAGCTGGTTGTGTACGCCTCAGAAGCCAGATTTACGGAGGATGAGATCGAGGAGGCGTTTTTTGGATGTGCGGCGGTCTGTGAAATCCCGGATATGCAGAATAAGCTGATTCGTCTGGCCAGAGGCGGTTTCAAACATCATACGTCTGTCGGCGCAGGGCATATGAAGGCGGTTTTGCGGGAGGCTTTTGTCACCTATCTCGGATATGAGTGGGTGGAGATTGACGGATAGCATGCCGGCAGGCGTAAAGAGGGAGGCGGTTTTATGAAAACAGCGGGACTGGATATCGGAACCACAGGCTGTAAGCTGACGGTTTTTTCGGAGGAGGGAAAGGATATCGACCGGGCGTACCGGGATTATCCCGTCACCAGAGGCGGCAGCGAACATGAGGTGGATGTGGAAAGTATTATGGAAGGCGTGCTGGCACTGCTTGCGCTGATGGCTGAAAAGCACCCGGATATAGGAGGAATAGGCGTTACCAGTTTCGGGGAGACCTTTGTGTTTACGGACGGGGAGGGGAAGCCCCTTCACAGGGCCATGCTCTACACCGACCCGAGAGGCCGGGAGGAGTGTCTGGAGCTGACACGGAAGATGGATGGGAGAAAGATCGCCGCCATCACGGGACTTCGTCCTCACGAGATGTACAGCCTTCCCAAGATGATGTGGATCAGGAAAAACAGGCCGGAAGTCTATGAACAGGCAAAGCACGCTTTTCTGATGGAGGACTATGTGGTGTTTCATCTGACGGGAAAGGCACAGATTGATTATTCCCTGGCCACAAGGACAATGGCCTTTGACATTGCGTCCCTCTCCTGGAGCGGGGAGATCTTTGCGCTGGCGGGGATCGATGTTTCTCTGATGTCTGAGGCGGTGCCGGTGGGTACGTCGGCAGGGCACATCCTTCCCGAAATCGTGCGGCAGACAGGCCTTTCTGAAAGGACGCAGATCGTAAGTATCAGCCACGATCAGGTGGCCGCCGCGGTGGGTGCGGGGGTGTTTGATGCGGAGACGGCCGTGGAAGGCGCAGGTACGGTGGAATGCATGACACCTGTATATGAAGGACTGCCGCCTTCCGATGTGATGTATGACGGGTATTTCTCCGTGGTGCCCTATGTGATACCGGGCAGGTATGTGTGTTATGCCTTTTCCTACACGGGCGGCGCGCTGATCCAGTGGTGCGTAGACACCCTGGCGAAGCAGGAGAAGCGGCTGGCGGCGCAGGAGGGTATCTCCGTGCATGAGTATCTGGAACGGGAGTATGTGCGTGAGCACGGGGAGGAAAGTGTGGCGGAGCCCACAGGGCTTCTTGTGCTGCCCCATTTTGCAGGGGCGGCAACGCCTTATATGGATACCGGGTCGAAGGGCGCGGTGATCGGTTTGACGGCAGCTCATACGGTCAGTGACATTTACCGGGCATGCATGGAAGGAGTAGCCTATGAAATGAGGCTTAATCTGGAGTGGTTAAAAGGCTCAGGCATTCATTTTCAGATGCTGCACGCCACCGGGGGAGGGGCGCGTTCCGCGGTGTGGACGCAGATGAAGGCGGACATTTTGAACGTGCCCTTTACAACGCTGAAAACAGCCAATGCGGGTACGGTTGGGAGCGCCATGCTGACGGGGATTGCAGTGGGCTGTTTCAAAGACCTGGACGACGCTACGGCGCATATGGTGGAGAAAACCAAAGTCTATCAGCCGGATGCGGCAAGGCATGAGAAGTATATGGAGGTTTACAGTCGTTACCGCAGGGTGTATGATGCGGTTAGGGGGGTGCTGGAATGAGTGCGCGGTGGCACGCCCGCTGAAAACAACGCAGTAAATGGGAATTTTGGTAAGAAAGAGGATAGTTAATTGGTAAATGGAACACTGGCATGGCAATGAAAAAAGGGAGAGAGGCGTAACGCTTCGGAATGGAGGCAGCATATGAATCCGTATATTGGACATGAATCACAGATTTCGGGAGTGGAGGAGCACCGTCTGACCGGCGGGAAGGGCGACGGGATGCGCCTGCTGCAGGCGGAAAACGGAAAGGGTCTGATGATGACGCTTTGCCCGGACCGGGGCATGGATATTTCCAGACTCCGCGTAAACGGCGTCAACATGGGGTATTTTTCAGCCTGTGGCTATGTGGCGCCGGCTTATTATGAGGGGAAGGGCGACGGCTGGCTGAAATCTTTTACAGCGGGATTTATGACGACCTGCGGTCTGTTTACGGTGGGTACGCCGAGCACGGATGAGGGGGAAGAACTGCCTCTGCACGGCTCCATTGGAAATCTGCCTGCGGAACAGGTATACTGGCAGGAGGACGCAGATTACATCCGTGTGCGCGGCTTGGTGAAGGACGAGGCAATATTCGGCAGGAAGTTGGTGCTTCGCCGGGAGATTGAGATATCGAAAAAGGAGAACAGTTTTGTGGTCCGGGACGAGATTGAGAATAGGGGGGACCGCGTGGAGCCTCTGGAAGTGCTTTATCATATGAACATGGGCTATCCCCTTCTGGACGAGGAGAGCGTTGTCACGATACCTGCGAAGGAAGTGCTGCCGAGAAATGAGCATGCAGCGGCGGATATGGAAAACTGTCTGCGGATGGAGAAACCACAGGCGGGCTATGAGGAGCGCTGTTATTACCATAAATTTGCCGGAAAAGAGGGAAAGGCATCCATCTATCAGCCCAAGCTTGGCATGGAGCTTGCGATCACGTTTGATGCGGAGGAGCTGGACGGTTTCGTGGAGTGGAAGATGATGGGCGTGCGGGACTATGTGCTCGGTCTGGAGCCGGGAAACTGCTATCCCGACGGGCGTGATGTGATGAGAAAGACAGGGATGCTCAAATTTTTACAGCCCGGTGAGTGTAAGCGGTATGAGGTGAAGGTGGAGATTAAAAAGGCTTAATGAAGGGGGAGTTACATGGAAATCAGACCCATTCAGCCAGATGATGACAGAATGTCTATCAGCCGTATTTATGAGGAAAGCTGGAAGTTTGCCTACAAAGGTATCATACCGCAGGCATATCTGGACAGTATTCCGAAGGGACAGTGGGCCTCTAAATTAGATCAGGAGGGGGTCGGTTCTCTTGTGGCTGTTGAGGACGGCAGGCTGATCGGCACTTCCAGCTATTGCAAATCCAGATGGGCGGAATTTGGTGAGGCTGGTGAAATCATTTCCATCTATTTTCTACCGCAGTATATGGGCAGGGGATATGGCGAAGCGCTGCTTCATGCCGTGGCCGGGGAGCTGCAAAAAGGCGGATTCGATGATATCTTTTTGTGGGTGCTTGAGGAAAACGGGAGGGCGCGGCGGTTCTATGAAAAGTGCGGGTTCAGTCCTTCAGGACACGAAATGATGCATGAGATCGGCGGAAAGAAGCTGCGGGAATTACAGTACTGTCTGATGCTTTGAAGGGAGAAAAATGAGTAAACGCACGTTATCTTTCCTAGCCAGCATTTTCACCGAAGAAACTGAATTCTTGAAACACAAATTTGTAGTGGAAGAAGAGATGCGGCTATGATATAATAATGCTCATATCATAATCCGGCATTTTTGCTCTATAAAAATGTCGGATTATTTGTAGGCCATCTCGACAAAGTTGAGGCGGTTTATGAATGAAAAAAGGCGTGTATGGGGAAGGGCGCGGTATTTTTTTATTAGGAGGAATAGGAGCATGGAAGGGAACAAAAAGAGAAGTCTGACTGCACTTGATGAGTACATCAACAAGGTGTATGTGTTAGTTTTGCTGCTGATACCGGGAGCATGTCAGTGCGCAGGGATTATGTACACGTTTATGAAGCTGATGGGCTGGATCCCACCTGTCTCATGGACGGCGTTACTTATTTTTGACGTGACCTGTCTGATTTATCTGGGGATAGGTATCTATCTTATCAAAACCGGGTTTGAGGATGGCGTGGTGAAAGCCTCCAGCCTGAAAGCAGGAAAGATTTTTTCGGCTGTGATCATGCTTATTCAGTGGAACTTTATCCAGTATATGGTTCCCGCAGGGGATTTTTGGGGCTTTGCCTTTTTCTTTGTGGTGCTTACCACATTTTTCCTTGACTATAAGCTGGTTGCCGTTACTTCCGCAGAGATTGTGGTTTCTCTGGTGATTGTCTGGTTTGTAAAAGGGGCGGTTCTTTTGCCGGTCCAGGGCGAGATGTTTATTACGAACATAGCTGACAGAGGTGTTTGTCTGAGTCTGTCTCTCCCCACTACAGTGCTGTTAACTTATCTGATCAATCGTTTTCTTGTGAACGCAAAAAAGGATGAGATGGAGCGCAACAATGAAAAGGTAAAAAATGTGCTCGGTTCCGTGCAGTCTCTTTCGGAAAACCTTCTGAGCGCAGGAAAGGCTCTCTCGCAGATTTCGGAAAACGAGAGTGCTTCCGTGGAGGAACTTTCGGCCACCAGCGAGATGCTGCTGGAAGGCAGTAACAGGCTGGACGGAAAGACAAGAGAGAGCATGGACAATCTGAATGAACTGGACAAGTGGAAGAATGTCGTGGCGGATAATGTGGAGAAGGTGGAACAGACTTCAAGGGATCTGCTGGAAAAAACGAGAGAGAATGAGAAGCGGCTTGCTGAGCTGAAAGGAATCAATGGGGAAGTTTCCAAGTCTATGGTTGAGACAACTGATGTGGCGCAGAAATTATCTGCGGCTGTGGATCAGATCGGCATGACACTGAATCTGATCAGCGATATTTCATCTTCCACAAATCTGCTTGCTCTGAACGCTTCCATCGAGGCGGCAAGAGCAGGAGAAGCGGGCAAAGGGTTTGCCGTGGTTGCGCAGGAAGTAGGCAATCTGGCGAATAGCACGCAGGAGTCTTTGCATGAGGTAGAAAAGGTGATTCAGACGGTACAGGACAATGTGAAAGAGATCACCCTGTATGTCAATGACAACTCCCAGAAGCTGGAGAGGCAGAATGAGTATTTTACAAACGTGTATACGGGCATACAGGATATGACACAACTTCTCGATATTTCGACGGATGCGGTGGCCACTATGGGAGACGCGCACCATAAGCAGGCGATGGTGATTCAGAGCACCATATCCATCAACAAAGAGATTGCGGATGATATCAGCAAAGAGAACACCCAGTTCCATTCCATCAACAGTATGGTGGAGAGCAATGTGAACGATATCGCGGAAATGTCCAACCAGATCAATACCATTAACGGGATGGTGGATGAGATCAGCAACCTTTTGAAGAGGGAAGAATGATACATATCATACCGCGCGTGAAGTTCACAACACAGATGGGAAAGAGGTAAAGACAGCAGAAATGGGTAAGATGAGCATTACGGATGAGATCAGAGAGGCGCTGTCCGCGCAGAAAGACACCGCTTACCGGGATTTTCAGGCGAAGCTGATACCGACGATCGACAAAGAAACCGTGATCGGCGTGCGCACGCCCGCGCTTCGGAAGATGGCGAAGCAGTTTGCGAAACGGGAGGAAATCGGCGAATTTCTGGGAGTTCTTCCGCACATGTATTTTGATGAAAACCAGCTTCACGCGTTTATCATTGCGGAGAGGAAGGATTTTGCACAGTGTATGGAGGCGCTTACCGTGTTTCTGCCCTATGTGGATAACTGGGCGACCTGTGACCAGTTGACGCCAAAGGTGTTTAAGAAACACAGAAAGGAGCTTTTGCCCTATATCGGAGAATGGCTTGTTTCTGAGCAGACTTATACGGTACGCTTTGGCATTAGGATGCTGATGGAGCATTTTCTGGATGAAGATTTTGAGCGGATTTATCTGGATATGGTTTCTAAAGTCCGCTCGGAGGAGTACTATGTCAATATGATGATTGCATGGTATTTTGCCACGGCTCTGGCGAAGCAGTACGAGGAGACTCTTCCCTATATAGAGGAGAAAAAACTGGCGGACTGGACGCACAATAAGGCGATTCAGAAGGCAGTGGAGAGCTATCGGATCACGCCGGAGCAGAAAAAATATTTGAGAGGACTAAAAGTATCCGTGAGGAAGTGAAGAGGATTGGGCGCCCGTCAAAAGCGGAGCGCCCTTTATGACGGTACGCCGAATGAATGACAGGGACGGAAAGGGAAAGATATGACGAACAAAGAGATACTGTTTGCTGCCATGAAACAGTCCGCACTGGATATCAACTGCAATGCGGAGGACTTTTTATGTAAGGATCCTGTGATCGTCAGATCCGGCGTGGGGCCGGACGCGAGGAAATATTATAAGGAGCCGATTGCCTGCAATCTGGTCTCCTATGGCAACAACGTGGTTGCATCCGTGCGGGATGAATACCGGGAGACTGTGGAGACGTATGTCAAAAAGTTTCCGTTTTACCACTGCTTTGAGACACCGAATCTCCATTGGCTGAATGAGAGGATGGCGCCGCTTGGGCAGAAAGTATGTTTTATGGCGGAATACTATCTCCCGGATGTGGAGAAACTGCACGCGCTGTCATGCGGCTATGAGCTGCGGGTTTTGGAGCAGGCAGATTTTCGGGATTTGTATAAGCCGGAATGGAGCAATGCGCTGTGTGCGGACAGGAAGGAGCTGGATGTCCTTGGCATCGGCGCATACGATGGAGGAAAGCTGGCGGGGCTGGCCGGATGTTCTGCGGACTGTGAGAGTATGTGGCAGATCGGTGTGGATGTGCTGCCGGAACATAGGAGGCGTAGCGTGGCATCAGCTCTTACGAGCCGTCTGGCACTGGAAATTCTGGAGAGAGGAAAGGTTCCCTTTTACTGTTCGGCATGGTCCAATATCCGATCGGTGAGAAATGCGGTGAAGAGCGGATTTATTCCCGCGTGGGTGGAGATGACGGTGAAGCCGAAAGAGATTGTGGACGAATGTAACGGGTGAAATGTTCATGAACCGGTAAGGCAGGAAAATGTCCAATGCAATAGACAGGAAACCTTTGTAAATGGGAACGCAGGGGAAAGGAAAGAAGAACTTCGGAAGGGAGAATTTTATGAAAAGAAAAATGTGGGGGAGCAGATGGGTGTCAGCCAGCGCACTGTTTTGCGCCGGGGTGGTGTGTCTGGCGGGGTGTGCTGCCGGGGATGGCACAGAGCACACTGCAGTGCCGGAACTGCCGGAGAGCGATACCATGGCGCAGCAGCCGGAGTCATTAGAAAATATAGAGGAAGAAAGCGGGGCGCAGGACACAGATTCTGCCCCGGGCGGCGGACAGGATGGGACGGCAGAGACTGGGGAAAGTACAGACCAGGGGAACGGAGAGACGGTTGCCGCAGAGAAGGCACAGGCTCTTTCGCAGGCTATGATCAGGCATTATTATGGCGGCGTGCTCTCTCAGATCACCGGGGTCAGACAGCTCCCGGACGGAGATTTGGACACCGCTTTTCTGGTTGACGGATCCGGGCAGATGCGTGACAACCGGTTTGCCGTGACGGACATCGACGGGGACGGCAGGGAGGAGCTGATCGTCAGTTATTCCACCGCATGTATGGCAAACATGTTTGAGCAGATATACGACTATGACCCGGTGACCGGAAAATTGAAGGTGCAATTGACTGCTTTTCCTGCGCTCACCTATTATGATAACGGTTTCATAAAGGCGGAATGGTCCCACAACCAGGGCTACGGGGAGCTGTGGCCTTTTACGCTCTATCGGTATGATGTCGGGAATGATTCCTATGTGGAGGCAGGCACTGTGGATACATGGGATAAAGCGATCAGTGAAACATGGTATGAGGACCAGCCTTTTCCGGATGCGCTTGACACGGACGGTGACGGCACACTGTACCACATATGCCGGGAGGGAGAGGAATATACCTGCGCCTATGAGGACTACAAGTACAACAAAGCGGATTACGAAGCGTGGTACGGAGAGCTGATGGATGGGGCGAAGGAGGTGACCGTTCCCTATCAGCCGATCGCCTATGAATCTTTTCAGGATTATGCGCCTGTCTATTTAAGAATGTTAGCCGAAGAAGCGGGCAAGGAGCGGACGGACACGGAGGCGGATCTTGGTCTGCTGATTTTAGAGGAAGATCGTTTTCTGGATGCAGCGCAGAAATTGCTTTCGGAAAAGTACGGGGTAACGATGGAACAGCCGGATCCGAATTTCGAGGAGTGGACAGCTGGATCGGTAGACGGGAAGGAGCTGTTTGCTTTTGAGGCGCTGAATGCGGGACATATCAGCTACATGGGAGAAAAGTTTAAGGATGTGACTATCTTTGGCATTTATCCAGGAATCAGTGTGGACGGTGCATGGGAAAAGCTGAAGACTTACGGGTTTTATGCTTCCCCCTACGGGGAAGTGGAAAACTGCCTCATCACCGGGGAAGGATTCGGAAATATCAGCATCTGGCTTACGGCGGAGGATCATGTGGTGACAGAGATTACAGTGGGGCCTTACTGCGCGTTTGCGGGGTGAGGGAAGGACGAGGAGGCACGCTAAAACAGATTTGTCACAAAAGAAAGGCGCAGAGCCATGTGACGGAGAAGACACCGAGTAGGAACGGGATTGGCCGGTAAATGGTTTTGGCAGTTGAATTTGTCTCTTGCATTGGGATAGTCCTCCTTGGCTGTTATAGATTGGTTTTGCGTGTTTCAGTCTACCAAAAGCCTGTGGCTGCCGGCTACCAACTATAGTTGGAATTTTGGAAACAGGAAGTTGCGCAGCGGTATTTTATAGAAAAAGGAAAAATGAGGGAGAGGAAACGGAAGATGGCGGAGAGAAATCTGGATTTTGACAGGGTAATTGAGAGAAGAAATACCCGGTCGCTGAAATATGATTTTGCGGCGGACTGGGGGATGCCGGAGGACGTACTGCCGCTGTGGGTGGCGGACATGGATTTTAAGACCTCCTCCTACATAGAGGATGCGCTGGCGGAGCGTGTGAAGGAAGGGATTTTTGGCTACAGTGAGGTGAAGACCCCATACTTTGAGATCGTGCGGGACTGGATGGTAAGGCGGCATGACTGGAAACCGCAGGAGGAATGGCTTGTGAAGACGCCGGGCGTGGTGACGGCTCTTGCCATGGCCGTGAAAGCCTACACGGAACCGGGAGACGCGGTACTGATCCAGCTTCCCGTGTATTACCCCTTCGCGGAGGTGATTGAGGACAATGGCAGGCGTGTGGTCAGCAGTCCTCTGTTTCGTGGTGAGGATAACCGTTATCATATGAATTTTGAGGATTTTGAAGAGAAGATTATTCAGAACGAGGTAAAACTATTCCTTCTATGCAATCCGCATAATCCAGTGGGGAGAGTGTGGACAAAGGAGGAACTGATCCGGTTGGGCGATATCTGCATGAAACATCATGTGATTGTTGTCAGTGATGAAATCCATCAGGATTTTGTGTTTCAGGGAAAACATCAGGTGTTTGCGGGGCTGAAAAAGGAGTACGAGGAGCGCTGTGTTGTCTGTACGTCTCCCAGCAAAACATTCAATCTGGCAACGATGGTTTTATCGAATATTTTTATTCCCAACCAGGAACTTCGGAAACGTTTTCAGAAGCAGCTCGATGCGGCGGGGATCAGTCAGCTCGGTATCATGGGGCTGATTGCCTGCGAGACGGCTTACAGCTTGGGGGAGGAGTGGTATCTTGCCATGCTGGAGTACGTCCGCGGCAATATCGGGTTTGTAAAAAGCTATGTGGAGGAAAAGCTGCCAGGTGTAACGATGACGGCGCATGAAGGAACCTACCTGGTCTGGCTGGATTTTTCCGGGACAGGACTGTCCGAGAAAGAGCTGGAGGAACGGATTGTGCATAAGGCCAGGCTGTGGCTGGACGGAGGCGGGATGTTCGGAGAGGGCGGAAAAGGTTTCCAGCGGATCAATGTGGCATGTCCGAGAAGTATTTTGGAAGAAGCGATGAAGAGATTGGAGGAGGCGATTAAGGAAACGTGCGGATAGCCGGTTGTGTTAATGATCTGCATTGCGGCAAGTATATAAATGATAAAACGCATCATCCACATTGGAACGGCTTATCGTATCAGAGCACAATAAAAAAATGAACAGTCTTGACAAGAGGGAACAGAAATTTTTATAATTGGAAAGGAGGGGGTAACGACATGAAAAGCATACGTACTAAAATCAACCTTTGTCTCATTTTAACTGTTCTGGTAGGTCTGGTAGCATCCGGGACTGCCAGCATTGCACTCAATTACAACAACACCATGTCCACTGTGGAGCAGATGATGAGCCAGACCGCGGTACTGGCGGCGGGACGTGCACAGCAGGAGCTGGCGGCGTACAAAAATGTTGTCATGGAAGTAGGACATATACCGCAGCTTGGCGACTCTGACGCATCGGTGGCGGAAAAGCAGGCCATTATGGACGAGCGTGTTGCCATGCACGGTTTCCAGAGAGGAAACATCATCGGCGCGGACGGCATCAGCATTTTTGATGGAAAAGACTATTCCGACCGCGAGTATGTGCAGCAGGCGCTTCAGGGAAATATTTACGTGTCGGAACCGTTAGTCAGCAAGATTACCGGCCAGTTGTCCATTATGGTTGCGGCACCGCTTTATGCGGAGGAGGCTTACGGGTCTTCGATCGTCGGCGTGGTCTATTTTGTGCCGCAAGAGACTTTTTTGAATGATATCGTGTCGGCTATTCAGATCGGTGAGAACAGCCGGGCTTACATGATTAATAAGACAGGTGATACGATTGCGGATATTACGCTTGAGACGATCACTGTTCAGAATATTGAAGCGGAAGCCCAGAGCGATCCGTCGCTGCAGGAGCTGGCGGCGATCCATAGCGAGATGCGGCAGGGCAAAAACGGGTTCGGCAGTTATACGAGCGGTGAGGATAAGATGTTTGCCGCCTATGCGCCTGTGCCGGATACAGACGGCTGGAGCATCGCTGTGACGGCGCCTCAGATTAACTATCTGGCTTCCACGCGAGACGCGATCGTTGTCAATCTTTTAGTGATTGTGGTTTCCATACTGATTTCCGTTGTGGTGGCGCTTGCTCTGGCACGCAATATTGGCGGTCCCATGAAAGCATGTGTCAATCGGATGAAGCTGTTGGTGGAAGGTGATCTGGAAACGCCGATGCCCCAAATTACAAACAAGGACGAGACGGGTGTACTCGCCAGATCGACAGAATCGCTGGTAGAAGGATTGAGTATAGTCATTAACGATATCAGCTATCTCCTGAACGAGATGGCGAATCAGAATCTGGATGTACATACCACCCATGAGGATGTGTATGTGGGCAGTTTCCAGAGCATACTGCATTCCATGCGGAATATGAGAAAAGAGTTGAGCGGCGCTATGCGTCAGGTGAATCATTCAGCCGGAGAGGTGTCTGACGCCAGCGATCAGTTGTCTGCCAGCGCCCAGACGCTCAGCCAGGGAACAACAGAGCAGGCAAGTTCCGTGGAGGAACTGGCAGCGCGCATCGGCGTCATTTCCGAGCAGGTGAAAAACACGGCCAGCGGTGCTTTGGAAGTCCGCAGCCAGACACATCAGACCGGCGAGGAAGTGCTTTTGTGCAACCAGAAGATGCAGAGCCTGGTGGAGGCGATGGAACGGATTGAGGCGAGTTCCGAGGAGATTGAAAAGATTCTGAAAACTATAGACGATATTGCGTTCCAGACGAATATACTTGCTCTGAACGCGGCGGTGGAGGCAGCGAGAGCCGGAGCGGCAGGCAAGGGATTTGCCGTCGTGGCGGAGGAAGTCCGCAATCTGGCCGGGAAATCCGCGCAGGCGGCGCAGAACACGTCGGAACTGATTGGAAATTCCACGGAGGCAGTACATATCGGTACGGAGATTGCCCAGAATACGGCTGATGTTTTGCTGGGCGTTGTGAACAGCATCCAGTCGGTGGTCGAGGCTATCGACGAAATTGCCACGGTATCCAGCGAACAGTCAGAGGCAGTGGTGCAGGTTTCAGAGGGAATCAACCAGATCTCGATTGTGGTACAGAACAATTCCGCGACTGCGGAGGAAGGCGCGGCTGCGAGCGAGGAACTTTCCGCGGAGGCAACATGCTTGAAGGAGCTGGTGGATCAGTTTACGCTGGCATCGGAATAAGCGGGAAACGACAAGAGACAAGAGACCGCATGTGTGGCGGTCTCTTTTTTCTATCACGGCAGTAAATTCCCAATATAAAATAGATTCTGAAAAAGATAATTAAGCGGCAGCTTCCTTTTATGAAAAGGGCTGCCGCTTTTAATAAGATTATGCACCTTGTGCAAATGCTCATGTACGGTAAAGAAGCAAATTGGGTGAAAGTTTGGTTCAAGGATTGACAAAATCAGATTTGCGGTTTATAATATAATTATTGTTATATAACATAAATTGTTAAACGAGAGGAAACGCTATGCCACCAAAACCTAAAATCACAAGAGATATGGTTATTGACGCTGCATTTGAGGTAGCCCGCAAAACAGGTGCGGAAAACATCAATGCACGGACAGTATCAAAAAAACTAAACTGTTCCACACAGCCTGTTATGTATCATTTTGCAACGATTGAAAATTTAAGAAAAGCTGCTTATAAAAAAGCAGATGAATATCATACGGAATATCTGATGAACATTCCAGAAACACAAGAAGATATAGTGCTTGGAATCGGGTTAAATTATATCCGCTTTGCGGTTGAAGAACCTTATTTGTTCCGCTTTTTGTTTCAATCGGGGGGTGCCGCCCACAACAGTTTGCTTGAAATGGTAAATTCCGAGGAACTTATACCCGTTATTTCTGTAATGCAAGAAGAAATGGATATGAATATTGAACAAACAAAAGAGGTTTTTATAACGCTTGCGTTGTTCGTTCATGGATATGCCAGTATCATAGCCAACAATTCATTGGCGTATGATGAAAAACTTATAACAACCCATTTGGAACGGGTATACACAGGTGCGATATTAGCGATACAGGAGGAAATGAAATGAAAAAGTTATATGAGAAAAACGAGCAGACTTTTGCGATTGTATGGATCGTGTTTTATTGTGTGCTGCAATCTTTAGCATATCCATTAAGTAAAAAAACAGGAATTGAATACTCTGCAAATGCTATTTTTTGTATTGTACAGACCATTATTCTTTTTACCTTTATCCGAAAAAACAATTTACAGGAACGGTATGGACTTTGTAAATCACCTGTTCCTGCCCGTCGGTTTCTTTACTATGTGCCACTTTTTATCTTAGCAACAGTAGATATTTGGAATGGCGTTGCTGTCAATTATTCGCTATCGGAAACGATTTTCCCTATTGCGTGTATGCTATGCGTTGGATTTTTAGAGGAAGTGATTTTCAGAGGTTTCCTGTTTGTATCAATCGCAAAAGAGAATGTAAAATCTGCAATTATTATCTCAAGTGTAACCTTTGGTGTCGGACATTTGATAAATTTATTTAATGGCAGAGGTATGGACCTGGCAGCTAATTTGTGTCAAATTTGCTTTGCGATTGCGGTAGGCTTCTTGTTTGTAACGATTTTTTATCGTGGCGGAAGTCTGTTCCCCTGCATTATTGCCCATTCTGCTATTAACACTCTTAGCATTTTTGGAAATAAAACAGATATTACCATGGAAAAGCACCTTGTTCATCTATTTATTTCTATATTTATAACTATTGCCTATAGCTTAATCCTTACAAGAACACTTCCGAAAAATCAATGGGAAAATACGAATGATACGAGGATAAATCCAAGATGATAAAAATACTATTTATTTGCCACGCAACCAATATAGAGCCGGCACTCTCAGTTGTTAAGAAAACGGGCGCAGATGGATGGTTTTATGGATGGCATGTCCGGGTAAAACATATTATAATGGGAAAAAATGAAGCAAGGAGGACATGCGATGAGTTTGGGAAACAGTCTTTTTCAGGCGCGGAAGAAAAAGGGAATGTCACAGGAGGAAGTGGCAGAAAAACTGGGGATCAGCAGACAGACCGTCTCAAAGTGGGAGACCGACGAGACGCTGCCTGATATCCGCCAGTCGAAGCAGCTTGCGGTTTTGTACGGACTGTCGCTGGATGAGCTGGTTGACTTTGACGTCAGCGTGAAGGAAATCCAGGAGGCCATTGACAAAACCAGCGAGAAGGTGTCGGATCAGATCGACTGGACGAAGGCGTGGGGCAGGAAGTACCCAGTGTTATTGCAGTATCAGGGGGAAGTGGATACAGCCAGTTACGCGGCAGCGCTCGACAAGCTGCTTGTGGATCTGCAAAAGAAATACGGCTATAACGAACTGGATTCCTTTCTTGTACTGAAGGATATCCTGGCTGCTGTATGGAAGGAGAGGAAAGCGGATGAATAAGTATGTTTTGGAATGTTGTGTGGACAGTGTGGAATCGGCTCTCGCGGCGGCGGAGGGCGGGGCGGACAGGCTGGAGCTTTGCTCCGCCCTCGTGATTGGCGGTGTCTCCCCGGGACTGGCGCTGTTTGAGCAGGTCAGCGCCCGCTGTGAACTGCCAGTCCGGGTACTGCTCAGACCGCGGTTTGGGGACTTTCTGTATACAGATTATGAATTTCAGATTTTGAAACGGGAGGTTTCGCTCTTTCGGGAAGCGGGAGCAGAAGGTGTGGTAATCGGCTGTCTCCAGGAGAACGGCGGGCTTCACATGGAGCAGATGCGGGAACTGATTGCGGAAGCAGGAGGCATGAAGGTTACACTGCACCGGGCTTTCGATGTGTGTGCGGATCCCATAAAAACATACAGACAGGCAGGGGAACTGGGTATTGACACCGTACTGACTTCCGGGCAGAAAAAAGAGTGTCTGGAAGGGATGCCGCTTCTGAAAGAGCTGTGCGGGCTGCAGAAGGAGGCGGGAATGCCGCGTATTATGGCGGGGGCAGGCGTGACCCCCGATGTGATACGGCAGTTTTGTGCGCAGACGGACATTACCAGCTATCATCTGTCTGCCAAGAAAGTGCTGGACAGCGGGATGCGCTACCGCAAGGAGGGGGTTCCTATGGGACTTCCCGCTATGGATGAGTACAGTATTTTCAGAACGGACAGCAGTGTTGTGGCACAGGCAAAGAGGGTGATTCAGGAACATATGCCTGCTGAAAGGAGAACGGCAAATGGCGATTGAGAGAGTAAAAACCTATTTCAAACAGTACGGAATGGAGGAAAAGATCCGGGAGTTCGATGTGTCCAGCGCGACGGTGGAGCTGGCAGCCGCCGCTCTTTCCTGTGAGCCTGCAAGGATAGCAAAAACACTGTCATTTATGGTGGATGGTCACGCGATACTGATTGTGGCGGCCGGGGACGTGAAAATTGACAATCATAAGTATAAGGGACAGTTTGGCACGAAAGCGAAGATGCTTACGCCGGAGGAAGCGGAGACGCTGGTGGGACATGCCGTGGGCGGCGTGTGTCCGTTCGCGGTAAACGAGGGCGTGGAGGTGTACCTGGACGCATCGCTGAAACGGTTTGAAACCGTATTTCCTGCCTGCGGAAGCTCCAACAGTGCGATCGAGCTGACGATTCCTGAGTTAGAAAAATATGCGGTTCCTGTGCAGTGGATAGACGTCTGCAAGGGATATTGAGGAGGGCGCAACGGCATACATAAACATAGTTGAAAACAGTATTCACATCGTGTCTGGTATAACGGAAAAAAGCAATTAAAATTGTTTCATTTCTCAAAGAATGCCTTTTGGGATAGCGGTATCTTTTACATTTTTATCAAAAAAGATGCCGCTATTTTTATTTTCCAACTTGACCGTACAGTTACTGTACGGATTATGATAAAGGTGTCAAGAAAAAATAAAGGAGGAAATGAGATGAAAAAGGGATCAGATTTTGACGCCTAAATCACCATCGTGTAAACGCGAATGTTGAAAAGCAGAAGAGGAGAGGAATCGCATATGGAAAAACAAAATCTTTATGAAAGACCTGTAACATTAAAAAATATTCTGAAGTTTGCCGTGCCAACGATTGCCATGACCGTGTTTATGTCCTTTTACACGATGGTAGACGGCTTGTTTGTGTCAAATCTGATCGGCACGAACGCGCTATCGGCGTTCTCAAGATCCTTCGTGTTCATGCTGATTACCATGATCATACTGCCTTTGATTCTGGGCGTAAACGGGATCTGGCTGGCAACGCCCGCAGCGGAACTGATGGCGCTCGCCCTCTCGGCAGTTATGTTCTTTAAATACAGAAAGAGGTATGGGTACTGATGAAGCAAGCAAGGCGGAACGGAATGTTGCTTTTACTTATTCCGGCATGGATGGTATAATAACCGCATAGGACAACGGGAAAGGAGAATGCGTGAATGAAAAAACTGTTTTGCTATGCGAATAGGTATTTGGAGAAGAGTGATTGGAGAGATATTGCCATGCTTAAGTTCTGCCTCTTTTCTATGGGGATTTTTGTGGGGATTAGAATTCCGGAAAAGAATAGGAAACAGGTGGGATGTGCTGCGGCGGTTGTCTTTCTGGCGACCTATATTCCACTGATGGCAAAGTTTATTTCCGTGATTTTGGAGAAGGAAAAATAAATGGCTGACTGCAGCATAAACAAAACTATGTGAAAAACTGGCAGAATTGCACTTTCCCGTACTTTGTGCTACAATTTTTAGAAATACAGGCTGAGCTATACATAGTCGGAAATGTCGGAAAATTGCGGCGGGAGTGAAGTGGGATATGGGATTTTTGAGGCAGACGGGAAAGAAAAGGAATAAGGAACAGAAAGGCTACACGGGGGAACCGCTGGTGGAACCAGAACAAATGATGACCAGGAGGGACGAAGCGGAAAAAACCATGTTTCTTTCGCCGGAGGATAGAACTGTTTCCAGAGCGAAGGGCACGAAGCGCAGATCGCAGGAAGGCGGGGAAAAGTCCGACTATTCCAAGGTGAAAATCGTTCGCGGCAATCCGATTATCATAAACGGGGAAGACTATCTTTTGCGCATCAGTGAGACACATATGGAGGCGTTTCTCATTTTATACCGCCGCTTTACGGAGAAGGAGATTCGTGAGCTGCTGAAAGAAAATGGCATTGTCTACGGTGTCAAAGAGGAAGCGCTTAAGGAGCTTGCGCAGGGGAAGTTGAATTACGAGGAAGTTTTTGTGGCGCAGGGGGTAGCAAAGAAGGACGGCAGGGACGGTTATTTTGAGTACCATTTCAATCCGGAGCCAGAGACGAAGCCAATTATTCTGCCGGATGGTTCTGTAGATTACAATGTGTTAGGCAAAATGGAATTAGTGACCAAGGGGCAGCTCCTTGTCACTTACCATCCCGTTCTTCCGGCTGTGGTTGGCAGGGATGTTCAGGGAAATATTATGGAGGCATATGAGGGAAAGGATCTGCCGCCGCTGCAGTGCAAGCGCTGTGAGCCGGATGAAAAGGGCTTCCAGTATTATGCTTCCACGGAGGGGAATGTGACTCTGGAAGGAAGGTGTCTGACGGTTACACCGATCTATGCGATAGACGGCAATCTGGATGCCGCTACGGGTGACGTGGATTTTCACGGGGACGTGTTGGTGCAGGGCAATGTGTTTGCCGGGGTGACATTGAAAACAACCGGGTCGATTACTGTAAACGGGCATGTGGAGACGGCGCATCTCTATGCGGGAAAAGATGTGATTTTGAAAAATGGCATGCAGGGTTCGGGAAACGGCGTTATCCGTGCGGGACGCAATGTAATGGCGCGCTTTCTGGAGCAGACGCAGGTCTATGCAGGCAATGAGGTAAATACGGGCGCCATCTTAAACTGCGAGGTGGAATCGGGG
This sequence comes from uncultured Lachnospiraceae bacterium, assembly GCA_949472775.1. Classification (GTDB taxonomy): domain Bacteria; phylum Bacillota; class Clostridia; order Lachnospirales; family Lachnospiraceae; genus UBA3282. Next base: position 25,470 of record CASWVG010000030.1, read on the forward strand.
CAGAGTGTGGTAATAGCCGGGAACCGGGGCACGATCATCGGCGGCAGCGTGACGGCGGTAGAACAGATTACTGCCGCTTCCATCGGGAACCGCGCCGGGGTCACAACCCAGCTTGTGATTGGTCTGGACTGTGAATTTAAGGAAAAGATGGGTGAGATTGACCGCTTGACGGACGAGTACGAGGCGAATATGAAAGATGCAGAGAATGCCCTCGACCGTATTTCCTACCAGCTCAAATCGCAGCCCGTCACGCCCGAGATCAATCAACAGAAAGCGGAGCAGATGCGCAGGAAGATTAATTACCAGTTGAAATTGAAGGAGATCACCGCGAAACGAGAACAGCTGATAGATATCAACAGGCGTTCGGCGGATGGGAAAATTGTGGTAAGCGGTATCTCCAACGTTGGGTGTGTTATTGTTATCAACGGCGTGCGGGAGATGCTGCATTCGGAGTACCGGGACGTGACGTATAAGAAGGGGCGGCAGGAGGTTCGGATTATATCGAACAGGCAGTAAAACTATGCTGTACGAAACAATTGGTTTGAAAGGAATCACTTATTATGTTTGTGTTCGCTAAGACATCCGCGGCATGTCTTTTAATGACAATATATATGGCGGGATTTTACTATCGGAAACCCCACATCCCGGTTAAATCCACCAGAATCTTCCAGTGGCTTATTTCCGTAGCGATAGTAAATTCTATTTTCGATCTGATTACGATCTGTACGGTAAACCGGAGGGATGTGGTTTCGGATCTGACGAATCTCATTGCCCATATCATTTATCTGCTGTCCATCTTAGGATTTGTGTATCTTTTGTTTGTCTACATGAGAAGTTATCTGGAGGCAGAACTGAAATTTCCAAGGCGCATAAGAATCTTTCACAGCCTGCCTGCCGTCTTATCGACGGTGGGGATTTTTGTGCTGCCGATCACATATGTTCAGGGAGAAACGACCGACTATTCTTTAGGACCTAAAGCGTATGCGCTGTACGGGAGTCTGGTGATCTATCTGATTCTGATTTTATATTACTGTCTCCGTTACTGGAAGATGATGGACAGGGATAAAAGACTTGCCATCATACTTGCGGTGCCACTCTATATAATGACGGCAGTGATTCAGATGCTGATTCCGGAAACGCTGGTGGCGGTGGTGTGTTCGACGCTTATTCTTCTCGGGCTTATTCTGAGCAACGAGAATACCGAAAAATATGTAGATGAGAATACCATGCTGTTCAACCAATATTCCTTTGAAAAGGTGCTGGAAGAACTTGATTTTGATAAGCAGAAACTGGTGATAGGCGTCCTTTGTTTTTGCAAGACGGAGAATAATCTGGACTGGAAGCAGGATGTTCTGATTCTTAATGATATCTACAAAGAACTTCGGCAGCATCATCTGCATGGATATCGTGTCGGTGAGAATAGCGTGGTATTTATCAGCAATGCGCAGGAAAAAACAGAGGCAGTGCTTGCGGAAGTGAAGAGCAGTGTCGAAGAGATTTATGATAAGGAGACAGTAACGATTGAAACAAAAATCCTGGCAGACGAGAGCACGGCTGACAGGTATGTTTGTATGCGGCATATCGTTTCTTTCTGTACGGAAGTTGCAAGACAGTTTGCCTATATTGATTATCTGACAAATATCTATAATCGGAATGCGTTAGAGAGGGATCTTGTTAATTGTAAGGAGCTGGAAAGCACATACTATTTTATGGCTGATTTGAATGATCTGAAACTGGTGAATGATACCATTGGGCATTCCGCCGGTGATAAACTGCTGCAGGGTTTTGCCCATCTGCTAGCCGATGCGGTGGGGGATGGTGGAAGAGCCTACAGGCAGGGTGGAGACGAGTTTGCCGTGCTTTGCAGCAGAGAGCCGCACATTTTTATATGGGATCTGGAAAAGCAGTGCCAGGCATATAATCAGTCCAGTGCGGTTCCGATCAGCTATGCCATCGGCTATTGCCGACTGGAGGACGAAGAATTCCGGGAGGTGGCTGACCAAATGATGTATGATGATAAGAGGCGTAAGAAGCAGATGGCGACTGTCTGATGCAAAATCCAAAACTACATTTGTTAAATCCACTCGCTACCGCCCTGTGTCCAGATACAACATTGCTTCTTCCTATTTGCTGATTTTTGCCGATAACATATATGGACAGGGATAGGAATAACTTAATGGCATAAAAATATGGAGTGGGACAGATTGAATATTGCGGTTTGCGATGATGAAGAAAATGTACGTTGTCTGATAAAGAAACAGATAGAAAAGCAGACAAAGGACTGTCGGATCATGGAGTTTTCTTCCGGTGGGGAACTGCTGCAGTTCTGGCGGCGGGAGGACAGAGAACAGATAGATATTCTTTTTCTTGATATTGCCATGGAGGGCGCGGACGGAATGGAAACGGCGGAACAGATCAGAGATTGGAAAGAGGAAAGGGAGGAACCTTTGTGGGGGAGTCTGCCTTTGCTGATCTTTGTGACAGGTCATCCGGAGTATATGGCGAAGGCCTTTTCCGTCAATGCGTTTCAGTATCTGGTAAAGCCCATAGACGAAAAGGAGTTTGCGGATGTGTTCTTACAGGCTTTGCGGGAGTGCCGCCATCTGGAGGGGAAAAAGAACATAGAGCCGCAGAAAATATTGGTCAGGGATGGAAGTATCACAAGAAATATTCCGATAGAGAATATTTATTATATTGAGAGCAACAACAGGAAAATCATTATAGCCATGAGGGATGAAAAAATAGAGTGCTACGGGAAGATTGGCGGCATGGAGCGCGAACTGCAGGAAGGTTTTTTCCGGACGCACAGAGGGTATCTTGTAAACATGAAATATGTGGAAAGATACAGTCGGACAGAAGTGCAGATGAAAAACGGAAGCAGCCTTCTGATTTCCAAGTATAAGTATCAGGATTTTGTCAAGGCGTATCTGGCATACCTTGCGGAGGATGGCAGATGAGCCGGGCGGGATATGAAGTATTCAGTAGTTTCTGCGATCTGTATCTTGCAATTTTGCAGACGATTCTCTTTTTAGTGATATGGGATATTTTTTTCAGACCGGAAAGAGGGAAAAGGGAAGCTGTTTTTGCGGGTATTCTTGCAACGGTCAATGTGTTTATGCGCCTGTGCCCACATGTTCCAGGATGGGGAAGGTATGTGGCATCAGCGGCAATAGTATTGATATATTGCCATATCAGATATAGGGGGTGTCTGGAAAAAGCCGTTTTTACGCTGCTGCTGTTTTACAATTTCCATGGGATGAGTTTTCTTGTTGCAAGCAGCATTTATCAGTTTATGATGGATGAGATGCTGGGAAGTCTGGATGTTCAGAGCGCCGCCTATATGTTTCATATGTATCGGAAACTGATGATCGGACAGGTCTGTATTCTGTTAATTTATACGCTCGCGTTTACTTTTGCGGCCTGGATTATGAAAAAAATGATAAAGAGTCCGCTGTCCATGAACTGGCAGGATACCGTTTTCCTGTCCGTCCACAATGTGGTCGGCAGTATGCTGGTATGGATGGTCATTGATCTTTTAATGGTACCGATGGAGCAGGAGATATTCTGCCTGTTTACCCAGAAAAAAGAGATGGTATGGCGGATACCTACGATCGCGGTCCTTCTCAGTGCAGGGGAGATATCTGCGGTCTATATTTTTCGCAAATACAAGGAACTGCAGGATGAGAGAGAAAAGCATTTTGTGGAAGAACAGCAGACGAAAGCCTTGAAAAGGAGGCTTGAAGAAGCGGAACATTTCTATGGCAGCATACGCAAAGTAAGGCATGAGATGAAAAATCATATGGCTAACATCAAAGGGCTTGTTGCGGGTGAAAAGTATGGAGAAGTGGAGACATATATTGAAAAGCTGGATGCGACCATACAGGAGCTTGACTATAAATTCAGTACGGGAAATGCTGTGACGGACGTTATCATCAATGACAAATACCGCCGGGCGGCAGATGCCGGAATTACTTGCAGGGTAAAATTTGAATACCGGGAGACGGATACCGTCTCCGCCTTTGACCTTGGGATCATACTGAATAATCTTTTGGATAATGCCATAGAGGCATGTGAAAAGCTGGAACAGGAAAAGCGCCAAATCAGTCTTACCTTGAAAAGAAAGAGCCATTTCCTATTGATAGAGGTGGAGAACAGCTTTGACGGGAAACTGGAATGGAGAGACGGGGAAAGCTTTCCGGTAACGACAAAGCAGGATGGGAGACCCGACATGATGCCGGAGCATGGCATCGGGCTTAAGAATGTGCGGGATGTGGCGGAGCGTTACCTTGGATCTATGGATGTGAAGGCGGAGGGAGAGGTGTTCAAGGTTACAGTGATGCTGCAACAACAGGGGATAGATTGAAGAATAAACAGGAATCACAGAAATTTATAAAGAGCATCAAGAAAAATTAGTTTGCTCACTTGATTATGTGACTCGCAGGATGATACCTATTCCTAACAAAACACAGAAGATTCCGACAATGATACACAATATCGTACCTTCTGTACTGCTGTCATTGACCTCCCAATGCATACCATCATCGCTGATAACCGTATGCGTCACTGTCCCCCCTGGATCGCTGGGGTATTTCCCTTGATATATGAATATCTGACCATTGATCTGTATCTCTTCTTCGGTTATCCAGTCTTGTATATCCGCAGCCATACTACGGGTATCAGCGTGCTCTATCCAGTCGCTTTCCACTCTAACTGACAGGACGCTGCTGTCAATCTGTTGTCGGTATGCAGCGGACAGCAATTTGTACATATCTTGTGCTGCTGTAAAAATAGTCATGATGCCTCCCAATATAAAGACAGCACCAAATAGGTAAAGAAGACTAATTCTATGCTTTTTTGCTTTCATATATTATTCCTCGTGGGTAATGAAACTGATGCATACTCTATAACTATCTGACCCCTAAATCCAACATAAAATAATGGGAAATAAAGATAAAAAGATGAAAACTAAGTTCTTCAACTGTATGGACGATGACACTGCCGGCAGTTTGATGATATCATGTGGTACCTTCAGAAAATGTGGTAAAAGAACTTTATAAATAATATACCACATCCGGAAGTAAAAAGCATTATATATTTCATTCAGTGATTTCACTTTGATTGAAAACAGAACAAATATGTGGTAAAATTAGCCAATTGACTTCATTTCACATAATTTTTCATTTCCGTATGTGTTGAGATGACAGCGTGATACTGGCGGAGAGAAAATTGATATAGAGAAAGTAAGAGAACACAGTAAAATTAAAGAACTAGTGTGCTGTATCATTCATTTTCAGCCAAATGGCGCAGAATGAATTTTCATTCTGCAAGGCGGAGGAGGGAGTCGATGCGGTGGCATCGTTGACCGACGACAACACGGCAGATGGAAATTCAAGCAAGTTATTTGGTGAAATGTGAATGATACAGCACACTAGGCAGTTTAACAATTGTCAGACTTAAAGTACAAAAGGAGAAAAAGGGGACAATGAAAAAGAGACTGAAGAACCGAGTTATCGGAGCAGCACTTGCTCTTCTGACTATCTTTACGTCCATGTCAACGGACGTATATGCAGTAGCTGAGAATTTTACGGCATTCGAGGATACTAACCATTCGGATCAGAGTGCAGATCAAACCAGCGAGATTTTTCCCGGATTGGGGGAAGATACTTCGGAATCGGGGCAAAAGGATGAGACGGAAAACACCGGTGATGAAAAAAACGAGGGAGAAAACAATCCGGAAGATATAGAAAATGGAGAAGGAAACAAGCCGGAAGACGAAAAAAATGAGGGAGAGAACAATCCGGAAGATATAGAAAATGGGGAAGAAAACAAGCCGGAAGATGAAAAAAATGAGGAAGAGGACAAGCCGGAGGATGTAAAAAACGAAGAAGAAAACAGGCCGGAAGACGAAAAAAATGAGGAGGAGAACAAGCCGGAAGATATAGAAAATAAGGAAGAAGAGGGATCAGAAGAGGAGGAAAATAATGATTCTGTTTCTTCGAATTCGTCCGCTGAAGAGGATACCGCAGAAGTTGAAGATACTGGAGTCTTAAATGGAGCCGAATCTACTGTATCAAGTGAGTACACATACACATTATCAGGGGAAGATGCCACGATCACTAAGTATGTTGGTAGCGAAGAAAAAGTATCCATTCCTGAGGAGATTGACGGCTATTGTGTTGTGGCAATCGGTTCCGGTGCTTTTAAGGGAAATACCAGTATTAAGTCTGTCGTGATACCGTCATCCGTGACGACAATTGGGTCAAACGCCTTGGTAGTGTAAAATAGTTTGTGTCTTTGGAAAAAAATACCTCTTTTTTGGTAAG
>CASWVG010000031.1 GCA_949472775.1 uncultured Lachnospiraceae bacterium
TCTGGAATAATATATGAAAGCAGGTGACAGGATTGGAATATACGATACAGACTTATGGGCTATGCAAAAAATATGAGGTGCGTTGGATTGTTGGGCAGGAATGGGGCTGGTGAAGCCTTTTAGACAAACTTCATTGTGTCAGATTCCTAAGCCACTTCCCCTTGCGCACCCGCGGTCCGCAGATCAGAAGCTTCCCCGCCTCTTCCAATGCCGCCATGGCATAGACCACATAGACGGGAAGCCGGAATACCACCGCCGAGAGAAAGACCGCTGGCAGCCCGATGCACCAGACGCCGACCAGATTGGCAAGGAAACAGTACAGGTTGTCGCCGCCGCTGCGCCCACCAGCACAGAGACGGTCGTCAAAAGCTGGCTACAGCGCTTCGCCTTCCCAAACGCTCCTGTGCCAAGCAGCGTTCCGAGCATGACAGCAGCCGCCGTCCCGAAGCCGCCGCAAAACAGCAGTGCGATCCCCTGTAGTGTTCCGATGATCTGGAGCGATGCCTGTGCCTGGGTGCCTGTATACTTGTATGCCACATTATAGAGATTATTTCCGACAGCATACACCACTTCCCCCAGAATCACGAGCGAACCATATCGGAAAAAACGCGCGGTCATCTCCTTCGGGACTCTGATATACTCCTTGACGGGTCCGTAGACTGCCGGCTTTCTGATCAAAATGTATCCGAGGCTGACTGAAAGCTCCACCATCCGCGCAAACACGGTTGATACTGCCGCCCCCTGGATACCCATCCGGGGAAATCCCGCAAGGCCAAATATCAGCAGACAGTTTCCCGCTGTGTTGCACAGCAGCGAAACGACGGACGCGATCATGGGCACTCTGGTCTCCCCGACACTGCGCAGCGCCGTGGCGCAGGTACAGTTCAGGGCGTACAGCAAAAAGCATATGCTCAAAATACGTATATATCCCGTTCCTTCCCAAATCACCGCCTCATCCATGGAGTACAGGCGGATGACACGCTCCGGAACCGTTATTGAAATCGCCATAAAGACAAGTGCGAGCGCAGTTGTACCGACGAGCAGGATTCCCATATAATTATGAATATGTACGAAGTCCCGTTTTCCCCAGAATTGAGAGAGGAACATGGCGCTCGCGGAGGCAATCCCGTTTGCAAGCACCAGATACAGCAAAAACCACTGGTTTCCCATAGCGGACGCCGTGATCGCCACTTCGCCAAGCTGCCCCAGCATAAATACGTCAAGCGTGTTGACTATGGAACTGACCATATTCTGCATCACCACCGGAAGCCCGATCGCCGCCGCACATTTCATGTAATCCATTCTTGTTTCCGCTCTTAAAATATCCACGATTGCCTCCAGATCTCACATATTTTTTCCAAGATGCCCAAGCCAGCGGCCGCTTTTCACCCGCCGGACAAAGCACACGGAACGAAACAGCCAGTCCACGCCCATCGCCGCCCAGACACCCAACAATCCCAAATCAAAATACAGGACAAACAGATAACTCATCCCAATGCGGAACACCCACATGGAAACGACAGATACGATCATCGTATAATTTGCGTCAAAGACAGCCCGCATCGCATTGGGCAGCGCAAACCCCGTCGGCCACAGGAGCATAGCGCAGACCGAGTGGAAGATCACCACGCGCACCGCCATATCCGCAGCCTCCGGCGTGACCGCATACAGCCCGACGATACAGCGCGCGGACACGATCATCAGCAGATTCAATCCCACCATGCCGATGTACGCGTACAGCATCAGCTTCTTCACATAGCGCACGGTCTCATCAAGCGCCGCCGCTCCGGCAGTCTGACCAACCACCGTGATCATCGCAATGCCGATGGCGGAAGCCGGAATCACAGCGATACCCGCCATCACGCCTGCGATGGCATTGGCAGTGATCGCCGTAGTGCCAAGCCCGGCGACCAGGCTCTGCACAAGTATTTTTCCAATCTGAAAAATACAGTTGTCCATTCCGGTCGGTATCCCCACCTTCATAATCCGGCGCACGATCTCCGGCGAAAAACGGACCCGGAGCGTACCGCTCAGATGAATTGGCTTTTTTGAGTCCCGCAGAATCACGTACATGATGACTGCACCCACAATCCTGGAAATCAGCGTGGAAATCGCCACCCCGTACACACCCGCGTGAAATACCAGTATGAACACGGCGTTGCCCGCTATGTTGACAATATTCGTCAGCACGGATATATACATCGTGACCCTGGAATTTCCCATCGCACGGCTGAGCGCGGAACTCGCGTTATATATCCCCAGAAACGGAAACGACACGGCAGTGATATAGAAATAGATGACGGCATTACGCATCACGTCCTGCTCCACACTTCCGAACACAGCCCTCAGGATCGCGCGGTTTCCTGCTATAGATATCAGTGCAACAGCCAGTGATATCCCCGTCACGCACAGAAGCAGCTGGTCGGCTGTCTTGACCGCCTTTTCACGCTGGTTCTCCCCCAGATGATGTGCAGCTGCCACCGCACCGCCCGTAGAGAGGGAACAGAACAGATTCACCAGCAGAATATTGATGGAATCCACGAGAGAGACGCCGGACACGGCCGCCTCCCCCGCGCTGGAAACCATAATGGAATCCGCAAGCCCCACGGTGATTCCGAGAACCTGTTCCATAATCAATGGCAGGATCAGCTGACGAAGCTGCTTTCCTGAAAAAATCTCTTTTTTTGCTTCCATGGCTACTCACCTGCTTTTTTCAACAATATTCAATCATGCTGCATGCCTTCCACCCATCTGCTGTCAGGCGCAATGTTTTGATCTCATAGGGCGCAAATTCCAGCGACTCCTGCACACCGTCCGCGGACACAGAAGCACTGCTGTTTGTCCCCTCCGTCTCAAACAGGCGCACGACCAGTTCACCGCGGTCGTACTCCGACGTCTTCACCGAGGAGACATGCACATGATTATCCTTGTCAATGGAAAGAATACTGCCGCAGCGAAGCCACTCTTTCCCCACATGATTGCTATCGCCCATGTATGACACCGGCATGTGCAGAAAGTCCGCTTCCGCAAACAGCCGTTTCTTTTTCATCTGCCCCTCGTGGGGAATCAGCATCAGCTCGTAGTCGTAGCATCCCTGATTCATAAAACGCCCCTCAAGATTCTGCTCCAGTTCTCCTCTTCCCCCGCGCGCAAAGGATGAACTGCGCAGCTTCAGGCGCATTTTCAGGCGGTCGCTTCCCTTTTCCAGAATGTAGTCCACCATCATCTCAGACTTGCCGTATTCTAGGAAAAAGCGCAGGATCGCACGCATCTGGTTCACCTCGACCACCTTACGCCCCGTCACATGGAACACTCCGCAGACTTTCTCCTCCCACACATGTTCTCCCCATGAACCGCGGTCATCATAATAGACCGCAAAAGAGCCGCTGCCTGTCAGGAGTTCTCTGCCTTCCTTTACAATAGAGGTCGGCGCACCTGCTGTCCGGTCAAAAGAAACGCGTATAACACCGTTGTCCAGCAGGTCCTCCTGCGCGGTCAGCGTGCTTTCCTCCTCGGGCAAATCCGGTCCCTCGCTGATCACGCGGTAGATCACATAGCCGTAAGCCGGGATCTCTGCTTCAAATAACAGAAACTTCCTTGCCTCCGGCGCAAAATTATCATAAGAGGATTCGGCGCAGGCAATCTCTTTTCCTGCCGCGTCCCGCATACGGGTATTTTTTTTCTCCGCCCTGGGTACATACACACTTGCGCCGCAGACGCCTCGGTAGTCTGTTCCCGTGGGGTTGACCAGCAGCAGCGGGAACCCGTCCCCCCTCGTATCCAGCCTGTTTGCTATCGCCTGTACTGCGTCTTCCGTGATTTCCTCCGCCGCGGCAACAACACCGCCCAGCTCCATGCACGTCCTGTTTCTGGCAGGCTCAATACTCGTCCCTGCCAAAACATCGTGAAACTGATTAAACAGCAGCGTCTTGATCTCACAGTCCGAGCTGTAGCATCCGAAAAAGATCCGCCCCATCTCACGGCTGACCACCGGAATCCTGTCTGGCTCCACCTGCTCAAAAAATTCTCCTATCGTGGAAAAATCCATCGTCACATCCTCCCGCTCTTTTCGCATCTCATAGATTGTGTGGATATTGTCGATGGTAGGACCGCCCCCATGATTGCCCACACCGTAGAATACCGCCATTCTGTCATAACCGTGCTCCTCTAACGCCTCTATGCTCTCCGACAGATTCCATTCCAGCGCAGGTCTCGTCCACGCCATGTACTCCCCGCCGGTCCGCTCCGCAATCACGCTGCTGCCATCCTTCGACCGCCATGTAAACACAGGCGGCACCTGTACGTGCTTCTTGTCCGGACGAGACATCAGATAGTACCGGATGCCGCATCCGCTGCAAATCGCAGGCATATTGGAACCGTGTCCAAAGCTGTCAACGTTGTACGCAGTCACCACGTCCTTGTCAAAATTTTCACGAACAAACTTCTTGCTGTATAGAAAATGGCGTATCAGCGCCTCGCCGGACGGAAGATCACAGTCCGGCTCCACCCACATACCGCCTACGATCTCCCATCGTCCCTCTGCCACACGCGCCCGGATTCGCTCAAACTGCTCCGGGCAGTTCTCCTTCATCCACGCGAGGAACGAAATGCTGGACTGGGTAAACTTAAAATTCGGAAATTCATCCAGTCTGTCGAGCGCGGAGGCAAAGGACGATTTGACCTCCTGCATTCCCTCCGCCTTCTGCCAAAGCCATACCGGATCGATATGGGTATTGCCTATCATATGAATATTTTTCTTCTCCATAACATTCTCCATCATATTTCACTGCATTGTGATATCTCTGTGCACTGTTTTGCTCCCCGCAAGTTCCTCACTGTAAGCGTCCGGCTGGCTGCCGCCCACAAAGATGCCAAACACGCCAGGCTCGTACACCCTGCTGCCATCGTCCCGGATGATCTCAAACTGCTCCGCGTCAATCTCAAATGCCACTTCCCGCTCTTCCCCAGGCTGCAAAAAGACACTCTGAAACTGGCAGAGCTTATGGTGCGGCACTCTCACTGATGCCTCCATATCCCTCACATAAACCTGGATGACCTCCCTTCCGGGAACGGCGCCCGTATTCTTCACCCGCACAGAGCCGGATACCTTCTCGCCTGCACGGAAGCTGTCTGATAGCTTTAATCCGCTGTAGGCAAAGGAGGTGTATGACAGCCCGAAGCCAAACGGGAACAGCGGATCCTCTCTAAGAAACTTATAGGTTCTGCCATCCATGGAATAATCCGTAAATTCCGGCAGGCTGTTCTCATTATGGTAGAAGGTCACCGGAAGCCTGCCACTGGGGCTATACTTTCCTGCCAACAGCTCCGCGATCACTTTTCCGCCAAGCCCTCCGGGATACCACGCTTGAATGATGGCGTCCGCATGGTCATTGCCGTATGCAAAGTCAATCGCACTCCCCGACAGATTCACCAGCACAACCGGCGTTTTTCTCTCACAGGCTGTCCGCACAAGATCCTGCTGACACTGAGGCAGATAGAGATCTGCCTTGTCTCCGCCCATCTCCCTGTCTGCCATCTCCTCCCCCTCGATCGTCTCATCCAGCCCCGTAACCAAAATGACCACATCCGCCTCGTCAGTCATTCCCTTTACCTCGCCCAGACGGTCTCCGGCGTATCCCGGGTCCTCAAGCTTATATTCATACAAATGAGAACCCTCACAGTAATGAATCCTCGCTTCCGCAAATTCCGCACGGATTCCCTCCAGGACAGTGATGTATTGATTCGCCGTGCCATGGTAATTGCCCTCCAGGGCATTGATCGAGTTGGCATTTGGCCCGATCACGGCAATGGTCCTGATCTTCTTTTTGTCAAGCGGCAGTATTCCGTTATTTTTCAGAAGAACCATGGATGCCCGTGTCATCTCCTCATTCACTGCCCGATGCGCTTCGCAGTCCACAACCTCCATACCGATGGCATCAAAAGGCGTCTTCTGGTCAAACATTCCCAGTTTCATGCGCGTCGTCAGGAGTCTTGTGCACGAGGTGCGGATCATTTCCTCCGTAATCTTCCCCTCCTCATACGCCTGCATGATATAGGCATACATATTGCCGCAGTTTAAATCGCAGCCATTCTCCAGCGCCAGCTGCACCGAATCCGTCGGCGTCACGGTCACGCCGTGATGCAGGTGAAAATCAGAGACTGCCCAGCAGTCTGAGGTGATGTATCCCTTAAATCCCCACTTCCTGCGCAGAAGCTCCGCAAGCAGCGTCCGACTGCCGCAGCATGGCTCTCCGTTCGTCCTGTTATAAGCACCCATGAATCCTTCCACGCCGCAGTCCACCAGTCGTTTAAACGCCGGGAGATACGTCTCTTCCATGTCCTTTGGCGACGCCACGGCATCAAACTCATGGCGCACCTTCTCCGGACCGCTGTGCACGGCAAAATGTTTGGCACACGCTGCTGTCTTGAGATATCTGGGATCATCTCCTTGCAGTCCCTCCACAAAGGCGGCGCCCAGGCATCCCGTCAAATACGGATCCTCCCCGTAAGTTTCCTGCCCGCGCCCCCATCTGGGATCGCGGAAAATATTCACGTTCGGCGACCAGTAGGTGATTCCTTTGTAAATACCATAATCCTCATACTTCTGGTACATGTTGTACTTGGCGCGCCCCTCGGTCGAAATGACCTCTGCCGCCCTTTTGAGAAGCTGCGCGTCAAACGCTGCCGCCATACCGATCGCCTGCGGGAATACAGTCGCCATACCGCACCGCGCCACACCATGCAGTGCCTCGTTCCACCAGTTATAAAAAGGAATCCCCACATGCTCCACCTTCGCAGCCCCGAACAGCATCTGTGAAGCACATTCTTCCAGCGTCATATGTGCCGTCATATCTGCTGCCCGCTCTTCGAAAGACAGCGTCTCGTCCTCATATCGTTCCATATTCATATCCTTTCTTTCTCCAACAAATTCACACGCCTGACTTCCTTCGTACGGTCGTCTAATTTCATTGTCTCTATCGCATCATGTCCTATTCGGAACGGATAGGCATGTCCATTGATATGTAAAATCCCTTGTTGATCCCTTCCCTTTGTCTCCAGCAGCCGAATCACAATCCCGTCATTGTCCTCCGCCATCTTTGCCCAGACAAGCTCCACGCCGTCACCCTCGGCAGAAAAAGCAGAGCGCACTTTCTCCTGTGACTTTCCGCCGTGAATGTTGTCCGCCAGACTCAGATATGGGATGCCGAGCCGCCTCGCCATGCGGTAACGCTCACGCTGGTCAAGCGCCGCCCCATGAGGGCGCAGCAGAAAACAGAACTCCTGACTGCCAATATCCGCATACTCATATCCCTCCAGCGGATTGTACCAGTTCTTCCCGCAGCCCTGCGCAAAGATCGCACTGCGCGCCAGCGGGAGACGAAGCACATTCCCGTTCAACACATATGTATACTTAACGTCATTTGCAATACAAAGCCCCGGCTGCCCTGTCTGTGTGACATCTATGAAGCGGTGCATACTGCGCTCCCCGCCGTCCGCTTCCGCGTGGTGCACCGTGCCGTACGCGCACTCCGCAAACACCTCGGCATCGCTGACCGAGAGCGGAAGTTCCATATGCAGCATCCGCCACTCCTGGTTCCAGTAGAGGCGGTTTGTCACCAGCACCTCCCGCGCGCTGTGATAAAGTACATACTCCTGACAGAGCCTGCTGCCGTCTCTGCTCTCATAAACCGCGCGCACTACCTTGCGCATACAGCCGCTCTCCACCGTCTCAAGTCCCCTGAACACCAGCGTCTCCCCGCTGTCCTCAAAGCGCAGTTCCTGCCTGCCTCCCCAGCTGTCCCGCTCATCAATCTGAATCGGGAAAGAGACTGCACCCTGCAATGCCTCGTAGTCATGTTCCTTGTCATACAGACATGCCAGATATCCCTCCTCACTGAACCGCAGGCGGATATATGCGTTTTCGAGCAGATATGGGTTCCAGTCCCCCTCGCCGGTCACATTGTGCTCCAGCGAAAATTCCGGTTCCCTGCGCACGTCGCATGCCTTTTTCGGACGTCCGGGCACTGTGCGGTAAACAGCAAATCCGGCCGCCGGTATCCGCGCGTCAAAGACGATCGTGCGCCTACCTCCCAGATTGTAATTGCGCGTCTTCGCCGCTGTGTAGGTTCTCTGATACGCGATCTCTTCCCCGTCGGGGTCCAGAAGTGTCAGCCCATCCTTGCAGAACCAACTGATCTCCACACTCACAGGACCCTCGTAGGGCATACCGTCCGGATTGAACAAAAAGAGCGGAAACCCTTCTCCTGCAGTGTCCTGCGCATTGACAACATTCTGCATCGAGAGCGTCCAGATTTTCTTACACTCCGCACACACAGCAGAGAGCTGGCGGACTGCCTCATCCCGCGCCGCCTTCACCGCCGTGCCGCCAAGCGTATCGTGAAACTGGCAGAACAGCAGTGTTTTCCACAGTTCCTTTACCCGCTTCCCGAGCGGATTTTTTGTTCCGGTCAGAATATGCTCTATTACAAGCATCCCGTCTGCTGTCTTTAAGCGTTCTTGCGCAATGCGGTTATGGCGTTTGACCACGCTGTCCATCGAATAACATCCCGTGTTCACCTTGTCGAAAAATTCCTTCCTCACCGGGAGAGCCGCCCGCTCTGCATCCGTCAGACTGTCAAAGAACTGCCGGAAGGAACCAAAACGCACTTCACAGTCCTCCCCGTTCTCAAAATCCGTCCGAAGCGACTCCACCGTCTCTATATTCTGCTTCGTCGGACCACCTCCGTGATTGCCCACGCCGTAACAGCATGCCATACTGTGCAGCTTCGCGCCATCTGCCGCTTTGCATGACATCTCCATTGCTTCCTTCGTGGATTCATAAAACCAGGTCGTGTACTCGCTTGGCAGACTGATGGCGTTCACATGGCTTCCATCCGCACTCTCCCACCGAAACACAGGCGTTTCCAGACGGGGACGCATGAATACATACTCTTCCATTCCGCTCTTACTCAGAATCTGCGGCAATGTTGGATTGTGCCCGAAGCTGTCCACATTGGAACCTGTTTTGCAGATTTGTCCAAACTTTTCTTCAAAATAGCGCTGTCCGTAAAGCCCCTGCCTGACAAAGGCCTCTCCGCAGGGAAGGATGCAGTCCGGCTCAATAAACCAGCCGCCTGTCAGTTCCCACCTGCCCTGCGCCACGCGCTCCCTGATCTCCTCAAACATCTTTGGCGCGATCGCCTCAATCCATTCAAAGAACGCGGAGGAGGTGGACGTAAACCGCATCTTTGGATACTCCCGCATCCGCTCAAGCACTGAGGAAAAAGTAGCCTTTACCTCCTGCATCCCCTCGTCCCAGTCCCAGAACCAGACTGGGTCAATATGAGAGTTTCCGATCATATAGAGTTTTTTCTTGTTTCTTTTGGTATCATCCATATCAAAACCTGTTCCTTTCGTGTCAGTTATAGCGAAACGTCTCTTTCATCGGCTTAAACCATGGATTGTAGTAAGTTGCAAACTGGCGCTTTGCCTCTGCCAGACGGGCATCGGCATCCGCCACCACGTTCGCGCCAATATGTCCGAATGTATAGCCGTCAAAATGCCGTCTGGTCAGCTTCTCGAGACTCTCCCGCCACCGCGCCTCATCAGAGCCGATCTGCCTGCTGAAACCGCCCCAGACAGTATCTCCCGCAACCAGAAAAGCATAGCCGGCGCAGTCCAGCGCAAAGCACACGCTCCCCGGCGTATGTCCCGGCGTGTGCAGCACTTCCATAGCGATTCCGTTCCCAAATTCAACCGTGTCGCCGTCTGCGAGTCTCCTGTCCACCTGACAGGGCGGAAACGCTCTGCCATACAAGATCTCCGCCGTCGTTTTCACTGGATCTGCCTCCTCCACCTGCCTGACATCCTCCTCGTGCAGGCAAAGACTGCAGCCGTATTTTTGCTTAAAAAGCACCGCAGCCCCCACATGATCATAGTGGCCGTGTGTTCCGTAGACCGCCCGGATATCCTCCGGCGCAAACTGCAGTTTTTGTATGTTGCCAATAATCGCCTCAAACCCGTCCGGTGTCCCGCAGTCCAATAAATATAATCCCTCTGTCCCTTCGATCAGATAAGCGGCTGCATCGTAGGCATGAGACAGGGATACCCCTGCAACCTGATAAACATGCGGCATCAATTTCATTCCGGTCACACTCCTTCATAATTATAAGCGGCATCCTTACATGTGATTGAGAACGCCTTCGTCACAAGATCTGCACACAGCACCGCCTCACAGTCACCGCTTCTTCTCGTGATTTCCAGTTGTTCGTCCGGCAGATCCGAGAGGAGAATTTCCCCGTCAAATGCCTTGTACTCATTGCGGAGCCTCATAAGCCTGCACAGCTCCTTCACTACCGGGCGCTGTACGTTTTGCTCAATCTCCTCCATTGTATAGTTGTGCCTGCTGATGTTGCGCGGAAAGTCGGTCCGCTCCATCAGCTCATAATCATTCTCCCCGGCAAGCAGTCCCATATAATACACCTGAGGAACACCCGGCGCAAAAAACTGGATTGCGCGCGCCAGCAAATACGCCCTGTCATCCTCGCCGAGCGCGGAATAATACGTACAGTTGATCTGATACACAACGGGCTTATCCTTTGCCTTCTCCGAAAAATCCATCTTAAAATTTGCCCCGTACGCTTTCGTCCGCTCACTGACAGCATCAAGCTCCTCCTCGCTGAGCAAATCCCACACATCCACCATGCCGATACCGTCATGCGTATCCAGCGTCGTATACTGATTGCGCGGGCAGATTTCCATCCAGTGCTTTAACCGCCTGCTGTTTTTGGTGTAAAGCGTGTGCAGCACCAGCACCGGAAGCGCAAAGTCGTATACGGCATAGCCTTTTTCTGCGATTTTTAGCTGAAGGGTGTAGTGGTCGTGTATTTCCGGCAGCATCGGAATATTTCGTTCGTCGAGGATTCGCTGCACGCGCCCCATCAGCTCCCACATCTCCGGCTCCACAAAAAAGCACGAAGTCCCGTACTTCTTCGTCGCAAACGCAAACGCGTCCAGCCTGACCATGGAGGCCCCGTGTTCCATCAGAAACCGCAGGGAATGCCCGACAAAATCCCACGTCTGTGCGGATTCCATATTCAGATCCATCTGCTCCTCACTGAACGTACACCAGATTTCCTCCGACGCGCCATCCGCAAACTCAATCCGTTCGCAGGGCGCATGGTCTTTGCGTTTGTTCAGCATCGCCACCTCTTCCGGCGTGGGTGTTTTCTGCGGCCAGAAGTCCTTGAACCGAATAAACATATCCTTATATGGGGACGCGTCATGCTTCTCCACAAAATCTTTAAATTGTGCCGACTGACGGGAAATATGGTTGATCATAAAATCAAACATCAGCTCATAGTCCGCTGCAAGTGCCCTGATGTCCTCCCAGTCTCCAAAAGCAGGATCCACCTCCTTGTAGGTCAACGGCGCGAAGCCGCGGTCGCCGCTGCTCGGAAAAAAAGGAAGAATATGGACAGCCCCGATCTCGCGACTAAAATGCCTGTCCAGTACTGTTTTAAGCTCTTTTAAGTTGCTGCCCAAGCTGTCCGCATAGGTTATCAGCATAATTTCGTTTTTCATAATCATTCCTCCACAAAGGTTCTCCCCTCATTGCAGACCTCCGTCCATGTCTCGATCAGACTGGTGCCCTTCACAATCCGGAAATGACGGATCACAAGAATCCCGTTTTCCTCATCCCGCTGTGCGATCTCGAGTTTGTGGCCGTCCTCACTGCGCGGCTCCCACTTCTCCGCAAAGACAAGCTCTATTCCATGCTCTTTCGCTGCAATGAACTGTTATATATCATTTCCCTCTCCACTATTTCATTTTTGCCATCTCATTCTCCGGAATCACCACCGGCTCCCCGATGATCCGCGATACGATGATCGTCTTTGCAATACTCTCGAGCACCTCCATCTTATTAAATGCATCCTCGAGGTTTTTTCCCAGCGTCAGCGCACCGTGGTTTTTGAGCAGTATCGCGCTGCACGCCTGAATGTGGGGGGATATGGCATCCACCAGTTCCAGCGACCCCGGCGCAGCGTAGTCCGCCAGTGCTGTCCTGCCGAGCATCATGCGCGACTCGATCAGGTAATTCTCCGGCAGATTTTTCCCCGCAATGGCAAACGCCGTCGCATAGACAGGGTGCGTATGCACCACCGCTCTGATGTCCGCACGCCTGCGGTAAATCTCCCGGTGCATCGGATATTCCTTGGACACCTTTCCCGCCCCGTCCACGACACTTCCCTCCAAGCCGATCACCACAATTTCATCCGCCTGCACCAGCCCCTTATTTCTGCCTGAGGGTGTCAGCAGAATCTGTGTGTCTGAGACACGCAGACTGACGTTTCCATCACTTGCCGCCACAAGATTTCTCTCATACAACAAATGGCATATTGTTACCAATTCCTGTTTTTCCTTCTCATACATCATGCTCTTGCTCCTTACTCAATCGTGATCAGCATTCCGCCGGCGCCTTCCCCGCAGACCGTGTACAGGTTATCCCGCGCCGCGATCTGATCCGTGACATCAATTCCGTTTACCAGCACGCGCTTAGGCGGCTGCTCCTGATAAAAGACAAATGCCCCGCATTCCCGCGCCGCAATATGCATTCCTGCCTCATTCTGCATCATCTCAGCGATGGCATGAAACGCGATATACTTGTCCGCAAGGCCCACACAGGCTCTCCCGCCAATGACCGGAACCAGCAGATAAAGCCCGCAGCCGTCCGCCGGAAGCGTCACTGTGCTGTGCTCCTTCCGGCAAATCGTCCTGCCGCACTTCCCAATCACATCATACAGATAGTATTCTGCCAAATCCTCCTGACTCAGATCATAGATATCCTCCGCCCCGATGTCACAGCGCTCCGCCCTGCCACACAAGTTAAATACAGCAATGGCACCGCCCTTTCGTCCCATGCCACAGTCCGCTGTATTAGTGAGTTTGAGCAGTCCCTCCTTCGACGGATCGTGAAAGATGCAGTCAGGGGAGGGCTTCGCCGCACGGTCCATGCGCAGAATCCTTCCGTCCCTGTACACGAGCGGCAGAACCGCTGCCAGATCAGTATCCCCAATTCGGTCGCTAAAATAAACAGGGCCGCCGCTCACTGCCCTCAAGATGCCATGCTTAACCGCGTCGCGGTGATGCGTCCAGAACATATCCCAGTCACAGTAATACACCTCATCGTGGTAGACAGCATTGTATCCGTTTTGCAGCAGATGCTCGGCAAAGCCGTTCTCGCTCTCCGGCACAAAATCATCACTGTTGCGGCTGATAGCGGAACCGGGACGGCCAAGAATATTCTCCATCGCCATCCCCATACAGTTGATAAGCCTGCCGCCCATATAGGCACCTGCGGCGCCCTCGAGCGCTCTGTGCGTCTCCCGTGCCGCCTGACAGACAGGCAGATTGTTCTCATAGTAGTTCTTAACAGCACTCTGCCCGTCCACCTTGACAAAATCAATTCCCTCCGCTCTCAGCGCCTCATACCAGTCCCGGTAGAAACCATATCCCTTTTCAGCAGACGGATAGGGAAGGCACTTGCCGTCCGCCGTCCTGTACTGATGCTCCCGCTCCTGCACGGCAGCATCGGAATCTGGTTCCAGCCCGCCCCAGTAGCCGCCGAGTGCATGCCATACGCCGAACCAGTCCACGCTGCCCCTTTTTTTGATCGCAGAGATCATGCTGCGAAATCCATCCGGAAACTTTTCTTTTTCCGGCATCAGATGATACAGCCGCTGTTCCCGCACGGACAACCAGCCATCGTCCATCAAAAACCAGCGCACAGGCACCTGCTTCTCTGCCAGCTCGTCCGCCTTCTTTCGCACTTTCTTCTCCGAAATGTCTGTATAGAAGGCATCCCAACTGCACCAGCCCAGATACTCGAACATCTCCGGGTACTCTTTCTGACTTTTTCCGGGAAGTCCCTTCTGTGCAAGCGCTGCCGCAAACGCCGATCGGACGGCCGCGTAGATATTTGCTTCCCCTGCCAGATAAAACACCGTCTCGTCCATTTTGCTAATCCCGCCCATGTATGCGGTCATTTCCAGCGTCAGCTCCCCGGGCTTCCCGGCTTTTGCCATCGTCTTAAATGCGTTTCCCGCCATTGGAAGCAGACAGCCGTACTCCGCATCATACTCCATACAGAGCACCTGTGTCCGCTCTGGCATCTCGTCAAAATTCTGTATAAACGCCGGCCTTGTCCACCAGTCGCGGTGCAGATGCAGTGCCGTCATGCGCTGCGGCTGCACAGAGAACTTTATCCCGACTGCCACAGGCGCCGCGGCAGCCAGATTGTCGTTCTCGCGAAACGCCTCGCTTTGAAGCTGTAACGCAATCGAACATTTCCAGATCGTGCCGTTGTTCGCCGTGCTGCTCTCCTCTGCCGTCAGGACGGCGCAGACGCTTTCCCCTTTGTATGTCAGGCGAAGCATGTCTGCCGTCTCCTCCCTCGATACCAACGTCAGAGGCTGCCTGCCCGCCTTCTGACGATTTATTGTCAGTGTCATCTCTAAAATACGCTGTCTCATACGCCGCACCTCTCAAAATATAATTTGAAGGTCTTGATCTCAAAACCGCTTATGGCAAAGTGAATCTGATTGTCCTCCACGTCAAGCCATGTCTCCCCTTCCTCACAGAGATTGGTCTCCGCCGCTGCTCTGACGCGGTGTGCAAAGCGCAGACAGACGTTGTTCTCCGACTGATTGCGGTACTCGTAGAGACGCACGACAACTGCCTTCCCGTCCTCCGACTGCTTGAGCGTCTCAAGCATCACATGCCCGCAGTCTGTACTCACCATGCCAAATGCCGCATACTCCTGACCTCCAGGCTCCCCGGCTTTCTCTGACACCAGCAAGGGCATATTGAGGCTGTACGCCATCTGTTCCACGTCACTTTGGGAAAGATCGCCCCTGTGCGGGTAGAGTGCATAGGCGAACACATGCCTGCCGCGGTCTGCCGTCTCGTCAGGATGCACCGCAGATTTGATCAGGGAAAGTCCGATGACATTGCCGTGGATATCCCATCCGTACTTGCAGTCGTTGAGCAGTGCAACGCCGTAGCCGCCCTCCGACAGATCCGCCCACTTGTGCCCCGGCACCTCAAACCGCGCGAAGTCCCACTCGTTGTTCGTGTGTGTCGGACGCCGTATGCTGCCGAACTGAATATCATACGATACCTCGTCGCTGTGGACGGCAACCGGAAAATACGCCTTTAAAAAGACCTGTTTCTCCTTCCAGTCCACCGTTGTCTGAAAGTCAATGCGCCTGATGTCAGCATAAAGTATCATATCCTGTGTCAGCGTAGACCGGTTAAAAGTCCACACCTGCCGAAGCACCGCCCGCGCACTGCCGTTCTCGATGACCGTACTCGACACCAACGAGAATTTCTGATACGGCTTTTCTCTGTAATAAACATCCACATCCCATGCGTCAAACCGCTGCGGCTTATCCTCATAGGCAGTAAAAACATTCATGGGCTGTCCGCAGCTGACAGTTCTGTCATTTTCCTTGTCGTATAAATAAATGATCTCGCCGTTATCGTTGAGCTTCAGCAGATAAAAACGATTCTCTGCACCGTCCGGCGCGATCCTCATATCTGCGTCTCCCGCCGCCACGCCCTGCTGCATTTTCAGGCTGCAGTACCCGTATGCCGGAATCTTTTCCACATATGCGAGAATCCCCTGCTCTGTCGCCTGGCAGCGCAGCACGCCCTGTTCACCGATCAGCACCGTGTCCCGATCCACGCTGTCACTGTAGGGAATCTGCACATAGTCTGAGCGCTGATACCCCACAGTGTTGCAGATGACAACAGAATCCTCGGCAACATGAACTGTTTTCACAATTCCCGACAACGCACTGCCAAGCAGCTCTCCGCCCTTTTTCGCAATATGCGCATAATCCTCCGCCGTGTCCTCGTACACCTGACGGATAGAAGAGCCTGGCAGAATGTCGTGGAACTGATTTAACAGCACCCGCTCCCACAACGCATCCAGCGCTTCCTTGGGATATGCGCACTCCTGCTCCATGCCCGACAGGACAGAGAGAAACTCGATATTGTGCAGCAGGATTTCCGCCTGCCTGTTATACCGCTTGTTGGCTGCCTGGGAAGTGTAGGTACCGCGGTGCAGCTCAAAGTAAAGCTCTCCCTCCCATTGTCCAAGAGCGTCGTGATCCACATGATCGTAGATACGCCTGAAATAATCCTCCGCTGTCGTCAGCTCTACCTTGGGTATGCCGGGAATATTTTTCATAACGCGGCTCTGCTCTAGCATCTCTCTCGTCGGACCGCCTCCGCCGTCCCCCCAGCCGAAAGCGATCAGAAGCTCGTCGTTCTTGTCCTTATCCTTATAATTGTTCCACACGCCCATCACCTCCTCCGGATCCATGTGTCCGTTGTAGGTGTAAAACCATGAACCGTCCTCCGGCGTGGTGATAAAATGCGTGAAAATCTTCGTGCCGTCAATCCCCTTCCACCAAAACGTATCATAGGGAAACTGATTGTACTGGTTCCAGCTGATCTTTGTCGTCATAAAGTATTTCATACCAGATTTTTTCATGATCTGGGGCATCGCAGCCGAATAGCCGAACACATCCGGCAGCCATACCAGTGTCGTTTCCCTGCCAAACTCCTCGCGAATAAAGCGTTTCCCGTACACAAACTGTCTGACGAGCGATTCTCCTGACGGGATGTTCGTGTCTGGTTCCACCCACATGCCGCCCGTAATCTCCCAAGACCCCTCCTGTATCTTCTCCCGGACCTGTTCGTAGATGTCTGGATAATCTTCTTTCAGAAACTGATACAGCTGCGGTGAGGAGTGCATATAGCGATACTCCGGATACTGCCGCATCAGGTTCAGTACCGTAGAGAACGTTCTCGACGCCTTCTCCCTCGTCGCGCACAGCCGCCACAGCCACGCCATGTCAATATGCGAGTGTCCTACCCCGTAAACGACCGGTTTGATCTCCTCTGTCGCGGCAAGCTCTCCAAGCCCCTTCTCCACAAAAGAAAGCGCATCATACACAGATGCATAGTACTCTTCTTCCCCGAAATTGAGGAAATGAACTCTCTTGAATGTATCGTTCAGCAGTCTCGTCAGACGAATGCGGCGCAGATCGTTCTCATCCAGAAGGATACAGCAGCGCAGCAGCGTATCCGCCGTATAATAAAAATGCTCTACCCGCTCGTCCAGCGCGATCATCTGAGCCAGCTTGAAGGTGCGAAATCTGGGCGGTGCCAGAACGCCGCTCCACGCCTTGAGCGCAATCTGAAACGCATTCTTTGCCGTGACCGCATCATCGAGCAGTGCCTCCTCATGCCAGATATCAATTCCCTGCACCGGCTTTCCGTCAATGTAGAGCAGTGTTTCCGCTGTGGAGTCGCCGCCGTCCCTGGGGCCGACCAGAAAGCGCAGCGCAATCCTGCACTCTTTGCCCTGAAACGACCGGATTTCCTCCGGTATCCTGACAACTGTGCGGAACCATGCCACCCGGTCATACCCACCCCATGTATCCCACAGCCTGAAATCTGCCCAGGCACTGTCGTCATAATCCGGCGCACAGGCTTCGTCTATGCGCTCATCCATCGACGTCTCCATATATTTCCAGCTGCCGATTTCCACCACGCTGCGGTATCTCGACGGTTTGATATCCTCATCGAGATACTTGCGTATTTTCTCCAATATAAAATGGGGATCTTTCACCTTCATTTTTCTGTCCCTTTCTTCTCCTAAACAACCTATCTCAAACCGTCTGCATCCGCCTTGTCGTGTTGCCGCAGCAGATTGCCTGCCACCGACAGCGCGGCATAATCGCCAAGCTGTTCCCCCAGTCCCGCAGGCACAATCTCGCACACACGCCTTGTACAGGATAGCGCCTCACGCGCGATAACCTCCTCCATGGGTTTTCGCAATACAGCCTCCTGCCGCAGAAAAATGCTGCCGATCACGATCCGCTCCGGATTCAGGATATCGATCAACATCGCCAGTCCCTTGCCCAGCCTGCGCCCCGTATCTTCCATAATCGAAATCGCAAGCGTGTCTCCCGCCGCTGCCGCACGCCCGACATCCGCTGCGGTAATCTCCGTGACATCCTGCCCTGCACGCAAAATTCCTGTCGGCTTTCCTTTTGCCGTCCATTCTCTGACAATCGGCACTGCGCAGCGCGCAATCCCGCCGCCGCTGCAGAATCCTTCAAAGGATCCCGCCTTTTTGTACCCTTCGGGGCCATCCTCCTCCAGGCGCACATGACCGACCTCACCCGCCATATCATTCGTCCCGGTGTAGAGTCTGCCGTCCAGTATCAAACCTGCGCCGAGTCCTGTGCCGAACGTGAGGAAAACCATGTTGCGGCTTCCTCTCCCCGCTCCCCAAAGCCATTCTGCAAGCGCGCAGGCATTGGCGTCGTTTTGCAGCGCCGCCGGCACGCCAAACACCTGCTCAAACGGCGCTGTAACTGCTATATTGTCCCAGTTTGGCAGATTCGGCGGACACTGCACGAGTCCCCGCGCCGAATCCAGAGGACTTCCGCAGCTGACACCGATTGCCGAAAGCGTCACTTCCCTGTGCGCCGCCGCCATCCGCTGCAATGTCGCCACAAGCAGTTCCACCGCCTGCCTTGGCTCCTTTGGTGTTGGAAATCTTTCTTTATAGAGGATATCGCACACAAATGCTTCCTCCCTGAGCACTCCGATACTGACTGCACACTTGGTTCCGCCAATATCAATTCCCGCAATATATCTCATCCAAAATACGCCTCCTCCAACATTCTGCACAGGCAATGGTACACCGGCAGATGCAGTTCCTGAACATCTGGTGTAAACGACGCCGGCACACAAATGCAGGCATCACACATTTCCTTCATTTTTCCGCCGCGCTCCCCTGTCAGTCCAATGGTCTTCATCCCCTTTAACTTTGCTGTCATCAGCGCATAGATCACATTTTTTGAGTCCCCTGAAGTGCTGATGCCAAGCAGGGCACTCCCTGCTTGGCCGTACCCATATACCTGCTGCGCAAAGACAAGCTCCGGCAACGCATCATTGGCATACGCAGTAGACAGCGCGATGTTGCTAGTCAGCGTCACTGCTGGAAGCGCTCCCTGCAAATGTGCTGCGAGAAGCTCCCCATCCTGCTCGGACAGTTCTCTGGACAATGTTCTCAGCAGCAGTTGATCCTGTGTGGGAAGCGGACGCCTCACGGCAAACTCCTTCATCAGTTCTCCCACGATATGCTCCGCATCCGCACCGCTGCCGCCGTTTCCGCAGACCAGAAGCATTCCTCCCGCATCATAGCACGCTCTTAACAGCTCATACGATGCAAGAATCTGTTCCCTGCACTGCGCAAGCTGCGGAAATCGCTTTGTCAGACGTTCCACATGTTCCAAAACCTCTGTTGTCTTTTGCATGTCACTCTTCCTCCAGACATAATTTTTCCTTTGCCTTCTCTATAAACTCCCTGCTCCCGAAACTTCCTGACTTGAGCGCCATGCGGTAATGCGGCTCCTCCACGCTCTCACAGGTCGGAAGTCCGGACTCGATCTCAGAAAGCACTTTCATCCCTCTGATTCCAAGCCGGGCGCAGAGTGATGCGGAGGTATCTCCCCCACACACGATCACCCTGCGGATACAGTATGTCCCAATCACACTGGCTGCAATCCCGGACAAGGCGCCCGACACCATGGTGGACACTTTTGTGTTGCCGATTCCATAGCTGTCCGCCAGCGCCTTTGTCTCTGCGACCTGCTCTGGTCTGTTCATCGAGTGGATCATGACAAAATCCTGTGTCTGATACGCTGCCTCGATTTCACGAAAGATCCGCCTGCATTCTTCCTGACACTGCGTCTCCTCAAAAAGCCGGGTCGTATCCAGCTCGATTACCGCGAAGCCCTGTTCCCTGATATAGTCCGTCTGACCGATTGTCTGCGGTGTCAGACTGCCCGCGATACAGAATACCTTCTGCTTTCTCTGCACCGATTTTTTTGTATCCAGACGCATCCTTTTCTGCGCTGCGATACAGGCGAGATACTTTGACAGCGCGGAACTTCCGCAGATGATCCGCTCCCCCTGCAATACCTCAGCCAGCATCTGTAAGTCTGCGTTGTCCCGCACGTCCATGATACAGTAATTCATGTCTGAGCGCGCTTTCCTGAGCGCTTTCTCCAACGCCTCTGTCCCTTTATCATACACCTCAAACCCGATTCGACCAACAGTTCTATGCGTCTGTTCCTGCAAAATCTCCATGAGGCTGGACTTCGTCATAGGGTGCACCGGATCCCTGGCAAACTGGGACTCGGCAAGCGGCGTTCCAAACACATAGTGTATTCCGTCCACCGTCGTCCGCCCATTGTCAGGAAATCCAAGCACAACCACGGCAAACTCCTCCGAAAGCGCGTCCAGCATCGCGTCGAACTCGGCGCCTATATTTCCGCGGAACACAGAACACTGCTTGTTGATATACTGTCTTACCCCATCACGCGGTGCACCCTTCAGCGCCTCATACACTTTGCGGTATGCGGTATCGCGCGTGTCAAATCGGGAGTCTGTGTCCACCACCAGAACATCACACTGCCTGTAATCCTGCTCTCTCCCGTCGCAAAAGCTGTACACATACGTGTCCAGACCGGCTCCAGCGTACATGATTCCGATATCATTTGCTCCTGTCACGTCATCTGCTATCACTACTGTATATGGCATGAAATCTCCCCTCACATTTCCAACAGGTTCACTTCCATCACAGGCGCGCTGTGGTCATATGGAAGCTTGACTGTCTTGATCTCACAGGGCGCAAACGAAAGCGTCTCCTCCCTGTTTAAGAACGGTATTTTAAGCAATGCCTGACTGGCCTGCCGCTTCGTCTCGTATGCGCGGATGATCACGCCGTCCCCGTCTTCCGCCTCCTTCATGGCACTGATGACAACATTGTCACTCTCCATGGAAAGAAACGAGTTTCTCGCCGGCAGACTTCCTTTGTGGAACGTCTCAATGATCGTAACTGGTTTTTGATTCAATTCCCGCGCATGTTTTACAATCTCGGAGTCCTTCCAGCCTCCTGTGTGCGGAAGCAGCATATACATAAATTCCTGAATGCCGTCGTCCACAAACTCATACTCCACACCGTCCTCGAGCTTTTTCGGATCATGGTGGGCGTAGACGGAATTTTTCAGCACTGTCAGATTCATCTCGTCCACGTCAAAGCTGTAGCTGTATTTTGCGTTGTTCGCAATGGCAAGACCATACATCACCCCTTTCTGAAAATGCTCACCGGAAAAGTCAAACCAAGTTTGTCCGGGTTCCTCCTCCCCGTTAGCGCTCTTCTCGATATATCCATAAGGAATCTCATAGGTGGGTTTGCGGAAATTGAAATTCACAGGGTATTTGATCTTAAGGATTGTCTGCGGCTCCCTCCAGTCCACCCGCACCCGGACTTCCACATAATCCAGCTCGCTGTACAGCCGGAAATCCTGTACCACATAAGAGGTGTTGTACTTGTATTTGATGCGGACCGTGGAACGCACAGGACCATCCTCCAAAACGGTGCGGCTGACTGCCTTCATGTCCCCAAGATGTTTGTCAAACTTAAAAATATTGTGCGACCATGTATCAGACAGATCTTCGATGACTGCCAGCCGTGCACCTTCCCTGCGCAGCACCTCCAGGTCTGACTGCTTGTCGTACAGGCTCGCCAGATATCCGGTCGCCTCATCAAAAGATATCCGATAGCGCGCATTCTCTAGCATATTATCCGTCACTTTCACATGCGGGAAGCGCGGAGCATCCTCCGCCTTGAGATAAAGGCGAAACACCTCGTAGCCCATACTCGGCAGCTCCGCCACAAACAACAGTCTGGACTGACCATTCACTGTCGCCTCAGACCGGATCCTCTGCGCCGGTATTTTGTTGCCGGACGCATCCGTGAGTTTGAAGTTGTCATCGGAGAGTCCCCGCACCTCGAGGTCAATCACCATTTTCCCACACCATGCATGGGCGTTGAACACCACGATCGGCTTCATCGTCACATCCTCCTCGATATCAATATCCCAAGAGATTGCCTGCACCGCATAGTTTAAGTTTTTCTGCCCTACCGCCATCGCCTGTCCATAGAGATATGATGCATCGTCGTACGCTGAAGGAATGCTCGTCCCCGCCAGAATATCGTGAAACTGATTAAACAATACGCCTTTCCACGCCTCCTCAAAATCCTTCGGATAGGGCTGATGCTCCGTGACGTTTGCGATGGCGCTCCACATCTCCGCCTGGATCAGCTTGTCTTCCGCACGCCTGTTTTCCCGCTTCACTTTCGACAGCACACTGTAGCAGCCGCTTGCGTGGTGCTGCAGGTCTCCGATATACTCGGGATACTCCCTGCCGTTTTCACGGATACTCTGGAAAAAACGCGCCGTGGTCCCCATCTCCATGACAGGCATGTCCTCTCTGTCATTCAGCGCATAGATGCTCTGAATGTTCTCCTTTGTGGGACCGCCCCCATGATTGCCCACACCGTAGAACATCATCAGCTCCTCCTCACCATCCTGCAATTCGCATTTGAGCCTTTGCGTGTACTTCTCAAGCTCCTTTCCCCACGAGCAGTACTCATAAGGAATACGGTATGTCATTACGCTGGAACCGTCCATGGATTTCCACCAGAAGGTGCGCCCCGGCAGTCCTTTTTCAAGCGGCATGGGACGCATGAACACATAATTGTCCAGCCCGCTCTTTTTTAAAATCTGAGGCAGATTGCCGTTATGCCCGAAACTATCCACATTGTACCCCGTTGTGGCAAGCGTGTTCAGTTTCTCTTTAAAGTAGCGCTGACCATACAGCCCCTGTCTTGCGAAGGCTTCACCAGACGGAATATTGCAGTCCGGCTGTATCCACCAGCCTCCCACAACCTCCCATCTCCCCTCCGCAACACGCTTTTTGATTTCTTCAAACATTTGTGGGTTATTGTGCTCCACCCACTCATAAAATGCCGCGGAACTGCATGTAAATACAAAGTTCTCGTCCTCGTTCATCCTGTCGAGCGCCGATCGGAATGTCGCCTTCACCTCCTGAAAGCCCTCCTGCCAGTTCCAAAGCCATACCGGGTCCAGATGCGCGTTCCCGATCATGTGCAGCTTCTTATCTTTCATAACACTACCCTTGCCTTTCGTGATTTATTCTTTGGATATTATGCCTTATTGCTGCTGCCGAGATAATGCCTGATCTTATCCTCCACCAGCAGCCTCACTGCTTCCCTTGCCTTTTCAATGATGTCATCGGAATATGTATTGAGTTCCTCCTCCGTCATGTGTCCGCTGCGCCCAACCACTGCCAGCATCTCAAGTTCCAGATCCGTCGCAATATTTACCTTGCTCACGCCGCCGGTGGGAAGCGCCGCCGCCTTCACCACCATCTCACTCGGCACACCCGATCCGCCGTGCAGGACAAGCGGTGTCGGTGTCAGTTTATTGATCTCCTCAAGCCGCTTGAAATCTATATTCGGCTGCCGGACCGTGTACACGCCGTGTGCCGTGCCGACAGAGACGGCCAGACAGTCCACATCCGTCTGTGCGCAGAACATCTTCGCCTCCTCAGGAATCGTGTACATCTCCTCGTCATGGTCCGTCTCCACGAAATCAGTCGTCCCGATCTTGCCAAGCTCCGCCTCCACCGTGATGTTTCTCCTGTGCGCCATCTCCACCACCTGTTTTGTCAC
Source organism: uncultured Lachnospiraceae bacterium (assembly GCA_949472775.1). Classification (GTDB taxonomy): domain Bacteria; phylum Bacillota; class Clostridia; order Lachnospirales; family Lachnospiraceae; genus UBA3282. The sequence goes on from CASWVG010000031.1 coordinate 23,690, forward strand.
CGCCACATTGTCATCAAAATTCTTTTCGGAGGCATCGATCATCACAGAGGTAAATCCGGCATCCATCGCTGCCTGAATCGTCTCAAGCGTCTTGGTGTGATCTAGGTGCAGCACGACCGGAACCTTCGGCTGCAGTTCCTCCACCACCCGATAAAACTCTTTTGCGAACGCCTCTGCGCTGACCTTGTGCCGAATGATCTCCTTCTCGGACAACTGCACGATCACAGGAGAATTGGTATTCACCGCCGCCTGAATGATCGGCAGAATCAGCTTTGTATAACGCGCGGAAAAAGATCCCGCCGCATATCCGTTCTCCGCTGCATGTCTTAAAATATTTGTCAGATTATCTACCTTTGTCATATTTTTTCCCTCTCATTTTTTATATCCAGATTCCGTCTTAAAACCTCTATCATTGGCAGGAATCTGTCTTCTTGTATTTTTCTGTACTGTGCGTGCAGTTCGAAATCCGGTTCAAAACATTCCTTTTCAGAAAACGCGGTGCATAGAAATGGTGCAAGCGCCGTCTCCCCGCACTGACGTTTCAGCAGCAATGCCGCTGCGCCTGCAAGGGTCGCCTCCCCAACGGACGGAACACTGACCGGAATGCCCAGTATATCCGCTTTCAGCTGCATCAGCGCCCTGTTGTGCACCGAACCGCCTGCGCAGATCAAAGACTGCGCCTCAGCCGCGTGCTTTTCCCTGCAGATGCTGAGCAGCCATGCAGCCTGATACTGAATGCCCTCCATGATTCCTTTCAGTATGGTATAACAGTCGTGTCCTTCCCGCAGCCCAAGCAGCGCCCCTGCACTTTCGCTGTCATAACAGGGACTTCCCATTCCTGTCAAATACGGATAGTACAAAATCCCTGTAGGTCTCCTGTCAAGGGACAGCAGCTGCCTGTTCATTCTGTCATAGTCAAACGGCACGTCCTGCACATTCCGACGAAACCATTCCACCGAGTGCCCGGAGGAGGGCAGGTTTGCCATAAAGAACCATCCGCCGTCCACAAACGGACCATAGAGCAGTCCCTCATCCCTTCTAAGCCTTTTATCCAGCGTCTCCAGCCGCCCGATGTATGTCTCAGAAGTCCCAGCGCTGTCGCACACTGCGTTCCTGCGGTTTTGGAGCATTCCAAACGCCGCACAAATATGGTCATGTCCGGCAATCGCAGCCGGTATGCCCCTCTCCTTCCAGACACCTGCCGTCTCCCCCGAGGCGAGCACTTCCGGAAAATTGTCCTCCCGCAGGCCATATCCCTGCAAGCGCGCGGCGTCCCAGCAGCCGCGCACAATATCATAGACGTAAGTGCGCGCCGCGAAGCTGGCATCCGTAGCAAACCTGCCGGTCAGCTTGTACAAGATATAGTCACACATAGAGAGCCACACTGCATGTTCTCTGTCCATCTTGTGATGATCGAGCAGCCAAAGAAATTTGTAGATACCATACTTGAAACTGTCCCGCAGCCCGGTCTTTGCAAAGATCCGTTCCTCCTCGTCCGCGCCGGCCTGGCCCGCCAACGAAGTTGTCCTGCGGTCAAACCATGGTATGATGTCGCTCTCCTCCACGCCGCTGTCTCTGTTCACCACCAGACCAGCCTCCGCCATCCCTGTGATACTGATTCCAGCACAGCTTCCCTGCGCCTTATCTGCCAGCGACAGCAGCTGCCTCCTCGCGATATCCCATATGACCCTTGGTCGGTACACACTCCCCTCTTTCGTTTCATCCAAAGGCGTCGGTGTCTTCTCTTCCGCCAGAACCGTGCCGTCTGCGCAAAACAGCATCGACTTGATATGCGTCGTCCCGACATCGATTGCCATGACCGTCCTCATGCGCCTTCACCAGTCCCACTCAGAATCTTCTGCAATTTCTCCATGCCAAGACGCGGGCTTGTGAGAATCTTCTCACCCCCCGGACAAGCATCTGTTATCGCCGATGCCATAGAAGCCTGCGCCAGCAAAATAACATCCGAATCTGCCATATATGCGCTGACTGTATTTCTAATCTTCAGATCATGTGTCTCTCTGTCCCCGCGCATCAGCGCATCATAAGCGCCCTCAACCAGCACCGTATTGACCTTTATCCCACGCCCTGACGCTTTCGCCTTTTTCTCCACCAGGCGCACAGTGGGCGTCAGCGTGGAACGCAGTGTCGCAAACACGCTGACCACTGCCCCCATCTCCACTGCGCGCTCCGCCATCGCCTCGTCAATGCGGAACACCGGAATCTTTAAAAGCCCGTCCGCCTCCTCCGCAAACTCCCCCACCGTAGAGCACGCGGAGAGAACTGCGCTGACACCGAGCCTCTCCAAATTCTGCGCGTAGCCGATCCATCTACGCCGCACAAACTCCACCTCATGCTCCGCCATCATGTCCGGCAGAATCGAGTCGTCCAATATATTTACAACCTTTACACTGCTTCCCAGCACTTCCCCTGCCAGCGCTGTCAGGCTTGCTATGGTAGCCGGTGTCGTATGAATGATGCCAACCGTCTTTTTATCCATAATCCTCTCCATCCCTTTCTCCATTCACTGATTTGCCATTATTTTACTGCACCGCCCACATTCATGCCCTCGATAAAATAATTCTGGAAACAGAAGAACAACACAAGGATCGGAATCATGGACAGGAATGACACTGCCATCAGATAATTCCACTCCGTGTATCCCTGTCCCTTAAACACCTGCAGGCCCAATTGGATCGTATATTTGTTCTTGTCGCTCAGATAGAGCAGCGGTCCCTGGAAATCACTCCATGCACCCTTGAATGAAATCAGCGCCACCGTTGCCATAACCGGTTTCACAAGCGGCATCATCAGCTTTCCCCAGATATAGAAATGCCCTGCGCCGTCCACGCGCGCCGCCTCCATCAGCTCATTCGGTATCGTGCGGTAGAACTGGCGCATCATAAAGATATGAAACGCATTACCGCAAAAAGCCGGAACAATCAGCGGCAGATACGTATTTACCCAGCGAAGCTTGGAAAAGATGACATACGTAGGCACCAGTGTCACAAAACCCGGAATCATCATCGTGGCAAGCACAATCTTGAACAGCAGCTTCTTTCCCGCAAAGTCAATCTTGGAAAAACCATACGCCACAAAAGAGTTGACAAACACGTTTCCGATGATCGTAAAGAACACGATAATCAGCGTATTGGTCGTATAGCGTGTGAAGGGAGCTTTGCTCCACGCGATCGCAAAATTCTCCAACAGCAGCTTCTCCGGAAGAAGTTTCGGCGGATACATCGCCACCTCCGGCGCAGATTTCAGCGCCGTACTCAGCATCCATGCGATCGGAAATAAGATGAAAACGGCACCAACTGCCAGAATCACGAAGAGAACGATATCCGCAATCTTATTTTTTCGTTGTTTAATCATCATTGTCCCCCTCCTCATAATACACCCATTTTTGGGAAATCTTCTGGTTGCAGACCGTCAGTATCATCACAATTGCAAACAGGAACCAGCACATTGCATTGGCATACCCTGTCTTAAAGTTCTTAAACGCCTGATTCCACAGATGCAGGTTGTAAAACAGCAGCGACCCCGCAGGTTTTCCCGTACCATCCCCAGAGAAGATATAACCTTCCTGAAAGACCTGAAACGCACCGATAATGCCGATGGTCAGATTGTAGAAAATAATCGGAGACAACAGCGGAACCGTGATGGTCGTAAACTTCTTGAACATACCTGCGCCGTCAAGACTCGCCGCCTCATAGTAATCCTGCGGAATACTCTGAAGTCTTGCCAGATACAAAAGCATCTGCCCGCCAAGCCCCCACAAATGCATGAGAATGATCGCCGGCTTTGTCCAGTTCGGGTCTGTCAGCCAGGCGGGACCCTTGATTCCGATGAGTCCCAGCAACGTGTTGACAAGACCGTTGGCGGGATCAAGCAGCAGCATCCACAGGAAGTAGGTTCCGACACCCACCATAATGGAAGGCAGATAGTAGATCGTGCGGAATGTGCGCAGTCCCCAGATGGATTTGTTTAAAATAACCGCCACTATGACACCGCCCACTGTTACCAGCGGAACATTCAGCAGCGAATACACCAGTGTGTTGCCCAGAGATTTCCAAAACAGCTGATCCTGAAAAAACATTTTCTTATAGTTGCTCAGACCGATAAAATTTACTTTGAGCATATTATAGTCCGCGAAGCTGGTGATAAATGAAAAAACAAGCGGTCCCAGCACAAAGCAGACAATCCCGATCAGCCATGGCAGTATAAAAACATACCCATATGCAGTCTCTCGCCCTTTTCGCGATTTGACCCCGAATTTGGTGAGAAGTTTTCCAAACATACAGCACTCTCCTTTCCCTTTTTGAAAAGAAAGCCTCTTCACTTCATTTAAGTCAAAAGAGGCTTTCAAGATCTTATTTATTATTTTTTATATAGTCCTCCAACGCTTTCTGCGCTTTGTCAAGCGCATCATCCGTGTTGCTGAGTCCAAGTGTTCCCTCATCAATAAATGGATTGATAACAGTCTCATATCCTTTGACTTCGTTTGGCAGAACCAATGTTGATGTCTCACTCAAGCATCTGGACAGATCCTGATTTAACGGATTTGACATAAATTCCGTAGAGTCATCAAAGTCATTTCTCGCTGAGAAATCGCCGATATTGGTTGACAGGAAATCCTGCGTCTCTCTGCTTGTCACATACTTGATGAACTCATAGGAGCCCTCCGGATCCTTGGCTCCTTTAGGGATCTCCAACACAAATCCGCCGCCGTTTGCAACATGGCCTGTTCCCTCCTTAAATTCAGGCAGTGGAATCACACCGTAGTCGAGATCCGGCGCATTCTGCTTCAGGGATGAAGGATATGCAGATGTCTGCACCAGCATGGACATCACGCCCGATGCAAAAGGATCCTGCATGCCGTTTGCAAATACTGCCGAGAGTTCGTCATACTTCGCCTGTCCATAGCGATCGATCTGCGCTCTGATCCAGCGAAATGCTTCTTTGTTGACATCCGTATTCACTTTCGGCTCAAAATTCTCATCAAACCATCCATATCCGCTGTTTGCGTTGATCACCCATGTATCTACACCGCCGTTGCCCAGCACCGGAATAAATCCGATTCGCTCCCATGTGTCGCCGTTTTTCCTGTCCAGCTTGATTGCGGCTTCCTCCAAATCTGTCCATGTCTGGATATCCCCGGGATTGATGCCTGCCTCCTCAAAGTGCGCCTTGTTGTAGTAGATCGCTCTGGTGTCCACCGAGAGCGGCAATGCATAGACGCTGCCATCCTCTCCTGTGCACGCATCCAGATACTGTTCATAAAATGCGCCCTTCACATCGTCTGTCAGGAACGGATCAAGCGGCTCCACCTGTCCCTGACCTGCGCGGAAGCGAACCTCCTCCATATTGTTTGCCATGATGTCGCATGGTTTCCCTGCCGCGATTTGCGCTATGTTCTTTGTGAAAATATCTCCAAACGGAATATCTACATATGTTACATGGTACTTGCTCTGCGACTCGTTAAACCCTTTGACCATCTCCTCCATATGCGGCTTGCGTGCCTCCGAGCTCCACCAGCCCCAAAATTCCAGTTCTATAACCTCACCGCTGTCTGCCACACTCTCCTGCACAACGTTCTCTGCATTGTCCGCCTTTGCCGTGTTGTCTGCTTTTGTCGAATTATCCGCGCCGGTATCCTTCCCGCCGCAGCCCACCAGGGAAGCAGCCATCATCGCGGCGCCAATTAGCAGTGCCAATCCTTTCCTCTTCATAAATTACCTTCCTCTCTTTTTAATATATAACGATTGATTTCTGTACTCATACATTACCATATATATATCATTTTTGCAAGTATTTTTTGAATATTTTTGACATTTTATTGAATATTTTTAGATATTTTTTGATTTTTTAATTCATTTACGTTGTCTCTCATCTGTATTTTTGACATTTTTTACATAATTTTCCAAATCCGTCAGGAGCGCATAAAGTATTTATTCTTTTTAAAGTTACGTCAATCTGATATATTAATTCAAATTCACTCATTTTTATTCAACACAAACTTACATTTGCTTCTCTCATTTTTCTGTAATTTTATGTATTGTAGGCATACACAGAACTCTCTGCTGTACACGCCCGTGTCAATTTTTTATCTTTTTCAATTCACATTCTCATCACCTTATGATATACTAAAAAGAAATACAGGGATTTCATACAGCTTGAAAGACTTCTTCCGGCAATCCCTAACTATCAATTATTATGAGGTGATACGATCATGATACCCGCTCTCCGTCAAGAGACAATTCTGAATATTCTATCCAACAACGAAATCGTAAACATTGATTATCTGATGGAAAAATTAAATATCTCCATTTCCACCCTGAGAAGAGATCTGACTAAATTGGAACAGGAAAACGCTATTATCCTTCTGCACGGTGGCGGAGTTAAATTATGCCCAAAACCAATAGAATTATCCATCACGACCAAACTGGACCTGAACAAAGAAGCGAAGGAACGCATTGCACGCAAAGCCGCCTCCTTTGTCGAATACGGCGATGTCATTTTTCTGGACCCCAGCAGCACCACGTACCTGATGATCCCCTATCTTGTAAACCGGGACATCACGGTTCTGACAAACGGCATCTCCCATATCACCCAACTGCTCAACAGGGACATTCCATGCCTGATGATCGGCGGCAGCATCAAAAAAACGACAAGCTCATGCATCGGCCCCATTGCCGAGAATACCATGCAGAGCCTGTATTTCAACAAATGTTTTCTTGGTGCCAGCGGATTCAGCATACAATCAGGCATCACGAACCACGACATTAATGAGCGCGTCATCAAGCTTCTGGCACTCAAAAATTCCAAACAGCCCTACTTTCTGCTTGACAGCTCCAAATTCGGTTTAATCGCCATGGTAAAAGTTGCAAACCTGGAGGATTATCCGATCATAACAGACACGATTCCTAATGAACTTGCCTCCTACTCTAATTTCATTTCATGCGATCAGGAAACGGAATAAAATCACAGGGTGCTGCAGACGCAGCACCCTGTCTATTCCCTCGTAAAAGTCGCGCAAATTGATGATAGTCACTATATGTACCTCCATATCGTTTTTTGTGGCCGGGTTGCGGGAAACGATATGGAAGGCGGAATACCGGATCCCTCAGCTAAGCGGTCTTTCCTTTACGCCAGTTTCACCACCAGTGTCACAAAGAAGCATCCGTTGCGAATATCCGCAAACACCTCTCCACCCATAAGTGACATCAAGCGTTTGCAGATAAAAAGTCCAAGCCCGTTGCCCTGCACCTTATCCGCATTGTTTCCGCGATGAAAGCTCTCGAATATCTGCGGCAGTTCTTTTGCTTCAAGTGTACAGCCCGTATTTGACACCGTGATAAGCTCACAGCCGTCCATTCTATCACAGCCGATCTCAATTCGTCTGCCGTCTCCATATTTGATTGCGTTTTCAATCAGATTTTGAAAACATTCCGCAAGGCGGTTCGGATCGCAGGAAAGAATGCAGTCATCATATTTGCGAATCAAAAACTCTGTTCCCGACATGGAAAGCTGGGGAGCATATCTTGCGTATATTTTCGTGATGATAGCACTGAGAAACTCCTCGCCGGGCGTGACCTCAAAGCTCATAAAGTCCTCGCTTACCGCCTTTGAGAGTTCGCTGACAAAGCGCTCTATCTCATCCGCTCGGGTATTGATGCTCTCGGCAGCGGAACGCTGTTTTTCCTCGTTCTTGTATAATCCCCTGGCAAGCGCCTTTGCATTCAGCTTGATAGCCGACAAAGGTGTTTTTATGTCATGGGAAAGGGAGAGCAGCAGGAGTTTTTTATCCTTTTGCATCGTAATCTCTTTTTTGCGGCTGTTTTCGATGCTCTCACGCAAGAGGTTCACTCCCCATGTGAATTCGCCGAAAAAACGGCTTTTTTCTTCGTTTATCGGCACGGCAAGATTGCCCTTTGCAAGCTCCTTAGGAACATCACTCAGCCTGTTGAAAGGTACGATGATATGTCTGCGGATATAATACAAAAGACCTGTCAGCAACAGGAACAGCGCACCTAAT
>CASWVG010000032.1 GCA_949472775.1 uncultured Lachnospiraceae bacterium
GAAACAATATATTGCAAGAGTCTTTCGCATGGTCTTCCGGCAGCCAAAACCCAATCTAAAGAGATAAGAATTTCCGGTTTGCTATCTCACATTCGATAAAAAACATCTTATCCCCCTCTATACACTTCAGGCCAGACAGCGTATTCCTGCTATTTTCTCAAAACAAATCTCTCTCCTTCATAAATCCGTACCGGATTCCCCCTGACAATGCGGTTATGCTCCCGCCATGCGGCATTCGTCTGCTTTGCCTCCTGCTCCTTTTGCAGATCCGCAAGTTTCTCCTGCAGCTTCTCCATGGCACGCTGCTTATTTAAGAACTGGCTCCTCTCTTCGGTGGACTGCGTCACAAGTCCTGTCGGTATATGGATGATCCGCACACCAGTCTCCACCTTGTTTACGTTCTGGCCGCCTTTCCCGCCACAGTGAAACTTCTCAATACGGTATTCTTTCCCGGACGCGATCTCTCCCTGCTCCGGGATGATGCTCACATCCACATACCAGTTCTTCCTCTTGTGGTTCGGACGGAAGGGACTTTTACATATCCACAATACGGTTCCTTCCAGACCGCTCAGATTCTGCACCGTCCGAAAACGGATGGAGTCTGAGCAGCCTTTTTCATGACCCTTTGTCTCGGATATCACTTCTAAATCCTCATATTCTCTTTTTAATGCCGCAAACAGCTTCGCCACCGCAAGCTGACACTCGGACGGCCCCTGTCCTGCACTAATCTGTACAATCATAAATTTCTTTCTCCTCTACTTTCTGCTTCCTGCCTTGAAATTATAGACAGGTTTCAATATCCCGGTTACTTCTACAGTATCTTTGATCTGCTCTGTGATCTCCATGATGGAGCGGTAGGCAAAAGGCGCTTCGTCCAAAGTGTCTGCACTGACACAACTGCTGTAAATGCCTTTCATCTCCTTTTTAAATTCCGATACCGTATACTGGTTCTTCACATCTTCACGCTTAAGCTTTCTGCCGGAGCCATGGGGCGCAGAGTAATTCCATGCTGCATTGCCTTTTCCGACGCCTAAGATGATCCCGTCCCGCATATTTGCCGGAATGACCACAGTTTTTCCTTTTTTCGCCAGGATAGCGCCTTTGCGGAGTATGCCGGAATCATCCAGATAATTGTGCGGCACGCAAAACTGCTCTTCCGCTTTCCACTTCATCCCCTTTAAGATTTCTCTGACAATGATCTGCCTGTTCCACTCAGCGTATCGCTGGATGATCTGCACATCTTCCAGATAGGATACTTTGTTCTCTCCTTCCAGATAGCTCATGTAATAAGGAACTTCTTTACCCTGTTCCTGCAGACATGTATTGGCAAGTTTTGTATAATACTCCGCCACTTCCTCCCCTAAATGCCTGCTACCCGTATGCACCACAAGATACAGACTGCCATCATCCCCCTTATCCAGTTCTATGAAGTGGTTGCCGCCACCGAGCGTGCCAAGGCTCCTGTCTGCTTTCTGCCTGTTGATATGGCGCAGACACCGAAGTCCTTCATAAGAAAATTCCTCCGCCATGTGATGGGGTTCTTTCCGAATGTGGAAACCGGAAGGTATGTTCTCCCGGATCACCCTGTCTAACTTCCGGAACTCCGCATGACTTTTATTCAGTTTTACACAGGTCATGCCACATCCGATATCCACACCTAAAAGCTGCGGGATCACCTTATCCGTAATGGTCATGGAAAGTCCGATTGGCGCAATCTTTCCTGGATGGATGTCTGGCATCATGCGGATCGTACTGCCCTGTGCGATTTCGTTATCACATATCATTTTTACCTGTGCCAGAGCGTACTTTTCCACATCGTCTGTAAAAATCTTCGCTTCGGCATATATGCCTTTTACTGTTTTCATAATTTTTGCTTTTCCTTTTCTCTGTAAAAAATCGAACGTCGGCACGCTCGATTCAGAGAATGCTTCGCATTCTCCTTGAATGTTTTACACTATCGCAATTTCCTATTATAAATGGGCGCAAAAAAAGCACCCCCAAAGGTGCTGGCTACACTTCCACTATCTATACAGCCTATAAATAACAGAAAGGATCATATTATGATCGAAATTTTCTATTGGCACAACAAAATAGGACTATCTGTAAGACGCACGGAGTGGCATACCTTTGATTGTCAGTTTCAATATTCTGTTCTGGATTGATGTATTTTTCTGCATGATAAGCCCTCCTTTTCTTTCTGGATCAATGGTCTGACAGTTCAACGGTTACATGCTAACACAGATGGTCCGGAATTGCAAGCAGATATTTCTCGCTCCCGCGCGTCATAACCTATCGTTTCGTCAGCGCCCTTTCCACCAAAAATATCGACCAAAACAGGACCATGCATTCCGCCGTTATTACCACTCCACCTACAATGCCTACGGTATTATCACTCTGTCCGATTGCCGGAACCATCACAATAACTGACACGGGCAGCATAACCCATCCCATCTTCCGCCACAGTTTCCCGCAATATAAATGGGCAAAATCCCATGCGGCCTGATTTTTCATTGATCTTCGCGTCCGATAACCGTAAATGCCATTAATCTGTTTTGGCGGATTTTTTATAAATACCTTTCCTATCACAATCATCAGTACCGGCAGCAAGAGATTGCTGGCTGTCATAAAGACCCAGAACCCCATCAAAGATCCCCCACTTTCTATCGCACACATGATTCCACCGATAATACCGGCAGAACGATTATCACATGCAAAGCCCACTGCTTTCTACCATGTATGTGATTCCTCCAGTAATACTGCCACAACTATTATCACATGCAAAGCCCACTGCTTTCTACCATGTATGTGATTCCTCCGATAATACTGCCACAACTATTATCACATGCAGGGCCCCTGCTTTCTACCATACATGCGGTTCAGCCTGTTGTGATAAGCGATCATCCCAAGGAGGCCGCCAAACGCCTCCGCCATACACAAATACGCTACGGCAAGTCCTCCAAAACACATCCCGCACAAAAAGCAGGCAATAAACCCCACCCCGTATAAAATCCACATCAGACCGTGCTTATGATTATAAGCACTCACATCCGTGATCTCCTCTCTCCGCGGCGGCTTCTTTCCCGCCCAGAACCCGACCGGCTCTTTGCTCCGATATTGCACAACCCCCAGAATGATAATCGGGCTGATGCTGATCAGCAGCACGACTGATGAAAAAATTGTTTCTGCCATCATCCTACCTCACATAAATTCCCGCCAAACGCATATCTTCGTCATATGACAGCCGGTAAGTGACACTCACGTTTTCATAGGTAACTGTCATCTCCCCGACCGCCAGATGCTTGTTTGCCTGTATCACTTCCACCATATACACCGCACCGAACTGCTTTCGTTCTCCCCAGTCATCGGACAGTGTTTTGCGCATACTTTCCCTTGTCTCCGCATTTAACAGTGACTGCATCTGTGGAATGGCATTTTGCTGTAACGCGTCATACGCTTCCGCATCCAGCAGCCCGACCGTCTCCTTCATGGTCGCTTCGACTTCCTCTTTGTCAAAATATCTGCTCTTCTCTATATCCGCAGTTTTCGGAAACATCCAGTATACAGCCATCGCAAGAAAAAGCAGTACCAGAACAATGGGAATCACAATTTTAAGCACCCTGTTTCCGGCATACCGCCTCTGCTCATCCCTTGAAATATTTTCGTTAAAGCCGTCCGCAATTTCCTCCGCCTTACCCATCCGGGAAATAATATCTTCCAGCCGTTCCCCCTGAGTTTCCCGCGACTGAATGTCTGCCAGAAGCTGTCTTTTGATCTCCCTTTTCCTCTTTCCGCCGCACTTAAGTTTTCTCGCAACGGCATTCACTCTTATTGTATATTTTCCCTAATTATCCAGTTTTCCCGCGCACTTCACCCGGTAAATCCGATCCAGAGACTCATTGATCCGCTCCTCCGAAATCGTCCCGTCCTGTACTGCCGCGAGCACCGCATTGTAAGCCTTCTCAAAATCCTCCGGCATAAGCAGCATATCCGCACCTGCTTCCAGCGCCATCACCGCCGCTTCCTCCGGCGGATAATACTCCGTAATCGCCGTCATATCAAGCGCATCCGTGATAACCACGCCCTCAAAGCCCAGCTCTCCCCGCAAAACATCCGTAATCACTTTCTTTGACAGGGAACTTGGCACATTATCCTCGTCCAGCGCGGGCGCCGCTACGTGACTGACCATCACAAAATCTGCTCCCGCCTCGATACCTGCACGAAAAGGCACAAAATCCGAAGCACGCATTTCCTCCAGCGACTTTGTGATTTCCACCCTTCCATCATGGGTATCTTCGGTCGTGCTTCCCAGACCCGGAAAATGCTTCAGACAGGCGCTCACGCCGGTACCTTCGATTCCGCCTACCGCGCTGGCAACCATCTCACCCACCATCTGGGGATCCGATCCGAAGGAGCGATCTCCAAGTACACTGCCTTCTCCCGCAACATCCGCAACAGGCGCAAAGTCCAAGTTAAATCCGATCTCTTTCAAGTAGGAGCCGATCGTCGTTCCGGCTTCGGCAGCCTTGGAAGCGTCTCCTCCCTCACCGATCGTCGCCATATCATCTACCTTGGTCACCTCGACTTTACTGTTTGCGACCCTGCTGACCTCGCCGCCCTCCTCGTCAATCGCGAGAAAAATCGGATAACTGCTCTTGGACGCCGTGCTTGACAGCATCGATGTGATCTGTTCCTTATCCAGAATATTCTGACCGAAATAGATCAGACCACCTACCGCGTACTGATTCAAAGCTTCCTGCGTGCCGTCTCCAGCCTTGGTCGCTGTCCTGACACCCGTTATCGACTCCGGCGTTACCATAAAAAGCCCCGCCACCTTCGTTTCAATGGGCATCTCAGAATAATAGGACTCTGCCAGATCTCCCAAAAGATCCTCCTCCTCTTCCGGCTCTTCTTCCGCCGGCTCCGGCGTATCAATAACCACTTCCTCCTCCGGCGGCTCTTCCTCTGCCGCCTCTTCCTCAGCCTTCGCTCTCTCAGCTTCCTGCCGTTTCTGCTGAATAACGGAAAACGCCTTCCTCCCGATTGCAAATCCGCCCCCGGCAATAGCCACAACCGCGAAAAAAATCACCAGATATACTATAATCTGATTGCGGATCCTGCGTCTGTGCCTGTATGCGCGGCGCTCCGCCTCCTCATCATACTCTTCGTCCTCATCATCCTCTATCTCTTCGTCTTCCTCGTCCTCTTCTTCGTCCTCATCATCCTCGAAATCTTCCTCTTCCTCATCCAGTTCCTCGTCCGAATATCCTTTTCTCCTCTTGTGCAGCTTTCCCATCGGCTGTATCCATGTCCTTTCTGAAATCTTTTATCCAAACGGTTTCCATATATTATGTTCTCGAAATCCGCCACATACAAGATATAGTATGCATAAGTATACTATAACCTATTTTTAGTGGAAAAGCCACCCCCGATTTTATTAAGATTTTTAGAAGAAAATAAAAAAAGACAATGCGAAACGGGTATTCATTCTCTAAGGAATCAATACCCGCCTCTAAAACTCACTGTCCAATGGCCTTTACCTCCGTCTTTTCCCTCACGTCCTCTTTCCATCTCTTCTCTCGTATCCTGGATACTGTGGCGTCTGTTCCCTCTCTCCCTCTCGGACTTCTTCCCTTTTCTTTTCTATCATCCGCTCTCTTCTCTTCTTCTATGGGAGCTTTCCCGGGACTCTTCTTACGATTCGCCATCCTCTACATGTACTCGATTCCGCTCGTCTTTTTCCTGGACTGCTATTCACTTGTAGTTTCCTGGTGTGTTACTTTAAGTTTTTGGTGGACCGTACCTCTCTTTCTTTTAGTTTATCTATGTGAAGTGTTTCTTTATGAGTTTATTATATCACTTGCACATGATTTGTCAACACATTTTTTGAAATTTTTTTAAAAATTTTTACTTTCCTTTATTTCGTCTATTGTTTTCTCATTTTATTATATATTACCCCGAATTGACAGTCAATTCTGCGTGTAAATCCGGCAATGCCTGTCTGATACCGGCACCATGCCTCGGCGTATGGCGCGGCTCTTTCAAGTGACATCTGATACCAATTGCCCGCTTGCGCCGCTGCAAGATACAGTGATACAATAAATAAAAAGTTTTACAAATCATCTTATGATATGGAGGAAATACAAATGTCACCGAAAAAAGCGGCACTCGCCAGACAGGCGGAAACCATTATTAAAAATCTGAAGAAAAGAAATATGGAAGGTCATTACTTTGAAACGGCATCGGACTGCGTCGAGGCGATTCTCTCTGAAATGCCTTCCGGTGCAATTATCGGCTGGGGCGGCAGTGAAACACTCAAAGAATGCGGTCTGATGGACGCCATTCATGGCGGCTCCTATGAACTGCTGGACCGCAGCGCCGCGAAAACGCCGGAAGAATCACGCCAGATTTATGCCAGAACCGTTCTCGCCGACTATTTTCTTATGAGCACCAACGCCATCACTTTAGAGGGTGAGCTCATCAATATTGACGGCAACGGCAACCGTGTCGCCTGTCTGATTCAAGGCCCTTCCAGCGTGATCATTGTAGCGGGCATGAACAAAGTTGTTCCCGACGTGGAGAGCGGCGTTGCCAGAGTCAGAAATACAGCCTCTCCCGCCAACGCGATCCGGCTGGAGCGGAATCTTCCCTGCGCAGCGACGGGCGCATGCCATGACTGCCTCTCCCCGGAATGTTTCTGCTGCCAGATCGTCGTGACAAGGCGGAGTATGCATTCTGGCCGGATCAAAGTTTACCTCGTAGGTGAAGAGCTTGGCTATTAAGACCGGAAGCATAGACATAAGCGGATGCGGAATGTTTCTTGAATCCGCCAAAAAAGCACATAGTAAAGACCGGAGCGCGCAAAGCTCCGGTCCTTTTAGTTTGCATTTTCCTGTTTCCTTTAACTGTTTAACTGTGCAAGTTTATCCTTGAGGTCACTTGAGATCGAGCTTACCATATCGGCTGACGCCGCGATCTCCTCCGTGGATGCCGCCAGATTCGTCACACGCAGATTCACGCCGTCGATGACGCTGATCAGCTTCTTGGCATCGGTCAGAAGATCGGAAATTGCCATCTGTATCTGCTCTTTATTTGCATCGGAATCGCTGGCTGTATCCTTGGAAGAGTCGGCAAGTTTCTTGATATTCTCCGCAATAATCGCGAATCCTCTTCCTGACTCCCCGGCTCTTGCCGCCTCAATACTCGCATTCAGCGCAAGGAGGTTCGTCTCCTCCGCCACATTTGTGATCTCCTCATTATTTTCTTCCAGTTTGACAAGCAGGCTCTGAATCTTTACGAGCGCTTCATTCAACTGGTCACAGAAGTTCACCACATCGCTCATGGAAGCGGAAATGCCCGTACTCTCCTCCGCATTGCTGTTATTGCCGGCCGACATTTCACTGATGGAAATATCCAGACTGTCAAAATCCACCTGCACCTCGGCAATCAGTTCCGCAATCTTTTCGTTCTTCTCCTTAAGCTCAGCGTTCTTCTGTTCCACCTCGGATGCCATCGTTCTGGCAATCTCGCCTTCCTTCTCCACTTCGCCCTTTACAAACTGGATGCAGTTATAAATATTATTGCAGTCGTTATAAATGGCTGTAGCCATCTTCTTACAGGTGTCGTAACCGCAGGCAGAACAGTTGATATTGCGCTCCGCATCCGTGCGCTTATCCATGGACACATAAATCTTCTCAATCTCGGATGAGTCGGGCTTCTTCGCCGTCACCATCGAAGATTTGTCTGTATAACGTCTGATAAAATCATTTATATCCAACTGGGCAAACTGCTTATTCAGTCTCGCCAGTCTCTGCTTTGGCGTCAGGCTCCTGCTGAAAGCATGCCTCTTGTCATTTTTCTTGCTGGCCTCTCTGATCTTCTGCAGCTCATAGAGCGTGTCGTCGGTCTTCGTCTTCTCCTCCTCCACACCAGGCCCATAAATGCACCCTTTCGCACAGTTCAAAGCGTCTACCATGAACGGCAGTTCTTTATTCCCCAAAACCCTCTTCTTATAGTCCGACAGGAATCTGTAGGCATGTTTCTCACCCTCGATCTGTCTGATAAAAATATCCTCACCGCAGAACCAGTAAACATTTTCCTTTAAACCGCCTGGCATGGGATAAATGGAACCCAGGCCATACTCAATCTCATCCGTCACCGCCGGGCCGGAAATATTGTTCGCCCGCACATATTTCATCAGATGGTCGAAGGTAACGTTATAGGAAACATAACCGCCACAGTTCGGATCGTCAATCTCATTTTTCTTCGCGATACATGGACTGATAAAAGCCAGCTTATCCGCCACTTTCATATACTTCTTCGCATAGATCGCACCGCACATCATCGGGGAATGTACAGGCATCAGTCTGGGAATCAGCTCCGGAAGATACTTCTCTATGTATCCCACCACCGCGGGACAGGGCTGGGAAACGCCACCCGTAAAATTGTGCTCCGTTATGTATCTGACATAGCCCCATGTGGTGATATCCGCCCCGAAACTGATACTGATAATACGGTTTACGCCAAGTTTCTTAAGACCCCCTAAAACCTTCGCATACTCCTTCGGATAGTTCGCAAGAAAAGCGGGCGCCAGCAGCAGAGAAATTTTCTCTCCCTTCTTTAAATCCTCAAAGAAGCGCTCCGTGTCATCGTGATAGCTTCTCGCATCGTGCGCGCAGACATCAAAGCACGCGCCACAACTGATGCACTGGCTGCCATCCACAATAATCTTATTCTTTCCCTTCTCCTCTACCGCACGATTTGCCGTCAACACAGGACATGCGGAAATACATTTGTTACATCCTACGCAATTATCGTTGGTGTATACCAGCGACTCTAACGGTTGATTCGCCATTGTGCCCTCCAAAGTCATTTGTATTTGCATATATTTATGCTATTTGTACAATATCAATCTTATTTTAGCACAATATTTCCCAAAAATAAACAACTTTTTCCCAATTTACAATCAACTGTTCAAAGTCAGCGTATCCGATTTCCCTGTTAAATCTGGGAAATCACAAAAATATCATAAATTGCCTTAATCGCCGTCTCAAAATCAGCATTCGCCACGCCGATAATAATATTCAGCTCGCTGGAACCCTGATCGATCATCTTTACATTAACGTTCGCGTGAGCCAGTGCGGAAAAGATCCTTCCCGCTGTACCCCGGGTAGATTTCATGCCACGTCCCACCACAGCAATCAGCGCCAGATCCGCCTCTATGTCGATGGAATCCGGATCCGCCAGTCTGTGAATGCCGGCAACCACCTTCTGCTCCTTGTGCATAAACTCATCCTGATGCACAAATACCGTCATGGTGTCGATACCGGAGGGTACGTGCTCAAAGGAAATCTCGTTCTCCTCAAAGGCCTGCAGCACCTTGCGTCCAAAACCGATTTCGGAGTTCATCATCTCCTTTTCGATATTAACCGCGCAGAACCCTTTCTTTCCGGCGATGCCGGTAATCACATATTTGGACTTCTGACAGGTGCTCTCCACGATCCATGTGCCGTTGTCGTCCGGCGCATTGGTATTGCGGATATTGATCGGAATCCCCTCGCTCCTCACCGGGAAAATGGCATCCTCATGCAGAACCGAAAATCCCATGTAGGCAAGCTCCCTGAGCTCCCTGTATGTAATCGTCTCCACACCTTCTGGCTTATAGATAATGCGGGGATCCGCCACGAGCACGCCGGAAACATCCGTCCAGTTCTCGTAGACATTCGCCTTGATCGCCCGGGCCACGATGGAGCCTGTGATATCGGAGCCGCCTCTGGAAAAAGTCTTGACCCTTCCATCCTCATAGGCGCCGTAAAAACCGGGAATCACAGCCGCTTCCACGCCTGCCAGACGCTCTGTCAGCAGCTTGTTTGTCAGCTGCGCGTCATGCTCGCCGTCCTCCTTAAACCGGATCACGGTGGCAGCGTCCACAAACTCATAGCCGAGATACTGCGCCATGATAATACCGTTTAAATATTCGCCGCGGGAAGCCGCGTAATCGGAGCCTGCCTTTTCCTTAAAGTTTTTCTCAATGCCTTTAAACTCCTTTTCCAGAGAAAGTTTCAGTTGCAGCCCGTCTATGATTTCCTGATATCTGTCCTTAATTGCCTGCAGTTGCGCCGCAAAATCCTTTCCCTGCTCCGCAAGTTCATAGCAGGCATAAAGCATATCCGTGACCTTCGTGTCATCGGATGATCTCTTACCCGGCGCAGAAGGCACCACAAATTTGCGCTCCTTATCCGCGTGGATAATCGCGCCCACCTTCTTAAACTGCTCCGCACTCGCCAGAGAACTTCCGCCAAATTTAACTACCTTGTTCATGTCCTTTCCCCCTGCTATGCCATGATCCGGATTCTGTTGATACATCCACCAATCTGTTCAATCTTTTCATTAAACTCTTTTTCGGTCATCTCCTGCGTCATAAAACCAAATTCCTTCATCAGACCCACATTCACTTCCGCCATCGCGCCAAAGGCCGCCATCGCCGCCTCCCGCTGATCCGCCGATATCCGGACGAAGAACTTTCTTCTGGCGCTGGTCACATCGGAAACCTCTACCTTTTCCTCATCCCAGAAACACATAATGGTCTTTCCCTGATGTCTCGCACAGTCCACCACATCGGAAACCACCGCGCTGGCTGTCGGAAGCTTGCCTGCCCCGCGTCCGTAATACATGGAGTCTCCCAGCATATTTCCGTGCACATACACCGCGTTAAACACATCGTTCACGCTGTAAAGGGGGTGCTCCCTGGAAATCAGGAAAGGCGCAACCATGGCAAAAAAGCCGTCCTGCGTATCCCTGCTGAGTGCCAGAAGTTTGATGGACTTGTTCATCTGCTTCGCGTACTTAAAATCAGCAGAAGAAATTTTTGTGATTCCCTCTGTGTAAATGTCCTCATAACTTACATTTTTGCCGGACATAAGGGAAGAAAGAATCGCAATCTTGCGGCAGGCATCATACCCCTCCACATCGGCCTCGGGGTTTCTCTCCGCATAGCCCTTCTCCTGCGCCTCCTTCAGAACGTCCTCAAAATCGGCGCCCTCTCTGTCCATCTTGGTCAGAATGTAGTTTGTCGTTCCGTTCAATATTCCTGTAATACTATCTATATGCTCCGCCGTCAGGGAATAGTTGAGCGGCCGGATAATCGGGATACCCCCGCCCACACTTGCCTCAAAAAGATAATTACAGTGATTCTCCTTAGCGATCTTTATGAGTTCCGGTCCGTGTGCCGCAACCAGCTCCTTATTGGAAGTGCACACGCTCTTCCCGAGAAGCAGCGCCTGCTTCGTAAAGTCATAAGCCGGCTTCGTCCCGCCCATAGTCTCGCAGATGATCTTCACCTCCGGGTCGTTCAGAATAATATTGTAATCATGTACTACCTTACTCTCGTAAGGGTCACCCGGAAAATCCCGCAGATCCAGAATATATTTTACTGCCAGATCCTCCGCCGCTTTTTTGTTGATATCCGTCTTATTCGTCTCAATCACTTCCACGACGCCGCTGCCCACGGTGCCGTATCCCAAAACCGCTATTTGAATCATCGTTATCCTCCATGTGTAAGCAGTTTACTGCAATTTTCCCATTCTCTTGTGTGAAGCCTGAAAACACTTAGCGAAGTTCTTTCGAGCCTAGCGTTTTCCTTCACACTTATACCAGCGGATACTTGTCCGTCAATGTCTTGATAATTGCCTGCGCCTTGCCGATGCCTGCCTCGCCTTCCTTGATCACAATGGAGATGGCCTCCGCCACCTGATCCATATCCGCCGTATTTAAGCCCCGGGAGGTAGCCGCCGGCGTGCCCAGACGAATGCCGCTTGTCACGAAAGGAGACTTCGGATCATTGGGAATGGTGTTCTTGTTCGCCGTGATGTGCGCCTCGTCAAGCAGCTTCTCCAACGCTTTACCCGTCAGATCGTAGTTCGTCAGATCGACAAGCATCAGATGATTGTCCGTTCCGCCGGAAACAATCTTAATGTCTCTTGCCTGCAAAGCCTTACAGAGCGCCTGCGCATTGTCCGCCACATTCTTCATATAAACCTTGAAGTCATCGGACAGCGCCTCCTTGAAACATACAGCTTTCGCCGCGATCACATGCATCAGCGGTCCTCCCTGCGTGCCAGGGAAAATCGCCTTGTTGAAGTTATATTTATCCGCCACTTCCTGGCTGGACATAATCATGCCGCCACGGGGACCGCGCAGGGTCTTATGGGTGGTAGTAGTCGTCACATGCGCATAGGGAATCGGGCTCGGATGAAGCCCTGTCGCCACAAGCCCTGCGATATGCGCGATATCCACCATCAGCACCGCGCCTACCTCGTCGGCAATCTCCCGGAACTTCTTGAAATCAATGGTTCTGGCATAAGCGGAAGCGCCCGCCACAATCATTTTCGGTCTGCACTCCAGTGCAATCTTTCTCACATTATCGTAATCGAGGAATCCGTCGTCATTGACACCATAAGGCACACATTTAAAATACTTGCCGGACATATTGACCGGTGAACCGTGGGAAAGATGTCCGCCGTGATCCAGATTCATGCCCATGAAGGTGTCGCCCGGCTCCATCACCGCAAAAAACACCGCCATATTCGCCTGCGCACCGGAATGAGGCTGCACATTGACGTACTCGCAGCCGAAAAGCTCTTTCGCGCGGTCTCTGGCAATATTCTCCACCACGTCCACACACTCGCAGCCGCCGTAATATCTCTTGCCGGGATATCCTTCCGCGTACTTGTTCGTAAGCGGGCTGCCCATAGCTGCCATTACCGCCTTACTCACCCAGTTTTCAGAAGCAATCAGCTCAATATGGGAATTCTGTCTGTTCTGCTCGTCCACAATCGCCTGCGCGATCTCCGGGTCAACGTTTCTTACCTCATCCAATGAATACATTCCTCGTTCCTGCCTTTCTGATAATTTCCACCCTTATACTCTCATATTTTTCCTTCTATATTATTACAAATCTGTACAAATAATATAGAGGCAATTTCAAAACAATATTATAAAGTATTATGCTATGTATTGCAAACAAAATTTATGATACGCCCCGGAAACACCTTGTAAACTGGCGGACACAAAATATATCTTTGACATATTGGATAGTTTTTTATGAAAAATTAAGAAAACTTTATGGAAATCTTATTTTGACTTTTCCACCTTATCTGCTATTATGTAACTTGTCAATAAAATACCAGTCAGACAGATTGTTGTAAAAAAGGAATCAAAAATATGATAAAAACTAAAATGAAACTTGCAAATTTATGGCAGCAATACAGACATGCGCTGCCGCTTATCCTTTTCGGGATTATCTATATGATGTGGTTTACCTATCTGGAAAAAACCGTGACAAGCAACTACCGGCTGATTCATTACAGACCGGATGACTTTATTCCGTTTTGCGAAGTATTTGTCATCCCCTACCTGTTATGGTTTGCCTATGTTGCCGTGGTCATCCTCTACTTTTTCTTCCGGGATAAGAACGACTACTTCAGAGCCTGCACCTTCCTGTTCACGGGAATGACCGTATTCCTGATCGTCAGCACGCTCTGGCCGAACGGACACGACCTGCGTCCCGCCGTTATGCCCCGGGACAATCTGTTCACAAAGCTGGTGTCCAATCTCTACCAGGCGGATACGCCGACCAACCTCTGGCCTAGCATTCATGTGTATAACTCTCTCGGATGCCATCTCGCGGTCACAAAGAGCGCACGGTTGGAAAAGAGGAAGGGAATCCGCACCTGCTCGTTTGTTTTATGTGTCTCGATCATTTTATCGACCATGTTTATTAAACAGCACTCCGTGTTTGACGTGACCACCGCGTTCATCATGGCGGCTGTCATGTACGGTATCGTTTACCGCTCCGATGTACTGCTCCATTTTTATCACGGCGTACAGCACAGACGGAAGCGCAAGCCCGGTACGCTCGTATAACAAATCGCCGCCGGTCCGCAGGGATTTGGAGAATATAAGATTTGGAAAATGTAATCTGGCTAGTCTGACCTGGTTCAGAGAAAAACAGAGGGCATCGCAAGATCATCAACTCGGATGATTGCGCGATGCCCCTTTTTATGTGTCATCAGTTAAACTGGAAAAAGCGCCGGCAGATCTTATATCCCTCCACAGATATCTTCCGTCCACCCTTTCCGGGCAGATTCATGGAATTGCCGAGCACACCGTAGCGCAGCCGCATATACAGGCCGATGTCCTTTTGCCGGATATATTTCCAAAGTTCCGTTTTTTTCTCCAGATTCTCCTCTGTGCCAGAACGGATCAGCATGATCGAGGAAATGACTGTGATGATCTCCAGATAGTTAATCATATATCGCTTCAGCTTACCCTTGCTGTTAATCTTCGCTTTCTTTTCCGCAAGATAATCTATCATAATTTTATTGACCCTGATCTGCTGGTCAATTCTGCCGATCATAACCTCCTCGTTGACCGACTGCCCCTCCCTGCCTATAAAATAGCGATAGAAGTTCACATCGAGATAGTACATGTTTTTCACGAAAGGCAGCGGCTCAAACACAAAGATATTATCCACATAAAAGGTGTTTTCCGGCAGCTCCAGCCCACATTCCCGAAGGAGCTTCGTGCGGAAAATGACAGAGTGCATGAGGATATACTGTCCCTTATGAAAATGTTTCACCTCATTCCAGCCAAATATCCTGTCCTGCGGAAGCGCGTGACGATATTTCATCACCTTATGCTTCTTCTCCCCTTCCTTTTCATAGACAAAGTTGCTGATCAGCATGTCCAGAGTGGTATCTCCGGCAACGATATCCCGGAGCACTTCAAGAATTTTGATATATGCGCTCTCCTTTACCCAGTCGTCGCTGTCCACCACCTTATAGAAGAGTCCCGAAGCGCAGGCAAGTCCTGCATTTACCGCCGAGCCATGACCTCCGTTTTTCTTATGGATTACTTTTACAATGGTCGGATAAAGTCCGGCGTAAGTGTCCGCGATCTCACCCGTCCCATCGGTGGAACCGTCGTCCACAATCAGGATCTCCACATCCTCACCGCCGGGCAAAAGCGATTCTATACACTTCCTCATATATCTTTCTGAATTGTAACAAGGTATTGCAACTGATAATAATTTCATGCCAAAATATCCATGCCTTTCTTTTTCTGTTTCTGTAAGCCGTTTTCCGTCAGACAGTCATTGTCTATTCTAGCATATAATTCCCTATATATTGTTACGGAATTCTTATATTTTCCTTATTTTTACTTTCACGAATCATGAAAACGCAGCCGTTTCCCCACCCCGCGTCTCATCTCCACCTGCTCCGCATAGGCGGCAAAAGCTGACGGAATCGGGTAATCCGTCCGCGTCTGTTCCGGCTCCACAAAGACAAAACCCTCCCGGTCCTGTCCCGGTCCCTTCCCTGCGAGCTCATCCACCCGGATCAGATAACCTGTCATATGCCATTCTTTGTGGGTAAACACATGTTTAGCAGGCGGGAGTTTCCGGATTCTGATGGGTGATAAACCGATCTCTTTGAGATATGCACTGACCCCCGCCTCCTCACAGTGTCCCTCCAGAGACGGAAATTCATACATACCGGCCAGAAGCCCTTTCTCCGGTCTTTTGCGCAGCGCCACCCGCTCCGCGTCCTGTATCACGAGAATGGTCTTCTCCTCCACGCTTCTCGGTTTCTTCTTCGCCTTATTCGGAAACGCTGCCGCCTGGCCCTTCGACCTTGCAAGGCAGAGTTCTTTCCACGGGCACTCTTCGCATCTGGGCGCGCCGTTCGGGATGCACACCGTCGCGCCAAGTTCCATGAGCGCCTGGTTGAAGTCGCCGGGACGGTCCCCCGGCATCACGTCAAGCAGTTCGTCCTCC
Organism: uncultured Lachnospiraceae bacterium; assembly: GCA_949472775.1. Classification (GTDB taxonomy): domain Bacteria; phylum Bacillota; class Clostridia; order Lachnospirales; family Lachnospiraceae; genus UBA3282. Next base: position 15,833 of record CASWVG010000032.1, read on the forward strand.
ACGGATTTCTTCACCTTTGCGTTCAGAATATCCCGCCCGTCAGCCCGCAGCCTCGAAAGAATCCGCAGTACATTGCCGTCCACCGCGGGATGCGCCCGCCCGAACGCAATAGAAGAAACCGCGCCCGCCGTGTAGCTGCCGATCCCCGGAAGGGACAGAATTTTCTCGTAATCATCCGGCATCTCTCCGCCATGTTCCGAGACAAGAATCTCCGCGGCTTTCTTCAGATTTCTTGCCCGGTTGTAATAGCCAAGCCCTTCCCAGAGTTTGAGAAGCTTCTCCTCCTCCACAGCCGCCAGGCTGCGGATATCCGGCAGCGCCTGCAGAAAGCGGTCATAATAAGGTTTCACCGCCTCCACCCTGGTCTGCTGCAGCATGATCTCCGAAAGCCATACATGGTAAGGTGTCGGCTCCTCCCGCCACGGCAGGATGCGTCTGCCCGCGTCATACCACGCAAGCAGGGGTCTGGCGATTCTGTCCAGACTGTCCAGATAAACAGGCAGCGGCGCATCCAGCTCCATGCTGCCCTCTCTCACCAGACAATCGTAGGCAAGCAGTCGCACGCCCTCTTTTCTCGCCCGCTTAAGCGCCTCTCCAAACGCAGGCTGGGTACCCCAGTTCGGCTCTATATAGCAAACGCCCTTCATCTGGATCACAAACAGAAGATACGCCTCATACCCTTGCCTGCGCGCTTCCATCAGCTCCTCCACATGCTTAACCGCACGCTCGGAAGGGGCGTCCGGAAACGCCGCCACGCCTTCCCGCTCTAAAGTCACGCCCTTTACTTCGATATAAGCCTTCCGCCCGGATTCGCTTTCCACATAGAAATCAAACCGGGAACTGCCAAAAGTCTTCTCCGGCCGGACCAGACTGACGTCCCTGTAGAGTCCGCCCGCCCGCAGCCACTCTCCCGCAGCCTTATTGGGCGCATTGGAGTCCATATTGACCAGACGCCCGTCTTTCTCCACCGCCACAAGATCGTATGCGGTGGCGCGCGACGCATTGCCGCTCTTCTCCAGATATACTCTGGCATGATCCGTCAGAAGCTCCCTGCATCTGCCTGTATTTTTCACATGCACCTTAGTCCGCACGCCCATCAGTTCCACATAGGCGATAAACCGGTTGGGCCGCTCTATAAATTCAGCGGAAACAATCTCTGTATATTTCATATTCTGCTATTCCTTTAGCGCTGCCGTTCACAGCCATGCCGTCAGTACCTTTTAACTGCTGTCCTTCTCCTCTATCTCAGCGACAGATTCTCTGTTCCTATAGGGCACCCTTGCCGAGGGCACCACCTCGGAAGCCGGGAGCGTGTGCGCGGACTGGTCGTCGAAGAATATATGCGCACCAAAAGCCTGCAGCACATCCTTCTTCCGGATTCCCCCCAGAAAGAACACCTCGTCGATACGCACATCCCACGCCCGCAGTGTGCGGATCACGCGCTCGTGAGCCGGCGCGCACCTGGTGGTGACAAGAGCTGTTCTGATCGGGCTTTCTTCCTCCGGGTAATTATTTTGAAGTTCCGACAAGGTTTTCAAAAACTTCGCAAAGGGTCCTGCCTGCAGAGGATTATCCGCATTCCGTCTCTCGTTCTCCTCGAAAGCCTCAAGCCCGCATTCCTGGAAGATTCTCTCGGACTCATCCGAGAAGAGCACCGCATCGCCGTCAAACGCCACTCTGATCTGTCTGATCCTGTGCTCGCAGTCATAGGTAGAAATCCCTTCCGTACAGATGATGCCCGCCGCAATGTTTGAGTCGATGGCGCGCTGCACATCCTCCTCCCATGCCGAAAGAAAAAGATCCGTCTTAAAAGCCGCCAGATACGGGGCGAGCGAAGCGCCTCCCGACAATACGGCGCGGGTAATCCGCAGCCCGTAATGCTTAATCGCCTTAAAGACCCGCAGCGACGTGTCAGGACTGTTTCTGGACATGATAATCACCTCTACCCGCCCTTCCATACCCGGCAGTTCATTCAGATGCAACAGCGCCCGCACAAGCGGGAATCCGGGACCGGGACGCAGCAGTTCATCCTCGTGCTCCACCTGATAGCGGCTGTACGCCTCCATACCCTCTTCCTCGAATATTTTATTTTCATATGTCAGATCAAACAAAGTTCTGGACGAAACGCCCACTACGAGTTTGTTTTCCAGTTCGTAAGCCATAAAGCACCCCCATCCGTGATCTCTCCGGTGGGGGTCTGACTTCTGCGCATGGTAAACCGCTTATCTCAATCTGTTACACTCAAATTTCTCAAAGGTCCGCAGGCAATTCCTGAGCTCCAGGTATCTGTCCTCCACATCCCCCTCCTTAATCTCCAGATCTGACGATACCGCCATCGTATTGATCATATCGTCCGTGATCCGATTGTGAAGGGAATCGAGAATCATAAGCTTCTGCTCATAGGAATCCGCGTCGAGAAACGCCAACACCAGAGGATCAATATTCAGTTGTTCTTCATCCGGCGATGAAGCGGCAGATTCCCTGTCCACGGAAATTTCCGGTAAAACGGCAGCCCTGTCTGTCCCGTGATCCCCCGGTAAAACGGCAGTTCTGTCTGTCCCGTGATTCCCCGGTAAAGCCGACGGTTCCTCATCCTCCATATCCTGCAGAAGTTCAAACCGGTATCTCTGCCTGACATCGGGATATTTCTCGTGATCTACCTCATCCATAAACATGGACAGCGGACGCACATATATCTCGAAAGTGCCGTACATCGCCTGGTAAACCACCATCGGCTCCCTCGTCTCGCTGTGCTTCGCAAGACAGCGGATCTGGTATAAATTTCCTTTAAAATGCCTGTACATTTCCTGTGGTCTGGGATTATGTCTCATAGGAATCTCCTTTTTCGTGATTTTTCTCTACTAGTATAATCCCAAAATATTAAAATGTCTATCCACGGCGCAGGCTCAGCAGCCTGCGCCCAAAGAATTGCTTCGCAATTCTTTCCTAAATGATTTTCGCTGTGGCTTTTTTCTTTTCCCACAACGCAGGCTCGGCATCGGCAGCCTGCTCCCAAAGAATTGGGTTTTTACAAAATATACGAAGAACACACGTTCTTCCCTTATTTTAGAACGGATGTTCTGTTTTGTCAATATTGCAGGCGGAACATTTCGGAGTCCACTCATATATAGACAATGCTAAGCTCCTCCACCTCACCGCAAAATTCCTCACAGTACAGCGCCTCGGTCAGTCTCTCTTTCTCGTCCTCGTCAAGGCTTCCGATGCCTCTGTGGTGAATCTCCACGCGGTAGCTTCTCGCACCGCCGTTCTCTCTCGTCCACGTCACTGTCACGCCGCTGTTTCGATACCCGCGCTCCTCCAGAATCCCTCTCGTCCGCTCCGTGAAAGCATCCTCGAGCAGCGCATATCTCTCGTTCTCCCGCGTGCAGTCATTCCGCTCCTTGCTCATCACTGTGCCGCCCACACTGAGAGCGGCTGTCAGAACCAAAAACGCCGTGATCATGCCTAAACCCCTGTTCATCTGTCACACCCCCTTGTTGTGACAACTATAGCATTTTGTAAGTCCTATAAGCGGGACACAAACCCCCGGAGAGTAAATTTATTGTTTTCCTCTCCGGGGGGCTTGTAAAACTCTTTCGTTATGTTTCTTTCCGTTCTTTTCTTACGCCTTACGGCTCCTTTTTTCCGTTCTTTTCTTACGCCTTACGGCTCCTTTTTTCCGCTCCTTTCTTACGCCTTACGGCTCCCTTTTTCCGCTCCTTTCTTACGCCTTACGGCTCCTTTTTTCCGCTCCTTTCATCCTCCTTACGGCTCCTTTTTCTCGCTCTTTTGCTCCTCCTTCCGCTTCTTTCTGCGAAGCAGCCAGATCAAAAGGATCACCGCCAATATAATCAGAAGCAGCCAGATAAAGTAACAGATCCCCAAAAATGTCGGACAGATATGACAGAGTCCGCACTTTCCGGCCCTTTTAGAACCGGTGTTTTCCGGCGTCTGCACCTGCTCGTCGTTGCCGGATACGGTATCCGGTCCGGTCTTTTCCTGTGTCACTCCGCTTTCTTCTTCCATACCCTCCGGCTGCTTCGTCTCCTCCGAAGAGCCCGGAGCTGCCCCCGGTTTCGGCGTCTGCGTCTCTATCGGCACCATCGACGGTTCTTTCGTTTCTGCCGGCTTTGGCGGTATGCCGCCAGGCGTTCCCGACGGTGCACTGTCCCCCGGTTCCGGTGACGGACCCGGTTCATCCGACGCTGTCTCAGGCCTGTCGTCGTCCGGCTCTTTTCTCACCAGTACGGTGACCTCCTTAGCCGCCTCATTCCCCGCATTGTCTATCGCCTTGACTCTGATCTGGTTTTTGCCTGTGGACAGTGTCTTCCCGGGTATCGTAAATGCCGTCTCCGTCTGTAAAGCCTCTGTGCCGACGGACACGAACTCTTCCTCCTCATCCCCGATCTGCCATGTCACGACCGCAAGCCCCGCCGTCACCGCATGTTCCGCGTCATCTTTCACCACCACCTGGATATCTTTGGCTTTTCCTTTATAAGATTCCTTCGCGTCAATGGTAATATCCGGCGCCCGGTCCTCCACGATCACGCCGTCTGTGCCTGCCGTTCCTATGGACACGCCGTCCGCGGCGTTGCCTGCCCTGTCTGTACAGGTGATGGAGATGCTGCCTTTAAAGTCCTCCTCGAAGGTGATTAATGCCACCCCGTTTTTCACCTTTGCCGTCCCAGTCTTTGCTTCCCGCGATTTTCCTGCTTCCTCCTGCGGTGTCTGCGCCGTCTCTTGTGCTGTAGCGCTGTCCTTCGCGGGCGTCATGGTGTACTCGATGCGCTCCACGCCGCTGCCCTCTTCCAAAACGGGCACATGGACAATCAGGCTCTTCTTTCCGATCACCCACTGCCACAGGTCTGCCGCCTTATTCTCATAGGTGGGTGTGCCGATCACGGGCGCCGTCTCGTCCATCCAGTAAGCATACAGGGTATGATCCTGCGCCTGTTTCACGATCTCTTCCTCCGTAATCTGCTCTTCCTGTCCGTTTTCCTTTGTGTACCACCCTTTAAAGGTATACCCTGCCCTCTCCGGCTCCGGCAGGCTCCCGTAGGCGGCGTCGTACACCACCTCTTTTTCCGCCTGCTCTTTTGCCTCGTCGCTCTCATTAAGCTTCACTGTTCCGCCATCGGCATCGAGGCACAGCTTATAGTGGTTTGGCTCCGCTTTGAATATGATCTCGCTGTCCCCGGTCACGGTAAGCGTCACCGTCCCGGCGGAGGCATCCGCCTCCTTCGCGTAGATGCAGGCATCGCTCTCTTCCCCGTCCACGAACAGGGTCACGCTCTCCGGCAGATGGTACCCGGTGTCCGCCGCAAGCCCCACCGTCCTGTTTGTGCCGTAGGCGATATTTCCCTCACAGTCGTCCGTCAGCGTAGTGCTTTTGCCGTGGTTTCCGTTGACCACCAGCTCATAGCGTGTCTCGCCGGATTTGGCTGTCAGTGTCAGGTCTTCCGTCATCACCATGCTGTAGGAGGTGGCTCTTCCTTTCTCCTCCCCCGCCTGATACCAGCCTGTAAAGCTGTTTCCGTCATCCGTCTGTGTCACTCTCGCGGTTACGCTCTCCCCGTACTTGCAGGCAATCCTTTTCTGATCGTCCGGCCGCACGGTCTCCGTTTTATCAGAGGCTCCGCCAGACGTCCTGACCTGCGCCTCCACGGTGATCCCCGCTTCCGCGGACAGGGTCAGCGTGCATGTATTTCTTCTATAATATAATTTCAATGTGGTGCTTCCGTCCTCTTTCACCTTTGCCAATGCCACAGTCCCGTCCACATCCTCATCATAGGTGTAGCCCGTATAATTCTTAAGCGTGGCTTCCGCCAGCCCAACGGCCACGGTCTTTCCCACAACCCCTTCTCCGCGCAGGCGGTGGGCAAGTTTATAAGTGCCGTCTAAGTTTTCCTTGTAATGCTCGATCCGATAGTCCGCCGTCTGCTGCTCCGCCGTGGGGGACGCCGTGACCGTCACGTCATCCACTATGTTCGGCACGCGGATCAGCCCCGAGGCGTGGCTGTAGGTATAGTCCGTCCCGTAAGCAAGCGTCCTTCCTCCCATGGTGACTGCAAGGCTGCCCGGCTCCTCCTCCGGGTTCGGCAGGGCATAGCCCGCTCCCGCGGACGTCACTTTGATTCTGGCGTTAAACGCCTCCCCCGCAGGCACCTGTGACTCCTGCGGGTCAGCGGTAAGAATGGCCTGCCCGTCCGCTGTATCATTGTTCTCAAGTACGATCCTTGCGCGCTTCGTCTGGTGCACGCCCGAGGCGGTGATCTCGATGGTTCCCGTCACCTTCGTATCTTTGATGGCGATGGAACCGTCCGCCGGGTTGTAGGTAAAGTCCCCGTCGTCAAGGGTTGCCCCTGCAGTCAGGGTCTGCCCGCCCACCTTCACTGTGATCTCTGTGGGCAGGTCATATCCGGTCAGAGGCTCGATCTTCGCGGCGTATGCCTGTTCATAGGTACCGTACCGCTTCGTATCTGCACTAAAGCGGACGTTGTCCAGTCCCGCCTCCGAGACAGCTACCTGCTGCGCTCTGTAAGCGGGGGTGATCTCCACGTTCTTCGCGGGCATGTTGAACTGCACCTTCTCGCTTAAACCGCTTAAACCGCCGCCCGATCCGCCGCCTTCATATTTTCCCGACCAGCCCGCGTCATACCCGGTCTTTTCCGGTATCGCCAGCTCCACGGCAGCCCCGTAGCGGCACATCTTTGCCTCGTTCGTGCCGTCCGCCCATGTGTACCCGTCCGCGATGCTGACCCGGTACTCGTTTCTCTTATAATACACGTTCAAAACCAAGTCTCCGGCGGCGTCCACCGTGCCGCTTAGCAGGCTTCCATCCGCCTCCCTGTCAAAGGCGTAGCCGTTGTAGGTCTTTGCGTAGTCTGCTTTCAGTGTGTCGTCCGTCTCTAAGAGGCTGACGCTGTCCTGATTCTTTTTGTCATAAAACCGTTCTGTCTCATAGGGCGCATCACCGTAACTGCCCGCCGCATCCTGTAAGTAGTATGCCACAAGATAGGAGGAGGGCGCGGTCACCGCCGCCGCCGTGATCTCCACATTTCCCGTCACCTTGGCTATGCAGACGGAACCGTCCTCTGCATCGTAGATGTAGTCCGCACCTTGGGTAAGCGTCTTCCCGCCCATGGTGACTGTGAGGGTACCGCTGTTTTCATCCGGCAGCTCATACCCCTCTTCCGCCTTCAGGTTCACCACAAAGACGCCGCCGTGACTCACTCCGGCATTCTCTGCCGCATCAGCGGTGAGCGGCTGTCCCGTAGGGGTGGATGCTGTCACATGCTGTCCCGTAAAGGAAACGGTGTACTGCTTCGCCTGCGCCGCCGCCGTGACGGTGAGATTCGTTGTCACATTCTTCACGGTGACCGTGCCTGTCTGGTCAGATGTCCGTATGTATGACGCCGCCCCCGTTTTGTTCTGCCCGTCTGACAGGGTGATCTCACTCCCCGTCCCCCGCCGCAGGGTAATCTTCTCCGGCAGGTCATAGCCCTCCGCCGCCGTCAGTGTCAGGGTGTAAGTATAATTGTAAGGAACCCCCGCCGTGGATAAATCTGTCTGACTGCTCGAACCGGGCGCAGACACTTTCTCCCCGCCCGCGTCTACTTTGATGTGATTAAGGCTCTTCTCCACGGCGTAGGCTTTCTGTCTGTAAAGGGCAGTCACCGTCACCTCCCTGTCGGACATGGGGAAGGTCACTGTCCTTCCCGCCGCCGTGTAATGCCCGCTCCATCCCGCAAAGGTATACCCGGTAAGCTCCGGCGCGGTCAGCGCCACGCTGCTGCCGTACTTATAATAAGTGACAGCCGTCCCGCCCGCCGTGGTAGTCATGCTTGTTTTCGTGTCCGTACTGCCGTCTGCGGTCACATGTCCCTGCGTTGATAAGCCGATATTCACGCCTGATGCAGACGCGGCATTCTTCCCCACGTCCTCTTTCTGCGCTTTTACAGTTAATTTCTGTTTCTTTAACGTATATTTAATCGTCACCTCCACAGTGCCGTCCGGTAAAACCGTAAAGGTCTTCCCCGACCCCGTTCCTGTCGTCCCGCTCTGGTTCCCGCTGTGTTTCACCGTATAGCTGGAATACGCATAGCCGTCGAAAGCCTGTACGAGATCGTCGATGTTTACCGTACTGTTTGTCTTTCCGAAGCGCTCCGCCCTGCCAAGCTCTTTCTTACTGTCGTCGATATTTTCCCCCTGCCAGATGACCGTATACTTGGTGCCGTCCGCAGGCGTCCAGCGGGCATAGTACGTCTGGTCGGACTTCACAGTCGTTTCCGCGTTTACCAAAGCGCCGCCGGTACTCTTCGCCGTATACCAGCCCGAAAAGCCATAGCCTGTGCGGGACACCGTGGGCAGCGCGCCGACCGCTTTGCCATAGGGCACGGTACGCACGGCCGTCTGTGCCGTCTGCGCCACGCCGAGAGAAGCCGCGTCCTTCCATACACCGTCTGTTCTGTCGAAGGTCACCTTGACATAGTTCCTGCGCCAGACGGCGTAGATGTTCGCAAGTGCGGTATCATAATAGGTAAGCTGTCCCGTGATCCGCTCCCCGGTTCCGTCCGCTTCGGTATTCCAGTGGTCAAAGACATAGCCCGTGGGCACGGCAAACGGCGCCGGAAGCTGATACTTCTGCCCTATCGTCTGAGATATCGTCTGAGTCTGCTCTGTCTGGACGCTTTCCTCCGGGTAGTTAGAACGAAACGTCACACGAGACGCCCCGGCTTCCACCGCCCTGTAGGGGACATATTTGTTTGAGGAAACCTTCCGGATTTCTCCCTCCTGCCTAAGCACCGTACCGCCAAAATCCTTCCCGCTGTTTACATAAGCATTCTCAAAGTTGCTCTTCTCGCTTTCACGCACGTAAAAGGTGGCTCCATGCTTCAGGATCACATTCTCCAGGGTAACCGTACCTCCCGCCCAGATCTGTACATCCCCCTCCACCGTGCCATTCGTAAGCTTCACAGTCGAGCCGTTTGAATTTGAGTTGTCCAGTTTCCCGCTCTTGATCACAAAGGAATCAAGGGCAACCGAGTAAGAGTTCGCGGAATGACCGTTTAAATCTATCACCGCTCTGCACCCCGGTTTATTCAAAGTCAGATAGCCTATCGAGGCATTTCTAAGAAGCGTAAACCGGGTGTTTTCGGCGACGTAATCCTTGTTATTGATTGTACTCTTAGTAACCCGTTGCGGCTCACCTGATCCGCCGGAGATTTCCCAATATTCCGGGGAAGGTGAAGACGCATCCGCCGGTATATACCACATAGCACTTATCCACAGGAGGATTTTTGCCTTTGTAAATGAGCTTTCCTTTGTGGCTTCGTATGCAATCGTCGGATGATAGATACAACAATAGCCCGGATTCTTACTATAATAGCTCAGACCCGTGCCCGTGCCCGTGCTAGGGTTAACTGCATAACTAGCATAACGTCCACCACGCAGCTCATAGGAAGACGTCTGATTCCCGTTTTTTGTAGTAATCAGTCCCGGATCGCGGCTATTACTATAATGACTTTTGTTATAAAAATAGCCATCATCAATGATCAGGCTTCCGCCGTCCACCTCGAATAGATCTCCGGGACTTTCACACTCTACGGCAAACTCCGCATATTTGATATGCACGGTCGTTCCCGAACCGACCCTCACCGTCCTGTCAAGGACTGCGGTCTGTCCCTGCATCGTCATGCGCGTGCCGTTCCCCTCTATTCTGATATCCCTGTTATCGCTGTTATCCCCCGAAAACCAAACACCGTCTATAACAACCTGCGCACCGTTCTTCACCAGAAGCTGACTGCCTATGTATCCGTTTTTCACCGTAACCCTGCCGCCGGTCAAAGAAATCGCTCCACTGTAATTGAGTTCAAACCTGTTTAAATTCAGGGTACAGCTTTTCGCGACGGCGTATGTGATCCCCGTCTGGTTTTCCGCGTCCTTCCCGGAAATCGTTTTGAGCATCACGATCTCACCGCCCTCCGGCACCTGTGCCAATGCCGTTTTCAATGTGGTAAACTGCCATTTGCCGTCCTTGAAATACCTGCACTCATAGTTATTATTAATCGTACCTGCCTCCGCCGCCGTTCCTGCCTGCCACACCGCATACAGGGTCACGGAGACCGCGGAGCAGATCGTCTCTGTCTGTGTTTCCCCCGGTTTTTTATAGAGCGCCTGCCCGTCAGGCGCAAGCGCCCAGCCCATAAAGGTATAACCTGTTCTGGAAGGTTTCTTCGCCGAGACGGTCACTTTGCCGTCCTTGAATTTCTCCTCGGCAGGCATATTTGTCACCGTATCTCCCGTCCCGCCCACGTTGGCATCGTAGCTCACGAAGGGATCCGAGCTGTACCAGACCGCATAGAGGGTCACCTTCTCCTTCCCATCGCTTAACACCTTGGGCGCTGTGCCGCCCAGTACCGCAGATGCCTCATAACCCGTATCCGGCGTCTGCCCCTGTGTGACGCTCCATCCCTTAAACTCCCAGCCTACCCGCTCCGGGACGGCTTGCGGGAGCATAATGCCCTCGCTTGCCTTGCCCTCCATGTTCCCGAAAGCGCAGTCCTTGCTGCCGGAGCCGCCCCGCAGGTCGAAGGACAGCGTAAACCAGGCGTACTCCCACCGGGCATAGAGGGTGTGCGCCGCCGTATTTTTCACCACCGTCTTTTCTCCCACCTGTGTGCCGCCCGTCTTCCCGGTAAACCAGCCCTTGAAATCATACCTGTCCCTGACGGGAACCGGGAGCGCGCCATAGGCGGCGCCGTAGGCAACCGTCTTACTGCTGTCCGCGCTGTCTTTAAAAGCCCCGCCGCTTGGATCGAAACTGACGGAGCAGGTGACCGGCGTCCACTGCGCATAGAGGGTGGTTTCGCCGCTCTCCGCCAGATTCTTCACCGCCGCCTCGTCCTTATAAGCAGTTCCGGAGCCGTCTCTTTCTGTATTCCATCCGGCGAAGGTATGGCCCTCGCGGGTAAACTTATTTTCAGGCAGGTTGAACAAACGGTCATAGGTGAGCGTCTGCGGCGGCATTTGGGCACTGCCGATCCCGCCATTTGTATTAAAATTCAGCTTATAGGTATTAGCCTGCCACACCGCCGTCAGGGTGAAAGACGCGCCGGCATCCTCAGAAACCGTGTAGACGGAGCCTTTCGTCTCCGTACCCGCCGCGTCCCGCCAACCTGTAAACGTATATCCCTTCCGCGCCGGTTTCTGTAAGGTTACCTTTTTTCCCGCGGTAGCCTTCACCCGGGCATCGGCAGGGTTTGCAAAGTTGCCGCCGTCGGCATCCAGATAGATGGTGATGTCATTTCTCACCCAGATGGCATAGAGGGTGAAATCCGCTGTCTCCTCCAGCGCATCATCCTCCTCCAGCGCGTCCTTAACCCGCGCGCTTTTCGAGTATCCCCACCCCACGAGGTCATAGCCCGCCCGGGAAGGCACGGGAAGCGTATCTGCGATCTCCCCGAATTTCTGCCCATAGGATACCTTCTCCTCTCTCCTGTGGGTCGGGCTGCCTCCCTCGAAGCTGCCGCCGTTGGCATCCAGCGTGAGGGTCGTCTTCTTCGGTGTCCACCGGGCATAAAAATAAGTATCTTCCAGCGGGAGCGGCGTATTGTCATCGTACTCTATGCCCTCCCCGCTGGGGGTAGAATACCAGCCGAGCAGGTCATAGCCGTGGCAGTAAACCTCCTCCTCTGTCCTTGGGAAATGGACGCCATACTCTGCCAGCATAACCCTGTGTCCCTCAATCGGATTGCTAAGTATATATCCCCCCTGACAGCACCATGCATCGTAATGTCCGTCCGTCTTTGGATATAAAGTATATTTAATATCACTCAGCGCCCATCTGGGTGTCAGAACCGTGTTCTCGTCACCGATCCATTTGTTGTAGGGCTTCCCTTCCTTGTCGAAAAACTGCACTTTCTCGCCGTCCACCTCACCTGCCCAGCCGTTAAAGCGGTATCTGTCCGGGGCCTGCGGCGGAATCGGCGCCGTCTCGCCGCCCATCTGCCCGTAGGTCATCTCCATCTCATACCTGCCGTTTTCCAAAAGCGTCCGCTCCCCGTTTTTGTCAATCTGCCCGTCCAGCGTCACCCGGTAGGTCTTCGGCTCCCATTGCATATAAAAATTGATCGGTTCCTCCAGCGCGGCAATCTCATCCCCCGGCCGGTAGGTCTTCGCATCACTTCCGGTGTAAGCGCCCGCAAATCCGTGTCCTCTGGGCAGGACGATATCGCGCCCCTGATTCAGGGGCGCTTCTGTCACATCCGCCACCCGGTAGGCGCTGCCCGCCGGCACCACCTCGCTGTAAACCGCCCCCTCGGCATCGACATACTGTATGCGGTACCGCGAGGTATTGATGCTGATCCCAATTCTCAGGGTGGATGTGCCGCGACCGAGCCCCCAGACCGTCACACACGCCCACGGCGTATCCGCCGCCGGAATCCCGTTTACGCCCGACGCCGCAACGAGATGAAGCCCTTCCATATTTCCGTCCAGACTGATCTTGTACTTGGAAGGATACGCGCTCTGATCCTCCCGCTTCAGCTCCCACCTGCAGCTCCACCCCCTGCTCTTCTCCGTCAGTATCACACCGAAATTGTCCATAAAGACCAGATCCCAGCTCTTCTCTGTCCGGCCTGCCCCTCCGATATACAGATCCTGCGTGTCAATGTCCACGTATTCGACCCATGTGTTCGGCTGATCTATGGTATACCAGTTTTTTTCCGCTATAATGCCGCCGACCAGAGCTGTCTCCGGTCTGATGTCATAAGAGACGTAACTCTCCCATTCCTGTCTGATATAGTCGTAAGCCTGCAGCGTCACCCGTCCCTTAAACTGCCCGGATATGAGCGAGAGGGCGCTGTAAGCCCCTAACTGGCTGGGAAATATGTCCTGCCTGTCCTCATAGGTATAGGGCAGGGTGAGTTCCGCGATCGTGTATACTTTGGACGAGTCCGTGAGCATCTCCTTGTTGAAATGCATCTTCTGGTCGCCGCTTATGCCGGGCACACGGATGGCCACCCACGATTTTTCACAGCCTACGGCGGTGGCATTTTTTGATACCGTCCTGACCGTCTGCCAGAGAACACGCACCCTGTGTCTGTCCCCGGCGTCGTCCGCTGAGGCGAGCGAGATCCTATATGTGCCCGCCCGCTGCGCGATGGGCGCCACCTCATCCGCAGGCATGGAGGCATAGACCGCCACGGAAGTTTCCTCCTCTGAAACCTCCTCCATGACCGTCACGGTGATCCGCGGCAGCGCCACGCCCTGCGCCGTCTCATAGCCTTCCGGCAATACTGCCGTGAAGACATAGTCCCCGGGCTGCTCCCCGTCGTAGGAGGGCGCACTCTCCCAAGTGATGCCTTTTATCTCTATGGATTCCGGCCTCTGCGGGCCGTCTGTCCCGGCCTCTGCGCTTTGGTCAGAGGCTTCTGTATCGTCTGCGGCGGCGCCGCTGTCCCTGCCGGAAGTTTCCTCCTGATTCGTACTGCCGGATATCTCTGTCCCGGCCTCCCCGTTTGGATCTGACACTTCCCCGTTTGGGTCAGGCTCCTGTCCGCTTCTGCCATCGCCGTTTTGCCCGTCGGCATTTGCCGTGAGCAGCGAAACGGGCGTTCCCAGATAGGTAAACGCCGGCGCTGCCCACGGCGTCATCCGCTTCCCGGTTCCCCCGCCGGACAACGCACCAATGGCGGACGCCCTGTCAGCCCCCGCTCCCTGTCCATCCTCTGTTTTCTCCTGCGACGTGCCCGGTTCCTTCCTTTCCCCCGGCTCCTGTGTATCGGGCGTACCGCTTATGTTCCCGGCTTCGGTTTCCCCTTCACCGGCGTCTTCTGCGCTGCCCGTCCTGTCTTCATCGTCAGCTCCGCCGTCTTCCGGGTTCTCCGTGACGTCCTCGCCGCCGTTGCCGTCTGTCTCTCCTTCGGCGGGATTCTCCCCGGCGTCTCCTTCCTTGTCTCCCCCGGCGGGATTCTCCCCGGCGTCTCCTTCCTTGTCTCCCCCGGCGGGATTCTCCCC
>CASWVG010000033.1 GCA_949472775.1 uncultured Lachnospiraceae bacterium
GTGGAGAAGGCGATACGGAGAACTCCGGTGACGGGAGCGGCGATACCGGGAATCCCGATGACGGAGAAGGCGGTACGGAGAACTCCGGCGACGGAAGCGGCGAGACGGGAAATCCCGTTGGTGGAGAAGGCGATACGGAGAACTCCGGTGACGGGAGCGGCGATACCGGGAATCCTGATGACGGAGAAGGCGGTACGGAGAATTCCGGCGACGGGAGCGGCGATACCGGGAATCCCGATGACGGAGAAGGCGGTACGGAGAACTCCGGCGACGGGAGCGGCGAGACGGGAAATCTCGTTGGTGGAGAAGGCGATACGGAGAATCCCGGTGACGGGAGCGGCGATACCGGGAATCCGGGCGACGGAACAGACGGTGGGAGCAGTGATGCCGAAAATCCGGGTGAAGTAAGCGACGACGGGAGCAGCGATGCCGGAAATACGGATGATGGAAACAGCGGCGATGGAGAGATGGAATCGCCAAGTGACAGTGAACCCACGGACGATGAGGGCTGCGTGGAAGCTGCAGACGAGATGGCAAAGGGAGTTGACGGCGCGCTGACCGTGCAGCACGGTGTGTTTGTTATGCCCGTTTACCTGTCGGAGCCAGAGGCTTTGGCAGAGCCGCAGACCATGGAGAGAAAAGAAGAGAGCGTTATGATAAAGGGCGTCATCTGGCAGTCGGAGCCTGCCTATGACGGCAGTGTGGAAGGAACGTATGTCTTCACAGCCATCCTGCCGGAAGGCTATGCGCTCACGGAGGGTGTGAGCCTGCCGCAGATCACGGTGACGGTGCAGGGAACGGACCTGACGGTACAGGAACTGCTTACACGGATCGCGGCGATGCCGGAGGCGGAAGAGTACCTTGCGGATGAGCCGGACGTAGAGGCGGAAGACGAGTACGAGGCGTGGATGGACGGGCTTTCCGCTTATACGGCGGAAGCGCTTGATCTGTGGGAAATATATGAGACATTGACGGAAGAACAGCGGGCGCTGGTTCCGATAGAGGCTCTTGTCAAGCTGGCGACGTGGGTGGAGCTGGCAGGGCAGCTTGCGGAAGGGATTGCTGTTACCGCAGAGGCAGAGACTGTTACTTTAACTGTCAATTTGTGGCGGAACGGTTCAAGATGGGGTGGACAGAATGTTACACTAAAAATACGTGACGGGGATTATTATCCGACGCAGGAAACAGGAGAAGGTATTTATCAGGGGATTGTTGCAAAAGGCGGAGATTATTTTCCCTGTTTGGCTGGTGAATCTATTGGACAGAATTTTTGGACGACTGATAAAGGCGATCATTCATTTACTTTTCACTTTGTTACTGTGACTTACAGGAAAGACGATGCGACTGGAACTGCGCCGGAAGAAGAAAATTGTTATTGTGGTTTGTCGACAAGAACTGATCCGTATAAGTATACTGTAAAGGAGACTCTGCCGTTGACCAAGGCGGGTTATATTCAGACCGGATGGTCGGAGTCTCCCGGGGGCAGCGGGGAAGCGGTTACAGAAATTATTGTTAATCGAGGTACTGGTAATGTAGACGGCATAAGGACAGAGCCGATTGAATTATACCCGGTCTTTACCCCGGCGACCGTCACCATTCATGCCCCGAACTGCACCAACGATGGCGCAAATGAGACGGTTGCCGCGACTGGGGATTACACAGTTACTTTCATGCCTGAAACAGGGTATGACGCTCCGGCAGGTGTGGCTGTCGAAATTGGCGGTAAGACGCTTGGTTCTGGTGACTATACCTATAATGTTACGACCGGAACGCTGACGATTCCGAGGGATAAGATTACGGGGCATGTCATCATTACCGCGGAGACGGCACAGCACAGACATAGCCTGACATATAAGGTAAGCGGTCAGAACATTGTGGAATCATGCACGAATGGATGTGATCATTCCGTCGCCGCCGGATTTAAGACATCTCAAAGTGCACCTTATACTTATACAGGAAGTGCAATTCAGCCGTTTGATGTTGGTTATACCGGCGATACATGGCTTGGGTCGATCAAACCTGCGATCAGTTATGCGTCCAATACGAATGCTGGAACAGCCACGGCAACTCTCAAGTATAATTCACTGAGCGTGGAAAAGACCTTCACCATTGGCCGGAAGGACATATCAGACAATTCAGTGACGGTAAGTCTGGATACCAATTCGCCCACGTATACTGGAAACGCCATTACTCCTACTGTGACAGTGACTGACGGCAGCAGGACATTGAAGGCAGACACGGATTACACGGTCAGTTACCAGAATAATACGGCGGTCGGTTCCGCTACGATTACCATTACGGGAAAGGGCAACTATACAGGTACGCATGCGAAGACCTTCACCATTACAGCCAAATCGCTGATGGACGCTTCGGTGACGGTGACGTTGTCTTCCGATTCGTACCAGTACACCGGAAATGCCGTCACCCCCGCTGTGACAGTGAAGGATGGCAACAGGACATTGGCAGAGGACACGGATTATACGGTCAGTTATCAAAATAATACGGCGGTCGGCACCGCTGCGGTTATCATTACAGGCAAAGGTAACTATACGGGTACGCGCACTGTGCCTTTTACCATACAGGATAAGGCACCGGAGGTCTCAGAGGGCGATCTTGACTTTTCGGGAGGAATTGTAAAGCTGCCTGATGACATCAAAGACAAGGTGGAAAAAGGCGAGGTGGAGATTTATGATTCCGAAGGAAATAAAATCACACCGAACCCGGATGGTTCCCTGCCTGTGGAGCCGGGGACGACCATTAAGATCAAGTATCCCGGCAGTGACAAGGAGACAGTTATCACCATTCCGGGCAGACCCGCCGCGCCTGCGCCAAAACAGGTGACAGTGACCGACACCACGGCGACAGTCAGCAACCCGGTTACAGGAGAAGAGTATGTACTTGTGGCACAAGGGGATACGCCCGACTGGAGTAAAGCTAATTCCACGGGAGTGTTTACGGGGCTTATCCCGAATACAGCATATGACCTCTATGTGAGGAAGCAGGCGACGAGCGGCAGTTTTGCTTCCGACCCGGCAAAGACGGCGATACGCACATCCCTGACCATAAAGGAGCCGGTCATCGAAGGGGAAGGTGCAGGAAAGGACGGCAATACCGTTTCCGGGGGAGAGCCAAGTGCGGACGGTGATTCCGTGACATATACGGGCACCTGTGAAGAAGGCTCCACCCCTGTCATCATCGTGGACGGTAAGGAATATACGCCGGATATCACATGGGGTGCGGACGGCAAAGGCACATGGTCGTGTACCGTTCCTGTAGAGGACGGCGGTTCCACAGCGGAAATCAAGGTGGAATTTAAGAAACGCGCTTATATAGGACTTGAGATAGCGCCGGGCAGTCTGGGCATCCATGCGGATGATCCCGCAAACCAGAGTGTGGAAAAACTGCTCGAATACCTAAAGACGCACTGCACCGTAAAGCTGGCATATGACAACGGGACGAGCGATGACGCGACGAACGGGGCGGTTTATAAAACGCAGGACGGCTTTGCAGAGACAGGCGGAACATACAGGTATACTGTGGAAGCAGGTGGGGATACCAGCAGGACCGGCGCGATCACCCTGACTGTGAGTCCCGTGAACGCAGCCGTCAAAACGCCAGATGCTCTTGTGCAGACTCCAAAATCCGGCGGCTATACCAAGGAGGAAGTGGATGCATGGCTGCCGAAAGAAGTCACAGTTACTTATACAGGAACCGATGGTTATGCCCAGAGGACGGAGAGCAGACCTGTCACATGGAGCACAGACGTATTGGGCGTGGGTTTTGGCGCGGCGGCGGGCAGTAAGACCATAAGTGGCACCGCAGACCTGCCTGTCTGGGCGAAGGGAAACGGCGCGGTCAGTATCGGGATCACGTTTGCCGACAGGAACACACTGACGGATGACCAGATGAATCTCTCCATATCCGGCTGGGCTTATGGGGCGCAGACGGCGCCGGAGCCAAAGGGGAGCGTGAACGTGACCGACACGGAACAGACGTATACATACCGTTATCGGGCAGAAAACAGCACATCGTGGGTGAGTGTGGGTGAACTGCCGAAGTCTGGGAGCGGCAACATCCTTCCCGGGGACTATCAGGTGGAGATGATTTATTCAGGAAAGAACTATACAGGCACGAAGACGGCGGCGTTCACGGTGGTACAGAAACCCGTGACGGCTGAGAAGGGGACCCTGGCGGTGGAGAACCGCAGGTATGACGGCACCACAAATGCCACACTGAAGGCGGGCGGGAAGCCTGCGCTCTCCGGTGTGCTTGCAAAGGATGAGGTGGTGCTTGGCGGGACGCTTAAGGCAGCGTTCACCAGTAAGGGGCCGAAGAAGGACATCCCCGTGACTGTGACAGGGTTTGCGCTGACGGGAAAGGATGCCGGGTGTTATAAGCTCATAAACACGACACTCACACTGAGGGCGACTATCGACAACAAGGATGGGAGCTCGTCGTCCGGTGGGAGCGGCGGCAGCAGTGGCGGAGACAGTGAAAACGGAGATAACGGAGGCGGCAGCGGAGACACCGGCGACAGCAGCGGAGACAGTGGTAATAGCGGCGGCAGCAGCGGGAGCGGTGGAAACAGTGGCACGGGCGGCAGCAGCGAGGGCGGTGGAAACAGTGGCACGGGCGGCAGCAGCGAGGGCGGTGGAAACAGTGGCACGGGCGGCAATACCGGCACGGGCGGCGGAAACAGTGGCACTGGCAGCAACAATGACGGAAACGGCGGCAATACCGGCACTGGCGGAAACAAAGGCGGCACCACGGGAAGCGGTAGCGGCAGTATCGCCGGAACCGGCACAGGCAGTAGTGGAAGCGGCAAGGGAAGTGCCGATAGTGGCACCACCAGCGGGACAGGAAAAGGCACTACTGGCGGGACAGACAATGGGATTACTGGCAGTACGGGTAAAGACGGTATCGGCATCGGCGGAACAACAGGCAGCGGCAGGGACGGAGTCGGAAACGGTAGCGACAGTAGTAACGGCAGAGACGGTGCCGGGAGCAAGGATACAGACACACAGCAGGCAGGAGACGGACAGCAGACGAAGAGCGTGACGGTACAGACCGTGCAGGCGACAGCGGACAATGGCAGGATAGTGCTCTCCGGTGAGACAGAGGCGCCTGTGGCGATTGGCACGCTGACAGAGGACGCGCCGGGAGCCACCCGGTTACTGGTCGGAGAAGGGACAGTCAATGTCATGGTAGTCTGTGAGGACGATCAGTATACGCTGGGGATGAATGATGCCGTTGCAGTGGCAAACGCAGTTTTGACACCGGAACAGATACAGCTCGTGGATAGCGGCGGAAGCCTGGATATCCGGGTGGATATCAAAAACATCTCGCAGAGCATCCCGTCGCAGGACTGGGAGACGGTGGAAAAAGGCTATGAGGCATACGGGAAGTATCTTCCGGAGCTGAAGCGGGGAGGCTATGTGGATATCTCCGTGTACATGAAGACCGGGGAGGACGGCTGGAATGCGGTTTCCGAGACGACGGAGCCCCTGGAGGTAGTGATCGGCATACCGGAAGAACTGCGGGGCGACGGTAGGGAGTATTATATCATCCGCGCCCATGAGGGTAAGTATACAATGTTAAACGATATGGATGCAGTGCCGGAGACCATAACGATCGTTACGGATCTGTTTTCCAGTTATGCGATCGTGTACCGGGAGACAGGTGCGGCGGATGCAGGAAAGGGCAAAACAGCGTACGGGCTGTCCCATATTTCCCCGAAAGTCCTGGGAATTGTTTGTCTGACCTGGGTGACGGCAGCCGTGGCAGGCATCATTATCGTGATCATCGCCCTGCGCAGGAAAAGGCGGGAATAAAGGGTGGTGAAAACTCAGATAAAGAGAGGTTCATTTTGAGCCTCTCTTTATCTGAGTGCCGGAAAATAAAGGATTGTAAGTGTGAAAGTTTTTCTGTATAATTTAGGGGTAGCAGAAGCAAGTAATCATAAGTAGAACAAATGATCGCGGCTGCACAGACGAAAGGGTGCAGGTGAGGAAAGTCCGGGCTCCACAGGGCAGGATGCCGGATAACATCCGGTGGAGGCGACTCCAAGGCTAGTGCAACAGAAAAGAAACTGCTCAGCATACTGCTGAGTGAGGGTGGAATGGCAGTGTAAGAGACTACCGCCGTCACGGTAACGGGGCGGGCTGTGTAAACCCCATCCGGAGCAAGACCAAGCAGAGAGCAATGACCGGCCCGGTCCGCTCTCAGGTAGGTTGCTGGAGGGTTTCGGCGACGAAACTCCTAGATAGATGATCATTCGCGACATAACCCGGCTTATCGTTCTGCTTATCAACGCGAAAAGGACTTCTAAAGACATCCCGCCATAGGACGGTATGCCAGGAAGTACTAAGTTTCGCGTGAGAGAATGCCTGAAATGTGGCATTCTCTGCATATATAGCGTGTTTAGACAAGAGAGCAGGGGCACGGGGGAGGCGCGCAGTCCTCCCCGTGCCCCTGTGAAAGATGTGGCTGACAAAGGAGAGTTTAGTGGCAGGGGGCGGAAGAATAAATAAAATATCTTATGTTATTATATTTTTCCTGGGTTTCTTTATGCAGACGCTGTCTGTAAAGGCAAAGGAACCGTCCCTGCCGCCCCATCTGATCCAGAGCGTCAGCGGGGAGGATATCTTTGAGGGGATGCTGTCGCTCGACCTGTTTCACTGTCCCGTGCTGGAAGAGCCGGATCTGGAAGCGGCATTTGAAAATGTGAGAGACAGCGTGGTGCGGATCGATATGGGGAAGGCATACGGCAGTGGCGTGATTTTCCAGATCACGGCGGACGGTGTGGTGATTGCCACAAACAGGCATGTGCTCGCCTACTGGCGGGAGGAGTCGGGGGTGATCCGTTTTCCGCAAGGATACTACGCGGGTGCCCGTGTGCTTGGAAGCGCAGAAGACTGTGACGTTGGATTTCTGCTGGTGGAGAAGGAAGAACTTGGCCTTTCTGCGGTGTCCGGGCTTCGCAACGTTTTTGCGGATGAGAGTGTATACAGAGGCTTGTGGAAAGGAGAGGATATCTTTTGCACAGGAGCGGACCGGGAGGCGGATGAGACGATCTTTCAGGAGGCCGTTCTGGTGGACACTGACACATATATTGAAACCTTCGGAGGGGAAATGCTCTATGGGCGCGGATATGCCAGAGAGGGGATGTCCGGCGGCGGCATTTTCGACGGCTGTGGGAGGCTGATCGGACTGCTGGCCGGAGGCACTTATCAGAATGAGATCGCGGGGGTGCCTGTGGATCAGGTAGTAAGGGCGTACCGGGAGATCGCAGGGGATTAAAAGATACCCTTTTTCGGGAAGCTGTGTTACAATGGTCGAAGACGAGGCATTTTCAGTATGGTTGGGGTTTTCGCATGATTTGGAGCAGAAAAGGAGGAGGTTATGGCGTTATTTCAGATCAGTAATGACAAAATTACGATACAGGTGGACAGTCTGGGGGCGGAACTTAAGTCTTTAAAGAGTGTTCCTGATCACAGAGAGTATATGTGGCATGGTGATCCCGCCTACTGGGGGCGGACATCGCCGGTACTCTTTCCCATCGTGGGCGGTTTAAAGGACGGGAAATACCGGGTGGACGGCAGGGAATATGCCATGGGGCAGCACGGCTTTGCCAGAGATATGGAGTTCCAGCTAAAGAGCCAGGTGGCTTCGGAAATCTGGTTTACCTTAAGTTCCAATGAGGAGACGTTACAGAAGTACCCTTATCCCTTCCTTTTAGAAATCGGCTACGAGCTTTCGGGGCGTACGGTGACGGTGAAGTGGCGGGTGGCCAATCAGGCGAAAGAACCCATCTGGTTCTCCATAGGCGGACATCCGGCTTTTTTGTGTCCTATTGATCCGGGGACGGACCAGACCCAGTATAAACTGCTTTTTGATGTGAAGGATCAGATCATATCCACATGCATTGAAGGAGGTCTGGCAGGCAAGGAGAAGAAGACATACGCGCTGCAAAACGGTGCGCTGCCTGTCACGGCTGACCTTTTTGACAACGACGCGCTTGTAATTGAAAAAGATCAGGCGCATAGCGTGGCGCTGGCGAGACCTGACGGCACGCCTTATCTGACGGTGGACTTTGACGCGCCGTTGTTTGGCATCTGGTCGCCGCCGAAGAAGAATGCGCCTTTTATCTGTGTTGAGCCGTGGTACGGCAGGTGTGACAGCGCAGATTTTACAGGAGATTTTAAGGAACGGGAGTGGGGACAAATGCTGACGGGGGCGGCTTTTGAAGCGTCCTATCGGATCACGGTTTCGTGAGACCGGGAAGGGAAGGGAGACTATGGCGCCTGTGGTGCAGTGTATGGGTCTGACGAAGACCTACGGAAGAAAGATCGCATTGAATCAGGTCAACTTAAATTTAGAGCGGGGCAGGATCATCGGCCTTTTGGGACCGAACGGCAGCGGCAAGACAACGCTGATTAAGATTATGAACGGGCTTCTGAAGCCGACGGCGGGGGAGGTGCTGATTAACGGGCAGCGTCCGGGGATCGACACAAAGATGCGGATTTCCTATCTGCCAGAGCGGACATACTTGCAGCCGGGTATGAAGGTGCTTGAGCTGGTACAGTATTTTCAGGATTTTTATCCGGATTTCCGGGTGGACAGAGCTTTCGACATGCTGGCGAGACTGCAGATTCCGCCCCAGGAGAGGCTGAAAAACCTCTCCAAGGGAACGAAGGAGAAGGTGCAGCTTATCATGGTGATGAGCCGGGACGCGGATCTCTATATTCTGGACGAGCCGATTGCGGGCGTGGATCCTGCTGCCAGAGACTATATTCTCCATACTATTGTGAGTAACTATAACCGTTGCGGTTCCATTCTGCTCTCCACCCATCTGATTTCGGATGTGGAAAACATTCTGGATGAGGTAGTATTTATCAAGTACGGCAGTATCGTGCTGCAGGCAGGAGCAGAGCAGATCAGACAAAACGAGCGCAAGTCCGTGGACCAGTTTTTCAGGGAGGTGTTCGCATGCTAGGGAAATTGATGAAGTATGAGTGGAAGGCGACATGGAAACTGCTTCTGTCCGCGAACCTTCTGACAGTGGTAATGACGGGACTTGCAAGGTGGATGGTATATCTGATGGATGAGGCGCCTTATTCCAGAGATTTCCAGATGGTGGATTTTGTGGCGGTCATGGTACTGTTTACCTATGTGGCGAGCATGTTTGCGGTTTATGTGGGCACGGCGATCTATCTGATCCACCGTTTTTATACGTCCACTTATGGCGATCAGGGCTATCTTTTGCATACTTTGCCGGTGGATACGCACCATATTATTATCGCCAAGGTACTGGTCAGCGTGATGTGGGTGATGATAAATGTGCTGATTATATATTTTTCGGTTATCTTTTTGTTTGCCTCCTCAACGGAGATGATCAAATCCATGATGGAAGGGTTCATAAATATCATCGAGTATCTGGGGGAGGAAAAGATCTCCGCGTTTATAGTGATTATGACCATGATAGCGTATGTTTTCACTCTTTTTGCAAAAGTGCTCAAGGTGGGGGCATGCATTTCTCTCGGGCAGCTCTCCTCCAATCACAAGCTGCTGCTGTCCTTTGCATGGTATGTGGGTATTTACATTGTGGAGAGCATGTTTCAAGGGGTGTATTTTGCCATTCGGTCAGCGATCCACAGGCAGGTGTCCCCCATGGATTACCTGTCCAGTTTTGGCACCAACTGGGAGACGACGTTGATTTCGGGCATTTTCAGTTGTGTGATTTTCTATATACTGACGTGGTATGTGATGGATAGAAAATTAAATTTAGATTAATGCGAAACCATATATAAATTCACGCTATTTTAGAAAGGAAGGGTGTAACATGACGAAGATTGATATTTTCTCGGGGTTCCTGGGAGCCGGGAAAACGACGCTGATCAGCAAGCTCCTGAAGGAGGCGCTGGCGGATACGAAGGTGGTACTGATTGAGAACGAGTTCGGTGAGATTGGCATAGATGGTGGCTTTTTGCAGGAGTCCGGCATTGAGATCAAGGAGATGAATTCCGGCTGTATCTGCTGCTCACTGGTGGGCGATTTTGGCACGTCTCTTAAGGAGGTGCTGGACACCTATGCGCCGGAGCGCATTCTGATCGAGCCTTCGGGCGTGGGTAAACTTTCTGACGTCATGAAGGCGGTACAGGACGCCATGACCGACAGGGACGTACAGTTAAGCAGCGCCGTGGCAGTGGTGGACGCCTGCAAATGTAAGATGTACATTAAAAATTTCGGGGAATTTTTTGTCAACCAAATTGAACACGCCGGAACGATTGTCTTAAGCAGAACGGATAAGATCAGTGAGGAGAAGCTTTCCGCCTGCGTGGCGTTGATCCGGGAGCACAACGCGAAGGCAACGATTATAACCACGCCGTGGGATGCGCTTGAGGGGAAGGATATTCTGGAAACCATCGAGGGCGCGAAGGATCTGGAGGCGGAACTGATGAGGGAAGTGATGGAGATGCAGGAGGAGCACCATCACCACGACCACGGACATTGCTGCCACGACGAGGACCACGAGGCGCATGGGCACTGCCACCATGACCATGAGGGACATGAGGCGCATGGGCACTGCCATCATGACCATGAGGGACATGAGGAGCATGGGCATTGCTGCCATGACGACGAGGAACACGAGCACTGCCATCACGAGCATGAGCATGAGGAACACGGGCACTGCCATCACGAGCATGAGCAGGAGGAGCACGGGCACTGCCATCACGAGCATGAGCATGAGGAGCACGGGCACTGTCATCATGATCATGATGGACACGACCATCACCACCATCATGCGGATGAGGTGTTCACAAGCTGGGGACTTGAGACGCCCGCGGTTTATAAGAAAGAGGAGATTGCGCATATTCTGGCGGAACTTGATAAGGAGGAGTACGGTATGGTGCTCCGTGCGAAAGGTATGGTTGCCGGTGCAGAGGGCGGCTGGATTTATTTTGACTATGTGCCCGGGGAGAGCAATGTCAGGGACGGCAAACCCGGCGTGACAGGTAAATTCTGCGTGATCGGCTCCAAACTGAAAGAAGAGAAGCTTGCGGCGCTGTTTGGGAAATAAATCAAGTGTGATATTTTATGCGATAGAAATAGAGATGAGAAAGGGATGAGGAGAGAGTGAAACCGGTCTATATGATTAACGGCTTTCTGGAGAGCGGTAAGACAGAGTTTATCACCTATACACTGGCGCAGCCTTATTTTCAGGTGCGGGGGAAAACCCTGCTTATTCTCTGTGAAGAGGGGGAGAACGAGTATGATCCCGCGCTCCTCAGGCAGAGCCGCACGGTGCTTGAGCTGATTGACGGGGAGGAGGAATTTACGCCGAACAGGCTGATCGAGCTGGAGAAAAAACATAAGCCGGAGCGCATTATAATCGAGTTTAACGGCATGTGGAATTACAAGGAGATGAAACTTCCCTGGCATTGGAAGATCGAGCAGCAGATTACCACGATCGACGCCTCCACGTTTCCTATGTATTTTACGAATATGAAGTCTCTGCTGGCAGAACAGATCCGGAAGTCGGAGCTGATTATTTTCAACCGCTGCGACGGGGTGGAGGATCTTGGCAGCTACAAGCGGAATGTGAAGGCGATCAATCCAAAGGCGGAGATCGTGTTTGAGGATGCTAACGGGGAGATCAATGAAATTATGGAAGAGGATCTGCCCTATGATCTGAAAGCGCCCATTATAGAATTAAATAACGAACGATATGGAATTTGGTATCTGGATTCCATGGATCACCCGGAGCGCTATGAGGGAAAGACGGTTTCCTTTGTGGGGATGGTGTTGAAGCCGAAGCAGTTCCCGAAGAATTATTTTGTGCCGGGGCGTATGGCGATGACCTGTTGTGCGGAGGATATGGCTTTTCTCGGGTATGCCTGTGAGTACGGGCAGGCGGCGGAACTTGAGGAACAGCAGTGGGTGAAGGTCACGGCGCGGGTGGAGACGTCGTATTTTGAGCAGTATCAGGGGGAAGGCCCGGTGCTGCATGCCCTCAGCGTGGAGCGGACCAGGGCGCCGAAAGAGGAAATCATCAGCTTTGTCTGATGTATGAAAGGTTAAAGGTTATGTTTGGTTATACAGGATTTCAATGGTTGTTTTTGTTCTATTTTTACTGTTTCGCGGGCTGGTGCTTCGAATCGGTATTTGTGTCACTCAAATCCCGGAAATGGGTAAACAGGGGCTTTATGAGAGGCCCCTTTTTGCCGCTGTACGGTACGGGGGCAATTATGATGCTGGTGGTATCCATGCCCTTTGTGGATAATGTACTGCTCACCTATTTTGCGGGCGTGGTCGGCGCGACGGCTCTCGAGTATGTGACGGGAGTCGCCATGGAGGCGCTTTTTAAAATGAGGTACTGGGATTATTCAAAAAGGTTTATGAACTATAAGGGACATATCTGCCTGCGGTCATCGATTGCGTGGGGATTCTTTACCATTCTGATGACAAGGGTGATACACAGACCGATCGAACAGATGATGTTTTCCATGCCGGAAAAAGCAATGCATCATGTGACGGTTCTGCTTACGATTTATATCGTGGCGGATTTTACGCTGTCTTTTAAAGCGGCGCTGGATCTGCGCGACCTTATGGTCAGGCTCGTGGGGATAAAAGAGGAACTTTTGCGTATGCAGAAGCGTCTGGACGTGCTGATTGCATTCAGTAATGACGAGAAAGAGCAGAAACGTCTCGACAGGGAGGAACGCAGGGGGACTCGCGTGAAAGATCTGACTGCCGGACTGGAGCAGGGCTTTGCCATGATAAAGGAGGCGCTTTTGAGCAGACCATCGGCATACGGGGAGAGCGTCCGGGAGGAGATTGCCGAGCTGCGCGGCAAATTCAGTCTATATCTGGAGCGGGAGACAGGTTATGGCAGACTTCTGGATTTTTACAAACGTGACATGATACGGAACAATCCGACCATGCGAAGCGAGGAATATGAGAGCGAGTTTGAAGAGTTGAAGGAGATGGCGAACAATAAGGCAGAGAGATGATGCTTCTGCTCTATTCTGGTGAGAAACGGGCCAAAGTCGTGCCTGCATGACCTTGGCAAGGGTTGGAGAGTGAAATACCCCGTAGCCTGCTGCGGGGTATTTTATTCGTCTCCCAATGGAATGTAGCGCGGATCTTTGCGCTTGCCTGCGCGGATGGAATCGAGAAGCTGGTTTTCCATCAGCTCGAAATTGCGCGCCTTGCGGCGGAACAGCGCGAGGAACTTGTTATAGAGCCAGAAAGAGTATACCAGTACACTATTAGCTCTTCCAAGTTTGGCTTTCGTGGTGTGCATGTAGTGGCGTCCGCCGATCATGGTTGGCTTGCCGGAACGGATGTAGTTGATCAGTTCCGTCTCGGAGGCAATGTCTTCCTGCAGAACTGTGTAGCCGAAACCGGCGCAGTCTTCCTTGTGGGAATCGCTGCCGCCGAAGCAGGGCAGATCGTGTTTTTTCGCAAGCGCCATGGCGCGCATGTTGGAATCCGCGTCCTCACAGGCATTGTAGCCTTCCACAAAATCAAATTTGTGGTAAATATGTTCATAGAATCTGCCTCGCAGCGTGTTGCAGATACTTAAAAATTTTTCACCGCATGGGTGTGCGGGCCCGATGATACCGCCGTAGAAATGCACGATTTCTATAAGGAGGATGATGGGAAGTCCCCGCAGTTCCAGAATCGGCAGACTGACGCCAGTGGGCATGATAATGAGCATGTGGCCCGCGTTTATGGTATCGTATTCTATTCCTTTCAGGACAACAAAATCGTCCGGTTTTTCCTTACATTTTTTATAATAACGGTAGGCTTTGTAGGAGTTATGGTCTGTGATGAGCATTCCCTGATAACCCTTCTGCTTTAATATGGAAATATTTTCCAACAATTCCAGCTTCCCGTCGGGAGATCCTTCTTTTGTGTGACAATGCATGTCCAGCTTCATATGGTTTCCTCTTTTATCAGCATTTTTCCCTATCTATTCTACCCTCTTTTCGCATGAAATGCCACTGGTTTTTTTTTCAAAGCATAACTTGGACAAAGATTCATATATTGTAATGAGATGAGGGGGGATGGCAATGCGCGCGGAGGAAATTCTTAACCTTTTTCCGGAGGAGAGCCGGGAAAGGTGGCGGGAAGTGGCGAAACAGGCGAAGCGGCTTCAGGAAATACGGCTCCGGGCGGGCATGCCGCTATCCATATTGGTCGAAAACAGGGAGTACTTTGTGGACAGGCAGGGGCGGATCGTGGACATGCCGGGTGAGGCTGCAAGGCCCTTGCCGGAAGAGCTGGAAAGCCTGCTGGGGCATTTGTGCAAATATTCCATATATGCTTTTGCGGATGAGATCAGACAGGGATTTCTGACTGTGCAGGGGGGACACAGGGTGGGGCTTGCCGGACAGGTAATTCTGGACGGGGAAGGAAGGATTAAGAATATGAAATACATACGTTATTTAAATATCCGGATTGCCCATCAGATACGAGGCGCCGCGGATGCGCTGATGCCCTGTCTGTTTGCGGAGGGGCGGGTGATGAGCACCCTTCTGATTTCCCCTCCGGGGGGCGGAAAGACAACAATGCTCCGGGACATCATCAGGCAGGTTTCGGACGGAACCGTTTACGGGCGCGGGGTCAATGTGAGTGTGGTGGACGAACGTTCGGAGATTGCGGGAAGCTATCTGGGCGTCTCGCAAAACGATGTGGGAATCCGCACGGATGTGCTGGATGGCTGTCCGAAGGTGGAGGGCATGATGCGGCTGATCCGTTCCATGGCGCCCCGGGTGCTGGCTGTGGACGAGGTCGGAAGTCTGGCAGACGCGCAGGCGCTGCAGATGGCAGGCGGCTGTGGCTGTAAGCTGCTCGCTACGATTCACGGCGGTTCCATGGAGGAAGTAAGAGGAAAAGATTATATGCGTTATGTAATGGAGCAGAGATTGTTTGAGCGGTATGTGATGCTGGATCGCAGACAGGGTGCGTGTAGAATTGTGGAAATCTATGACAGGGAAGGAAAACCATGTACAAGGCAATAGGGTTTTTGTGTATTCTCGCCGGCTGCGCAGGATGGGGGCACAATCTGGCGGGAAAGGAGAAGGAGCGGGTGGGACATCTGAAAGCGCTGTCTCAGATGCTTTCGCAGATGCGAAGCGAAATATCCTACGGAAAGCACACCATGCCGGAAATCTGTCTGTTGCTGGCAGAACTGAATGACAAGTGTTATTCTTCTTGCTTCGGACGAATCTATGAGAGAACGGCGGGGGAGGGCGGAACGGATTTCCCGAAAGTCTGGGAGGAGGAATTCGGGAAGTGTCTGGAGCCGTTGCCGCTGCGGGAAGATGAGAGAAGGACAATGACAGAGCTTGCGAAAAGCCTGCGTTTCCGGGAGGAGAACGGACAGGCGGGGCGTGTCGGGCAGGCGGAAACCTTTTTTGAGGACAGATACCGGCAGGCGGGAGAAATGATAGAGAACAGATCAAAAATGATACACAGCGTCAGTATACTGACAGGACTGCTTCTGGCAATCCTGCTGCTGTGACGGACGGGGAGGACGGATGAGCGTTAGTCTGATTTTCAAGATAGCGGCGGTCGGTATCTTGGTCACAATATTAAATCAAGTTTTAAAACATAGCGGAAGAGAGGATCATGCCTTTCTAATCAGCCTTGCCGGGTTAATTCTTGTTTTAACCTGGATCGTTCCGTATATATATGATCTGTTTGTCATGATGCAGAATTTGTTTGAATTGTAGAAGAACGCATGTAACAATTCAATTGCGGGCGCTGCTTCACAGGCCCGGCGTGGAGGGAAAAGCTATGGACATGGTGAAGGCGGGGATCGTCGGGGTGGTCGGGGTGCTGCTCGCGGTGTCGATAAAGAGTCATAAGGCGGAATACGGCGTTTATGTGGCGCTTGCGATCTGTTTCGTGATGCTGGAATATATCATGCGTTATTTTATGCAGATTCTGTCGGGTATGGAGGCGCTGCGCGGGTATCTGCAGGAGAATTACAGTTATCTGGCGCTGCTCTTAAAGGCAGTTGGCGCTACCTATGCCTGCGAGTTCTGTGCGGGTATCTGTAAGGACGCGGGGTACGCCGGCGTGGCAGGACAGGTGGAGATGCTCGGCAAGCTTTACATTTTATCCATGGGGATGCCAGTGCTGTTCTCTCTGATGGAGAGTATACAATCAATAATGTAAGAAGGACAAAATCTTATATCTGAGAGTGCCTGGAAAGCGGCATTCTACGCATGTATGGGACATAGAGGGAAGTCCGGAGAGGGGGTATGATGCGGATGGGGCCGCAGGAGAGTGCGCTTGTGTGGGAGCAGATGGAGATGGATGCCGTTGCAAGGGATTTCGACAGGCTGTTTCCCGCTTATTCCTTTGACGGGAAGGCGGTACTTGCCGACATTATGGGTGGTCAGCTCTGGGAGGCGGTTAAAAAGCTGTGCGGCGGCATATCGGGCGCGGTTTTCTTCCAGAGGGATGAATTTCGGTCGTTATTTTTTGCGATTCTTGTTCTGGGTGTGGCGGCGGCTCTCTTTTCCGGATTTGCCGATCTGTTCCGTGATCACCAGGTATCGGATATTGCCTTCTATTTCGTATATCTACTGCTGATTGCGGTGCTTTTAAAATTTTTTGCGGAAACGATGGGGACGGTGAAAGACATTTTAAACGGCGTCATGACTTTTGTCAGACTGTATATTCCGACTTATATGCTGGCTGTGGGAAGCTCAGTGGGAGCCGCTTCGGCGACGGTGTACTATCAGCTTCTTCTTGTGGCGGTCTATCTGATCGAGCGGGGGTATCTCTCGATGCTGGTGCCTTTCGTCTATGTTTATGTCCTGCTGACGGTGATTAACGGAATCTGGATGGAGGAAAAACTGGCGTTGCTTTTAGAACTTTTGGAGAAGGTGATAAAGGGGAGTCTGAAATTTTCGGTCTGGCTGATTACGGGATTTAGTCTTTTGCAGTCGATGATATCGCCTGTTATTGATTCGCTGCAGTCGTCGGCGGTGAAAAAGGCGCTTTCTGCCATGCCGGGAATCGGCGGACTGACGGAAGGGATGTTTGAGATGGTGCTGGGATCGGCCGTGCTTGTAAAAAACAGTCTCGGGCTTTTTATGACGTTTATGCTGATCGCCCTCTGTGCGGTACCTGTTATGAAAATTGCCATGACGGCGTGTGTGATTAAGCTGAGCGCGGCGCTGATCGGCATCATAAGCGACAAGCGGCTGACAAACTGCGCGAGCAGGGTGGGGGAGGGGAATCTGATGCTTTTGCGGATTGTGCTGACTTCGGTGGGGATGTTTATGATTCAGGCAGCTATTATCAGTTATTCCACAGGACAGGTTGTACGCTGAACGGAGGTGCGGCATGCTTGAAACGATCAGGCAGATCGGCATTTTTATGATAGCGGCGCAGGCGGTCGTGCATTTTGCGCCGGGGAGGCAGTACGAGAAGTATATCAAATCCGTGTCGGGTATTATCATACTGCTTCTCTTCCTGAAGCCTGTTCTTCAGCTTGCAGGTGCTGCATGGGAGGAGCCGCAGGCTCTTATGGAAAAGTGGGAGGAGCTGACGGATATGCCCGACTTTTCGATTAAGACGCAGACCGGCGGCGTGACGAAGGAAGTGATTGCCCGGATGGAGTCGGAGGTCAGGGATCGGTTAAACAGGGAACTGACGGGGGAGGCATACTTTGTGAACCGCGTCTCGATCTGGCTGGTACCGGATCCCGGGGCGGAGGCGGGAACGCTTTTGCCAGAGATTACGGTTTTTTTGAGAGAAAAGGCAGGGGAGGAGGAGAGCGGGCAGATCGAAATTGAGGAGATTGTCATCGGACAGCCGCGGGAAACGGATACAGGTGAACCTTTTTTGTCCTATCGGTCGCGGTTTGCCGCACTTTTGGAGATGGAGGAGGAAAGAGTGGAGGTGAGACCGGATGGGGGAGGTTAAAAAGTTTTTTGGACGGATAGGAGGCGGGAAGAAACTCGGAAAAGACCAGTGCCTGATCCTGATTCTGGCAGGTGTTTTGCTTTGTGTGATTTCCCTGCCAGTGGAGAAGGAAAAATCAAAGTCCGGTTTATTGGACGAAACAGGTACTATAATAAAAAACGAACATATGTTTGAAGAAGAAACGGGCAAGGATTATGTGACGTACTGGGAGGAAAAGCTGGAAGAAAGCCTGCGGTGTGTGGATGGCGTGGGAAAGGTCAGAGTATTGCTCTACACGGGAGAATCAGAAGAGATGATTCTGGCGAGGGATGGGGCGGAGGAGTTTTCGGATACGATGGAGACGGATGCGGCGGGTGCCAGCCGCCATATATCGGAGAACAGACTGGATAAGACGGTGGTCCGCACCGTGGATGACCGGGGACAGAATGTGCCTCTTGTGGTCAAAACGATAGCGCCGGATGTGGAGGGGGTTGTGGTGATCGCGCAGGGGGCAGACCGGGCTCAGGTGCGCAGGGACATAATCGAGGCGATTCAGGTATTATTTGATGTAGACATGAATAGAATAGCAATAATTAAAATGAAAACAAATAATTAGTGAAGGGGAGAAGAAATTGAAGAATATGATCAAGAAGAACCAGATGATGATTACGGCGCTTGCCATTATGATCGCGGTGGCGGGGTACTTGAATTTTGCGGGTACCAAGGTGACGGACGAGGACCTGATGAGCGTGAGCGGGGAACTGGGGGCGACCGGACTTACGCAGGAAGATGCGGAAGCAGAATATGCGGCGCTTCTGGATTTGTCGGATGAGGACATGGAGCAGGCGTCCGGCGACATTGAAAGTCTGGACAGCGACGTGACTATGGCGGAGAGCGGCAGTGTGGACGAGGAACTGGCGCAGGCGCTTGCGGAGGAGCAGATGGATGAAGTGCCCGGTGAGGCGGTTTTTACATCGGCGGAGACTGCGTCAGCCCTTTCAGGCGCGAAGCTTGAGAAGGAACAGACGAGGATACAGAACAAGGAGACACTGTTGGAGATTATCAATAACGCCAATATCAGCGAGACCCAGAAGCAGGAGGCGGTGACCAGCATGATCTCCATGACGGACATTGCGGAGAAGGAGACGGCGGCTGAGATTCTGCTGGAGGCGAAGGGGTTTGACGACGCCATTGTCAGCATAGACGGGGACAGTGTGGACGTGGTTGTGAATACGGCGGAGCTTTCCGAGGCGCAGCGCGCCCAGATTGAGGACATAGTTATCAGAAAGACAGGCGTGAGCGCGGACGCGGTGGTGATCAGCACGGTAAATGCCGACGAGAAATGACAGACGAAATAATTCCTGTGTGCATTGGGAATGGTTTTATGATACTATAGTGAAGTGAGATTTGGGGGCGGCAGATGCCGCACGGGACAGGGAGGCAAAAGATGAAGAGAATTTTTCTGATTGTGTTAGACAGTTTTGGAATCGGGGAGATGGAGGATGCGGAGAGCTACGGCGATAAGGGAACCAATACGCTGCTGTCCGTGTCCGGAAGCCCCGAGTTTGCTATGCCCAATATGGGGAAACTTGGGCTTTTCAATCTGGACGGCGTCACCTGCGGGGAGAAGACGGCGTCACCAACGGCGAGAATCGCCCGTATGAAAGAGGCGTCCAGAGGTAAAGATACTACGATAGGGCATTGGGAGATTGCGGGCGTTTTATCAGAAAAACCGCTGCCGACTTATCCGAATGGGTTTCCCAAAGAAGTGCTTGATATGTTTAGCGCAGCGACAGGCAGGGGCGTGCTCTGCAATCAGCCTTACTCCGGCACAGAAGTGATTCAGGTATATGGCGATGAACATGTGAAGACAGGGAAGCTGATCGTCTATACCTCGGCGGACAGCGTATTCCAGATCGCAGCTCACGAGGATGTGGTGCCGGTAGATACGCTCTACGAATACTGCCGGCAGGCAAGGGAAATCCTGCAGGGGGAACACGGTGTGGGCAGGGTGATTGCCAGACCCTTTACGGGTACGTCAGGAAATTACACGAGGACGCCGAGAAGACATGACTTTTCGCTGCTTCCGCCGTCCGTGACCATGCTGGATCAGTTGAAGGACGCCGGGAAGGCGGTTATCTCCGTGGGCAAGATCAAGGATATTTTTGCGGGACGAGGCATTACGGAGGCTGTCTACACGAAGGGAAACGAGGAGGGGATCGCGCAGACGCTTCACTTTCTTGAGAAAGATTTCGAGGGACTCTGCTTTGTCAATCTGGTGGACTACGACATGCTTTACGGGCATCGCAACGACGTGGACGGATATGCCCGGGCACTCGCCTTTTTTGACAGGAAACTGCCGGAGATTCTTGACAGGCTCAGGGAGGAGGACATTCTGATGATTACGGCGGATCATGGCTGCGATCCGGGATATAAAGTGTCCACCGATCACTCCAGGGAGCATACCCCCTTTCTGATGTATGGCAGATCAGTGACCCCGGGTAACCTGGGTACGAGAGAAACTTTTGCGGATATCGGCGCGACGGTGCTTTCCTGGTTTGGAATCAGACCGCAGTTTGCCGGCACATCCATGCTGTAAATTGCAATATCGTAGTTGGAGGATAAAAACGTGGGAAATTATGCGGATGAAATAAACAGAAGAAGGACATTTGCGATCATTTCGCACCCGGATGCAGGAAAGACAACCCTTACCGAGAAATTTCTGCTTTACGGGGGAGCGATCAATCTGGCAGGCAGCGTCAAGGGAAAGGCGACGGCGAGACATGCGGTCTCCGACTGGATGCAGATAGAGAAGGAGAGGGGAATTTCCGTCACTTCCTCGGTATTACAGTTTTCTTATGACGGGTTCTGTATCAATATTCTGGATACGCCGGGACACCAGGACTTTTCGGAGGACACGTACAGGACGCTGATGGCAGCGGATTCGGCTGTGATGGTCATAGACGCCTCCAAGGGCGTGGAGGCGCAGACACGCAAACTCTTTAAGGTATGTGTGATGCGCCATATCCCGATATTCACCTTCATCAATAAGATGGACAGGGACGCCAACGATACCTTTGAACTTCTGGATGATATCGAGAAGGAACTGGGGATCGCCACCTGCCCGGTGAACTGGCCCATCGGCTCCGGGAAGAATTTTAAGGGCGTTTATGAGCGGGAGAGCCAGTGTGTGATCACTTACACGGATACGGAGAAGGGAACGAAAGAGGGACATGCCACCAGGATTCCGATTGCGGAGACAGAGAATCTTACGGCACAGATCGGGGAAGACTTCCTGTCTCAGCTTACCGACGAAATCGAACTTTTGGACGGGGCGAGTGCGCCTTTCGACTTGGAGCAGATTCAGGCGGGAAATCTGACGCCGGTGTTTTTCGGATCGGCGCTTACGAATTTCGGTGTGAAGATTTTTTTGCAGCACTTTTTAAAGATGACGACTACGCCGCTGCCGCGCAGGGCGGATATCGGACTGATCGACCCGGTAGAACACGATTTTTCGGCTTTTGTCTTTAAAATTCAGGCAAATATGAATAAAGCGCACCGGGACAGGATAGCATTTATGCGTATCTGTTCCGGCAGGTTTGATGTGAATGAGGAAGTCAGACACGTGCAGGGCGGCAGGGTGATGCGTCTGTCCCAGCCCCAGCAGATCCTGGCGGACGAGCGTAAAATTTTGAGCGAGGCGTATGCAGGCGATATTATCGGCGTGTTTGATCCGGGCATCTTTTCCATAGGGGACACCGTCTGTATGCCCGGTCAGCAGTTTGCTTACGAGGGCATTCCGACCTTTGCGCCAGAACATTTCGCCAGGGTCAGACAGGTTGATACCATGAAGCGCAAACAGTTTGTCAAGGGTATCATGCAGATTGCGCAGGAGGGCGCCATCCAGATTTTCCAGGAGTTCAATACCGGCATGGAGGAGATCATCGTCGGCGTGGTCGGCGTTCTGCAGTTCGACGTGCTGAAATACCGGCTGGAAAACGAATATAACGTGGAAATTAAACTGGAGAACCTGCCGTATGAATATATCCGATGGATCGAGAATAAGGACATTGATCTGGACAGGCTGACCGGAACTTCGGATATGAAGAAAATTAAGGATTTGAAAGACAATCCGCTTCTGCTTTTCGTCAACCAGTGGAGTATCGGTATGACGGTGGAGAGAAATGAAGGACTGATTCTGTCTGAATTCGGCAGAACATAAGAAATCGGGGATCTGCGGGAAGGGGGGAGACTGCGTATGAAAAAGACAGGGATATTGTTGTTTTGCATGCTGATTTTAACTGGCACCCTTTATTTTGCGCTGCAGGGACTGTCCCGGAGCGAGAGCAGCCTCTACAAGCAGGAAGACCTGGCGGCAGGGGGAACGAAAGAGAACCTGCCCGAGCAGGTGCTCACCCGGACGGATGAAAAACTGCGGGAAGAGCAGACAGACTGTTATGCTTTCGGTAAGCTGTCGGAGGAGGAGCAGGAGGTTTATCTGGAGATCCTGGAGGCGTTGATCCAATTTAAGGAGAATGTGAAGCTTTCCAGCTGCGATAAGGAGCTGATTTCCCGTGTGTTTCAGTGTGTGTTAAACGACCATCCCGAAATTTTTTATGTGGATGGGTACAGCTATACGGAGTATACGCTTGGCAGCATCTTAAAAAAGATCACTTTTACGGGAAGCTATCGGTTCAGTCCGGAGGAAGTGGAAGAAAAACAACAGCAGATAGATAGTTATGTAAACCGATGTCTTGCCGGCATGCCGGAGAACGTGGGCGAGTATGAGAAAGTAAAGTATGTCTATGAATATCTGATCCATCATACGGACTATGACGCGGCGGCACAGGACAGCCAGAATATATGCTCTGTTTTCCTGGAACGGAAATCCGTATGTCAGGGATATGCGAAGGCGACGCAGTATCTGCTGAACCGGTCGGGCGTTTTTGCGACGCTGGTGCTCGGTGAGGTTGTGGGCGGAGAGGGACATGCCTGGAATCTGGTGCGGATCGACGGGGCATACTACTATGTGGATACCACCTGGGGGGACGCGTCCTACCAGGCGGTGGGCGGTGGCGACTATCCCGTAGAGAAAATACCGACAATTAATTATGATTATCTCTGCGTGACCTCAGAGCAGATGGAACAGACGCATACGCAGGAGAATGTGGTGGAGATGCCCGAGTGTACTTCCATGGATGCCAATTTTTATGTGAAGGAAGGCGTTTACTTTACAGAGTTTGACGAGGAAAAGATTGAGAAAATTTTTACGGACAGCTATGAGCGGGGGGACACTTATGTGACGCTGAAATGTAAGGGACCGGATATCTATCGGAAAATGCATGAGACGCTGATCGGCGAGCAGGGGATCTTCCGCTATCTGGACTGCCCGGACAAAGCGGTATCCTATGTGGAGAATGAAAAGCAGTACAGCTTAAGCTTCTGGCTTTGAGGGGGTGTCAGCAGCCTTGCAGAGCGAAAATGTATCCTGCGTAAAACATTAAGGCAATTAAAGCGAATCATACTAGGCAAAAACAAGAAATTTTGATATACTTAAGCCAATATGGGCAAATATAACATGATGCGCGATAAATAGCGCGGAAATGAGGAGAAGATTGAAAAATAAGTCTGATGACCTTATTTTCCAATCTGGAATTTGTTAGAAGCGTCATAAACTCCTGGATCACAGAGCAGAATCTGAAATTCTGCTCGTGTTCCGCAGCAAAGGACGCTTCGGAAATGAGGAAGACATGGAAGAAGAGACGAAGAGCGGATACGAGTCACAGGAGGAGAAGGCCGGGACAGTGAAGATCGCGGATGATGTGGTGGCGATGATTGCCGCGCTTGCAGCCACGGAGGTGGACGGGGTTTCCGCTATGGCGGGCAATCTCACGAACGAACTCTTAAGCCGGGTTGGCGTCAGAGGACTTTCCAAAGGAGCCAGGGTGGAGGTGACAGGGAAAAAGGTCAAGGTGGGGCTTGCGATCACCATGGAATACGGTTACAATATTCCGGCTACCTGTCAGAGAGTGCAGGCTAAAGTGAAAGGCGCGATCGAGAATATGACTGGGCTGGAGGTTCAGGATGTGAATATCCGGATCGCCGGCATTAATGTGACAAAAGAAAAATAGGACGAGTGGTTTATGAGCAGAAGAGAGTTGCGCGAACAGATATTTAAGTTGTTGTTCCGGGTAGAATTTAATAAAATGGAAGATATGCCGGAGCAGGAAGAACTGTTTTTTGAGGATGAAGACGCGGCAACGGATGGGGACGCCGAATATGTTTCGGTGAAATACCATAACATTTCCGAAAAACTGGCTGAGATCGATGCGCTTTTGAACGAGAAGGCATCGGGCTGGGACACCAGGAGAATGAGCAAGGTTGACTTGACGATCCTGCGTCTGGCAGTATATGAAATCATATATGACGAGGATGTGCCCACCGGCGTTGCGATCAATGAGGCGGTGGAACTCGCCAAAAAATTCGGGCAGGACGCCTCCTACGGATTCGTGAACGGCGTTCTGGCAAAATTCGCATAAGAGGCATTTGTATGCAGAATGTATACACAGTGGCGCAGGTCAATTCCTACATTAGAAATATGTTCACACAGGATTTTATGCTGCAGAAGGTCCGGATCAGGGGTGAGGTCAGTAACTGTAAATATCATACCTCCGGACATATTTATTTTACGCTGAAAGATGAAAAAAGTGCAATAGCGTGTGTTATGTTTTCATCTGACAGAAGAGGACTTCCCTTCCGTATGGCTGAGGGACAGCAGATTATTGTAAGCGGCAGTGTGGATATCTATGAGCGGGACGGAAAATACCAGCTATACGCCAAACAGATAGAACTGGACGGAATCGGGGTCTTATACGAGAGATATGAGCGGCTGAAAGCGGAGCTTGCGGAGCGGGGAATGTTTGCCGAAGAGTATAAGCGGCCGATTCCCCGCTATATCAAAGTTCTGGGTGTGGTGACGGCTGAGACGGGAGCCGCGGTGCGCGACATTATCAACGTGGCGACCAGAAGGAACCCTTATGTACAGGTGATCCTCTATCCGGCCATCGTACAGGGAGCAGCGGCGGCGCCCAGCATTATAAACGGGATCCGCGCGCTGGAGAAGCGTCAGGTAGATACGATCATTGTGGGACGGGGCGGCGGCTCCATCGAGGATCTCTGGGCATTCAATGAGGAGGCGGTGGCACAGGCGGTTTTTGACTGCAGCGTTCCGGTTATTTCTGCGGTCGGACATGAGACGGACGTGACCATCACGGATTTCGTGGCGGATCTGCGCGCACCCACCCCGTCTGCGGCAGCGGAACTTGCGGTCTGTGACTTCAGACAGCTGGAAGAGCGGATGGAGGAGTATGCTGACACCATGCAGCACCTGTGCAGGAGAACGATACTGGGCTGTCGTAACAGGGCAGCGCAGTATGGCGTGCGGCTGCGCTACTTAAGTCCCCTGTACATCCTTCGTACAAAAAAGACGCAGTCGGTATCCCTGGAGGAACGTCTGCAGGGGGCGATGGAGAGAACGCTTAAGGAAGCGCGCCACAGGCTTGCGATTTACGCGGCACAGATGAAGGGGCTGTCGCCTCTGGACAAGCTGAGCCAGGGATATGCCTACGCGTCTGATGCCACAGGAAAGACGCTGTCATCTGTGGAACAGGTGGCGGTAGGGGAACAGATCCAGGTATATGTGAAGGACGGCAGTCTTTTGGCGCAGGTACAGGAGAAGCGGAATGGCTAAAAAGAAAGAGGAGAAAACAGAAAAAGAACAGACGTTATCTCTGGAAGATGCGTTTGCACAGATAGAGGAAGTGATCGGCCGGCTGGAGACGGAGGATATTACACTGGAGCAGTCCTTTGCGGAGTATAACCGGGGGATGGCGCTTTTGGCACAGTGTAATGAGACCATAGACCGGGTGGAAAAGAAAGTGCTTAAGATCAATGAGGACGGTGGACTGGATGAATTTTAAAGAGGAACTGGAGAAGAAAACCGGAGAAGTGGAGAGCATCCTCGCAGCGTATCTGCCGAAACCGGAGGGATTTCAGAGCAAAGTCCTGGAGGCTATGGCATATGCGGTGTCGGCGGGCGGCAAGAGGCTGCGCCCGCTGATGATGGCAGAGAGTGCAGCCCTGTTTGTGGAGGCGGAGGAAGTGTGGCGCACGGACGGGAATGTAGTGCCTGAGCCTGCCACAGTGAGGGCGCTGCCTGTGTTTATGGCGGTGATTGAGTTTATCCACACCTACTCCCTCATACACGATGATCTGCCGGCTCTGGATAATGACGACTATCGCAGGGGCCGGAAAACTACCCATGTGGTTTACGGGGAAGACATTGCCGTGATTGCCGGGGACGGGCTTTTGAATTATGCCTATGAGACGGCATCCCGCGCCTTTTGCAAAGCGGTGACATTGGAGGATTATCAGCGGACAGAGTGCGCCTTAAACATTTTAGGTCGCAAGGCGGGCGTCTACGGCATGGTCGGCGGGCAGTGCGCGGATCTTCTCGCGGAGAAGCCGGAGAGCGAAATGACGGAAGAAATGCTCCTGTATATCCATAAAAATAAGACTGCCGCATTGATCCAGGCGGCAATGATGATCGGTGCCGTCCTTGCGGGAGCTGACGAAAAGGCGGTGGATCAGATCGGCCGGTGTGCGGAAAATATCGGCGTCGCCTTTCAGATTCAGGACGATATTCTGGACGTGACGAGCAGCCTGGAAGTGCTGGGAAAGCCCACGGGGAGCGATGAAAAGAATCACAAGCTGACCTATGTGGCCATGCATGGGCTGGAAGAGTCGAAAAGACAGGTGAAGGCGCTTTCCGGGGAGGCAGTGGGGATTCTGAAAGGATTTCCGCACAGGAACGCTTTTTTGGAAACGCTGGTGGAGCAGTTGATCTACAGAGAAAAATAAGGGGCCATTGTATGTTACTTGAGCAGATAACACAGACGAATGATATCAAGCAGATTGCGCCGGAGGACTACGGGGTATTGGCGGAGGAGATCAGAAAATTCCTGATCCAGTCCATCAGCGTGACCGGCGGGCATCTCGGTTCTAATCTGGGGGCGGTGGAACTTACCATGGCGCTCCATTTGTTTTTGAACCTGCCGGAGGACAAACTGATCTGGGATGTGGGACACCAGTCCTACACCCATAAGATTCTGACGGGACGGCGGGACGGCTTCGTGAACCTGCGGAAATTCGGCGGTATGAGCGGTTTCCCGAAGCGCAAAGAGAGCGACTGCGACTGTTTTGACACGGGACACAGTTCCACCTCTATATCCGCCGGGCTTGGCATGGTGAAGGCCAGGGATATCCAGGGGCAGAATAACACCATCGTTTCCGTGATCGGGGACGGGTCGCTCACAGGCGGGATGGCATATGAGGCGCTGAACAACGCTTCCCGTCTGGAGACGAATTTTATCATTGTCCTAAATGATAATAATATGTCCATTTCTGAGAATGTGGGCGGCGTTTCCAAGTATCTGAACAATATCCGGACGGCTGATATGTATCTGGATCTGAAGGAAGGGATTTACAATTCTCTGCGCGGCAAGCCGAAATACGGCGACAAAGTGGTGAGCCAGATCAGACGCGCCAAGAGCAGCTTTAAGCATCTGGTTGTGCCGGGCATGTTCTTTGAGGACATGGGTATTACTTACCTTGGACCTGTGGATGGCCACAATATACAGGAGATGGTACATATCTTCCGGGAGGCGAGGAAGGTCAAAAAGGCGGTGCTTGTCCATGTCATTACCCAGAAAGGCAGGGGGTATGCACCGGCGGAGCGTCACCCTGCCAGATTCCACGGCGCGGAGCCTTTTGACATCGAGACGGGCATTCCCAGCTCCCCCAAGGCGAAGGCGAATTACACGGATATCTTTTCCACGGTTATGTGCAAGCTGGGACAGCGGGATGAGAAGGTGGTGGCGATCACGGCAGCCATGCCGGACGGTGTGGGGCTGAAGCGGTTCCGCAATATGTACCCGGAGCGGTTCTTTGACGTGGGAATCGCGGAGGAGCATGCGGTGACTTTTGCGGCGGGACTGGCGGCTGGAGGCTTAAAACCCATTGTGGCGATCTACTCCTCTTTCCTGCAGCGGGCTTATGACCAGATTCTGCACGACGTCTGCATCCAGAATCTGCCTGTGGTGTTCTGCATCGACAGAGCGGGGCTTGTAGGGAGTGACGGGGAGACGCATCAGGGGCTGTTTGACCTGTCTTACCTGTCGTCCATACCGAATATG
Organism: uncultured Lachnospiraceae bacterium; assembly: GCA_949472775.1. Lineage (GTDB taxonomy): Bacteria > Bacillota > Clostridia > Lachnospirales > Lachnospiraceae > UBA3282. Next base: position 28,185 of record CASWVG010000033.1, read on the forward strand.
CATGTGATGGCGCCCAAAAACAAGTGGGAGCTTTCCGATATGATCAAGTTTGCGGTGGAGTTCGGCGGTCCCATTGCCATTCGCTATCCCAGAGGGGAGGCGTATGACGGTCTGAAAGAGCACAGGGCGCCCATTGCCTATGGGAAGAGTGAGATTCTGTTTGAGGAGAAAGATATTTTGCTTCTGGCGGTGGGCAGTATGGTGAAGGTGGCGCTCACAGTGCGGGAGAGACTGAAAGAAAAGGGACTTTCCTGCTCTCTGGCTAACGCCCGTTTTGTGAAACCCATTGACGAGGAGATGATCCGCGAGGCGTGCAGAACCCACAGACTGATCGTTACCATGGAGGAGAATGTGGCGAGCGGCGGCTTTGGCGACCGGGTCAGAGCGTTTGTGGACTCTCTGGAAACGGAAACGAAGGTGCTTGGCATAGCCATTCCGGATGAGTATGTGGAGCATGGCAACGTAGAGCTTCTGAAGCAGGAGACAGGCATTGACGCGGTGTCCGTGGAGGAAAAGGTAACTGCGGCATGGCAGACGAAAGACAGATAAGCAGGGATTATGAAGGAAAGACTGGATGTGATTCTGGTCAGACAGGGTTATGCAGCCTCCAGAGAGAAGGCGAAGGCGCTTCTTATGGCGGGAAACGTGTTTGTGGACAACCAGCGGGAGGACAAGGCGGGCACCCAGTTTGACGAGAGCAAAATAAAGATTGAGGTGAAGGGCAGACCGCTTCCCTACGTGAGCCGGGGCGGTCTGAAACTGGAACGGGCGGTCGGGAAGTTCCCGATCGTGTTACAGGATAAGGTCTGTATGGATATCGGTGCTTCTACAGGCGGGTTTACGGACTGTATGCTGCAAAACGGCGCGGGAAAGGTGTATGCCATAGATGTGGGGCACGGGCAGCTTGACTGGAAACTCAGAAGCGACGAGCGGGTGGTCTGCATGGAAAAGACCAACTTCCGTTATGTGACAGATGAGAACATCGGGGAGCCCATCGACTTTGCGTCGGTGGACGTCTCTTTTATCTCCCTTACCAAGATACTGATTCCCGCAAGGAAGCTTTTGCGGCAGGGGGGAGAGATGGTCTGTCTGATCAAGCCTCAGTTTGAGGCGGGACGTGACAAAGTCGGGAAAAAAGGCGTGGTTCGTGACCGGATTGTACACATTGAGGTGGTGCGGCGGATTGTCGATTACGCGGACTTGATTGGTTTTTTAGTGAAAGGGCTTACCTATTCGCCGATTAAAGGACCGGAAGGGAACATTGAGTATCTGATGTGGCTGGAGAAGCGCGCT
>CASWVG010000034.1 GCA_949472775.1 uncultured Lachnospiraceae bacterium
TTCGTATGCCTGGTTTGACCTATCCAGTCAACCATTCGTCCCGTATAATAAAAGCCATGGCAGGTGTCCAGCACCACCATGACAAATTTGCCGACCAGACGCCTGTCCGCCTTAAAGTGCACCAGCATGTTGTTTCCAAGCCGCCCGGTGACAAAAGCGGGGTCCTGTTCGTTCACTTCCTCCACAAGAGCCTCCATAACCTTCCCCTGCAAAAGCGCGGCACGCTCTTTCGCCGTCTCCTGCACCACGCCAAGAAGCCTGTCAAAGCCCTCGTGCACGGTTTTCTCCGGCACCTGGTTGTCCATAGCCGCCGCAGGGGTGCCTGTCCTTGGAGAGTAGATAAATGTGAAGGCATTGTCAAACTGTACCTTCTTCACCACGTCGATCGTCTCCTCCACGTCCTCCGGCGTCTCCCCGGGGAACCCGACGATCAGATCTGTGGTAATCGCAATGTCGGGAATGGCGTGTTTCAGTTTATCCACAAGCGCCAGATACTGCGCCTTCGTGTAGCGCCTGTTCATGGCCTGTAAAATGCGGTCGGATCCTGCCTGCAGCGGCAGATGCAGATGACGGCATATCTTTGTGGAACGCTGCATCACCTCAATCAGTTCGTCCGACAGATCCTTGGGGTGGGACGTCATAAAGCGGATGCGCCGCAGTCCCTCAATCTTTTCCACCTCTCTTAACAGTTCCGCAAAAGACATGGGATTTTCCAGATTTTTCCCGTAGGAATTTACATTCTGCCCAAGCAGCATGACTTCAGAAACGCCATCCTCAACAAGCGCCTCAATCTCTTGCAGGATCTCCTTAGGCTTTCTGCTTCTCTCCCGCCCCCGCACATAGGGCACGATACAATAGCTGCAAAAATTATTGCAGCCAAACATAATGTTAACGCCGGACTTATATCTGTACTTGCGTTTTACCGGCAGATTTTCCACGATTTTATCGGTGTCCTCCCAGATATCCACAACCATATCTTCGGACGCAAGCGTCCTTGAAAGAAGTTCTGCAAACTGAAAAATGTTATGAGTGCCAAAAATCAAATCCACAAACCGATAACTTTTGCGTATCTTTTCAATCACAGACTGCTCCTGCATCATACATCCACAGAGTGCGATTTTGAGATGCGGTTTCTTTTTTTTCAAGCTGTTCAAATAGCCTAACCGCCCGTAAACCCGCTGGTTGGCGTTATCCCGTACCGTACAGGTGTTGTAGAGGACGAAATCCGCCTCCTCCTCAGATTCCGTGAGCGCATACCCCGCTTTTTCCAGAATACCGCTCAATTTCTCGGAATCCCTGGCGTTCATCTGACAGCCGAAAGTCACTACGCTTGCCTGTGGGGCGCGTCCATGCTCCGTCTGAAAAGCCGACACATAGTCCCGGCATTTTTCTATATATTCTTTTTGACGCTCCAGTTCTTCACCGGGCGGACTCCCGTTTAGATCTATTTCCTTTAAGTCAGTTTCATTATACATTCCCTTAACTTTTTTTCCTTCCAATCATATAATCAAATGAGTTTTTGCCATACATCTCTTCTTAAATTTTTTTTGAACATGCCAGCGCAAGTGACCCCGGTCCAATATGACAGGCAATGCTCAAAGACAGCGGATCCATATGCACATCAAAACCCGGAAACACCTGCAGTACCTGCTCCTTAAACTGCTCCGCCGCCTCCCTGTCGTAGGTGTAAGCAATCTGCAGCCAGATTTTATCCGCCGACACACCGCCAAAGCGTTTCTCCATGTCCGCCTTGATCGCATTCATCATGATAGTCTTTCCCTGTGAGACCGTTCTCGCCTTGGCAAAAGCATCCAGTTTTTCACCCTGAATCTGCAGGACAGGCTTCAGCCTTAAAATCGTGCCAAGAGCCGCCGCCGCAGGCGTGATCCTGCCGCCTTTTTTCAGATAGTACAGCGTGTCCAGCATGATATAGATGCTGGAATTGAACTTATCCTCCTCCAGAAATTCCCGGATTGCCGCCGCATCCATCCCCCGTTCGATCAGGACGAGCGCATCAAGCGCCGACTGTCTCTGTGTCACAGAGATCCGCTGGTTGTTGACCACCTGCACCCTGCCGTCATAGTTCTCCGAAAGCATCCGCGCACTCTGACAGGAGCCGCTAAGACCGCTGGACATCGGAATATGCACGATTTCGTCATGGGTTTTAAGCAATTCATCCCAGAGGTTCATCACAGCCTCAGGGCTTGGCTGGCTCGTAATCACATCCGCATTCTCGGCAAGCCGTTCGTAAAACTGCTCCTGCGTCAGCGTAATATCTTCAAAAAAAGTCTCCTCATTAATCATAAAAGGCATGGGCAGCACATAAAGCCCCATCTCCTTCGCCTGAGACTGCGTAATGCCGCTGTTACTGTCTGTCACTACTGCAATTTTCTTACCCATAATCATCCTCATTTTCTGCTTTCATATACACAAATCCATGCAGAGAATGCCTGCATTTTGGCATTCTCTCAAGTAAGACTTAGTACTTCTTGGCGAGGCAGTCTATACTGCCGAGTCTTAGAAGTACTTCTTACTTTGTTCTCGCTTTGTTCTCCCTCAGTTTACCGTCAGATACTCCTAAAGTCAACCTCATTTGTCACCTGCTGGTTCAACGATCTCTTAAATGCCGCATACGCCTCCCCTGCAAGCGCCTCGTCCTCTGCAAGCACCTTGTCCGCCCATTCGCTTGCGCTCTGTAAAACTGCCGCGTCGCGGTAAATATCACCCAGCGCAAACTGCATGTCTCCGCTCTGTCTGATACCAAAGAGGTCTCCCGGTCCCCGAAGCGCCAGATCTTTGCCCGCGATATAAAAGCCGTCGTTGGATTCGTTCAGAATCTTTAACCGCTCCATGGTTTCCGGGCGCTCCGATTTGCTGATAAAGATGCAGTAGGACTGTTTATCACCGCGCCCTACACGGCCTCTTAACTGGTGAAGCTGTGCCAGCCCGAAGCGCTCCGCATTCTCCACAACCATCACCGTGGCGTTCGGCACGTTGATGCCCACCTCGATCACTGTGGTGGACACGAGCACATCAATATGATGCGCTTCAAAGGCCTCCATGATTCTGGTTTTCTCCGCCGGACGCATTCTGCCGTGAAGCGTCTCCACTCGAATTGAGGAGGGAAGCGCGCTCTTTAGCTTCTTCGCGTAGGAAGCCACATCCTCCAGCTCCTGCTCCTCCCCCTCTTCCACCATGGGGCAGATCACATAGACCTGACTGCCCTGCGCCACTTCCTTCTCTATAAATTTATATGCGGTATTCCGATAGGATGTGTTCACCACGCAGTTTTTGATGGGAAGTCTGTCCGCCGGCAGCTCATCCAGCACAGAAATATGCAGATCTCCGTACAAAATGATGGCCAGCGTCCGCGGGATGGGCGTTGCGCTCATCACAAGCACATGTACGGCGTGCCCTTCCTGGAAAACCCCGTTCTCCGAATCCGGCACTGCCCCGCCTGTATCGGCGCTTATACCGCCCTTCTCCGCCAGCGTCTCCCGCTGTCTGACCCCGAAACGGTGCTGTTCGTCGGTGATGACAAGGGAAAGGGTTTTATAAATCACCTTCTCCTGAATCAAGGCGTGGGTGCCGATCACAATATCCGCCTCCCCGCTCTCGATCTGCGCGTAGATTTCACGTCTGTCCCTGGCGCCGACCGATCCGGTCAAAAGAACGGGGTGCAGCCGCAGGCCGTACTCTGCATTCAATTTCGTCAGACTCTCATAATGCTGTCTCGCCAGAACCTCAGTGGGCGCCATCATGGCACCTTGAAGACCGTTCGCCGCGCACATGATGAGCGAGAGAAACGCTAAGATCGTCTTGCCTGAACCCACGTCTCCCTGCACCAGCCTGTTCATGGCATATTCGGAGGTTAAATCCGCCCGGATTTCCGCCCACACCTTCTGCTGCGCCTTTGTCAGCCGGTAAGGAAGCGCCTCAATCAGTCGCTCTGTCTGCGCCACCTCAATCATAGGGCGCACGCTCTTCATCCGCTCCCCCGCCTCCCGCATCCTGCGAAGCGTCAGGATAAAGCGGAAAAATTCGTCAAACACGAGCCTGCTTCTGGCGGCAAGAAGCGCATCCCGTCCCGACGGGAAATGCATCTGTTCCACAGCCTCCTGAAAAGCCGGAAATCCTTCCGCCACCCGGATCTTTTCGGGAAGCGGGTCCTCCGACAAGTCCACAAGACCGATGGCCTGTCTCACCGCCTTTGTGATGGCGTTGTTGGTCAGCCCTTTCGTGGTGGCATAGCGGGGCTGCATACAGTCCGTCAGCTTCCCGTACTCCTCCGGCTTGTAAATCCGGGCCTGTTCCATCACATACCGGTCCTTCCTACGGTGCAGACATCCCCTGAAAATATAAGTCTGCCCGCTCTTCAGGCTGTTTTTCAGATAGGGCATGTTAAAATAGGTCATATGGAGGCTTCCGCCCTCACAGGACACCTCAAAAGTGGTGATGGAAAGCCCCCGCACATGTCTCGTCGCCACATTGCCCAAAAGCCGCCCCTCCACTGCCACAATTTCCTCGGCAGGCGCCCTGTCAAGAGGAACCGGAGCGGAAAACTGCTCGTAATCCCTCGGATAGTACGACACCAGTTCTTCCGCCGTATAAATATGCAATTTTTCAAAGAGGGCGGCGGTTTTCTCACCGACGCCCTTCAAAGTTCTGATATCCATAAATGTCCGCTTATTCCGCCGAAATGATATAGTAGTAAATCGGCTGTCCGCCGTACTGCAGTTCGATATCGCAATCCGGATATTTCGCTCCGATCTGTTCCCGCAGTCTCCCGGCATCCTCCTCCGCGATCTCCTCGCCGTAGTAAATACTGATCAGTTCCTTCTCCTCCTCCGCCATCATGGCGCCCACCATGTTGAGTGCCACCGAGGAAATCGACGTTCCCACAGCAAGGATGCCGTGATCGCCAAGACCCATGAAATCGCCCTGCCGGATCTCCTGCCCGTCGATGTTCGTGTCGCGCACCGCGTAGGTAACCTGCCCTGTGGCAACCGCCTTCATCTCCGAAACCATAGTCTCCTCGTTCTCCTCTACGGATAAGCCCGGCACATAGTTGATCACCGCCGTGATGCCCTGGGGAACGGTCTTTGTGGGAATCACCACAATTTTCTTGTCCTTCACAAGGGACTGCGCCTGATTTGCCGCCAGAATGATGTTTTTGTTGTTCGGCAGGATAAAGATCGTGTCCGCGTTCACCTTGTCAATCGCGTTTAGCATGTCTTCCGTGCTCGGATTCATGGTCTGTCCGCCCTCAATGATATAGTCAACGCCTAACCCCTTAAAGATTTCCGCAATACCATTCCCCACAGAAACAGCGATAAAACCGACATCTTTCTTCGGTCCCGGCAGATCATCCTCCTCCGCTGCAGGTTTTTCCTCCTGCTTAGACATCCGGAAGAGCTTTTCCTGATGCTCCAGCCGCATATTGTCAATTTTCATATTGGAGAGCGCACCGTACTTTAATGCCTTCTGAATCGCCAGACCGGGATCGTTGGTATGTACGTGCACCTTTACCACGTCCTCGTCCGCGACCACCACGATGGAATCTCCGATGGACTCCAGATACGCCTTAAAATCCATCTCCGTCTTGATATTAAACACCTTGTTTAACATGATGATAAACTCGGTGCAGTAGCCAAATCTGATATCCGCGTTCGCCTGCGCCTCGTAGCTTGCAACACCCGCAGCCCCGTCGGTGACCTTAACGGTTTCCTTGACCACAGTCAGATCGATCTCTTTTCCGAGATAGGCGTCATAAGCGCCTTTCAGCACCTGCATCAGCCCTTGACCGCCCGAGTCAACTACGCCCGCCTGCTTTAATACCGGCAAAAGTTCCGGTGTCTGCAAAAGCACCTCGTCCGCGTGGGCAATCACCTGTCCCAAAAACTCAGACAAGTCCGTAACGCCCGCGTCCGCAAGCTCCCTCGCTTTCACCGCGCCGCCTTTCGCCACGGTGAGGATGGTGCCCTCCTTCGGCTTCATAACCGCCTTGTAAGCCGTCTCCACCGCTTTCTCGAATGCTGTGGCGAGCACGGGAACCGTGATTTCCTGACATTCCTTCACACCCTTCGTAAAACCTCTGAAAAGCTGGGATAAGATAACGCCCGAGTTTCCCCTCGCCCCTCTTAAGGAACCGGAAGAAATCGCCTTGCACAGGGAAACCATGTCGATATCTCCCATATCGTATAGGGCAGACACCTCTCTGGCTGCCGCCATAATCGTCATCGTCATATTGGTACCCGTATCGCCGTCCGGCACCGGGAACACATTCAGCTCATTGATCCATTCTTTTTTGCTCTCGAGATTTTTTGCTCCGGCAAGAAACATTCTCGCCATCAAGCCGGCATCTATCGTATTTGAATCCACTTATTTGATCCTCCCTCTAATCAATTACTTTCACACCTTCTACAAAAATATTGATCTTTTCTACCTCTATCCCGGCAAACTCCTCTACCTTATACTTTACACTATCAATCAGATTATCCGCCACCGCCAGAATACTTACGCCGTAGGACACAATAATATGGAAATTGATGGTGAGTTTGTTGTTGTTCAGAAGAACCTGTATGCCGCGCGTCATGCTGTCCTTTTTTAAAAGTTTAACCAGCCCGTCCCTGACGTTCATACTCGCCATACCGACCACACCGAAGCACTCCATCGCCGCGTTTCCCGCAAACTGCGCGATCACATCCTGGTCGATCGAGATATTTCCCATATGGGTATCCATTGAAGAGACTTTCATAGACTACCTCCTAATCTTAGATATATAAGACTCGCGAACACGCGCTATCGCGCTCTATATCCGATTTCATCGGCGTTCGCTCGTTAATTAACGCAAGAAAAATAAATGCCGCCTGCAGTCACAGACCGCTTTGTCTGCGACGGTGCTATATTTTTGTCTTGCGCTATTTACATTATACCCCGTTATCCTAAAAAAAGAAACCGAAAAAAATTCTGCAAATTATACTTGCATTCTCTTCCACTTTCTGCTATTATACAAATGTTGCAAAAATTGAGTTCTGCTCAATTGCGGGATCCATTTCACGGTCCCCGTATTATACTAAAATAACTCTACATTTGTTAGGAGGTGCAAAGATGGCTAAATGTGATATTTGTGGTAAGGGCGCTCACTTCGGTAATAACGTCAGCCATTCTCATAGAAGATCAAACAGAATCTGGAATTCCAACATTCAGAACGTGAAATGCAAGGTGAATGGCGCAAACAAGAAGTTGCATGTGTGCACACGCTGCTTAAGATCCGGCGCAGTGGAGCGCGCGTAATTTTCGTCTAAAATACCGGCATAAAAATTGCAGTCTTATCGCTTAAGTGATAAGGCTGTTTTTTATGTGAATCTCCTTGCAATCCGACAAAGGCAAAAACTTTCTGCATAAGGAAAAGCAGGCGCTCTCCTACGCCTGCTTAAATGTCTCATAATCTCTTTTTAACCTCTCATACTCCCTGTTAATCCGCTGAATGACCTCCGTATCCCCTGCCACATTGTCAGGGTGGAAAATCTTCGTCAGATCCTTATACCGTTTCTTGAGTGTCAGCAGATTTTTTACACCGTGGAAAAAGACACTGGTCTCCGGATGGCTGTCATAAAGCCCCCGATCCTCCAGAAACTCCTTCTCTGCCGCAAGCCTTGCCCACTCCTTATCAAGTCTCCTGCGGTCCATATCCAGTTTCTGGAATCCATCCTTTATAATCTCCAGACGCTCGTCCACAAGTTGATTGTCTTTCCGGATCCGGCTCTGTTCCGCGGACATCTTCCGGTTCAGATTCTTCATTTCTTCTTTAAACTGTTCTTTTTCCTGCTCAAACTTCTCCCTCTGCTCTTCAAGCTCCGCGGAAGCGGTCATAATTCTGATATTCTCCTTAAAAAGCCAGGACTTCAGTTCCTGGAGATCGTCCCCGCTCAGTTCTTCTTCCAGAAGTATTTCTTCCATATTTTCCATCGTAATCCTCATATCCTTTGACTAGCAGCAAAAAAAGCTGTATCCGATCAGTAAAAGCAGCACAATCAAAAGAAGCCCCAAAAAACGATTCACCAGAAAAAGCATGATAAGCATACCTGCCGCGACACAAAACGCCACAAATCCAATCATTTTTTTCATGGGCTACCCCTGTTTATGCTTTCATAGTACTATATGCATCCGCTCACAAAAGTTGCCTATTTGTTTTCCTCCGGGAACGCAATGTCAACCGCTGTGTCGTCGGCCAGCATCTCTTCCTTCGGAGATGTAAACTTCTCCACAATATCCGGAATCATATCGAGCACCTTGGTGACCGTATCCTGATTCTTGATATTGACAAGCTTTGTAGTTCCGTTTTTGATCACCAGCACCGCGCTTGGCGTCATCTTAGCGGAAAAGCCGCCGCCCCCGCCGTTTTTCTTATCTCCGGCGCTTGCGCCTGCTCCCACGCCAAAGCTCACATCCACCAAAGGCAGAATGATGGTATCTCCGACCTGTGTGGCGTCGCCCACCACCGTTTTGGTTCCTATCACGGCATTCATACCCTTCATCAGGGACTCAATCACACCGCTAAAATTGTTCTCAGCCATTTATACTGCCTCCTTTTTTAACAACCCGTACAGTTTTCTGATATCCTTATTAAAGTAAATCCGCACCGCCGCCCGGATAAAAGTGAAAAACCGCAGTTTTCCTTTGATAAACACACGTCCTTCCAGGCGTTTTCTCTCAAAATCCCCAGCCACGTTCACCCCGGGACCGAGAACCGGATACAACATACCGCAGACAGCAAGAATCTCCCCGGTCGTCGCGGGATCGTCCATGCCGACGATGAGCGCCGCCTCGAATCTGTCCGGCTTCAGCCGCTTAAAAATCGTCAGAAGCTCCTTTTTACAGAGGGCAAAGGAACGCCTGAACGGCTCGCCCTCTATCACGCTCCTGTAATACTGTATAGTATCCGATACAGACCTTATTTTATCACAGATATTTTGGATTGTGTACTGTATATTTTCAAAGATACTCTTAATTTTTACGAAAATATTACGAATCATTTCCAGAATCAAACGCAGCTTTTCCAATAATGTGGGCTTTTTCCCGGATTTTTCCGCAGCGTCCGCATCCGTCTTCACATTCTCATTTTCGCTGTTATTCGTCGCGCCAGAGGCATCTGTTTCCTTCCGCTCTTCCAGGTGGCTGCTAATCTGTTGTTCTTCTACGGTTTTTTCACTTTCCTGGTTTTCCGTCACCGCCTCTACGGCAGAGTTTCTCTCCGCCACGGTGTTCCCGCCTTCCTTTTCTGTCCCGCTCTTTCTGCCCTTCTGCTCTCTATCCGACGTTTCTATCCCGGTTTCCCCATCTGCAATATCACTCCCGGGCTCCGGCTGTTTATCCTTTTTCCGTTTCTTCCTGCCTTTGCCGCTCTCTGTCTTCCCTTTCCCGCCGCGCTTCTCTCTCTTCGGCAGCCGGAAAACCGGAAACACCATAAGGCGCGCCCGCACAGACAGGCTTCCGGCAAAACGTATCAGCACATTCACAAAATGCAAAAGCCATGTGACCTTCACCGTGACAACGAAGGGCGGCTCACCTTCCCCCTCTTTCCTCACCGCCTCGATCCGGTAGCGGACTGGTACAAAAAGGACGCAGATCATACATAAAAGCAGCACGCCCAGTATGCACAAAAGCACAATCCCTATAATCTTTAAAATTAGCAACAGTATATGTAGCATTTCGTCTCCAAGTATCCGATTTCAGAACCGATTAGTGAAAGTTCTCCGGGTCAACCCCGGAAAGATACGTCACAAGCTGCGCCTGCCCGGTCGCGGCAAGCGACTCCTGCGCAATCTGTTCAATCACGTCAAAAGCTTCCTCCCTGCCGTTTGCCAGTCCGACAATACACCCGGGCGGATTTTCCTTGTAATACCACTGGGAAAGCATCAGACTGTGATACACCGAAAGACGGTCTGTCTCACTCTCGTAGGCGATCACATAAAGCCATGGCTGCTTTTTGTGGCGCTTCAGCTTCTTTATAGCCTTCTCCGGCTTTTTTACAGTATCCCCAATGTAAAGGTTTTTATAAAATTTCATGGTAAAATCCTTTGATCTCATTCCGAACATGTGTTTTGTATGTCACATTCTCAGAAGCTGTAATCCTGGACAATGCCAGCAGGAATTACGCAGTAATTCCTGCAACGCAAGCTGCTGAGCCTGCGTTTAGTATACCACATTCAAATATAATAAGACAGGAAAATTTCCCGCGCTGCGTAGCAGTTGTGCGCTGCGCTGTTCCTGTGCCGCATCACATCTGCTTTCTCACCACCGCATATTCGTCGTCGCGTTGATAGAACGGACATCTGAAGTTTCCGCCCTGCAGGAAATGGCTCATATCGTCCTCGTCAAGATCAACCATACACACATAATACTCGTAATCTTCATCGTACTGATAATTGCTGCATGTATCACAAATACTCATGTCATCCTCCACTCTCAGGCGTTTTTTCCCGCCCTCCGCCTCCGGCGGACAATCTATACCATTTTTTGCGCAATCTATACTGTTTTATCCATAATACGGCAATAAGAGATTGACTTCTCCGACAGAAGTTTTATACTGAATTTGTACGTAATTCTTATAGTAAATCAATTTATCATTACATATAGGGACTTGCGTTTCACTCTCCGCGTACAGCCCCTCAGAAACGGAGGTTTCTCATGAAAGATGTAGCCCGCATGACACTGGAAGAAGGCATGATAATCGGTGAGGATATCTACAACTATCAGAATGAGCTGATCATTCCGAGGGATACAAAGGTGGATGCAAAAGTCATCAAAAAACTGGAGCGCCACTCCATCATCTGTGTTCCTATCAAGGAGGAGATCGACTTCGCCACCACCCACTTTGAAAAAGTACGTCTGAGCCGGGAATTTCAGACCTTTCAGCTCACCTACAACAACTGCATGCCCATCTACTCCAAACTGATGAACCGTTTTGTCGAAACCGGCGTCTGGAAAAGCACGAGCCAGCTTCAGGATATCTATCTGAAAATCGCAGCATGCGCGAAAACAGGTGAGGCGCTTCTCGATTTCCTGTATAACATGCTGCCCCGGGAAGATACCATGACCCATGCCCACTGTCTCAATTCCGCCCTGCTCGCCGGCGTTTTCGGAACCTGGTGGGAATTGTCCCAGGAAGATATGCTGCTCTTAGTCCAGTGCGGCTTTTTCTACGATATCGGAAAGTTAAAACTTCCACAGGATCTTCTCTGGAAATCAGAGAAGCTGACCGATCTGGAATACACCAAAATGAAAACACACACCATGCTCGGCTTTGAACTGTTAAAGGACCAGCCCGGAATCAGCGAATCCATCATCAAGGCTACGCTCCAGCATCACGAGCGCTGCGACGGCTCCGGCTACCCTTCCAGGCTGCGGGGCGACAAGATCAACATCTTTGCCAAATATATCGCTGTCATTGACGCCTACGAGGCCATGACTTCCGCCCGCACCTACAGACAGCCGCTCAATCCATTCCAGGTCATAGAAAACTTCGAGCGGGAGGGTTATGAGAAATACGAGAAAGCCATTCTGCAGCCCATTCTCTACCACATAGCAGCCACCCAGCTCGGCTTTATGGTGCGCTTAAGCGACGATGAGGAGGCCGCGGTTTATACCATCAATAAAGACAATCTGGCAAGACCACTCCTAAAACGAAAGGACGGAAAATTCGTCGACCTTTCCTCGAATCCGGAACTTACAATAACAGCTATCTTCTAAATTAATAAAAGAAAACTCCCAAACCGGGTGCTTCGGCATCCGGTTTTCTTATGCAAAACACAGCCACCCTTTTCACTCCTCAAAACAGGCGTCCAGAATCCGTTTCGCAATGGGTACGGCATAATCTCCGCCGCTGCCCGCCCCTTCTATGATGATCGTCACGCACACCTGTGGTTCCTCCACCGGAGCGAAACCCGTAAACCATGCGTGGGAATCGGTCTTCACTTTATTGTATTCCGCTGAGCCGGTCTTGCCTGCAGCGGTGTAGGAGAGCCCGGAAAGCTTCGTGCCTGTGCCGCTCTTTACCACTTCCTCCATCAGCCCCGTCATAATCTGCGCCTCCTCCTCACTCATAAGCCGCTTGTAGGAGCCCGGGGAAAACTGTTTGACCACCGTCCTTTCGCTTGTTTCCACCCGTTCCAGAAGATAGGGCTTCATCAGCGTGCCGCCGTTGGCAATGGCACAGGTAATCATATTGAGCTGCAGGGGCGTCATCTGCGTGGTTCCCTGTCCGATGGCTGCCTGCATCACATCCGCGTCAGACGTATCCGCATCTATGACAAGTTTACTCTGATTGTAAGCGAAATCCACCTTCAGCTCCTGATTAAACAGCAGTTCATCCAGTGTATCGCCAAATTTGTCCCTGTCAAGGGAAAGGCCGATGCTGGCAAAAGCAGAGTTGCATGATTTTGCAAAAGCCTTGGAAAAATCCTCGCTGCCGTGCACCGTACCGTGATAGCAGTTGATTTTTTCCTCCCCGTGGGTAAATCTGCCGCCACACTGGAATTTATATTGACTATATGAGTCGGGATTTTCTTTGATATATTCCAGCGCCGTCACGATCTTAAAGGTGGAACCGGGCGGGTATAGCCCCTGCGTCACCCTGTTTAACAGGACGCTGCTCTCCTTGTCGGTAATGAGCCCGTCCCAGATCGCATCAATCTCGTTCGGATCAAAGTCCGGTTTCGACACCATGGCAAGAATCCGGCCCGTGGACGGCTCCGAGACGATCACCGCACCGCTGTAAATGCCGAGGGAATCATATGCGATCTGCTGTAAATCCACATCCAGCGTGGTGATCACGCTGTCACCCGGATATTTTTCCCCCGCCACGTCGTTTGCCACCTTCTCAGATAGTCTGGTGTTGGAGTTGATCAGATAATAGTTAGCCTGCGCCTCTATGCCGTACCTGCCGTTGGAAGCATAACCGACCGCATGAGAGAACATATTGGCGTAAGGGTACACTCTGACTTCCTCTCCCTCCTGATCCGTAGCTGTCTCCGCCAGGATCTGTCCGCCCGCCGCATAGATTGTTCCCCTTCTGTTCTGGGCAACCAGAATTTCCTGCCTCGTGTTATAGCTGTTATTCATCAGCGTCTGCCTGTGGGTAACCGCGTAATGGCACGTATAGCCCATCATCACGAAAAACAGTCCCACAAAGAACCAGGTGACCGTCATAATCTGCCGGTTACGCTTCTTCCTCGTCTTCCCCATCCTGCGGTTCGTCTCCCGCTCTTCGCTCTCTCTTCTTTCTGTTCTTTCGTTTTTTGTTCTTGGCACGTCTGTCTCCTTCGTCCCGTCTGATAATATAAAGTCCCTCTATAACAAAGAACATGACCAGTGTAGTCAATGCCGAACTGCCGCCGTAACTGATGAACGGCAGCGTCACACCCGTCATGGGGATAAACTTGGTTCCCCCGCCAATGGTCAGGAACACTTGAAAAATATAGGTTACGCCAAGCCCGAAGGCAATGAGCCTGTAAAACCTGTCCTGTAACTTTAAAGCAATGTTCATGCACATGATAAAACTGCTGATGCAGATCAGTATCATGCACATGGAAAAGAGAATGCCCAGCTCCTCCGCCACCGCCGAGAAGACAAAGTCCGCCTCCACCAGCGGGATCGACGTGGGATTTCCCCTGAAAAGCCCCAGGCCAAACCACCCGCCGCTGCTGATCCCAAACAGGGACTGGGTAATCTGAAACCCTGCGTCGTCAATGCAGCTGAACGGATCCCGCCACGCCTGTACACGCACCTGCACATGGTTAAACATCCGATAGGCAACAATCGCCGCCCCCGCGCCGCCTGCCACGCCTAGAGACAGATAAATCCATCTGCCCGTAGCGATAAATGCCATCAGTACATAGACCACAAAGAAGATCAGCGCGCTCCCCAGGTCTTTAGATGCCACCAGTATCAGCACATGAGTGCCCGCCAGAACCGCCGTCACCGCGACCCGCAGGAAATCCCATGTTTCACTGAACGCGCTTGCCACGAAAAAGACGAATACAATCTTCACAAACTCTGAGGGCTGGAAGGTGATTCCCGCCACAGAATAGGATATCTTTGAACCGTAAGTGACTGATCCGAGAATCAGTACTACCCCAAGCGCCACAATGCCGATTCCCGCATACACCCACGTCAGGCTCTTTAAAAATTTCAGATTCCGTATAAAAAAGGGAACCGCCATACCGATAATGATGGACGCCGTCACAATAAAAAACTGTTTGATCGCCCGCTCATAGGACAGCCTTGTGAGAATCACGAAGCCAATACTGAGGAGCATACACATATTGTTGATAATCAGAAGATTCCCCTTGGGGTATATCATACGGAACAGCATGACCGTGGAAAAAAGAAGAATCTGCTGCAGCACATAAAAGAGCAGATACTCAATCTTCCCCGTCTCAAAGCAGATCACAAGAAAGCACGAAAAATGCACCAGAAACATCCAGATGTTCTGGCGAAAATACCCGGCTTTACGCTTCTCCTCCTCCTGAAACCGGAACACCAGGAAGCATTCCAGCGTATAGCAGGCGATAAACAGCGTTATAAGATATTTAGAAAGCTCTGTGATATACAGCTCCATCATACCCACCCTGATTGTATGCAAATGCGGAAAATGCCGTTTCTCAGGCGTTCTCCCGTGTGAGACTTAATACTTCCCAGTCATCTGCCAACTTTGCGAAACAGCCTTTGCGTGAGCGGCCAGAAGTACTTCTCACACGATGCCTCTCTTACAATGCCCTGTCGTATAGTCCGCAAAAGGAAAATTTCCTTCTAAAATCTTTACGCACTGTGCCTCGTCTTCTGTCGTAAACTCATAGCGCAGCGCGTCCGCGGCGATTCTCTCCCGCTCCTTCTTTACACTTTGCAGGGAGTAAGGGACACAGTTATATATGATATTATAGCAGTGTTCGCAGTTTATCACCACAGAAAATGTATTGCCCAGGCGGTCTTTCAATGCAAGCTGCCGTTTCTTCCCCTCGTTTGTACCGCATAACCCCGACGTCTTTTTCAGACAGTTTGCCGTAATCATCATAGGAATCCGGCTGTAGACAGTCAGCGTGGCACACATGCCCCGCTCTTTTGCCGCCCGGACAAGATGCGCCGCCTCGCCCGCGTTCAGTTCATAGGGAAGCGTGATTTCCGTCGTAAAGTCCCGGAAAAACCGCAGCGCATCCGCATTAAAGCAGTAAAGTCCCGCATCCGGTATCAGCTCATAAGCCTCCCGGTTCTCCCCGCAATCCAGAGAAATCTTCCGCACCCATGCAAGCCCTTCCAGACTGCGGACAAGAAACCCACGCACAAAATCCCCCGTCTGTTCCAGCAGCTTTGCCAGCCGCCGCAGATAAGCTTCGTCCCGCTCCCTCAGAATATAGGGAAGCGCCAGATAAAAGACCGGTATTCCCCCGGCAGTCTGCTCCCGGAATGCCGCCCCTGCCATCTCTCTAATTCCCTCACAGGACTCCGAAAAAAGATCACTGTCTATATAAATCCGCCTGCAGCAGCCCCACGAAAGAGCGGCACGCAGTTGTCCGAGGGTACTGACCGTCACATCAACGGCAGGGGTCCCTCTTCCGCACGTTTCGATCGTATACTTTGCTTTCGCTGCCTGATCTACAACGCTTTTTCCCGCTACATGATTTATCGCCTCAGACTTTTCTGCCGCGACGCTTTCTATGTCAGATTCCTCACAAGCGGCGTCCTCTTTTGACTGACTTGGTCGGTCTAATATTTCTCCATTGTCAGAACGATTCTCAAGGGTTGTATCTGACCTCTTCCGTACATCAAACCCCCGGCTTTCAGCAACAGCCGCCTCAAATGCCTCCACAGCCGACCGCCGCAGTTCGTTCAACGCACGAACCGGAACAAAACATGCCCCTTCCATCAAGATTTCACAGTCTGTCACCGCCAGTAAACTGTCCCCTGTCTTACAAAGCCGCTTTCTGACCTCCTCTTCGGACAGCGGTGCGTTTTTCGCGGTCTGAACCGCATCTCCCGTAACCTTAATCGTAAGACATGCCGACTCAGTTGATACAGTCAAACGCTGTCTGCCCAACAGGCCATCTTCCGTTGCACCGGTGGTCTGACACGCTTTCCGCATCCTTGCCAAAGATCCACCCTCTTCCATGACGCACAGACCCAAGGGTTCCCCCTCCCTCACAACCGCCCGCATCCGCACCGGCATTTTCTCCGGCTCTCTGAGATACGTTTCCCGTATTTCCGAAAGCAGCGTCTCGTCGCTCCCCTCATAACCGGGCTTTTCCAGCGTAATCATCTCTTTTCCATTATGCCGCTCATAGTAGCCTGTCTGAATTTCGCTGCGGATATAGAGCCGGCGGAGCCTGTCCATGTCCTCCCGCTCCACCTGGCAGCCGGCCGCTCCCTCTCTGTAATAGAGATCGATATACTTGCGGTACACCGCCGTCACACCCGCCGCGTACTCCGGCCGCTTCATCCGCCCTTCAATCTTAAAGGAGTCAATTCCCGCCTCCAAAAGGGCAGGCAGATATTCCAATGTGCACATATCTTTCAGGCTTAACGGATAGCCGCTCCCGGAAAGCCTCCTTTTTCCGTCGTAGATCTCATAGGGCAGCCGGCATGGCTGGGCGCACCGTCCCCGGTTTCCGCTCCTGCCGCCCAAAATGCTGCTGAACAGGCACTGTCCCGAATAGCAGTAGCACATGGCGCCGTGGATAAAGCATTCCACTTCCACGCCCGCCTCCTCCCGGATTTTTCTCACTTCTTCCAGGGAAAGCTCTCTGGCCGGAACGATGCGGACCGCCCCCTGGTTCTTTAAAAGTGACGCGCCTCCCACCCCGGTCACGGTCATCTGGGTGCTCACATGCAGGGGCAGTCCCGGAAAATGCTCTCTGATATAGCAAAAAACCCCGAAATCCTGCACGATCACGCCGTCCAGCCCCGCCTCATAAAAGGGCGACAGATACGCATCCAGGGATGCCATCTCACGCTCCTTCAAAAGCGTGTTTACCGTCAGATAAATCTTTTTTCCATAAAAATGGGCGACATGAAGCGCACGGACAATCTCCTCAGTCGTGAAATTATCCGCGTAAGCCCGGGCGCCAAACTGTGGTCCGCCCAGATATACCGCATCAGCCCCGGCGTTTACCGCGCCAAGAAAGGCGGCATAGTTTCCCGCCGGAGCAAGCAGCTCCACACGCTCTCCCATAACATTTCCTCTTTTCTCATAAAAGGAGCAGACCCTGGGATCTGCTCCATACTCTTCATCTTATTTCCCTTTGCGTTCCTTAAGCTCTGTCTCCATGCGCACGATCTGCTTCGCGTTCTCGTTCGCCTCCTTCTGGAGACTCTTCACATTTTTCTCGGTATTTTCCAGCTTCATCTGTGCCGCAATCAGATCATGCTTCAGTGCGTAAACCTCATCGTTCTTACTCTTCAGATCTTCCTCCAGAAGATTGATCTGCTTTTTCGCCTTAAAATAATCATCCGCTATGTTGAGCTGCAGCAGCACATTCTGGGTATCCATCGGCTGCCGTCTGAAACTGTCAATCTTGTTATACTCCGCTATTTTATTATTTATGTAGGACGCCACCTTCTGTAGGTACTCCTCACTCTCATAACCGCTCAGCGTAAAAACCTTGCCGGCAATGATCACTTCTGTATCTGTTTTTGTTGACATAGGAGCGCCCCTCCATCGCTTTACCTACACTATCACTCCCATTATAGCTGTCTTAAGTCGGAATTTCAAGCCCTACTTTCTCAAGCCCGTAACATTTCTGTAACATTTTGGCAGAGCGCGTCCTGCTTGACAGGCTACTGTGCCCCTGTAAACAGCATATAGGGACTGCACGCTGCGTCCTTATCATAGGCAAGCGCAAGGGCAAACGGATTGTGAAGCTGCGGAAAATCCCAGTTTTCCCTGCCGTAAAAAGTTTCCGGGTCATACTGCGCCTCCTCAATTTTTACATTCGTGTCCGAGGCGGCCGCAAGATAAGGTACCCGGTTCATCACCTCACGGTTACTCAGATCATCCACCGAACTGCCAACATATACACGCAGAGGTTCCACGCCGATAAATTCTACCAGCATATTGTCGCATAGCCGGTAGGCCACGGAGCACAACAGCCGCTCATTCTGCCTGTAAAGCAAAAAAGAATAGCAGTAAAGGTTCTCCCCGTTATCCATATCATAACGTTTAAATGCAAAGCAATGTGCGGCGCCTCCACAGTAAATGACAGCGCTTTTTTCGATGCTTTCCCTTGCCTCCTCCCATTTGCCGTCAAAAAAATCTCCCTCCGGGTTGGCATCCACACGGCAAAAGACGTGGATCTTGTCTGCCTGAAAGGCAAACTGCCCCAGATCTTTATGGGTTTTGGGCCATATCACATCTAACCCGGCGCCGGCGTCAAACTGCATACTGCCGTAATACCAGTCAATGGGCTTGGCGGTCACATACCGGGTGGGACATTTTTCCCCGGAAGGCAGCCTGCAATAGGAAAGGCCGAATCCCTCCTCATCCCGGCGGCGGTAAACACTGTAATCCTTGTGTGGAATGATAAGTTCTTTTCCCGGCAGCAGCACGCTTTCCTGCAGTTCCGGGTTTTCCCATATCAGATGTGTGAAGCGCCCGCCGTCCCCGTAAAATTTTTTCGCAATGAGCCAGAGACTGTCTCCCGGTTCCACGACATAGGTCACGTACTCCTTCGGACCAAATCCCAGATGGATCGCATCGTCCTCCTCCTCAATGTAAGATTGCGCAAAGCAGACGCCATCCCTGTCCTCCCTCTTCTTCTGCCCGGAAAGGTACGCCGGAAAATCCGCCGCATCACTGATAGAAAGCTTATTTACACCGCTCTGCCTGTAGTCCTGGGACACATTTTCTTTCACATAATAGCTGTTCTCTATCTTACCTTTGTCGGGATGCACAGTGTTGCAGGCAACGCCGTATATGGGCGGGCAAAAGGTTAAGGATTCCTGATCGATGGTGACAGGTCCTTCATTCAGACAGGTGTCCACTTTTCCGCCGTTGGATGCACAGATGCCCGCACTGACCAGCGTTTCCACATGATCCCGTTCCACCTGATCTATGTGCACTTTTCCACTGTTGAAGCATCTGTATATCCTGCCCTGGTTTGCTCCTGCGATACCGCCCGCAAGTTCTACGGAAGTCACATCCCCCGTATTGTGTGAGTCTCCGATACTTCCCTCCCCTGTCACCCGTCCGGCAATGCCGCCGGCGGCAAAATCATGCACATAAAAGGTTTCGGAAATCGCACCGAGCGTCACTGTTCCCTCGTTGACACAATTTTGGATCTTACCCTCATTGGTACTGCAAATCCCGCCTGCAAACATGGAGTGCTTGGCAGCTGTATACTCAGACACTTTTGTCTTTTGATCGGTTCCTGCCTCCACGGTCCCCGTAAATTTACAGGCGCGCATCTGTCCAAAATTGACCGCTGCGATGCCGCCAGCATCCCACGCGCCCACTACCTTCGCCTGCACCTCACAGTTTTCGATCAAACCATAGTTGGCATAACAGAGCGCGGCGGCGGGAACTACGTCCGTTTTGCCCTTCCCGTCCTCAAACGCACAGTCCTCATATGTGGTTTGAAACAGGCTGTTTCGGATGGTGAGATCCGAAACTTTTGCCTCTTCCTCCAGTACCGTAAAAAGAAAACACAGCCAGTCCCCGTTTACGGAATAATATCCCTCCAGGGTATGACCGTTTCCATCCAGATGGCCGCTATAACTGATAATCGGCGCATAACCGTTTTTCGGAGGCGTATCCGCCCAGTTCTCCCATCCGCCTGTATCGTTCAAAACAATGTCTTCCGCCAGGCGTACATTGACGGCCGGGTTTTCCTCTATGGCCGTAACATGAAACCAGCGAAAATCCTCCTCCGTGCGCAGCAGATAATAGCCGTCCGCATCCTGCTTTGGCGTCTTTCCCTCCTGCTCTCCCGCTCCTGCGGCATTGGACGTAAGCCCTGCCATCTCCTCCCTCTCCGATGGCAGCCCTCCTTTCCGCGTCTGATATCCGAACACCAGAGAAAGAACGGCACACAGCAGACCAAAGACGACACCTGCCTGCGTTATGCCTTTCCCTGAAAATCGCCTTTTCATGTGGGAATCTCCAATCCAAAATACCGGTAGGCAAGATCTGTGACCACTCTTCCCCTTGGCGTGCGGTTCAGAAACCCGTTCTGGATCAGATAAGGCTCGTACACATCCTCGATCGTCCCGGCATCCTCCCCGATAGCCGCCGCCAGCGTATCAAGCCCCACAGGGCCGCCCTTGAACTTCTCCATCATAGTCATCAGTATGTTCCTGTCCACATGATCCAGTCCCATTTTATCCACGTCCATCAGGTCAAGCGCCACCTTCGCAACCTCTTCCGTGATTGTACCGTCATACTTCACCTGCGCGAAATCCCGCACCCGCTTCAGGATGCGGTTGGCAAGACGCGGCGTTCCCCTGCTTCTTCTGGCCAGCTCCACGGCGCCCTTCTCCTCAATCTCCACCCCCAGCTTTTTCGCCGACTGCCTGATAATGACTGTAAGTTCCTTTACGGTGTAAAATTCCAGTCTGTGAATCATGCCGAATCGGTCTCTGAGCGGCGCGGTCAAAAGCCCGGCCCTTGTGGTAGCTCCCACCAGCGTAAAGTGAGGCAGATCCAGACGGATCGAACGGGCCGTCGGGCCTTTCCCGATCATAATGTCAATGGCGTAATCTTCCATTGCGGGATACAGCACTTCCTCCACCTGACGGTTCAGCCTGTGGATCTCATCCACAAAGAGCAGGTCCCCCTCCTGTAAATTGTTGAGGATCGCCGCCATCTCCCCCGGCTTCTCAATGGCCGGACCGCTGGTCACCTTCATGTGCACGCCCATCTCATTGGCGATAATACCCGCAAGGGTGGTTTTTCCAAGCCCGGGCGGTCCATAAAACAGCACATGATCCAGCGCGTCCCCCCTCTGCTTCGCCGCCTCAATGTAAACCTTGAGGTTGTCCTTCACTTTTTCTTGACCAATATAGTCAACTAGGCTCTGCGGGCGCAGAGAACCTTCTATTTTTATATCTTCCTCTATCAGATTTGTCTCAATCGTTCTGTTTGGCATAATTACCTCCATGTCAAAACAAGGGCTTCCGGCCTGTTTTTCCATCTTCTTTCTATGTTCCCAATCATAGCATTTTCCCTCCCGCTTCGCAAGCCGTGCACTAACTCCATGCCCCCGCGCAAAGAAATGCCGCTTTTCCGATATTCTATGAATTGGGAGCGCAGTCGCTTGTTTTTTTAACTCTTCTATTGCCAACTTTCCCGATTCATTATAAGATAAAAACGTGGGCAGATGGATTTATGAAACCGCCCATCAATCCATAAATTAAAATTAGTAAAAGGGGTGACTCTTTTTGCAGACCAAAAAACGATTAAGCGGTAAACTCATGGAAAAACTGCGCGAGGCATTGGTTGCGGTTCTGCCGATCATTGTCATTGTGCTTCTTTTGTGCTTTTCTGTGGCTCCGATTTCTCCAAGCATTCTCCTTTGCTTTCTGATCGGCGCCGTACTGCTGATTCTGGGCATGATGTTCTTTACGCTGGGTGCAGAGCTCGCCATGTCTCCTATGGGGGAGAAGGTTGGCACCTGCATGACCAAGAGCAAAAAACTCAGCGTCATTGTTTCCCTCTCGTTTCTTCTCGGCTTTATCATCACCGTATCCGAGCCTGACCTGCAGGTGCTTGCCGGACAGGTGCCTTCCATCCCGAATGGTATCCTGATCGGTGCGGTGGCCGGAGGCGTTGCGCTCTTTCTCGTGATTGCGCTGCTTCGTATGCTGTTTCGCATTCCCCTGCCGCCTTTGCTTATCTTCTTTTATATACTGGTCTTTGTGCTGGCTCTTTTTGTGCCGGATGATTTTTTGAGCGTAGCCTTCGATTCCGGCGGTGTGACCACAGGCCCCATGACAGTGCCCTTTATCATGGCGCTTGGTGTAGGCGTTGCTGCCATCCGTAATGACCGCCATGCCGCGGACGACAGCTTCGGTCTTGTGGCCCTGTGCTCCATCGGCCCCATCGTGTCGGTGCTGATCCTCGGTATGATCTATCATCCCGGCGAGAGCAGTTATGTGCCGCCGGTTATTCCCTCCGTGGAAACTTCTGTAGAACTGTGGACGCTGTTCCATCGGGGATTTCCCACTTACATAGCGGAGATCGCGGTCTCCCTTTTTCCGATTGTACTCTTTTTCGGACTGTTTCAGCTCGCGGTACTGAAACTTTCCAGGCGTACCCTCTCCAAAATGGTAATTGGCCTGGCCTACACTTATATCGGACTGGTTCTGTTTATGACCGGCGTAAATGTTGGCTTTATGCCCGCCGGAAACTATCTCGGACAGATATTAGGCTCCTCCTCCAATCCATGGTTTCTCATTCCCATCGCCATGATTATGGGCTTCTTTATCGTAAAGGCGGAACCTGCTGTCTATGTATTGAACAAACAGGTGGAGGAAATTACCGATGGCGCTATTTCCGCAGGCTCTATGGGAACCTGTCTCTCCGTGGGTGTCGCCATATCTCTCGGCATCGCCATGCTGCGCGTGCTGACAGGCATCTCCGTCATGTGGTTTCTGATTCCCGGTTACGCTTTCGCTCTCGGCATTTCCTTCTTTGTGCCGAAAATTTATACGGCCATCGCCTTCGACTCCGGCGGCGTGGCCTCCGGCCCTATGACTGCGGCCTTTCTGCTTCCTCTGGCGCAGGGCGCCTGCGGTGCGGTCGGCGGCAGTATCGTGACGGACGCTTTCGGCATTGTGGCGATGGTTGCCATGACGCCGCTTATCACCATACAGCTTCTCGGTCTTCTCTCCCAGCGTCAGAAAGCGACAGGGAGAAAGAAACGCCGTCTTGCCGGACAGCTGGCAGGTCTGGTTCCGACAGCCGCAGCCGAGGCGGAAGATGTTATTATCGAACTCTAATCAAGTATCAAACTTGCAGCGCAGCAAGCTGCCTGGTATTTGACCCCCGCGGCATTCGCCAGGATGCGCACCCCAACCTTTGGTTTTGTGCAAGCACGGCGCCCGGCTCATTACCCACGGAAATAAACGGAGGATATCCATGAGTGAACTATATATGATGACAGCCATCATCACCAGAGACCGCACGAAAGAATTTGCGGCATTTTACGACAGATACAATGTCCCGGTCAATTTCATCACGCTTGGAAACGGCACCGCCACCAATGAGCTGATGGACTATTTCGGTCTGGACGGCACGGAAAAGGCCGTCATCTTTTCCATTGTCACCCGCAGGACCTGGAAAAAGTTAAAGACCGGCTTAGAGCGGGAAATGCGCATCGACATTCCCGGCACGGGCGTTGCATTCATCATTCCGTTAGCCAGCATCGGCGGCCTTAGACAGCTCCGTTTTCTGACGGGGGAAGAAACCTTTGAGCATGGGGAGGAAACAGTTTTGAAGGATACGAAATACGAACTTTTAATCATCATCGCCAATCAGGGCTACACCGAAATGATTATGGACGCCGCCAGAAAAATGCAGGCCGGCGGCGGCACAGTCATCCACGCCAAGGGCACCGGCATGGAGAGCGCCGACAAATTCTTAGGCGTCACGCTCGCCTCCGAGAAGGAACTCATCTTCATCGTGGTAAAAAAGGAGCAGAAAAACGCCATCATGCGCGCTGTAATGGAGGAGGCCGGACTTACCACCAAAGCAAAATCCGTGGTCTTCTCTCTCCCTGTAACGGAAACCGCAGGCATGCGCCTGTTGGAGCAATATGCGGAGGAGGATACCGAGGAGGAAACAGCCGATCCCGGTTCGAATGGATGAAAATGTTCTCTCCATGAACAGACGTTTTTATTTGTCAGTTTGTACCGCTTTTCTCCCGCGCCATTTCCTCCCGCCTGTACTGCAGGCGGTAAAGCCTGTCATATTTCCCATGCAGCTTAAGAAGCTCCTGGTGCGTCCCCTGTTCCACAATCTTTCCGTGGGAAAGCACAATGATCCTGTCTGCATTCTGAATCGTGGACAATCGGTGGGCCACCATCAACATGGTTCCGATATTCTGCATCTTTTCCAGCGAATTTTGGATTAAGATCTCTGTTTCGGTATCAATATTCGCCGTAGCCTCGTCCAGAATCATCACCGCCGGTTTGTGCACAATAGTTCTGGCAAAGGACAAAAGCTGTCTTTGTCCTGCCGAAAAATTGTTTCCCCTCTCCCGCACTTCCTCATCCAGTCCCTTTTCCAGCTTATCTATGAAATGATCCGCGTTCACATAGCGGCATGCTTCTCTGATCTCATCGTCAGAAATATGTTCCGCCCGCAATGCGATATTGCTGCGGATCGTCCCCGAAAACAGAAACACATCCTGCAGCATCTGCCCAAAATGCCTGCGCAGGGAGGAAATTTTAATTTTGCGAATGTCGATCCCGTCTATGAGAATTTCACCCTTCTGGAACTCATAATTTCTGCAAAGAAGCGACAGGATCGTAGTCTTTCCCGAGCCGGTGGAACCGACAAAAGCCACTGTCTCCTTCGGCATCACATGGAAAGAAACGCCTTTTAGCACCCACTCATCCTCCACATAGGAAAACCACACATCCCGAAACTCGATCTCGCCCCTCACATTTTCAAGTTCCACCGCATCCGGCGCATCCTGAATATGCGGTTCCAGATCCATAATCGTAAAAACTTTCTCCGCGGAAGCAAGGGCCGACTGCAGCCAGTTAAACTGCTCCGCCAGACTCTGGATCGGATTAAAGAACTTTGAAATATACATGTAGAAAGACACCAGCATGCCGCTTGTGATCACCTGTCCCATAAAAACCTGCTTTTCCAGATACCCTCTGCCGCCCAGATACAAAAGGCAGAGAATGGAACTGACATAGAGCATATACACCAGCGGGCGGAAAATGCCAAACACCAGTATCTGTTCCTGCTTCGCTTTTCCCAGCGCGTTGCTCTTTTCCCGGAAGTCCTGCATCTTTGCCTCCTCCCGGTTAAAGATCTGGGTGATCTTAATGCCGGAAAGATTCTCAGACAGATAGGTGTTGATATCCGTCGTGCAGTCTTTCACCTTTCGGTAGGCACGTCTGGAAAATTTACGAAAAATCACCGTAAACAACACAATAAAAGGTACAAAGCAGAGGATCATCAGCGTCAGTTCATAGCTTAACACAAGCATGGCCGCAAACACGCCAACGATCACAAATATATTTTTCACGAAATTGACCAATAGATTGGTAAACATCATAGAAATCGCATTGGTGTCATTGGTCACACGGGTTACGAGCTTACCCACAGGTATCTCGTTGAGCTGCTCGTGGGAAAGACTCTCAATTTTCACAAACAGGTCTTCCCTCAAAACGGAAATAATTCTCTGTCCCGTCTTTTGCAGCAGCACCGCCTGTATGTACGCACACACCATAGAAACGATCAGAATGCTCACATAGACCGTCACCGCCCGGTAAATCTGCGGCATTCGGAACTCTCCCGCAACCAGCTCCTCAATCCGGCCGATAATAAAGGGGGAAACCACATCGTAGGCAATGGTAAACAGCATGACTACGCCCACCAGCAGAAACTGCGGCAGATACGGTCTGGCATAGTGGAGCAGCCGTCTCATAATTTCCCGGTCGTCAATCTGCCTTTCAAATCCCATTGTCTGCTTCTTATCTTTCGCCGTCAGATAGGCGATCAGAAGGACAAGTGAGAACAGCCCGACTATCGCTCCCACCACGATCAGCGGATAATACTCATACATCTGCCTCACCCCCTTCTTCTTCCTCCATGCGCTGCAGATCGACCATCCGCCGATAATCCGCACAGCCCTCATAAAGGCTTTCATGGCTGCCCACCGCGCGGACACACCCTTCGTCTATAAAGATAATTTTGTCCATACGCTCCACAGTGGAAATACGGTGAGCGATCAGTATGGTAGTCCGCCCCCGCCGCTCCTCCAGCAGGTTTTTCAAAATGATCTTTTCCGTCTTCATATCCACCGCCGAAACCGAATCGTCCAGGATCAGAATGGCCGCCTGTTTTAAGAGCGCCCGTGCAATGGAAATTCTCTGTTTCTGCCCACCCGAGACAGTCACGCCACGCTCCCCGAGAACGGTCCGATAACCCGCCGTAAAATCCGAAATATCATCGTGCACGTCAGAAAGCCTTGCCGCGCGCTCCACCAACGCGTCATCGGCCTCATCTACCGCAAAAGAAATATTATTTGCAATGGTATCGGAAAAGAGAAAGTTGTCCTGGGGCACATAGGAACACCCCTCCCGCACCGAACGGATGGAAACCGTGTTCACATCATGCCCGTCGATAAAGAGTGTTCCGTCCGGCACATTGTAGGCGCGCAGAATCAGATCCACGAGAATCGTCTTCCCGGAGCCGGTTCTGCCCACCACGCCCACGCTCTCCCCCGCGTGAATGGTAAAGGAGACGTCCTTTAGCGCGTCTGTCTCCCCGTCGGGATAGCGGAAAGTAAGGTTCCTGAACTCGATCTCACCCTTCATGTCAGTCAGATTAGCCACATCCGCCCTGTCTTTTACCGTGATCTCGGCGTCCAAAAGCTCACTGATGCGGTTTAAGGACGCCTTTCCCCTTGACGTCTTCTCAATCAGCATGGACACTGCCATAACCGGCCAGATGATCGAATTAAAGTAAACAATATATTCCACAAGCTGCCCCGCGTCAAACCTTCCACAGTAAACCAGATAGCCTCCGTAGCCGAGAATCACACAGATCACCGACTCCACAAGCAGGATCGTCAGAATATCAAGCAGCATGGAAATCCGGGTGTAGGAAACATTGATTTTCTCGTTTTCCCGATTCAGTTTCTCAAACTCCTTCAGTTCCAGAATTTCCTTCACAAAAGCCTTGATCACTGCGATTCCAGAAAAATTTTCTTGGGAAAAATCGGACAGTCTGGAAAACGCCTCCTGTCTGATCTCCCATTTCGCCTTCATTGCCTTAAACAAAACCGTCCCGATCAAAAACAACAGTATCATCGGAATCATAGACAGCCCTGTCAGTTTCCTGTCCATGTTCCACATTTTAAAGAAGGCGAGCAGCCCTAAAAACAGGGCGTCAGCAAACATAAGCACGCCGTCGCCAAAACACTCCTGTATGGTATCCAGATCGTTGGTAAACAGGCTCATCAAGTTACCCACTTTATTCACCTGGAAATAATCCTGCGACAGATTCTTACAGTGGTCAAACATACGGTTTCTCAGATCGGTTTCCACCTTGATGGCCGCTCCGTAAAAGCTGACGCGCCACAAAAAACGCCCCACCACCATGACGAGTATGACCACGATGGCCCTCAGACACACCTCGTCTAACAGAACCTCCAGAGTGAAGGGCACAAAAACCCCGTCTATTTCCACAAGGCCGCCGTTCATGCCGTTTACCACGATACGATAGAGTTCCGGCAAAACCAATTGAAAATAGTCGACAAAAATAAGCGCCGCAATGCCCACCAGCAAAAGCGGCCCATGTTTGATATAATAGCGGTTAATGTGTTTTCCGAAAATCAATGTGTATTCCTCCGTGTAGTGCCGCTCAGCCGCGCCATTCGCAAAACCGCGCTTTCAGCGCTCTCCGCTGCTTCGCAGCTCTTTTTTGCTCATAAGATGGCGCTCCCTCAGAGCATCATCCGTCTGTCAACCTTGTGCAAGCACAGTTTGCCCGACAGATAATGCTCTGGCTGAGCTGTTAGAACATATGTTTCAGCGCAAGTTTCAGGATCGTCTCCGATGTGGTGTCCTCCGTAACCTCCACTTTCTTCACCGCAGCCGTTGCATCGGAGGCCGCATACCCAAGCGCTACCAGCGCCTCTATGGCCTCCCGCTTCATCAGATTGTCGCCCCCCTGTGCTCCGGCAGCGTTACCCGAAGCGCCTGCCGGCTCGCCGAGTCCCTTTAGCGTATCTTCCAGTGAAATCTTATCACGCAGTTCCAGAATCACCCGCTCCGCCGTCTTCGCACCGATCCCAGGCGCCTTCGCGATGGCCTTTGCATCCCCCGCCATAACGGCAAACCGCAGGGCATCCGCGCTCATCACCGAGAGGATCGCAAGCCCGCCCTTGGGGCCGATCCCGTTTACTGCGATCAGCTTCTTAAAAATTTCCAGATCATCCCTTGTCAGAAAGCCGAAAAGCGCAAAAGCATCCTCCCTCACTAACGTATAGGTATACATTTTCACTTCGTTACCCACGCCCGGCAGAAGCTCTGCCGTGGCAGTGGAAACCTTGATGTTATAACCGATCCCCCCTGCTTCCACCACCACCGAATCCTCTGTGGTCTCCTCAAGCGTTCCCTTTATGTATGCGTACATAGTTTCTGTTCCTCCGTAATTGATTCAAATATGCTCATTGATTCCACTCTTCTTCCTGCATCATCCGCCGCAGATAAGGCAAAATCTCCATCCCAGCGACTCCGAGTAACGCTCCCGTTACCGTGCCCGCCACAATTAAAAACGGCACATAGTAAGCGACCGCCAGGGTTTCCACTACCGCCACCGCCACAAGAAGCTGCCCCACATTGTGGAACACGCCTCCAAGCACACTCACTCCCACCACGGAAAAACGCTTCGACCGCCTGCCGATGATCATGGCAAAGAAACTGAACGCTGCCCCCGCCAGCGCATATAAAATTGCATAGAGATTGCTGAACAGGAAGCCGGACAGGACGATCCGCAGAGCGTTCACCAGAAGCGCCTCCCGCTCCCCGCCTGCAGTCTGTTCTTCGTTCCTTCCGCACAGAAGCAGAAGCACGATCAGATTGGGCAGTCCCAGCTTAATCCCTGGTACCCCGAAAGAAAAAGGAATCAAAGATTCCACATAAGATAAAATCAGAGCCAGCGACAGCAAAAAACCAAGTTCAGCCGTCCGTCTCATAGCTGCGCCTCCCCCCATTGTATGCGGTTTTTCCTGTTTTCTCCGCCTTCGCCACGACATCCGGGCGTTTTCCCTCTTTCTCCGCCTTCGCCATGACATCCGGGCGTTTT
>CASWVG010000035.1 GCA_949472775.1 uncultured Lachnospiraceae bacterium
ACTTCGTTTCTCTTGGAATCTTTTCAGGGTTGCATTACTGTTTATTTGTCAAGGTTCTATTTTTACTGCATCGAAGAAGAATACGGAGTATTCTTCAGAGGTAACCTGAAGTTACTTTCCGCGAAATTAACTTCAAAAGGTTTTACCTCGATGCTACGGAGATGGAGGGATTTGAACCCTCGCGCCGCTATCAACGACCTGCACCCTTTCCAGGGGTGTCCCTTCAGCCATCTTGGGTACATCTCCAGACATAGCTAAATACCTATCATCGTATGATATATTACCGAATCAAAAGGGACTCGGTCGGAGAGGGATCTCCAGCGGAGAGGGTGGGATTCGAACCCACGCGCCCTTGCGGACAAACGGTTTTCAAGACCGCCTCGTTATGACCACTTCGATACCTCTCCGTGTTCGCTTTGCGTTCAGATCCAGGTCGAACGCAAAAATTATTCTAGCAAAGATAAACTCCCATGTCAACCCGTTTTTTTTATTTTTTTTTGCATTTTTTATTTCTGCGATAATTACATTCAACGATTCAGAATTGCTAACGTTTTATATAGAAACCAGGCCGCAAAGGCAACCACCACTATAAGTATCTGCAACGCTTTTTCTCCCTTGCCCGTAACCACTTCCACCGGGATACGGTGCTTTCTCACCCACATGCAGAACCATTCAACATTTTTTGTTGACGAGTTCAGCCAGACACTTCCACACAGTTTCCTGCCGACACGATTGTATACAGTCAATGTCCCTTCCGTGTTGATCGTAACCTTCTGTAGCTCAGCGGAAGAATATTCCCTGTTCCTGATTGTAATTTTACTGCCGTCAATCTTTATTTTCATCCCGACAGGAAACTGCTCCTGCAGCTCCTCTCCCGTGAAATCGTCAAGACTACTCTGTTCCTGATGACAGAGCAGATTCACGAGATGCTGTATTCTGGCATACCGCGTATCTTCCGCCTGCACTATTTTTTCTATTCTCATACCTCTCTCCAGTCAGTAATTTTTCCGCTGCTACGGTGTATCACAGTTCAAAAACGCTTCCGCCACTGCCATGTCCTCCGGCGTCGTAACCTTGATATTTCCATAATCCCCTTCCACCAGTCTGACCTTACAGTCTGTAAAGGTTTCCACCACCATGGCGTCATCCGTAATCGAAATACCCTCCCGCAAAAGCCGCTCCTTCTCCTGCATCAGTCTTTCATAAGCAGAAAAAATCAACGCTGCGTCAAACACCTGCGGCGTCTGCACCTGCCACATAAAATTTCTGTCGGGCGTCTGCCTCGCAAACCCGCTTTCATCCACGATCTTTATGGTGTCCTTCACGGGCATTCCTGCCACGCAGGCATGATCTTTCTCCACCGCCTCAAAACAGCGTTTCAGAATTTTCTCCGTCAGAAAAGGCCTTGCTCCGTCCTGGATGAAAATATAGCCGTCCCGGTCAGGCGCACACGAACTTTCGTCTCCCTGCCGGCTGTCGCCCACTGCCGCCACAAGCCCATTGTACACAGAATCGTACCGTTCTTCCCCACCTGCCACAACAGCCGTCACCTTAGAAAAACCATACTTTGCCACAATTTCTTCTTCTGCATAAGAAATATCCTCCGCACCGGTGACCAGAATACAGTCATCAATCACAGAGGATTGTTGTACCGCATTTAGTGCATACCATATAAGCGGTCTGCCCTGCAGAAGCATATACTGCTTTGCCACGCCGCTCTCCATGCGGCGACCTCTTCCTGCCGCCAGGACAATGGCGGTACATCTCTTTTTATTCATATTTCCTGCTCTCCTGCAATACATGTCTTAGTTCTTCCTGGGCTGCGTGTTTTGCAGTCTTAGGAGTTTTAAGAATTAACTTGCGGACAACGCGACATAAGAAAATTTGGACAAGTCAGATGTGAAGATTCACTCTTTAACAGTTTCTTAGCAGGATTTCATATCTTGTCACCGAGTTTCAGATTCGGAACTGCGTTCAGATCATACCCGTGCCGCACGCCCTTCAAATACTCGTAATATCCCGCCGCGCCGATCATCGCCGCATTGTCCGTACACAGAAGGGGCGATGGGTGGTAAAACGTCACGCCACGTTCCTCACAGGCACCGGCAAGCGCCTCTCTGAGCGCAGAGTTTGACGCAACGCCGCCGGCAATAGCGAATTTCCTCATACCGCAGGCCTCCACTGCATGCATGGAGTGCTCCGTCAGCACATCCACGACCGCTTTCTGGAAAGAAGCCGCCACATCAGCCTGGCTGAAAGGTTCTCCCTTCATCTCGCAGGAATTGAGGTAATTTAAAACCGCGGACTTCAAGCCGCTGAAGCTGAAATCATAATCGGAATCACCCACCTTCGCCCTGGGAAAAGCGATGGCGTCGGGATTCCCCTCCTTAGATACCTTGTCGATCTTTGGGCCGCCGGGATAGCCAAGGCCGATGGCGCGCGCCACCTTGTCAAAGGCCTCCCCTGCCGCGTCGTCCCTTGTGCGTCCCAGGATTTCATATTCTCCGTAATCTTTCACCACCACAAGATGGGAATGTCCCCCGGACACCACCAGACAGACAAAGGGCGGTTCCAAGTCCTTATTTTCTATGTAATTCGCGCTGATATGTCCTTCTATGTGATGCACGCCGATCAGCGGAATCCCCGAAGCAAAACTGACCGCCTTCGCCGCGGAGACCCCCACAAGAAGCGCCCCCACAAGACCGGGCCCGTAGGTGACCGCGATGGCATCCATGTCGGAGAGTTTTTTCCCCGCCTGTAAAAGTGCCTCCGACATTACCTGATTTATTTTTTCTATATGTTTGCGGGATGCAATCTCAGGCACAACGCCCCCGTAAAGCGTGTGTAAAGCGATCTGGGAGGATATCACATTGGATAACACTTCCCTGCCGTTTTCAACCACCGCCGCCGCCGTCTCGTCACAGGAAGTCTCCACAGCCAGAATCGTCACGGTTTCTCCGGTATTTTCCATCGTTACCTCCATATCAGAGCAGTTTACTGTTTTCCAATCTCTAGTCCTCCACAAGCTCCCAGCCGAGAATCTTCCAGTGACCATCTCCGTCCTGTCTGAGCACGAACCGCTCCTGCGAAGGCACTCTGCCGCTGCCCTGCTGTTTCAGATAAAATGTACAGTATAATCTGGCACAGGAATATTCGTCCTGCTCAAAGTATTCCACATCGGTACTGGCGGAAACCTCATAGCTTGCAACCGTAAGCTGTTTACCCTTCATCTCCGCAATATCATCCCGCAGATCCTGCATATACTGATCCTGCGTCTTATTCGCCACCAGTTCCGCGTCATATAACATCTGAATCTTACCCGCAAGCTGCACAAGCTCCTCGTCGGAATACGTCTCATTATAGAAACATTCCGTGATCTCCGCGTAATACTTCAACACTTCCTTGGGCGTTGGCGGGTAATTATGCTCCAGGTCACGCATCAGAATGCTCTGCACCACGGTGGCGGCAATCGCCTCCTCGACTTCCTGCCGTTTCGCCCGGTGACTCAGACTATAGTAATAAACCAGGATAATCGCCGCAAGGGCAACCACGATAATTATCGTTTTAGCAACCTTTGAATTCTTCATCTTCCCCTCCTTTGCCTCACTCTTCCCTGAACATAAGATCCACGCTTCTGCCATCCTTCGCCGCCACAGCGTTCGGGAAGATTTTCCGCACTTCCGGCATAAACTCCTCCGGACGGATCAGCGATGGACTGTAGTGTGTCAGCCACATCTCCCGCACCCCGGCGCGCCTTGCAATCTCTGCCGCCTCGTAAAATGTCATGTGCTTGTATTCCTTTGCCTTCTGCGCCTTTTCCGGCTCGCCGTACATGCCCTCACAGATAAGCAAATCCACCCCGGACGCATTTTTCACAATGCTGTCCGTCGGTCTCGTGTCCGTACAGTAGGTGACCTTCAGACCTCTTCTCGGCTCCCCCAGCACCATGTCAGGCGTAAAATAATAACCGTCCTCATCTATTATCTCACCTTTTTGCAGGGGATTCCAGTAATTTCTCGGAATATTTAAAGCCTGCGCCCTCTCCAGATCAAATTTGCCTGCCCGGTCGATCACGATACTGTAACCGTAGCATGGCACATTGTGGTTGACCCGGAACGACTCTATCCGGAATTCCTTGAAAGGAAACGTCTGCTCCGGCTCCGTGATCTCCAGACAGATAATCTCGAAAGGCAGTTCCGGCGCAATGACGCGCAGGGAATTGACCACTCTGGTTAATCCCCTCGGGCCAATCAAAAGCAGCGGCTCCGTGCGCTCTGCATTTCCCATAGTGAGCAGCATCCCCGGAAGACCGCTGATGTGATCCGCATGAAAGTGGGTAAAACAGATCACATCAATCGGTTTCGGACTCCAGCCCTTCTCCTTCATGGCGATCTGTGTTCCCTCCCCACAATCAATCAGTATACTTTTTCCGTTGTACCTCGCCATCAGCGAAGTGAGCCATCTGTGCGGCAGGGGCATCATCCCTCCCGTCCCCAGTAAGCAGATATCTAACATATCTCCCTCCACGCAGGCAGCCGGACTATATCCCGCTCCCGCTTTCCATCAATGAAGGCAGCCTACAAAAGTTCCTTCCTCTCCCGCCGTTCCACGGGCACGGAAAATCCGGCGATCATCTTCTCATAACACGCTTCACACAGATCGAAGCTGTCGCTCTCCCCGTCCTTTTCGCCGAAGAAACCGAAGTCGTGATCCACATGGATGCACTCCTCCTTCAAAATGCCATTTTCTACCAGCAGATTTTTACCGCAGGCATTGCAGACTACCTTAGTCAACTTTCTGTCTTCTATATATTCACGCATGACAATCCTCCTTCAGAATCCACTGTCTCTATTCTAGCAGACAAAAGCCATAATGACAGTGGTAATTGTTCCATGCGCTGCCTATCTCTTCCACATAATCATTGCATCTTCCACGGGTTTTTCATAAAAATCCGGGCGTATGCCCTCGGACACAAAGCCGAGCTTCTCATACAGACGGATTGCCGCCGCATTGCCGACCCGCACCTCCAGCGTGTAGGCTGTCAGCCCGGCCCGGTCACCTTCCGAAAGCAGATATGTCAGCAGTCCTGTGGCAACGCCGCGCCTTCTTGCTTCGGGCGCCACCACCACATTGGTGATATTACCCTCCCCCGCAATCAGAAGCAGTCCGCAGCCGCCAAGCAACCGTCCGTCCTCCTCCGCCACAAAGTACGCCGTATCCTCCTTTTCGATCATCCGCAAAAAGGAATCCGCCGACCATGGCATGGAAAAGGTCTCCTCCTCCAGACGGCTGATAAAGGGCACATCCTCCGCCCGCATCTTACGATATACGATCATAGGGACTTTTCACGCTCCTTCTCAGCACGCTCCCGTTCCGCCTGTGAAAGCCGCAGATAATCCGGCGCAAAAGCCGCTCCGTCAACTGTTCTGCCCTGCTCATAATAAAGCCGTCCGAGCGACGCGAGAGCCGCCGCCGACTGTCTTGCCCGGTGCAGAGGCGCTACCGTGAAGGGCACGCACATGACCTGTTCCATCCGTTCCCGAAAGACAGGCACGCCGTCCCCCAAAAATATGACACTTCTGTCAAGTTTGTTCAGGGCCTCTGCTATTTCGTCAAAAGAGACGGCACACTGCTGTCTGATAACATGCATGTCATATGCAGACCGGCCGGTCCGGTCAGACTGAAATTCATAAATTCCCGTATATACCTGGCTTCTTCTGGCGTCCATAATCGGGCACACCAGATCCTTCGCACCGCACATCTGAAAGGCGAGTCCGTCCAACGTCGGCACCGGAATGATCGGTTTCCCGAGGGCGAACGCCAGTCCCTTTGCCGTGGCCGAACCGATCCGCAGCCCCGTAAATGACCCCGGCCCCGCCGCTACCGCGATGGCATCCACCGTGGAGAGATCCAGTTCCACCATCCTGCCGATCTCCTCCAGCATGGGCAGGAGCGTCTGGGAATGGGTTTTCTTATACTGCACGGTGTATTCCGCGATTAAATTGTCATCCTCCGCAAGTGCCACAGAGGCCACCAGGCCGGAGCTGTCAAGCGCCAATATTTTCAAGTCGCCGCCCCACTTTCCTTCCTCAAAGTAACTTCTCCGCAAGTTACAGTCCAGTCTCAGACTTCACAAAATACCATAGTATGCCATTATGTCAGACTTTCTGAGATGCTTCCCATTCTTCATCACATGTATCGCCCGATTGAAATCCGACGGTAATCAAACCCTTTGGACAAATCCTTTTCGATCGCAATGTGAATACAGTCCTCCGGCAGAATTTCACGGATCAGATCCGCCCACTCGATCAGGCAGACGCCCTCCCCGTAAAAACAATCCTCATAGCCTATTTCTTCCATCTCTTCCACGTCACCGATGCGGTACACATCGAAATGGTAGAGTGGAAGTCTGCCCGCCTCGTAACTCTGCAGAATCGTAAATGTGGGGCTGCTCACCGGTTCCAAAATGCCAAGCCCCGCCGCAAAGCCCTGCGTAAACACGGTCTTGCCCACGCCCAGATCCCCGACCAGAGTATAAACCTCTCCCGGAACTGCCTTCTTTCCGAGCGCCTTTCCATATGCGAATGTGTCAGCCGCGCTGCGGCTCTCTATTATCTCATCCATAGCTATTTCCTCTCAGCGCAGAGAATGCCGCATTCTGGCATTTACTCACACGAAACATAGAACTTCCAGGTCGGCTTTGCCGACTTTGTCCCTGTCCAATGGCGGGACTTATTTAGAAGTTCTTTTCGCGTTTGTCACCCCCGGATCTTCACCTTCTTTGGCGGCATATGCGTGGAAATAATCTCAATCACCTTCATCTTCCCGTCGCCCAGATCCTTCTTCGGAAAAATGCAGGCATTCACCGCCGTGGTATAGACTACGACGCTCTTCGGTGTGGAAATTGCCTTCACCATGCCCTCCCACGCCATCTGCTCCGTAACGCCGTCCTGCGACACCTGTATGCCCTCGTCCGAAAGCTTATAGTGCAGCGGTTTCCGAAACGCCGGATTGGCTTTCGCCTGCGAAGCCGCCCGCAGAAAGAGCGTCCACGGCAGATACAGCAGGATCACCAAAGCGATAATCAGAATCAGGGGCTGCCTGTTCACCGCAAAAAGAAACAGCATCAGCACACCTACAAGCGTGCCCATAAGTCCGGGCAGACGCGAATAAGTGTGCTGCAGCATATAATCATATAAAATATTAGGTGTTATTTTAACGTCAAATTCGATTTCCATACTGAAATCTATTATACTAAAATTCAGACAAAGTGCAAGAAAAATATTCGACATTTCAACACGGCGCGACATCATCCCTGAATCTCAAATCAACGCGGAGAATGCCGCTTTTCAGGCATTCTCCTGAGTGAAAGTGATTTGCAAAGCAAATCCAGAACTTCCAAGTCAGCTTGCTGACTTTGCGATGCAGCCTCTGCTGCTGAGTTTTAGAAGTTCTTTTCACTCTATTCATGCCGCAGCGCCTCAATAGGGCTTAGCTTCGCCGCCTTCTTCGCCGGATAAATACCGAAGAAAATACCCACGCCCGAGGAGAAGGCCGCCGCGACAAGCACCGTGGACACATTGATCTGCGCCGCGAAGCCCATAGCGCCGCAGACTGCCCTTGCGCCGAGCGCACCAAGTAAAATACCAATCAGACCGCCGATCAGGGTGATAATACCCGCCTCCGCCAGAAACTGTAAGAGAATCGACTTCGTTCTCGCCCCAAGTGACTTGCGGATACCGATCTCTCTCGTCCGCTCTGTCACGGACACGAGCATGATGTTCATAACGCCGATGCCGCCCACCAGCAGGGAAATCGCCGCCACAAAGGAGATAAACAGTGTCAGCATACTAAGGATCTGGTCAAACTGCGCCGTATTGTCCGCAAAGCTCTCCATCATAATCTTGTTCTCCCCGCGCACGTTATAACGGTTTTCCATAAGCATGATGGTATCCGTCGCCACCTGCGTCACATACTCGGAGCTCTCCGCGACCACATACATATAGTCAGAATCCTCAATCCAAAAACCAAATCCGGCCGCCATGGCTGTCAGCGGCATCTCCACCTGCATATATCCGCCTCCGTTCAGAGCGGCGATCAGCCCTGCCGGCGTATCCTCCCTGATGCCCACAATCCGCACGTCCTGACTCACACCCCAGAGATTCAGTTCAAAGGTCATCCCCACCACATCTGTGGTGCCAAACAGAGATCTCGCATCGCTCTCCTTGATAACGCAGACCATGCTTGCCGCATCGTACTCACTCTGGGAAAAATACCTTCCCCTGACAATCGGTTCGCTGCCGACCGCATACTGCAGCGCCGTATTGCCTCCGCTAAGGATTGACATAAAGTCGCCTCCCTTGCGCCCCTTAGCCATCGCGCCGTAGTAACTGTACTGCGTCGTCGCACCCTTTACATGTTCCACCTTTTCTTTTACCAGTTCAAAATCTTCCTCCTTAAACTTCACGTCATTGCCTTCCACATCGCCGTTGACGTAAATGGCGATCAGGCCTCCGCCCATATTTTCCAGCTCGTCATTGACAGAGGCGCGCACCCCGTTACCGATGGAGATAATCATAATGACGGAAGCGATACCGATGATAATGCCAAGCATGGTGAGGACGGAGCGTCCTTTGTTCGTCTTGATATTCATCAGGGCGATTTTTATGTATTCCCATATCTGTCCCATTTTGTCCCCTATCCTTTATTTTCTTTCATCAGCACGAAGCATAGAACTTCCTGGCGTTTTGTCCTATGACGGGACGTCTTTAGAAGTTCTCTTCGGGCTACGGCATCGGCATAGCCGTCACCGCCGTGCCGTCTTCAAACTCCATGCCGTTCGCCATGACTACATTTTCGCCCTCCGAAAGTCCCTCTTTCACCTCGATTGAGCTGTCGGACGTGATCCCCGTGGTAACGCGCCTCTTTGCTACCACACCGTTCTCCTCCACATACACGAAATCGCCTTCCCTGTCGCTGTTGATCACTTCAAGGGGCACCGTAACCACACCCTCGGCTTTCGCCATATGGACATAAACCTTAGCTTCCACGCCGAGGAAAATGTTTTCATCCGGGTCGTCGATGTTGATGTCCACGCCGACTACCATCGCGCCACTGTTATTCTGGGTGGCCATGCCGTCAATTTTGCTCACCGTACCTTCATATGTCTTTCCGGCGATATCGACATCCGCTTTCTGTCCCACGGCAATCTTTTCCAGGTCATATTTGGAAACACTGAGTCTCACATACACTTTCTCCGTGCTCTCTATGGTCACAAGCTTTCCGCTCTCCGTGGGCGGCTGTCCGGCTATCGCCTCAAGTTCCGTCACTACACCGCCAAAATCCGCTTTCAGTCCGTTCTCCACCTTGGCAATGGCGTCCAGTTTCTCCTGATTGGTCAGCTTCTCAAGCGCCGTGTCCGCTTCCAGCTTCACCTTGCCGCCCTCATCCAGAACCCCTGACTCTGAGGATGCTTTCTGGGACTTCATCTCCGCCTGGTATTCCTTGTAGGAAGCAATCAGTTCTTCCACGTCCTTCGCCTGCCGCTGCAGATCCCTGACTTCCTTATTGTTCACTTCTTCATAGCCGTTATACTGTGTCTGTATCTGAAGGTTCAGAAGAATCTCCCTGTCGTTTGCGAGTTTGATCTCCGCTTCATTGTACATCTCTTTGATCTCGTCCTCGTCGTAATCGTTCAGTTCCCCTTTCGCCTCTTTCTCCTTCAGATCCGCCAGTGCCTCCTCATCCTGCGCAATGATGCTCTGCCACTCCATGACGGAGACATTCAGGTTTGTTCCGTTATAATTCCAGCCCGCCTTCTTCTCCTCAATCTTTCTGTTCAGCTCATCTAACAGCTTTTCGTTATCCGCGATCTGCTGTTCCAATACGGGGAGATTGCGGTTCGCCTCAGACAGATCCGCCACATACTCGTTATTCTTATGCACAGAGCTCTCATAACCGCCCTCGTTGGAAGCCAGCCTATACTCCGCCGCCTGCTTTTCCTGTGACAGCGCCTTCTCGTCAAAGGTGAGTATCACATCGCCCTTTTTCACCGTATCGCCGGTGCTCACCATCACTTCACCCACTTCAACGGACAAGGGCGCGAAGTATGTTCTTGTCTCGTCGCTCTTCACCGTGCCGCCGGTGCTCAGGATCTGCTCCACATCCCCCGTCGTGGCTGCCACAGTGGTAACCATCGGAGCCGCGTTCTTTGCAATCATGGAATTTCTGACGAAAAACGCCACAACGAGAACCACCAGCACGCCCGCAATCACCCTTCGGCGGATTTTTTTCTTCTTTGCCTTATCCATCGGCGTCTTTTCCTTTTTCGGCTTCATCTCTGTGATGTCCGTATTTTCCGCCTTATTCTTCGCCTTTCCAAACATTTTCATAATCCTCCTCTATTTTTCCGTCCATAATCTTTATGACACGTTTTGCCCGTGCCGCAATCTCGTCGTCATGAGTGATCAGGATCACCGTCCTGCCCTCCTCGTGCAGTCCGCGCAGGATATCCATGATCTCCCTGGTGGAGCCGGAATCCAGATTTCCCGTCGGCTCATCCGCCAGAATGATGGGCGGCGCCTGTGCGATCGCTCTGGCGATTGCCACCCTCTGCTGCTGTCCGCCGGACATCTCGGACGGCTTGTGGGTCTTTCGTTTGGAAAGTCCGACTTTGTCGAGCGCCTTCTCCGACAGCTCCAGCCGCTCTTTCTTTCCAACGCCCCGGTAAATCAGTGGAAGCTCCACGTTCTCAACCGCCGTCAGACTGGGAATCAGGTTAAACCCCTGAAAGACAAAGCCGATCTCCTGATTGCGGATATCCGAAAGCTCGTCATCCGACATGCTGCCCACATCATGCCCGTGCAAAAAGTAGCTGCCGCTTGTAGGCACGTCCAGACAGCCGAGCATGTTCATCAACGTGGACTTTCCCGAGCCTGAATGGCCGATAATCGCCACGAACTCACCTTCCCCGATCGTCAGACTCACATGGTCCAGTGCCTTTACTTCATTTTCCCCGGGATTGTAAACCTTGCAGATATCCCGGATTTCCACCAATGTCCCCATGATGCCACCTCATAACGATGCAGTGCCCTCTCCGTTTTGCTGCTTCGACCTGCGCTGAATCGTTATCTCTCCTTTCATCCTTCCTTTATGTATGTTCCAAATCGTACTGGTATCCTTTTTTCTATAACGAGGCAAATCCCCTTTTGTCTTCACCTTTTTCCATCATGTCCAGTATACCTTATCACTCTTTTCTTAAAAGTAGCACATTAAAATCTTAAATCATTCTTAAATCAGCATCAATTCATCGCACTGTGCTCCTTTTGTCCAGAGGCTCTTCCCGTATTATATTACAATACGATTCTTACAAAAATCTTACAGGAACCTTACAAAAAAGAAAATACTACTTCTCCGCAGAAAAGTAGTATTTTCTTTCTCGAATAATATGTCAGCCCCTTTTCACCGTTGATACATCACGCATTTCCCGAATTGGAAATCTCGCCCGCCCGTCTCTCCATGACGGGACTGGCATTTTTCAAAATCGGGCTTAAAGGTTTATAGATCAGCATCGTAACACCCGACGCCGCCGCGCTCTTTACGATATTCAAAGGCGCCACCGCAAAGATCACGAAACTCGTTATATTATGAATATTGCCGTTGATCTCCGCGCCTGCCGCGATGATTGCCTCCAGCGGCATCCCGAACAGCCTGGAGAAGGCGGGGAGCAGGTAAACACCGTTGAACGCCGACCCGAACACCGTCATAATCAGGGAACCTGCCACACACGCCGCAACGGCTCTCTTCTTGGTTTTCTTAAACATATACAGAATCGATGCGGGCAGAACAAGGCTGCAGCCGATCACAAAATTGGCAAGGTCTCCCACAAAGGCTGTGCTTGTTCCTTTGATTACCAGCTTTAAGAGAATCTTGCAAAACTCGATCATCACGCCTGCCACGGGACCGAACGCAAAGGCTCCGACCAGTGCTGGAATCTCGGAGAAATCCAGCTGATAGAACCCGGGCGCCAGAAACGGAACCGGGAAGTCCATCATATGTAATATCACCGCCAGCGCCGAAAACAGTCCGATCATGGTGATCTTTCTGGTGGTGAGGATGCGCTCCGTCACCCCGTTTTTCTTCTGCACCGTCTTCTCCGTGCCGTAGGCGATCAGGAACAATGCCGCCGCCACACCTACACAGACAAGAACAAAAACCACATTGTCCGCAATACTCTGTAATAATCCGTTACCCATTTTTTCATTTCCTCCTTTTTTTACAGGGGAAAGTTCTTCTGACTCTCTGTGCGGCTTGCGCATAAGCCGTCATTGACCGGACTGCATGCAAGCATGCATCCTGTCCATGACGTCTTCTGACTCTGCTTATGCGCGCAAAAAATCCCCGAAGTCTAAACTCCGGGGATATAAGACACACTA
The DNA here is from genome assembly GCA_949472775.1 of uncultured Lachnospiraceae bacterium. Lineage (GTDB taxonomy): Bacteria > Bacillota > Clostridia > Lachnospirales > Lachnospiraceae > UBA3282. The sequence goes on from CASWVG010000035.1 coordinate 12,435, forward strand.
AGCATTCTCTGCACTGCGCCAGCGGCACAGGCTCTCGCCTGATAAATGTGACATAAATGTCACTTTATCCGTCTTCTCTCATCCAGACTATACTGTCGGTTCTGGAATTTCACCAGATCAGCCATTTCATCCCCGCGCGGGTAAACGCTTGAATGATAACGGGTCGCGGACTGTAACCGCCGGTAGGGAATTGCACCCTGCCCCGAAGAACTTTTCTCTTATTTTGTTTTCCTGTAATAGAATACCACGTGACCACGCTAAAATCAAGCTGTAATTTACTCTTTGATTTCGTCAATATCAGTAAGATTTACGCCCAAAACATTTAACAATGCTTTCAGAGAAATGTACTTCTTTTTCAACTTGGCATATGTCTCTGTTGCGTTCTCTTTCTTTGCCAATACCATATACTCCTGTATTTCTCTGAAATCATCTATTGTTGTTTTAGCGATTTCTGCATTGTTTGGCATATGATCACCTACCTTTTCCTGTGGCTTATTGCTGTTACAAAATAAGCATACCACATCAGAATTATAAAGTCCATGTTATGACAAATGCCTGTTAAAAAAAGCGCAAGGCCCCTCAAATACACAGAAGCCTTACGCCTTTTATCTTATTTCTTATTCCGCGATGTCAGCGTACATGAAGTACCAGTAGCCGTATGCAGAATGCCACATATTCTGGATCTTGCTGCTCTGTAACCAGAAGTCATTGTAGTAAGCAACGGGAACACAGCCAGCCTCATTCATAATGATGTCCTCTGCCTTGTGAAGGGCTGCGGAACGCTCTGCAGCGTCAAGTGTGGTTCTGGAAGTATCCATAGCCGCATCGTACTCTGCATTGTTGAACTTACCGTCGTTGTTACCGTTACTGGAGTAGAGCAGATCCAGCATGTTGGAAGGATCGCTGTAATCGCCTACCCAGCCGTTACGGGAAGCATCGTAATCACCGTTACGTCTCATGGGAGTGAAGCTTGCCCACTCAACGATATCTACCTGAAGCTCAACGCCAATCTCCGCCCATGCCTGCTGTAAATACTCAGCCACTACTTTGTGGTAGCCTGCATCGTTGGTGGAGTAAGTGATGGAAGGGAAGCCTGCGCCGTCCGGGTAACCTGCATCCGCCAGAAGCTGCTTCGCCTCCTCCACGTTTGCCTCGTGGTTTGCCGTGTCGATATAAGGCTTGCCGCCGTTTGCGTTGTCAATGAACTGGCTGCCGTCTGTATCAATCCAGCCGGGACCCATAAAGTTGCTTGCTGCAGAGTAAGTTCCCTGCATCAGCGTACCAGCCACATACTCACGGTCGATGGCAAGACTTAACGCCTTACGCACCTTGGGATCGTTGAAGGGCTCTCTCTGGGTATTTAAGCTCAGATAGTAGGTACCGATAATCGGCTCTACATGGAACTCCGCATTGCCTTCCAAGGAAGGGATCTCCTCTGTGGGCACGTCCTTGATGAAGAGCACTTCGCCAGTCTGGTATGCGCTGTAGGAAGCGTTGGGATCCTCGATCAGATTGAACTTGATCGCATCCAGCTTGATCGCATCTGCATTCCAGTAGTTCGGGTTCTTTGTGCACATGATATAAGAACCGGGCACCCACTCGGAAATATAGAAGGTACCGTTACAAATATAGGTGTCAGCCGCTACTGCCCAGCCGTCGCCGTTGGCGTCGATGGTTGCCTGCTGTACCGGGCTTAAGGTAGCGAAAGCTGCCAGAGAGCCGAAGTAAGAGCAGGGCTGGGAGAGATGAACCACAAGGGTTTTATCATCGGGCGCTTCCACGCCGAGCGCTTCCAGATTGCCGCCGATGGCATCTGCATAGCCCTCTACCATGCCAAGAACAGTCTCTGCGTAGGGAGCCGCTACCATAGGATCGCAGACTCTGCGCCAGCTGTATACGAAATCGTTTGCCGTGAGGGCGGAGCCGTCAGACCACTTCAAGCCATCCCTTAAATGGAAGGTCCATGTCAGGCCGTCCTCGGAAGTCTCCCAGGTCTCAGCCTGGCCGGGAGCCAGCTTGCCTTCCTGGTCCACCGTCAAAAGGCACTCGAACGTGTGTAAGATCATGTTACCGCCATCCACTGCACTGTTTAACGCCGGGTCGATGGTCTCGGGGTTGGGGCCGATCTGTACGGACAGAACCTTCCCTGAGCCGGATGCAGCGCTGTCAGCAGCATCACCTGCGTTATCTGCGGGAGCATCCCCTCCCTCTGTGGTTTCTGCCGCGTCGTCGATCCCGGGCGTCGGCGCCGTTTCCGCGGAACCGCCGCCGCAGGCTGTCACACCGACAACCATAGCCGCCGCCAGCATCAGCGCGATTACTTTCTTTTTCATAATCGTTCCTCCTCTTCTTGAATTTTTACTTTTCCATCTAACATGTTTACCACATCTAGTTGCACTTGTCAATATGGTGACAGGCGCAAAAATGCCCATTTTCCACTTCTCTCCACTCCGGCACCTCTGCGGCACACCTCTCATCCGCATAAGGACAGCGGGTGCGGAAGGTACATCCGGACGGCGGATTTAAGGGACTTGGCACGTCTCCTTCCAGCACGATACGCTGGCTTGCCCTCGCCTGTTTCGGATCCGCGACCGGGATCGCCGAGATCAGGCTCCTGGTGTAAGGATGCAGGGGCCGGTCTACCAGCGTATAGCTGTCCGTCAGTTCCACCATCCTGCCCAGATACATCACGCCGATGCGGTTGGAAATGTGTTTCACCGCCGACAGGTCGTGGGCGATAAACAGATAAGTCAGCCCCATCTGCTCCTGTAAATCCTCAAACATATTGATGACCTGCGCCTGGATGGACACGTCAAGCGCCGAAATGGGCTCGTCACAGACGATAAACTCGGGATGCACCGCCAGAGCCCTGGCAATGCCCACACGCTGTCTCTGCCCGCCGGAAAACTCGTGGGGATAACGGTTCGCATGCTCCGAGTTTAAGCCTACCCGCTCCAGAATGTGTATGATCTGGTCGTAGCGGTCCTGCTTGCTCTGGGCCAGCTTGTGCACGTCGATGGCCTCCCCCACGATATCGCCAACCGTCATGCGCGGGTCGAGGCTTGCGTAAGGATCCTGGAACACAATCTGCATCCGCTTTCTGTAAGGGAGCATGTTCGCGTACTCTTTCTTTTCCACATCAAAAATCACATCGCCGTCAAAGGTGAATTTCCCGCCCGTAGGCTCGTAGAGCCGCAGCATGGTGCGCCCCGTGGTGGTCTTGCCGCAGCCGGATTCACCCACCAGCCCAAGCGTTTCCCCCTTATCCACATAGAAGGAGACATCGTCCACCGCTCTGACAAACTTTTTATTCTTTCCAAAGCCCCCCGCCGGGAAATACTGGCGCAGATGCTCCACTTCAATCAAATGCTTACTCATGGGACGCTCCTTTCTCCATCTCTTCCTTCTGGTTCAGCCAGCACTGGGTATAATGCACGTCGCCAAACGTGGTGACAGGCGGCATTTCCCTAAGACAGATCTGCATCGCCGCATCGCAGCGGGGCGCGAAAGGACATCCCGCGGGCGGGTTCAGCATATCCACCGGCGTTCCCTCGATGGGAACCAGTCTCTCGTGCTCCTTCGTGTCCAGTCTCGGAATGGAGCGGATCAATCCCTTCGTGTACTCGTGCTTCGGATGATAGAAAATGTCGTCCGTGGTACCGTACTCAATGATTCTGCCCGCATACATGACCGCGATGCGCTCGCACATGCTTGCCACCACACCCAGATCATGGGTAATCATAATGATCGCCATGCCAAGCTTATCCTTAAGCTCCATCATCAGCTCTAAAATCTGCGCCTGAATCGTCACGTCAAGCGCCGTGGTCGGCTCGTCCGCAATCAGAAGCTTCGGCTCACAGGCAAGCGCGATGGCGATCATCACCCTCTGCCGCATACCACCCGAAAGCTCGTGGGGATACTGTTTTAAGCGCTTTTCCGGCTCATTGATGCCCACCAGCTCCAGAAGCTCTCTGGCCCGTTCCTTCGCCTGCTGCTTCGTCTTGTCTGTGTGAAGCCGGATTACCTCGGTAATCTGATTGCCGATGGTGTAGACCGGGTTTAAGCTTGTCATCGGGTCCTGAAAGATAATGGAAATCTCATTTCCACGGATTTTTCGTATTTCTTTCTCGGACATGGTTTCCACCTGATGCCCGTTAAAGTGCAGTTCTCCACCGAGGAGTTTCCCCGGATGGGCGGTAAGTCCCATCAGGCTGTACGCCGTGACAGACTTGCCGGAACCGCTCTCTCCCACAATTCCTAAGACCTCTCCCTCCTTCAGACGGATGGAGACATCGTTTAACGCCTTAACCTCTCCGGCGGGCGTGAAGAAAGAAAGCCGTTCGTTTTTGACATCTACCAGATATTCTCCCATTTCAAATAAGTATTCTCCTTTCAAAATCTCTGCGGAGAATGCCGCATTTTGGCATTCTCTTATGCGAAACTTAGAAATTCTCCACGAAACAGCCCTTGCTGTGAGTGGCTAGAATTTCTTCTCGCACGCTAGTTTTTCAGCTTCGGGTCAAAGGCGTCTCTGAGGCCATCCCCGAGCAGGTTAAAGCTTAAAATAATCAAACTGATCAGCAGCGCAGGGATAAACAGCAGATACGGGTAGGTATTGATGCCGTTCAACGCGTCGCTTGCCAGACTTCCCAGAGAGGGCAGCGGCACCGCCACACCCAAACCTAAGAAACTTAAGAAGCTCTCCGTAAAGATGGAGGACGGAATCTGTAACGTCGTCGTCACGATCAGGGTACCGATACAGTTGGTCAGCAGATGCTTCTTGATGATCCTGCCGTTTCCAACGCCCAGAGCCCTAGCCGCCGTGACATACTCGCTCTCTTTTAACATGAGCACCTGACTTCTGACCATTCTCGCCATGCCCACCCAGTAGAGCAGGGCAAACACCACGAAGATACTGATCAGATTCTCACCCACAACCGACAACCAGTGGAAACCCGGCTTGGTAGCCAGATTGTTCAACGGCGCCTTAAAAGACATAGACAAAAGAACGATGAGAAGGATATCAGGAATCGTATAAATGATATCCACAATACGCATCATCACCAGATCCACCCAGCCGCCGAAGAACGCCGCGATGGAACCGTAAGCGGAACCGATGATCAGGATAATACACGTCGCAACGAGTCCCACAAGCAGGGAAATGCGGCTTCCCATCATCACACGGATGGCGTAATCACGCCCCATCTTGTCCGTGCCGAAAACATGGGGGAACACCTTCTCTCCCGCATCGATCCGCGCCTGTTCCTCCGCTGAATACTCCATAGGCGCAAGGCTGTTCGCTCCCTTGATCTGCTCCTTATAGGTGTAAGGATAAAAAGAGGGAACGATAAAGGAAAATATCATCACCACAATAATCACGACCAGCGAGACCATCGCCACTTTATTTCTCCGAAGCCGGCGCATACCGTCCTTCCAGAAACTCACGCTCTCACGCATGATGACCTGACTCTGTTTTTCTTCCTCCGTAGCCGGCAGAAAATCTTCCGGCTTGAGTTTTAACTGAAAACTTAAGGGATTTTCTTTCATTGTAGTATCATACCTTTCTATCATATTTCTGATATCACGGATTGCTCCACTTCTGCGCAATTCCCGCAATCCTGCAAACATTGGGAATCCGCTAAGTTACTGCGTAACTTGCTTCTTCTTCATGTTTGGCGGATCATAAATGCCAATTGCTGCTTTCGTGCAGGCACGGGCAGTATTGTCATTATGCCCCTGTGATATCACTTTAACTTGATTCTCGGATCAACCAGTTTGTAAATGATATCCACAACCACGTTCATCACGATAACAAGGGTCGCCAGGAAGATCGTCGTACCCATAATCAGCGTGTAATCGCGTCCGTTGATCGCCTTGATAAACTCTCCGCCAAGTCCCGGAATGACAAAGATCTTCTCCACCACGAAGCTTCCCGTAATTGTGTACGCAAGCATGGGACCCACATAGGTTACTACCGGCAGAATCGCGTTTCTAAGCGCGTGCTTGAAGAGTATCTTTCCTCCCGCCAGTCCTTTTGCCTTGGCTGTACGCATATAGTCCTGTCCCAGCACGTCCAGCATGGAGGAGCGCATCAGCCGCATAATATAAGCTGTTGGGTAGAAGGAAAGGGCAATCACCGGCATCACATAGTGCTTTGCACTCTCCAGACCCATCGTGGGCAGAAGCCCCAGCTTCACGCCGAAGAAATACATGAGCAGCGTACAGATCACGAAACTGGGCACCGCGATACCGCATGTCGCAATCACGCTGATCACACTGTCCGCCGGCTTTCCCCGCTTCAAAGCGGCGATACTGCCAAGGGGTATTCCCAGAATCAGCGCCACGAGAACGGATATCCCGCCCACTCTCGCAGACACGGGAAATTTCATGGAAATGATGGACATGACGGTACGGCCTCTCTGTTTCAGGCTGTCACCGAAATCCCCGTGGAGCGCCCCGGTCATATAGTTCACATAGCGCTGTGACATGGGCTTATCCAGTCCGTACTTCGCCTCCAGCGCCGCCTGCGCCTGGGGGCTGATCGCCTTCTCCGACAAAAACGGGCCGCCGGGCACCAGATTCATCAGAAAAAAGGTGAGTGTGGCAACCGCCCAGATCGTCACGACTGCCAGCAAAATTCTCTTTACAATGTACTTAAACATAACTAAACTCCTTTTCTTACACTCTGCTGCCATTCATGCCCCGCGTCGGATGTACATTCCTTTACCGGGCCTTTGGATGAACGGCTTTTTCTTGCATTCCGCGGCTTACCGCCGGCATTATCCGCTACTTTTTCGCCAAAGCGCTCTCCCTGCCGATCTTCATGGTAAGTCCAATCCGCTTCTTCGGCACATCCACCGTGAGCACCTGCACGTCCACAATGTCCCCAACGCTGACCGCCTCCAGCGGATGTCTGATGTAGCGGTCCGTAATCTGTGAGATATGCACCAGACCGTCCTGATGCACGCCGATATCCACGAAAACGCCAAAGTCAATCACGTTTCTGACCGTTCCCTTCAGTATCATGCCGGGCTTTAAGTCCTTCATATCCAACACGTCGCTGCGAAGAATCGGCGCAGGCATATTGTCTCTCGGATCGCGGGCCGGTTTCTCCAGTTCAGTCAGAATATCAACCAGCGTGATTTCCCCGATTCCCAGTTCCTCGGCCAGCTTTTTCTTATCCTTAACCCGTCTGGCCAGATTGCTCACCGCGGTCTGTCCGGAACCACCGGAGCCGGAAGTTGTGACATTTGTGTCATTTTCTTCCGCCGCCATTTCCACGCCGCCAAGCGCCGCCGCCAGGGCTTTCCCCATCGCCGTATCTGTATTGCGGATCACCGGCTTTTTCGGGCGGGGCTTCTTCTCCTTCACAGGAGCCGGTTTCTTCACCGCCGCCTTCTTCTGGGCCTCCTTCACATCTTCCATCGTGAGCCCGAGCTTCTCCATCAGCTTCCCGGCCGCCTCGTAAGACTCCGGATGCACGCTGGTTGCGTCTAAGGGGTTGTCGCCGTCCGCAATGCGCATAAAGCCGGCGCACTGTTCAAAGGCCTTGGGCCCCAGCTTGGCCACCTTGAGAAGCTGCTTTCTGTCGGTGAAGCGTCCGTTGCTCTCCCGGTATTCCACGATATTTCTGGCAATCACCTTGGTCACGCCGGAGACATACTCCAGAAGGGATGCTGACGCGGTATTTAAGTCCACGCCAACCCGGTTCACACTGTCCTCCACGACACCGCCGAGTACCTCGCTCAGCTTCTTCTGGTTCATGTCGTGCTGGTACTGTCCAACGCCGATGGACTTGGGGTCAATCTTTACCAGTTCCGCCAGCGGATCCTGTAATCTTCTGGCAATGGAAGCCGCACTTCTCTGTCCCACATCGAACTCCGGAAATTCCTCCGTTGCCAGTTTGCTCGCGGAATAGACGGAAGCGCCAGCCTCGTTCACAATCACATACTGCACCGGCACATCCAGTTCTTTAATCAGCTCAACAATCACCTGCTCGGACTCCCTGGATGCCGTGCCGTTTCCGACGGAAATCAGGGAAACGTTATATTTTTTAATCAGCTTTTTCAGCTCGGCCTTTGCCTGCTCCACCTTATTCTGGGGCGCGGTCGGATAGATTACTTTCGTGTCGAGCACCTTCCCCGTCTCGTCCACGACCGCAAGCTTACAGCCCGTGCGGAAAGCCGGATCCCAGCCAAGCACAACCTTTCCCTTAATTGGAGGCTGTAACAAAAGCTGCTCCAGATTTTTACCAAATACGGAGATCGCGCCATCCTCTGCCTTCTCGGTGAGATCGTTTCGGATCTCACGCTCAATAGCCGGAGCGATCAGCCTGTCATAGCTGTCAGCGATTACTTCCTCCAGAATCGGAGATGTGACATGATTGTCATTTATTATGGTCTTGGTGCGCAGAAACTGCAGAATCCTCTCCTCAGGCGCTTCGACTTTCACTGTCAGGAACTTTTCATTTTCACCTCTGTTGATAGCCAGGACACGATGCCCTGCCACCTTATTTAAGGGTTCCTCATACTGATAGTACATCTCATAAACACTTTCCGCCTTTTCATCCTTGGCGGCGGTTACGAGCTTTCCTTCCTTCATGGTAATGTCACGGATATAGATGCGGTAGTCCGCCTCGTCGGAAATCTGTTCAGCGATAATATCCTTCGCGCCCTGCAGAGCCTCCGCCGCCGTCTTCACGGTTTTCGCCTCATCCTCGTCCTCATGAATGTACTTCGCCGCTTCCTCCTCGATCGGTGCCGCCGTCTCCTGCGCGAGAATAAATGCTGCAAGGGGCTCTAATCCCTTCTCCTTCGCCACACTCGCGCGGGTCTTTCTCTTCGGGCGGTAAGGGCGGTAAAGATCCTCTACCACCACCATGGTCTGCGCCGCCTCAATGCGCTCCTTAAGCTCGTCAGTCAGTTTTCCCTGCTCCTCGATACTGCTTAAGACCTGCGCCTTTTTCTCCTCCAGGTTCCGCAGATATGTAAGCCGCTCGTGGAGATCCCTCAAAACCTCGTCATTCAGAGAACCTGTCATTTCCTTCCGGTAACGGGCGATAAAGGGAATCGTGTTTCCCTCATCAATCAGTGAAACCGCCGCCTCCACCTGCCATTTTTCTACCTTCAATTCTTCTTTTAACTGTAAAATAATGTCCATAATACCCTCTTCTTTATTACTTCATAGCAGTAAAGTATACATGCATTCTTTTGCCTAACGTTTTTATTATACAGGATAAATGCAAAATCCGCCACAGGAAATGCATGCCTAATCAATAAAAATTCACAAAAAAAGCCATCCGCTCATGGGAAGCTATGGTTTTTTCAACAAAAATGTGCTAAACTGTAGAAGATTATAGGTTTAAAGAAAGTGCAGAGCATAATTTTGCAAATGCAGAAACGAGGCATATACGATGGACTACCAGCCAGACAATCCGCAGGGCGGCCCCGGCGGCGGTTATAACCCTTACAACAATAACCCGTATAACAACAATCCGTACAACAATAATAACTCCTACAATCCCTACGGCGCGCCTTTACAGCCCGGCCCCTTAAAACCCAGGGGCGACAACATGGCTACCGCCTCCCTGATTCTGGGTATTATCACTCTGGTGAGTCTTTTGCTTCTCCGGGTGTCCATGCCGTTTCTCCTGGGTGGCGTCGGCATTATTCTGGCGATCCTCTCCAAAGGCGGCGCAAGGAAAATGGCCGGGAAAGCGAAGGCTGGCATGATCTGCTGTATCACAGGGCTGGCGCTTGACCTGGTGTTCTGCGTCTTTGCCGTATGGCTCGTGTTTTCTCTTCCCAGGCTCTCCCCTGAGCTGACCGAGGAAGTCAACAAAGTCTGCGAAGAGCAGTACGGTGTCTCCTACTATGAGATGATGGAGGAGGTTTACGACATGTGGGATCTGGATGGGCCGGAGCGTAACTAAGCACCGACCGATATAAAAATAGCGGAAACAACGGAATAAAGCTTCTATATGAAAAGATTAATATATGAAAAAAGATTTAAACAGAAAGGCAGGGTAACGTTATGACGATTTCTCCGATTATGGGAACTTCCTATTATGATCCTTATGGCGCTTATAATGCGTATACCAGACCTACGACAGCCGCCTCTTCCGGACAGGAACAGCCCGCAGCGGCAGCCTCTTCCAGACAGGAGCAGTCTGCAGGAACCGGCGCGGCAGCACGCGGACATTCTTCCAATGCAGAACAGGCAGCCGCACAGAGTATGCCCGGTGTCGCGCAGGAATCCGAGGATGGACGCGTCATCATCCGCAATCCCGGCGAATCCACTGAGAAGCAGGCAGGGAAAAAATCCTCCCCCGCCGAGTGCGAAACTTGCAAAAACCGCAAATATAAGGACGGTTCCGACGAAGGCGACGTCTCTTTCAAGGCACCCTCGCACATTGATCCGAAAGCGGCAGCTTCCAAAGTCAGAAGCCACGAACAGGAACATGTCAGCAACGCCTACCAGAAAGCTGAAAAAAATAACGGCAAAGTTGTTGCCTGTAATGTGTCCATCAAGACAGATATCTGCCCGGAGTGTGGACGCACTTATGTGGCCGGAGGCACTACCGCTACACAGATCAAATACCGGAACGAGGAAAATCCTTACCAGAAGGAAATGAAATCCTCTGATGCGGCGAATAAATACCGCGGCATGAATTATGACGAGGCGGTGTAAACGCCGGGAACAGGTGTTTATGCAGATTTCTTTGCCGAATTTTGCAGAAAGGTTGACATAATACTAACATGAACCAATTTAAATCTTCCGCGGAACTGAAAGCCAGCGCTAGAGAGCATCTGCTCGGCCATTACGGCACGACGATAGGCGCGTTTTTAATTGTGGGCGCGATTATGGGCACAGTCACCCTTGCCGTTGGTCTGCTCGTGGATCTCTCCACAATACCCGGCACGATCATCTATTATGCGATTATGTTTCTCGTTTCCATCCTGACCGGATTGTTCTCCTCCGGCAGCGCTTACCTTTACCTGAAACTGATCTGTGACCGCCCGGTCTCTGTAGGCGATCTGTTTTACGGCTTCCAGCTCTGCCCCGACAAGGCCATTATGATACAGGCCTGGATCACATTCATCACCTATCTGTCAAGCCTGCCTCAGATTATTTTAAACTATATGATGTTGAAACATTTCAACCACCTTGACAAAGTGATGCAGCTTATGCTGCCCTATGCCCTCTCCCTGATTCTGTCGGGAGTGGTTTCCGTCATGCTGAGTCTCTTTTATGCGCAGGCCTATTTTCTGCTCCACGATTTTCCGCAGTACACGGCAAGGGAGCTGCTGCAAAAGAGCCGACACCTCATGGTACACCACAAGGGCCGGCTTTTCTATCTGTATGTCAGCTTTCTTCCGCTCATGCTTCTCGGCCTGCTGTCCTGGGGACTCGCACTTCTGTGGATTATCCCCTATATGGCGGCGACAGAAGCGGAGTTCTTTCTGGATCTGATCAAAAATAATGCGGGGGCTGCCGTTTAGGCAGTCTCTTTTCTTTCCATCTCTTCCGACACATTTTCCAGTGCCTTGAAATCACAGCAGAATTTACAGGTTTAACAAATGTGGGAAGCCATCGCTTCCCACACGTTGATGTTCCTCTCTTTTACGGTTCACGACCATAAGGTCAATGGAGTCCTCTTGTTTACAATGCCTGTTTCAGGTATTCCCTTTTCATGTCATTTCTGCCTGCGCGTTTTCCGATGCTGTGATAGTATACCAGCAGGCAGAAGATCGCCACAATCGCGCAGCACCTCCTGAATCTGCCGCCTTTCTTAGCCCACCTGATAAAGGCCGCCACAAACACCTCTTTTTCCCGTTCGGTCATACCGCGGCTCTCTTCCATGAAGTAGAGGAGCAGATAAGTCAGTCCTGCAACCATGGCCACCGTCGCATAAATCTCTACCGGGGCGGAATCACTGGTTTTCGGCTCGCCCGGCTCTTTTTCATCCGGCTCTTTAGCTACATCTGTCCGGGCCTGCGGCGCTGCCTGCTGCTGTACCATAACAGTCTGCTCTTCCCCACCACCGGGCGGATTTTCATCCGGCTTCTCGCCGCCCGAACTTTTAGCGTTTGCCTTGAAAAATGCATAAATGTCGGTCTTTCTCTCCACAGGCCGGTCAAAGTTAAATTCCGTACTGCCTCCCTTTGCACTCCTCCAACTGATAAACTTGTAACCCGACTTTTTCGGTGACACCTCCGGTTTCACCATCTTCTTACCCTTTAAAACGATCATCGGGCACTGGGGCGTGTCGATTCCATAGGCTTTTTCCCCGTCGTAGAAAGTGACCGTATAGTAGTTTACTTCTTCCGCTACATCTTTTCCTTCTACCTTAATCGTAACACCCGTATCCCCATCATCCACTTTTACATTCGTATTCAGGCCAATTGCCCTCGGACCACGGGAAGCCGGGTTTCCCCCGGTTATATCATATATGCGATACTCACCGTTTAGCACATGCGCAAGATCGTAAACGGTCTGCTCTTCCCCTTCGACCACTCCCTTCAGGGCAAACCTGCGGTTGGCGTCCTGCCACTCTCCGCCGTCCTTGCGCGCCTCAATATCCACCTTATATCTGGGTTCTTCCACCTTTTCCCATTTCGCGAAAAGTTCTACCGGCCCATTGATCTGGTCAAACTGATCCGGCACAAACGGTTTGCCCTCAGCGCTTCCATCCTTAGTCACCCATCCGGTAAAGCTGAATTTCTCTTTTTCGGGAGTCTCCGGAATCTCTGCCTTTCCGCCCTTTAAAACAATCTGTTTTGCCCACTTCGTCTCATCCCCGTAGAGATGGCCGTCGGGAAACGCGTCATAGAACTTAACCGTGTAGTAATCCACTACCGCTTCTATTTCCTTATCATCCGTGTCCACGTTTTCTATATTCACCGAAACGCCTGTATCCACGCCTTCTGCCAGAGTACCATCCTCAGCTACCCTGATCACCTCACAGACGGTGTACTCTCCTGTAGGCATCGGATCCTTGAGATCAATCAGGACACCGCCGCCCACCGGTCGTAGCATAAACCGTTTCCCATGCTCAGCTTCCGTCCAGTCACCACCGTCCAGGTGAGCCGCCACTTTGACCCTGACAGGATATAACCACTTCGCATAAAGCTTTATTGGTCCACTGGTCACAGTCTGCTCAAAATCATACGCGTCGCCCTCCTCTGTCACCCATCCGACAAACTCAAGCTTATCTTTTTCGGGTTCCCCGGGATCCTCCGCTTTTCTTCCCTGCAAAATAAACTGTTTTGCCCACTTCGTGTCATCCCCGTAGGGCTCATCGCCGGGAAATGCATCATAGAACGCAACCGAACAGTAATCTACTATAGCTCCAGTTTTCTGATTCGGAGTCTCAGCATCTTCTGCCTGTACCAGAACACCTGTATCCACACCCTCCTCCAGAGTGCCGTCGTCAGCCAGACTGATCACCTCACAAACGGTATAATTTCCTGCGGGCACCGGAAGCGAAGGATCTACCAGGGCACCGCCGCCCACGGGCTGCAGCATAAAACTCTTCTGATGATCCGTTACCGGCCACACCTCGCCATCCAGCCTGGCTGTCACTTCCACTGTGACAGGGTATGTAACCGGATCTACATACTCCGGCGGATAGGTAATATTAAAGTAGGCATATCCTTTTATGGCGCATGGTACGCCACTTTCCAGGATCGTCTGCCGCACCGTATAAGACCCTTCCGGCCACGTCGCCCGGTTTTTCCTGATCTCAAAGGTCTTGTCCCCACTTAGTGTCAGGGACGTATAAGACGCCTTCCCCGGTCTTTGAATCTCATAGATAACGCTGACATCCTCTCCATTGTAACAGGAAATATCATCCATAATCTGGACCGCGCGCCCTGTTTCTTCCGACTGGCTCCAGTTCAGATCCCGGAACTGCTCCTCCCCGGATTTCAGCCAGATATTTCCTACCGACTCTTTAGAGTCTGCAGGGGTCAGCCCTCTCCCCACCGTCTCCTTCAGACTCGTGGATTTCCTGCCGCTCAGATACCCGTCTATCTGGCTCACCAAATCATCTATACTCAGTTTATTGCCGGGCGCTCCGCCAGCCAGTTCCTTGAGATTTCCCGGATCATGCTCACTCTGCGGGTTATCCGCACTGCCAAGATATTCCTCAAAGGGCGCATCCCGGTCCGTAATCAAGGCGATTCCTTCCTCCTGCATCATCTGCAGGTATCCAGGATAGTTTTTGAAATCTTCCTTACCGTATTCCAGATTGTCCGCGCCAAAGAGATTGACAAAGTATTTCTGGGTATCGGACTGGGTAAAATCCGCTCCCGCAAGTGGACTCATCATGTCACTCTCCATCTCCGTCGGGTCTGTAAAATACATATAGAGATTCGAGTAGGTAAAGGTGCTGGCGTAATCACAGGCATGAGAATTATATGCTACCAGCGGGCCATAGCCACTGAAGCCGGTATCTTCTAACTCATGAGAAAAGAATACCTCTGTGCTCTCATCAATCTCCGTATCCGTCTGGGGTTGCTGCCAGACCTCGACTTTATAGTTTTCCTCTCCCTGCCTCGGTGGAGACACCTTAATCTTAATGCTCATCGAATCATTCCATGATGTAATCGGCTTTGATTCAACCAAATCCGCCCAGTAATCTATATAGGCATCCTGACTAGATCCACCTGCATTTTGATACCTTATACTGTTATGAAACTCATTGACATCTACCCTATTCTTTAAGCGGTAAAGGTTTAGATTAACTGCCCTTGTACCCGAATATTGATAATAAAGTATGTAGCCTTCTATATAACCACTTTTTGTTCCTGCGTTAATCAAAAAACCGTTTCCTAACAACGTATGAGTGGTTAACATAGAGGAATCCACATCGAAACACACTACCTTCTCACCGGCAGAATAGGGGTCAATATAGCAGAAATCAATATATGGCGATCTCCCATAGCCGGCAAAAGTCATCAGTGCATTTCCATTTTCCTCCCTGGAATAAATATGTTCTTTGAATCGGGCCAATAGCAACTGAGAACCCCTTCTATAGCCCCCTTGCTCCACTGCCTCCAGCCATTCCTTAATTGTTGTAGCCGTTCCAGTACTATCATAGTACCCGGACATCTCTGTGTAGGGATAGTACGGTCTGTTTCGATACTCCTTATACGCCTCACTCCACTCCGACGAAGGCGTGTTTCCACTCCCTCCGGGCCACAGACCCGTATCATAGTGATCATACACATTCCAATTGCGCAGATCCGTCGTGTCGATCTCTGTCCGCTGATTCGAGATCACCTTGTATCCCAACGCCTGCAGCCTCTGCTTCAATTCCAGAAGCTCCGCCGCACTGTATCCGCTGTCCTTGGAAGCGGCAATGTAAATCTCTTTCTTACTCCCCTCTTCGGGCTCCGGTATCTCCTCATCCTCGCCGATCGGGATCAGAATCACTCCCTTCGAGAGATAAAAAGTCGGCCAGCTCTGAATATCGGAAAACACGTCTTTATTATAGTGGATCTTGCTGTACGGTCTGGCAAAAAGATCCGGACCATGCTCGTCAGCCGGCTCCTTTACCGTGTTATCTTTAATCACATCGCCATACAGCCAGAGCTCCGCATTCCTTTCAAGGTAAACGCCGCCGCCTAACAGATCCGCATAGTTTCCCGTAACCGACGGCTGTCCGTAATCTTCCAGAACCAGCTCACGATACACGCAGATGCCGCCGCCATACTCCGGAATTCCCTCTGTATGTCCCTCACTATTCCCGGGCGTACCGTAGTTATTGTTTGCAATAACCTTAGCGCCCTCTCCCAGTGTCAGTTTTCCCCAGTCCACAATCGCGGGCGCTGCCGCGCGGTCAGCCGTTCCGTCCACTGTAATATTGGTGAGTGTTAATCTGCCAAACCTATCCCTCGTGTAATCTGTACCGTCCATATTGATCATAATACCGAGGAATGTGTCAGAGTCTTCTCCTTCTTTCCCCCGGGTCAGGCTATGTCCGTCACCATCCAGCTCAATAATAGCGTCCGCCGGGAGCACCAGAGGTTTCGTCAGCTCAATATCATTATGTAATATAATTCTCGTACTTCCTGCAGCAAAAGCCGCCGCGAGCTCATCTTCTGAGGATATCTCTGTCGCCGGGTCGACATAACTCACCGTAATCGTCGGCACCGCCGCCCCTTCCACTGTCTCATCATAAAACCAGTCTGTGGTCCACTCCGGGTGGAATGTATACACATCCTGCTCTACAGTCTCATAATCTTCATCACAAACCCACTGAAAATCGGTACCGTGAATCCACTCTATCGTTGCCGGCTGCGTCGGCTTTTCACCATCCGCCAAAGGTATATCTGTGTCCGGGTCCCCTGTACCATCGCCACCTTCACCGTTATCGCCCGCGCCTGTGCCATCACCGCTTTCACCGTTGTCTCCGGTTCCTGCTCCGTTACCGCCTTCCCCATTGTCTCCGGTTCCTGCTCCGTTGCCGCCTTCCCCATTGTCTC
>CASWVG010000036.1 GCA_949472775.1 uncultured Lachnospiraceae bacterium
TGCTGAACGGCAGGCAGCGAATGTGCATGTGCTGAACGGCAGACGGTAAATGGTAAATAAGGAGGAAATTGTGATGGGAAAAATAACGGTGGAGACGTGCGAAATTGAAGGACTTAAGGTGATTACCCCGGCGGTGTTTGGAGATAATAGGGGTTATTTTATGGAGACCTACCACTATGAAGACTACAAGGAGGCGGGGATTGATCAGATTTTTGTGCAGGATAATCAGTCTTCCTCCGTGAAAGGCGTGCTCAGAGGGCTGCATTTTCAGATCAAGTATCCGCAGGACAAGCTGGTGCGGGTGATTGCGGGCGAAGTCTTTGACGTGGCGGTGGATCTGCGGCCCGGTTCCGCAACTTACGGCAAATGGCATGGCGTGATACTTTCGGCGGAGAATAAAAAGCAGTTTTTTATTCCGAAAAATTTTGCCCACGGTTTTCTGGTGTTGTCGGATTATGCGGAATTTTCCTATAAATGTACAGATTTTTACCATCCCAACGACGAGGGTGGCATTCTCTGGAGCGATCCCGAGATCGGGGTCAAATGGCCGATCCCGGAGGGGATGGAGCTTGTGATGTCCGACAAGGACAAGAAGTGGAATGGATTTTCCGCGTTCACAAGTGCGAGAAGTACTTCTGAAGCTTAACAGCAAAGGCGGCATAGCTGAACTGGAAGTACAAAACCCGCGGGGATGAAGAGAAGGCGCAGTATGAGTGAGAAGATAAAGGAAGAAGGATACGTAAAAAAGAAAAAAGGATTTCCTAAGTCCGCAGCGATAGCTATATTCTGGGGTCTTGGTCTGCTTTTGGCATCCGTGCTGATCCTGCATCACAATCCGCTCGCTGACCAGGTGACGGAGCGTATGAAAAAGGTCAGCGGCTGCGTGCTGATCACATTTACCTGCACTATATTTACGATTTATTACGACAGGATTGTGACCATTCCGTTAGAGCTTTTCCAGAGCAGGGGGCTGATCTGGAAACTGGCGAAAAATGACTTTAAGAAGCGTTATGCAGGCTCGTATCTTGGCATGCTGTGGGCACTGGCACAGCCTGTGGTGACGGTGCTGATGTACTGGATTGTGTTTGACAAAGTATTTCAGGCGAGGGTGGCCTTTGTGGCGGCGGACGGCGTGGAACCGCCCTATGTGCTCTATCTGATGGCGGGGCTGGTGCCATGGTTCTACTTTTCGGAGGCGATCTCCCAGGGGACGATGGCGCTCGTGGAGTATACCTATCTGGTGAAGAAAGTGGTGTTTAACATCAGTATTCTGCCGATTATCAAGGTGGTTGCGGCAACTTTTATTCACGTATTTTTTGTGGGAATCCTGCTGGTGGTTGCGGTCTGCTATGGGTATACCCCCACCGTCTACACCGTACAGCTTCTCTATTACAGCCTGTGTCTGGTATTCTTTGTGCTGGCGCTGAGCTATCTGACAAGTGCGCTGGTCGTCTTTATCCGGGATCTGCAGCAGGTGATCAGCATTGCGCTCCAGATCGGCATGTGGGCAACCCCCATTATGTGGAACATCAAAATGCTGCCAAACGACAACATGAAGACACTCTTTAAGCTGAATCCGCTTGTCTATATTGTAAACGGTTACCGAAGCGCAATTTTCGAGGAAGAATGGTTTTGGGAGCACTTTTACTCTTCCACATATTTCTGGATCTTTACAATCAGTATGTTCTGTATTGGGACGCTGGTGTTCAGAAGACTGCGCAGTCATTTTGCGGATGTATTATAAAGGTCGGGCTTTTCGGTACATCCATGTTCCGAAATTGTCGGATATAGAACGGAATGCCGGGAAAATCACAGGCTCCTTCACAGGACGGCATCGGGAACATTTTGCCCGTATCATTACAGGGCTTTCATAATGATAGTGGTAGAATAGGAAATGAGTTATGGACAATAACATTGCGATTAAGGTCACAGACCTGGAAAAAGTGTATAAGCTATACGACAAGCCCCTGGACAGGCTGAAAGAAGCGCTGCGCATCGGGCGGAGAAAGCACCATACGGAGCACCGCGCCCTGAAGGGCGTCAATATGACCATAAGACAGGGGGAATGCGTGGGGATTATCGGTACCAACGGTTCCGGAAAATCCACCATTCTGAAAATAATAACGGGCGTTCTTTCACCCACAGCGGGAAATGTGGAGGTCAACGGACGCATCTCCGCCCTGCTGGAGCTGGGCGCCGGTTTTAATATGGAGTATAACGGCATTGAAAATATATATTTAAACGGTACGATGATCGGTTTTTCCAAGAAAGAGATCGACCAGAAACTGGATGAAATTCTCGCTTTTGCGGATATCGGGGACTATGTGTACCAACCGGCAAAAACCTATTCCAGCGGCATGTTTGTGCGGCTGGCTTTTGCGGTTGCGATCAATATCGACCCGGAGATCCTGATTGTGGATGAGGCGCTCTCAGTGGGCGATGTTTTTTTTCAGGCAAAATGCTATCACAAGTTTGAAGAGTTTAAGGAGATGGGCAAGACGATCGTGTTTGTCAGCCATGACCTGAGCAGTATCAGCAAATATTGTGACCGTGTGGTGCTCTTAAATCAGGGGATCAAGCTTGGCGAAGGCATGCCGAAACAGATGATAGACACGTACAAACAGGTGCTTGTCGGGCAGTATACACCGCCGGAGGCGGAGGGAGAGCGTCTGTTGGACGATGAGCAGCTTCGCGCCATGGCGGCGAAAGGTGTGGACGGCAGCAGGCTGAGCGGGCAGAAACAGAAAGAGACGGCAGGCAACCGGATGATTGGCTGCGCCGAAAACCCTGATCTTCTGGAGTACGGTTCTAAAAAGGCGCAGATAACGGAATACTATATTACGGATGAGAAGGGGACGGAAACCGCTACCATACTAAAGGGAAGCGCGTTTACCATTCACATGCGTGTGGAGATGATGGAGAAGATTGCGGCTCCTATATTTGCCTTTACCATCAAAAATGTGCGGGGTACGGAGATCACGGGCACCAATACGATGTTCGAGAAGGCGTTTCTGGAGTCCGTGGAGGCCGGGGAGACGAAGGAGATTACCTTTACGCAGGATATGAACCTGCAGGGCGGCGATTATCTCCTCTCGCTCGGTGTGACAGGGTACGAGGAGGATGATTTCACGGTGTATCACAGGCTGTATGATGTGCTGAGTGTGACGGTGATTTCTGATAAGGATACAGTGGGGTTCTATGATATGAACTCAACGGTCATTGTTAAATAGCGGGTGATATGTGGATTTTCCGGCTGTGTGCCGGAAGTGTATGGGATGAATCATGAACGTTATTTTATGGCGATCCAGGATGCGGAATAAAAAAATCCGCGAAAGATGGAAATAACTTATGTTATTTCGGAGAAAAGATGGCTGATCAGCGATTGCCTTTGCGAAGGAGCCGGATCAGTGACAGAAGTTCGAATTGGAAGATTTAAACAGGTTTTAAAGAATGAGACGAACTAATGACTGATATAGTCAAAAATAGAAATTAGAAAAACGGTGTTATTTTATGGAAGAAATAAAATATCATGCGATATAAATGTAGAATTTATGCGGATTTTGGAAATGGCTGCGAAATTGGAATGAAAAAGACCCGGCGGATTTGGATGGGAGAGAACAGGATATGGCGGAAGATAAAATAGAACAGATAGGAAAAATAAAGCTAGATTTAACAAAATACCCCGGAGAAGACCTGTATTGCGATGGGGAAATAGAGGACGAGCTGCTTGCGATTGCGAGGGACTGTGCGGAGGTGGAGTACCCGGGGATCATAGAGGATAGGAAGAGCTGGGAGGTGCTCTATCATCTTTCTCCGCTCAGGGAGAATATTGTGGAGTGGCTGCCGATCAGCCGTGCCATGAAGGTGCTGGAGGTTGGATCGGGCTGCGGTGCGATCACGGGAGCGCTATCCAGGCGGGCCGGGGAAGTGACCTGCGTGGAACTCTCCAAAAAGCGGAGCATGATCAACGCGTACCGGCATATGGAGGCGGATAATGTGACGATCCATGTGGGGAATTTTCAGGATGTGGAGCCGGTGCTGCCGGAGGATTACGATTATATCTGCCTGATCGGCGTCTTTGAGTACGCGCAGGCGTATATCGGCTCAAAGACGCCCTATGATGACTTCCTGCGTATTATTAAGAAGCATCTGAAGCCGGGGGGACATATCGCTATCGCCATAGAAAATAAATTTGGATTAAAATACTGGGCGGGGTGCAGGGAAGACCATCTGGGCACGTATTTCGGTGGCATTGAGGACTACCCGGATGGCGGCGTGGTGCGGACCTTTACGAGGGACGGACTTCTGGCGATTGCAAAGCGCTGCGGATTTGCGGAGGCGCAGATGTATTACCCCTATCCGGACTATAAGTTTATGACGACCCTCTATTCCGACAGGAGGCTTCCGAAGCGGGGGGAGTTATCAAATAACATGCGCAATTTTGATCGTGAGAGAATACAGCTCTTTGATGAAAAACGAGTTTTTGACACAATCCTGAAGGAAGGACAGTTCCCGCTCTTTTCCAATTCCTATATGCTCCTTCTGGGACCGACGCTGTCGGAAGAGTATGTGAAGTATTCCAACGACAGAAGGGAAGCGTTTCAGATTAAAACGCTGCAGAGAAGTACGGGATTCGGAAAAAGAATAGAAAAACATCCGTTATCAAAGGCGGCATGGGAACACATAGAAACTACAGCTTCGGTCTGCGAAAAGCTGGCAGGACGGTATGAGGGAAGTCTTCTGGAGGTCAATGAATGCAAGTTGGAGTTAGCGGCGGACGGCGCGCCTTATATCTCGATTAAATTTCTGGAAGGCAGGACGCTGGAAGAAATGCTCGACGAGCGCCTGGAGGAAAATGATCTGGAAGGCTTTCATAATCTGTTCGACGAGTATCTGAAGCGAATTTCCTGGGGCGAGGAAAAGGAGATCGCAGATTACGACTTAATATTCGCAAATCTGTTGATTCCACAAGGAAGTAACATCCGTGATGAAAAGGCGGGGAAAAACCGGAACAGCAATAACGATTATTATTTTAATGAAGAAAAATGGGGATTGATTGATTGCGAATGGACCTTTGACAAGACTATCGAGACGAAGGAAATCGCGTTTCGAGCTCTCTACTGTTATCTGCTTGAAGACGAGAAAAGAAATAAGTTAAATCCGGATTTAATAATGGATAAGCTAAAAATCGGGCAGGCTGAGGCAGAACAGTATCGCAGGCAGGAGATGAAGTTTCAGAAATACGTGACGGGCAAACGACTTTCCATGGCAGAGATGAGAGAGGCGATCGGTCAGCCTGTCTTGAACCTTACGGATCTTTGTGAGGGATCAGGAAATAAGTCGGTGGACAACCGCATACAGATCTATGAGGATACAGGGAAGGGCTTTAGGGAGGAACAGTCCTTTTTCCCGGAGGAGGACGGAGAACAGGTTTTGCGCACCGGGGAGGGAACGGTGGAACTCTCCGTGTGTATTGCAAGGGGGAGAAGTGCGGTCCGGATTGATCCCGGCAGCCATGCCTGTGTGATTTATATAAAGAGGATCGGCTGGAACGGTGTGGAGGTTCCCTTGAAAGGGAAGCAGTTGCAGATGAACGGGTTTAAAATCGGGGAGGACACCTATGCCTTTCCCACAGATGACCCGAATATCACCCTCTCGCTCTGGGGGCTTCCTTCAGAGGAGGAAAATCATCTGGAGGCGGTCATGGAAGTGACCGCGATGCCGGCGGAAACCATGAAACATTTGCAGAAAAGAGGTTTGTTTAACTGATGAGCATTCGGAAAAACCGCTATGACTGGGTGGGCTATTATATGGCTGCCTATGAGGAGGAACGAAAAAAGAATACCCAGATGGCCGGACGCATTGCGGATGCGGAAAGGCGGCAGGCAGATCTGCAGGATAATCTGAACCGTATCTGTTCCAATCCGTTATACCGGATGGCGGCGAAAGCGTCGGCTCCTCTGCGGGGCGTGGCACGCAGGATAAAGGGAATGCCGGTGGCGGCGGAGAAACTGTCAGATATTCACGCGACGGATGAGCAGAAACAGGCGTATGAAGAGACTCTCTGGCGGCAGTCCAACCCTTATCAACAGTGGATTGCGGAATGTGAAAATAAAAATGCGGGTGTTATTAATTCGCCGGAGCCGATCGTCGTACAGGGGTTCCGGGAGATTGCGGTGCCGGAGACCGATGTCCGTATTCTGACTTATGGCGATGGCCTGCTTGCGCCCCATGTGTTTTCAGAGGTGCGGTCTTACTTTATAAAAAACAGCGCATGTCTTCTGGCTTATGCGGATGAGGATTTTTACTGGGAGGATCTGACGAAGCGGATGGAGCCCTGGTTTAAACCGGCGTATTCCCCGGACACCCTTCTTGCGTTCCAGTATTGGGGACACTTTGTGGCGGTCCGGGTTGGTGTTCTTGATAGTATGAGTTACCGGATGGTGAGTATGAAAGATCCGGATCTTGGCTTTTATGAGCTTTGCCTGCGGCTGGAGGAAAAGATCGAGGAGCTTTCGGGGGGGATTTTCAGAAAGAGGCAGGCTGCCATCGGACATCTGGAGTCGGTTCTTTACCACAGAAGCTATCATCTGCCGGAGGGAGAATCTGCCGCGCTCTTGCAGAGTGTTTCACCGAGGGAACAGTTTTCTCTGGTGCAGGCAAGCTTAAAAAAGGAGCTCGCTGAAGGACATTTTCTGACGGGCGCCTCTTCCGGATATGTGACACTCAAAGAGGATATGCTGATGCGAAGAGGCGGCCGCGGCGTGCTGAAGCAGGGGGCGGATCCGGATATCTATCACCTGATCTATGATACTTCCGTTTCCGGCAGAGAGCGGTGTACCCGGTCCGGCAGTGAAAATACGGCGATTGCGCCGCACCGCGTGGTGTCTGTGATCATTCCGTCCAAAGACCATCCGGAGGTGCTGGAGAAATGTCTCCGTTCGTTCAGGGAAAGGACGCTGTACCGCTATTATGAGTGGATTGTGGTGGATAACGGCAGCAGCGAAGAGAATCGGGAGAAGATGGAGGCGCTGCGGAAAGTTTACGGCTTTACCTATATTTATGAGCCGATGCCCTTTGATTTTTCCCGGATGTGCAATCTGGGCGAGAAGAAGGCGAAAGGCGATCTGATTCTTCTGATGAACGATGATATTGAGATTATAGAGGGGAGCTGGCTGGAGCGTATGGCGGGGCAGGCTCTGCTGCCCCATGTGGGAGCTGTCGGCGCCAAGCTGTGGTATGCGGGTACGGAGAAGATCCAGCACGCGGGTGTCACAAACCTGAAAATCGGTCCTTCCCATAAGCTCGTCACCTTCCCCGACGAGGAGGATTATTATTTTGGGAGAAACAGGGTCACTTACAATGTGGCGGCGGTGACGGCAGCCTGTCTGATGGTCTCCCGGGCAAAGTACGAGAAGGTGGGCGGTATGGACGAGAGCCTGCCGGTGGCCTACAATGATGTGGATTTCTGTTTTAAGCTGCTGGAGGCGGGCTATGTCAATGTGCAGAGAAACGATGCGATTCTCTGGCACCATGAGTCCTTAAGCCGCGGTCTGGATGAGCAGAATGAGGGAAAATGGGAAAGGCTGCTTTCGGAGAAGGAGGCGCTTTA
Organism: uncultured Lachnospiraceae bacterium; assembly: GCA_949472775.1. Taxonomy (GTDB): domain Bacteria; phylum Bacillota; class Clostridia; order Lachnospirales; family Lachnospiraceae; genus UBA3282. The sequence continues at coordinate 7,613 of CASWVG010000036.1, forward strand.
TGGAAAGCACCCGCGTTTTCGGGGGAAAGACCTTTTCTACCACAAGGATCTGATTGACAATGCGTCATATTATATGTGTAATTATAAGTTTTCCCACGAGGATCATCTCTGTGTACAGGAAGCGTCGTTTTTATCCAGGCCTGTCCTGCGCAAACTGTTAAAAAAAGCCGGGCGCGGTGCGCTGCAGCTGACTGTGGATCTGGCCAGACCCCAGCAGAAGATACTGGCTGATGAGCCGGATATCCTGTGGATTATGGGGTGGAGTTATGTCCCCGGCGCCGACAACGCAGCTTTCAGGAGGAAAGTAATCCTGCGCAGAACAGACGGAGCAGGTTATCTTGCGGCTCCGGTGGACTGGCACAGAGTGGATGTGGAGGAGATTCTCAAGCAGGAGAAAAATATCGGACTGGCGGGGTTTGTTCTGCGCCTGCGGCGGGAAGAGCTGTCGAAGGGAGAATACCAGGTCGGTATGCTGGCGGAGCCGGAAGCGTCGGGCACAACGGATCCGGAGATGACTTTGGTGGCATGGTCCGGGTGCAAACTTGTCGTCTCATAGGGAAAACCGGTCGGCATTTGCCGAAGCGGACATAGCTGCCGGCCAGCGGACGGGAAGACAGGAAAAGAGTTTCAGAAAGGAACGGTATGGAGAGGAAAAGGATGACGGAGACAGAGGCGCTCCGCTTTTATAAGGAGGCCTATGACAGGGAGAGACGCCGGGGCCGCGTGCTCACGGGAAAACTTGCGGAGGCGGAGCAGAAGAAAGTGCGGACGCAGCAAAAGCTGGAGAGAATCAAGGGAAGTTTTCTCTGGCGCATGTCCAGACCGCTTCGCACACTGTTCCACAAGCTTGTCCGGGTGAAGCAGCGTCTCGGCTATTACGGGAGCCTGAAGGGGATCATCCGCAAGCTGAATGCCAAGAAGATCGAGCGGCAGGCGAGGACACAGCACGGGACGGCAAGTTTTCCGGAACTGGAGGAGGCGGCGAGACAGCGGCTCCATAAGTTTGACAGGGAGGTCAAATTCAGTATCCTTATGCCGCTTTACAATACGCCGGAAAAATTTCTCCGGCAGGCCATAGAATCTGTTATGGATCAGACGTACGAAGGCTGGGAGCTTTGTCTGGCGGACGGGTCGGACGAGGAACACGCCTATGTGGAGCGGGTCTGCAGGGAATACATGGAGAAGGATAAACAGTATCTGCGCCCAAGCAGCAGTCTTTACTGCCGGATTCTGTATAAGAAGCTTCAGAAGAATGAAGGTATTTCCGGCAACACCAACGTCTGCCTGTCCATGGCCTCGGGTAATTATATCGCGCTTTTCGACCATGATGACGTGCTGCATCCGTGTGTGCTCTTCGAGTATACGAAGGTGATCTGCGAGAAAGGAGCGGACTATATCTACTGCGACGAGGCGACGTTCAAGGGCAGCGGGACCATCGACGATATGATCACCCTGCATTTCAAGCCGGATTACGCGCCGGACAATCTGCGGGCAAACAATTACATCTGCCATTTCAGCGCGTTTGCGAGACGCCTTCTGGACGGGACGGAGCTGTTCCGCTCCCAGTTTGACGGCAGCCAGGATCACGACATGATTCTGCGGCTCACTTCCCGCGCAAAGTGCGTGGTGCATGTGCCAAGGCTTCTGTATTACTGGCGTTCCCACGCGGGCAGCGTGGCTTCTGACATCAGCGCGAAGAGCTATGCCATTGAGGCGGCAAAGGGGGCGGTGGCGGCGCATCTGACCGCACAGGGCTTTAAAAACTTTGAGATTACTTCCACTAAGGCATTTGAGACGATTTTCCAGATCAAATATGAGATTCTGGGAAATCCGATGGTTTCCATCATCATTCCGAACAAAGACCATCTGGAGGATCTGATGCGATGCATTTCCTCCATACTGGAGCGAAGCACTTACGACAATTACGAGATCGTTGTAGTGGAGAACAACAGCGTCTCGGATGAAATTTTTGTTTACTACAGGCAGATACAGGAGAACCTGGCGGTCAGAGTTGTCAACTACGAGGGAGATTTTAATTATTCGAGAATTAACAATTTTGGTGTCTCTCAGGCGAAGGGCGAATATGTGCTGCTCTTAAATAATGACACTAGTGTCATAACACCCGACTGGATCGAGGAACTTCTGATGTATGCACAGAGAGAGGATGTGGGTGCGGTCGGAGCAAAGCTTTACTATGAGGACAGAACGATCCAGCATGCGGGCGTGGTTCTGGGACTCGGGGCACACAGGACAGCGGGGCACAGCCATTACCGCGTCGATCACCAGAACCTCGGCTATATGGGAAGGCTGTGTTACGCCCAGAATGTGATGGCGGTGACAGGGGCCTGCCTGATGATGAGAAAGTCGCTGTACGAAGGACTGGGCGGACTGGAGGGGGCGTTTGCCGTGGCTCTGAATGATGTCGACCTCTGCATCCGCGCGTGGAAGGCGGGGCGGGTGAATGTCTTTACACCCTTTGCGGAACTGTATCACTATGAGTCGGCTTCGAGGGGAACGGATCTGGTGGGAGAAAACGCCGGGCGCTATGAGAAGGAGTCGGAGCTGTTCAGAAAGCGTTGGAAAGAGCTGTTAGAGCAGGGGGATCCTTACTACAATCCGAATTTCTCGCTGGACCGCAGTGACTTTGCACTGAAGCTTCCCGAAAAAAAGAGGAAGTCTGAAAGAACTTGACCGAATCATCCGCTTTTACTATAATCTTTGTAAGGGCGGTCAATCCGTCTACACTTTATGAGTTAGATAACATATGTTATAATATAAAAGGAGGGTTTCAAAATGGGCTACAAAGAGCAGTTTGAATTTTGGCTGGAGGATTCTTACTTTGACGAGGCGACCAGACAGGAACTTCTGGCGATCAAAAATGATGAGAAGGAAATTGAGGACCGCTTTTACAAGGAGCTTGCTTTCGGCACAGGCGGACTTCGCGGTGTGATCGGCGCGGGTACCAACCGCATGAACATCTACACGGTGCGCAAAGCGACCCAGGGTCTTGCCAATTACATAAAGAAACAGGGCGGCGAGGAGAAGGGCGTGGCGATTGCCTACGATTCCAGAAGAATGTCTCCCGAGTTCGCGGATGAGGCGGCCCTGTGTCTTGCGGCGAACGGCATCAAGGCGTATGTGTTTGACGCGCTTCGCCCGACACCCGAGTTATCCTTCGCACTCAGAGAGCTTGGCTGTATTTCCGGTATCGTGATCACGGCGAGCCACAATCCGCCGGAGTACAACGGCTACAAGTGTTACTGGGAAGACGGCGCGCAGGTGACAGCGCCCAAGGATGTGGAGATCATCGAGGAAGTCAACAACGTGACCGATTACCATACTGTGAAGACCATGGACAAGGAGGAGGCGAAGAAAGCCGGCCTCTATGTAGTCATCGGCAAAGAGATTGATGACAAGTATATGGCGGAACTGAAAAAGCAGATCATCCATCCCGAAGTGATCGCGGAGATGGCTGAGGACATGAAGATTGTCTACTCTCCTTTTAACGGTACGGGCAATGTGCCTGTAAGGCGGATTCTCTCCGAGCTTGGCTTCAAGAACGTATACGTTGTGCCCGAGCAGGAGATGCCCGATCCCGACTTTACGACGCTTGACTACCCCAACCCGGAAGATCCCAAGGCATTCACCCTCGCGCTGAAGCTGGCGAAGGAGAAAAATGCCGATATCGTTCTGGCAACCGATCCCGATGCCGACAGACTCGGCATCTACGCACTGGACACCAAGTCCGGCGAATATGTGCCTTTCACAGGTAACATGTCCGGCATGCTCGTTGCGGAATACATCCTGCGTGAGCGGACAGCGACAGGAAAGATGCCCGAGAATCCCGCTCTGGTGACCACGATTGTGACCACCAATATGGCGCGCGCGATCTCCGAGGATTATAAAGTAAAATTTATCGAGGTGCTGACAGGCTTTAAGTTTATCGGTGAACAGATCAAGCTTTTTGAGCAGACCGGCTCCAACAACTATGTGTTCGGTCTGGAGGAGAGTTACGGCTGCCTTGCGGGCACCCACGCCAGGGATAAGGACGCGATCGTGGCAGTAATGTGTCTGTGCGAGATGGCGGCATGGTGCAAGAAGAACGGCAGAACCGTCTGGGATCAGATGATTAACCTCTATGAGAAGTACGGGTACTATAAAGAGAGCCAGTATTCCATCACCAAGAAAGGCATTGAGGGCGCGAAGGAGATCGAAGATCTGATGAACAAGCTGCGCCAGAATCCGCCTAAGAGCTTCGGTGAGCTTACGGTGAAGGAGTTCAGGGACTACGATACAGGAAAGACGCTGAACCTGGAGACAGGGGAGACAGGAGAAACCGGGCTGCCCAAGTCCAACGTTCTCTATTTTGACTTGACGAACGACTCCTGGTGCTGCGCAAGACCTTCCGGCACGGAGCCGAAGATCAAGTTCTACATGGGCGTGAAAGGTACGAGCCTGGAGGACGCACAGGAGAGACTGGAGAGGCTGACAGAGGAAGTAAAGAAGAATATCTAAAAATGGCATAATAATAGGAAGTAAGGGGCCGCCCAGGCATGTTAAGTGCGGGGCGGCCTGCTTATATGTGCGATGCGCAGGAATAGAAAACGGTATAGACAGGACGCATACCCGTATACACAACTGATTGTGACGGCTTATGTGCGGGAAAAACAGGAGACACTGCAGTGGGAAACCGGATACTGAAAATCGATAACGTGAGAAAAACTGTAAATTATCTGAAGAAGAACGGACTGGCGGGAACTTTTTACGCGGCGGCGGAGCGCGTGCAGGAGGAGAAAAAGGCAGATTACCACTATCTGCCTCCCGATGCGGAGACGCTGGCAGCGCAGAGACAGGAGACGGCGGACGATTCCTGTCTGTTCAGTATTGTTGTGCCGGCTTATGAGACGAAGGAGACATATCTGCGGGAGATGGTGGCCTCTGTGCAGGCGCAGAGTTATGCCCGCTGGGAACTGGTGATTGCGGACGCGAGTGAGGGCGACGCCGTGGAGCGCACGGTGAGGCAGACCATTCACGAGACAGGCGATCTGCGGATACGCTACCGCCGTCTTTCCGGGAACAGAGGCATTGCCGGGAATACCAATGCGGGAATTGAACTTGCGAAGGGAGATTATATTGCGCTTCTCGATCATGACGATTTCATAACACCTGATGCGTTATATGAGATGGCACGCCGGGTGCGTCGCGGCAGACAGATGGGATGTGCTCCGGCACTTTTATATTCTGACGAAGACAAGTACGACGAAGGCGCGCAAACCTTTGTATTTCCTAATAAAAAGAAGAAGTTCAATCTGGATTTAATATTGTCAAATAACTATATCTGCCACTTTATGGCGGTGGAGACAGAGCTTATGAAGCGGTTGAAACTGCGGGCGGACTATGACGGTGCGCAGGATTACGACCTGGTACTGCGGGTGGTGGACAACCTCTGGCCGGCGGACACTCTGGCTCCGCAGAGCGAACGCATCTGTCATATCCCGAAGGTGCTCTACCACTGGCGCTCCCACCGGGATTCCACGGCGCTGAATACGGGGAGCAAAACCTACGCCTATGAGGCGGGCCGGCGGGCGCTTGCGGATTTTTGCGCCGGGCGCGGTTTCCGGGTAGCGGTGGAGCACAGCCTGCATCTGGGTTTTTACCGAATTGTCTATGAGCCAGATCTGCTGGGCGAAAGGCATGATGTGGGCATGATGGGCGGACGGATTCTTGACGGGAAAGGATGTATTTTTGCAGGCGGATATGATGAGGATGGGCGCTGCCTTTATGAGGGATTGTATTCCCGCTTCACGGGAGGGAGTACGCACCTTGCCGTGCTGCGGCAGGACTGCGCGGCAGTGGATATCCGCTGTATGCGGCTGAGAGAAGAGTTACGACCGTTATTTTCTGAGATTACAGGGCTGCCGTACCGTGAGAAAAGCCTTACCGTAAAGGAGGGGCGTGTGAGGAAGAAAATCCGCATTGTGGACGTGTCGGGGCTTACCTGCGACGAGGCGGGGTACCGGAAGCTGAGTATGGCGCTTGGAGAGAAGGTGCGAGAGGCGGGGTATCTTGTGGTGTGGGATCCGGGCATTACGGTTCATATTTCATAGCGAATGGCAGACGGCAGAGGATTATGAGAAGCCTTGCACCTGCCTGTGGCGAATGTATAGAAAAGGAAACGAGGTAGAAAAATGCCGCATGAGATTAAGGGCGGGGGCAATCCCGGGAGGGGTAGCGGATTTCGCTCAACGATTATCATTCCCAACTATAATGGAATCAAATATATAGAGAACTGCCTTGCCTCGCTGGCGGATGAGCCTGCGCATGTGATTGTGGTGGACAACGGATCCGAGGACGGGAGCAGGGAGCTTGTGGAGGAGAAGTTTCCGTCTGTGCGGGTGATGGCTCTGGATAGGAACTACGGGTTCTGCGGGGCGGTGAACCGGGGGATTGAGGAGAGCGGGAAAGATAATGTGGCATATGTTATTTTATTGAATAACGATACGACCGTTCAGCCGGGCTTTGTCCGTGCGCTGGAACGTGCGCTTGACGGGGACAAAAAAGCCTTTTCCGGGGCGGCGCGGATGGTGAATATGTACCGCCCGGAGATGATCGACGACGCGGGGGACTATTACTGCGCGCTGGGCTGGGCTTTTGCGGCGGGAAAGGACAAGCCGGCTGCGGATTATGAGCGGCCGAGAGAGATTTTTTCCGCCTGCGGTGGCGCCTGTATTTACCGGAGGAGCATCCTTGGGAAGATTGGTCTGCTGGATGAGAATCACTTTGCGTATCTGGAGGATGTGGATCTGGGCTACCGGGCAAAAATATTCGGTTACCGGAATCTCTATGTGCCGGGGGCAGTGGTATATCACGCGGGCAGCGCGTCCTCCGGCTCCCGCTACAATGCTTTTAAGGCGGAGCTCACCGCCGCGAACAGCGTTTATCTGGTCTATAAAAATATGCCTTTTTTGCAGATTTTTCTCAATCTGCCTTTTCTGCTGGCCGGCTTTTTGGTGAAGTTTCTTTTCTACTGCCGGAAGGGGCTTGGCAAAAACTGGTGGAAGGGCACAAGGAAGGGAATCGGACTTTGCCGTTCCCGGCAGGGCAGGGAGAGACGGGTGCGCTTCCTGCCGGGACGTCTGCCTGTCTATCTGCGGATTCAGTGGGAGCTTATACGCAATATGTTGTATAGATTTTGCGCATAAGCGCAAGAAAATGTGCTTTGTATAATATAGGTTGTTTTTTTTTCACGATTATTATAAAATAAGTGTAATCATTTTGCGATAATGGCATCTGTGAATAATTTTGCCAAAAACTACTTATGGTAAATATGATATAAGAAATACCGACGGTGGGCAATGCATAGAGCATAGACTGATTATGATAAAAGATAACCAGAAATATTTCAACAGACTGCACGTTGTGCTGGATGCCGTGATCGTAGCAGCGTCCTATATGCTGGCATGGTACTTGAAGTTTGCCAGCCCGTTTTCGGACATCGACCCTAATGTCGGTGCTCTTTCTATGGGCACATATTTTGAAATGCTCTATCTGATCGTGCCCGGGTATCTGATTTTATATTATGCGTTTAACCTGTATTCCCCCAAGAGGGCTACGGTACACCGATATGAGATCCTGAATATTTTCCAGGCGAACACGGTGGGCATGGTAATTATGATGGCAGGCTGGTACCTGATCGCGCAGATCCATTTCTCACGTACCATGATGGCGATGTTTTACGGGATCAACATCGTTCTGACCACGCTGGGGCGTTCGCTCATCCGTATTCTTTTACAGTATTTCCGTGAAAAGGGCTATAATCTGAAATACATTCTTCTGGTGGGGTATTCCCGCGCCACGGAGGAGTACATCAAGCGCATCAATTCCAATCCCCAGTGGGGCTATGTGGTGCGCGGCATTCTGGATGACCATGTGCCTGCCGGTACGCTCTACAAGGGCGTGAAGGTGGTGGGTACCATTGAAAATCTGCTCTATATTCTCCCCGAAAACAAGTTGGACGAGATAGCGATTACCCTGTCTTTGAAGGATTACGATCATCTGGAACATATCGTGGACCTGTGTGAAAAATCCGGCGTACACACAAAATTTATCCCCGATTACAACAGCCTGTTCCCGAGCCGGCCCTACACGGAAGATCTGATGGGGCTTCCTGTGATCAATATCCGTTATGTGCCGCTGACAAACACCTTGAACTGGTGGATGAAGCGGATTACGGATATCCTTGTGTCACTGGTGGGACTAGTGGTGGCGTCACCCGTGATGATTGTCTCCGCCATCGCTGTTGGCTGTACATCCAGAGGACCGGTGATCTTTAAGCAGGAACGGATCGGGCTGCACAATAAGCCTTTCCGCATGTACAAGTTCCGTACCATGGAGGTGCAGAAGCCGTCCGCGGAGAAAAAGGGGTGGACGACGAAGGATGATCCCCGCGTCACGAAAGTGGGGAAATTTTTGAGAAGGACAAGTATAGACGAGCTGCCCCAGCTTTTCAATATTTTAAAGGGCGATATGAGCGTGGTCGGTCCAAGACCTGAAAGACCGCAGTTTGTGGAGCAGTTCAAGGAAGAAATTCCCCGCTACATGGTCAAGCATCAGGTCAGACCGGGGCTTACGGGCTGGGCGCAGATCAATGGATACCGCGGTGATACTTCCATAAAAAGAAGGATAGAGTTCGATATTTTTTATATCGAGAACTGGACGATGTCCTTTGATATCAAGATTATGTTTCTCACGATTTTTAGGGGATTTATCAATAAAAATGCCTATTAGAAGAGATACTAAAATCTTAAGAATTGTGAAAGACTTTCAGAAGAAACCGGGAATCATATTGCAATTATATCAAGATGTAGTATAATTGTAACAGTTCTGCCCTAGACTTTGCACTTGCTGCAAGGCCAGTGAGAGTATATGCCCATTAGAACTTGCTTTTTTGGACAGAATGTGACAAAATGAAAAAACGGACTTTTGGAATTTGGTTCAGAGACTGAGGGAGCACAGAGTATGGCTAAGAGATATGTAGACGATTATGACGAGGACGAAGTAAGACCCAGGAAGAAATCTTCCGGGAAAAGCGGCGGCTCTTCCGGCAGGAAGAGTTCCGGGAAAAAGAAATCCGGGAAGAAGGCACAGGCCAGGAAACAGCGCAGACGTATTATCCTCTTTATTGTAGAAATCATTATTTTAATTATAGCGGTGATGGTGCTCTATATGGTACTTGCCGGCACGGGAAGCGGAAAGGTAGAGCTCAAGGAGAAGGATATCATCATCAACGAGACCGTGCAGAAGGCGGAGGAGACAACGATGAAGGGGTATCGGAACATTGCCCTCTTTGGCGTGGATTCCACCACGGGTGCACTGACGAAGAATACCAGAAGCGATACGATTATGATTGCTTCCATCAATCAGGATACCGGAGAGTGTAAGCTCGTTTCCGTATATCGTGATACTTATCTGAATCTGAGCAACGATTCGTATAATAAATGTAATGCGGCGTACGCGAAGGGCGGTCCCGAGCAGGCGATCAATATGTTAAATATGAATCTGGATATGAATATCACAGATTTCGTGACGGTCGGCTTTGCCGGACTGACGGATGCGATCGACGCGCTGGGCGGTGTGGATATCGACGTGGACGATTCGGAGATCAGCCATCTGAACAACTATCAGCTCTGTATCGCGGAGGATTTAAAGAGAGAGTACACACCGGTGACACAGACCGGCTACCAGCGTCTGGACGGCCTGCAGGCGACAGGTTACTGCCGTATCCGTTATACGGCCGGAGACGATTTCAAGCGTGCCGAGAGACAGAGAGAGGTGCTCACCGCAGTTGCGGATCAGGCGAAGAAGGCGTCTCTGCCGAAGCTGACGGAGACAGCGAACTCGGTGTTTGAAGAGGTGTATACCTCCCTGGATCTGTCCGAGATTGTGGAGATGCTGGGTGATGTGGGAGCTTACCAGATTACGGAGACAGACGGCTTCCCGCAGGAGGATATGCGAGCTACCGGAACCATCGGGTCGAAGGGTTCCTGTGTCATTCCTACCAGTCTGGAGGAAAATGTCAAGTGGCTGCATAAGTTCCTGTTCGACGCGAACGACTATGAGCCGTCCGCTACCGTGAAGGAATGCAGCGAAAAGATTTATCAGGATACAAACGGATATTTAGACAAATAAGAGCAAAGGGGCTTGTCTTGCAAGCCCCTTCTATGCGTTCTGCGCAGACCGGAGAACGCGAACGGGAAATGTGCAGCATTTTGAGTCTGCTTATTAGCAGATCGGAGTCAGAAAGTGACAGGGACAGGAAATGAGAGATGGAGGAAGAACAAGTGGAGAGAGTGGACGTGATTATTCCCGTCTACAAGCCTGATCGCGGGTTTTTGACGATGATAGAGAAACTGCAGGCGCAGACAGTGCCTGTGAGCCGGATTATTCTCATGAATACGGAGCAGAAATATCTGGACAGACTGCTTTACGGTACTACCCTGGAAAGGGAGCATCATAATATAACAGTGAAGCATCTGTCAAAGAGGGAGTTTGACCACGGAAGGACAAGGAATCATGGTGTGAAGCTCTCGGACGCCGATGTATTCGTGATGATGACGCAGGATGCCATGCCTGCAGATGAGTTTTTGCTGGAGCGGCTGCTTGAGAGTCTGCGGGGGGAAAAGGTGGCGGTAGCGTACGCCAGACAGCTTTCCGGCAAAGACAGCGGCGAGGCGGAGCGGTATACGAGACAGTTTAATTATCCGGCAGAGTCCCGCGTAAAGACGAAAGCGGATCTTCCCGAACTGGGCATAAAAACTTTTTTTTGCTCCAATGTCTGTGCGGCATACAGGAGAGATGTTTTTGACACACTGGGAGGCTTTGTGAACCGGGCAATCTTTAATGAGGATATGCTCTATGCTGCCAAGGCGGTGGAGGCGGGCTATGGTATCGCTTACGCGGCGCAGGCAAAGGTATACCACTCCCACAATTACACATACAGGCAGCAGTTTAAGCGGAATTTTGATCTGGGTGTTTCCCAGGCGGACCACCCGGAGGTGTTCGCTGCCTATCCCTCGGAGTCAGAGGGAATCCGGCTCGTGAAGAGCACGGTGGAACATCTGAAAAAGAAGGGGATGCGCGGCAAAATACCGGATGTTATCATACAGAGCGGATTTAAATACGCCGGATATCTGATGGGAAAACGGTATCGCCGGCTGCCAGGGAGACTGGTGACGGCATGTTCTTCCAACAGGGAATATTGGAGTTAAGGAGACAGGGAGGTATATGGTGAGATGTGTGGAATCGTAGGTTATATCGGAACGAAGCAGGCGGCGCCCATTATTCTGGACGGACTGTCCAGACTGGAATACCGCGGGTATGACTCAGCGGGTATGGCGATCTATGACGGGGACGGAAAGATCAATATCACGAAATCGGTGGGACGGCTTAAGATTCTGGAAAATATCACCCGGGGCGGGGAGACCATGCCGGGGGTCTGTGGCATCGGACATACGCGCTGGGCGACCCATGGCGTGCCGAGCAATACCAATGCGCACCCGCATTTCAATGAGGCGGAGACGATTACCGTGGTACATAACGGCATTATTGAGAACTATTTACAGCTTCGGAAGATGCTGACCGACCGTGGATACCATTTTGTGTCGGAGACGGACACGGAGGTACTGGCGCACCTGCTGGATTACTATTATAAGGGCAATCCCCTTGAGGCGGTGACAAAAGTGCTTCATCGTGTGGAAGGTTCCTATGCGCTGGGCATTCTTTTTGCGGACTGTCCCGACCAGATTTTTGCGGCGAGAAAGGATTCTCCTCTGATCGTAGGGCAGAATGAGGACGGCTGTTTTATCGCTTCTGACGTGCCGGCGATCCTGAAATATACCCGCAAAGTGTATTACGTGGATAATCAGGAAGTGGTGCGTCTGCGGGCAGATCACATGCATTTTTATACGGTGGATGAGGAGGAAACCACAAAGGAGCCTGTCTTTATTGATTGGGATGCCAGCGCGGCGGAGAAGGCCGGGTATGAGCATTTCATGTTAAAGGAGATGTACGAGCAGCCAAAGACCGTGACAGATACACTTCTTCCCCGCATTAAGGATAACGATATCGTCATCGAGGAGCTCAACATGAGCGATGAGGAGATCCGTGCGGTGAGCAAGATTCATATCGTGGCGTGCGGTTCCGCCTATCATGCGGGCGTCACGGGGAAATATGTGATTGAGGGACTGGCGCGCATTCCTGTGGAGGTGGATCTGGCCTCTGAGTTCCGCTACCGCGACCCGATTCTGGAGGAGGGCGCGATGGTGGTGGTGATCAGCCAGTCCGGCGAGACGGCGGATACGCTGGCTGCGCTTCGGGAGTCCAAGAAGAGAGGGTTCCAGGTGCTGGGTATTGTCAATGTGGTTGGCAGCTCCATTGCCAGGGAGGCGGACAATGTCATGTACACATGGGCCGGGCCGGAGATTGCGGTGGCGACTACAAAGGCTTACAGCGCCCAGCTTGTGGCGCTTTATCTGCTGGCCGTGAAATTCGGCAGAGTGCGGGGAAAGATTGACGATATGACATATGCGTCACTTTTGGGTGACCTGCGCTGTCTGCCGGATCAGATCGAGCTTCTTTTGAACAATAAAAATAAGATCCAGCGATTTGCAAACCGCTACATCGGCGCGAAGGACGTGTTCTTCATCGGCAGGGGGATCGACTATGCGATCTCGCTGGAAGGCTCTCTGAAATTAAAGGAGATTTCCTATATCCATTCCGAGGCTTACGCGGCGGGCGAGCTGAAACACGGCACCATCTCCCTGATCGAGGAGGGAACCCTTGTGGCGGCGGTGTCCACCCAGCCTGCGCTCTACGCGAAGACCATCAGCAACATGGTGGAGGTGAAGGCGAGAGGCGCCTTTGTGCTGGCGGTGACCTGTGAGGAGAACAAGGAGATTGAGAAGGCTGCGGACTATGTAATCTACATTCCGGAGACAAATCCTTATTTTGCCAATTCGCTGGCGATCATCCCCCTGCAGCTTTTCGGGTACTATGTGGCTGTCGGAAAAGGGTGCGATGTGGATAAGCCGAGGAATCTGGCGAAATCGGTGACTGTGGAATGAGTTTGCGCAGCCCGCGCCATGCGCAAAATCGCGCTTTCAGCGCTTTTCGCTGCTGTGCAGCTTCTTTTGCTTATGAAAAGGCGCTCCCTCAGCGTATCATTTAACCGTCAAATTCGTGCAAGCACGATTTGTCGATTAGATGATACGCTGGCTGAGCTGTGGGGAAAATCACATTTTATTCCTTAAATAAACACAATTTAAACACAAATGGCAGATATACTTAGGACATAATCAGCGAGGGGAAATAAAGCAGGCGGGCGTGAGTCCGTGATTTGTGGAAAGGAGCGGGATTATGTACGACAACAACAATTATCCAAACGATTATTCCAATCATACGGGTTCGGAACAGACGGGACTTCAGACAGGGAATGAGTCTGAACAGAGGGGGATCGGTTACCGGTCTTACCAGTATACGGGAAACCAGGCGGGTGGCAGCGCATACGGACAGAACGCGGGGCAGAGCACCTACGGGGCAGGAACCGGGCAGAGCGCATATGGAGGCGGTAGCGCCTATCAGGGAAGCGCCGGGAATTACCAGTATGGAAATACGTATCCGAACGGTTATGCCCAGATGGAGCAGAAGAAGGAAAAGAAACACAGGGAGAAAAAACAGGGTGGCGGCTATTTTAAGAAAGCTCTTTTGGCGGTGTCTCTGGGGCTGCTCTTCGGGCTTTTCGCGGGAATCGGGCTGTATGCGGTGGACGCCGTCACAGGTATGACAGAAAAAGACGCGGTGGCCCGGGAGAAGACCGAAAGCGCTCCCATGGCGGCAGCGGAAACTGATACAGAGATTCAGGCGCCGGCGGATGTGCCGGCAATCAAACAGTCGGATTCGGCAACGATGGTTGTTACGGATGTAACCGAGGTAGTAAAAAATGTAATGCCCTCTATCGTGGCGGTGAACAACCATTATACGGAAACCATGTCATGGTTTGGCCAGTCCATGGACAGTGAGGCGGATTCCAGTGGTTCAGGCATTATTGTAGGATTAAATGATACGGAGCTTCTGATTGTGTCGAACTACCATGTGGTGGCGGATACCGATAAGCTGACAGTGCAGTTTAACGAGGGCAGCGAGGCGGAGGCTTTTATCAAGGGACAGGATTCCAAGATGGATCTGGCGGTCATTGCGGTGCCGGTGACAGAACTGTCAGATTCGACCTTAGACGCAATTGAAGTGGCTACGCTGGGTGATTCCAACGCACTGGAAGTGGGGGAACCGGCCATTGCCATCGGCAATTCCCTTGGATACGGCCAGTCCGTTACGACGGGTGTGATCAGCGCACTTGACAGAAGTATCAGTCTCTCTGCAAGCAATGGCTACGGCGGGGACAGCGTGGAGGGTACTTTTATCCAGACCGATGCGGCGATCAACCCCGGTAACTCCGGCGGCGCGCTTCTGAATATTAAGGGCGAGGTGATCGGCATCAATTCCAACAAGATCGGCGGCAGCGCCGTGGAGGGCATGGGCTATGCGATCCCTATTTCTTCAGCAAGTCCGATTATTGCGGAGCTGATGCTCAAGGAAACCAAGAGCAAGGTGGCTGAGGAAGAGAGAGGATATCTGGGCATTACCGGCATCAGCGTGACCCAGGAGGTCTCCCAGGCTTACGGTATGCCGGAGGGCGTGTATATCGCACAGGTTTATCCGGGTACGGCATCGGCGGCAGCAGGTCTTAAGCAGGGCGATATCATTACGGAGTTTGGCGGCAATAAGATCAGATCTATGGATGAACTGCAGAAAGAACTGGAATTTTACGCGAAGGGTGACCAGGTGGAGGTCAAGGTGATGACCATGACTGTGGCCGGTTACGAGGAAGTGACGAAGCAGTTGAAGCTGGGTAATAAAGTGAGCGAATAATATAGACGGCATATAGTGGAGACGAAAATCCCCGGCAGGACGGTATCGTGAGGATACGGCTGCCGGGGATTAGATATATAGTATGAGTATCAAAAGCGGGGGGTGCAACGTGATAATCGAATATACGAAAAAGGCTGTAAAGTATATTGAATCGCTGGACAAACCGACGAAACATAGGATTAAGTCGGGGATAGAGGGACTGACAGAGAATCCTCCAAAAGGGGATATCAGAACGATGCAAGGCTATTCGGACGGAAGAAAGCGGCTGAGAATCGGGAAGTATCGAGTCATATATAATTATGGTCAAAATGGAGAAATTAAGGTATTATATATTATGAATATAGACACAAGGGGCGATATTTATAAATAGAAAGGAAGTATAGATATGAGTGGAGCAGTAAAAGAAGCTGTAAGACTTATGGAAGTGTTGCCAGAAAGCGATCAGAACTTTGCGCTCGAATTTATAAAGAAGCTGGTGCTTGCATGGGATCCGGATTATACGAAAGTGACATCGGCAGAGAAAAAAGCACTGGATGAGGCAGAGAAGGATATTTTAGAAAACAGGATGGTTTCACATGATGCAATAAATTGGGATTAAAATTCTTTTGCTAAAAGGAATCCCCGGCAGGACGGTATCGTGAGGATACGGCTGCCGGGGATTGTCTATAGAATGGAAATTCAAGTATAGATAATCCACTATTCGTATGCTATACTATGGGCAGACCAATGCCCACAGGTGAATGGAGGGAAGATAAGAAGTATGGATGATCATAGAGACGATAAATACGAGGACACGGAGCTGGAAAAGAGCGACGGTTCCGTGACGGAAGAGAAGAAAAGCGATGATTCCGGCAGCGATTACGAGGACGTCTGCTTTATCTGCCGCAGACCAGAGAGCAAAGCGGGAAAGATGTTCCGCCTTCCCAATCATATCTGCGTCTGCGACGACTGTATGCACAAGACGATGGATACGGTCAGCCAGTTTGACTATCAGGGGCTTTTGAATAACCCCAATATGGGTGATCTGAACGGAAAGGGCTTCCCGAACATCAGCTTTGTAAATCTGGCTGATTTACAGGGAGACGGCGGCATTCCGAACAAACAGAAGCCGAAGAAAAAAAAGAAGGAAAAGGCAGCGGAGATTGATATCAGAGATATTATGCCGCCCCACAAGATCAAACAGAAACTGGACGAGTATGTGGTCGGGCAGGAGCACGCCAAGAAAGTCATGTCCGTGGCTGTTTATAACCACTATAAACGGGTTGCCACCGGCACGATGGACGAGATTGAGATAGAAAAGTCTAACATGCTGATGATCGGTCCCACAGGCTGTGGTAAGACTTACCTGGTGAAGACGCTGGCGAAACTGCTGGATGTGCCGCTGGCGATCGCGGACGCCACCTCGCTGACGGAGGCGGGCTATATCGGCGACGATATCGAGAGCGTGGTGTCAAAACTTCTCGCGGCGGCGGAAAACGATGTGGAACGGGCGGAGCGCGGCATTATCTTTATCGATGAGATTGATAAGATTGCCAAGAAAAAGAATACCAATTCCCGGGATGTGAGCGGAGAATCCGTGCAGCAGGGGATGCTTAAGCTTTTAGAGGGCGCAGAGGTGGAGGTGCCTGTGGGCGCGAACTCCAAAAATGCCATGGTGCCCCTCGCCACGGTAAATACGAGAAATATTCTCTTTATCTGTGGCGGCGCTTTTCCCGACCTGGACGAGATCATTAAGCAGCGACTGAGCAAAAAGACTTCCATCGGTTACAACGCAGAGCTCAAGGATAAGTACGACAAAGAGAAAAATATCCTGAGCCGGGTGACGGTGGAAGACATCAGGAAATTTGGCATGATTCCGGAGTTTATCGGCCGTCTGCCTGTCATTTTTACACTCGAGGGCTTAAGCCGGGATATGATGGTGCAGATCTTGAAGGAGCCGAGAAACGCCATCCTGAAGCAGTATCAGAAGCTTCTTGAACTGGACGAGGTGGAGCTGCTCTTCAATGAGGGGGCGCTGGAGGCGATTGCCGATAAGGCAATGGAAAAGGAAACCGGGGCGAGGGCTCTGCGCGCCATTATCGAGGAATTTATGCTGGATATCATGTATGAGGTGCCCAAGGACGACAACATCGGCAGGGTGACTATTACCAGAGAGTATATTGAAGGCAATGGAGGACCGGTTATCGACATCCGCAGCAGGAGCGCGGAGCACCCGGACCGCCTGAAAGTGGTACAGCAGCAGGGGAGCGACTCGTAGCGGATGCGGGCAGGTCTTTGACCTGCAACGTGCATAGTATCGCTTTGGCAAGTATCGGGACAGCCCGCCGCCGCATAAGGTATAGATAAGGAGCGACGGGTGGAAGGGGCATATAAATAGCAAGTAATATTTATATGTATAAAGAGGGCTTGACATGTAAAGAAATGATTTTGTCGGATGAATTTGCGGATCTGATCGCGGATTACGACGCGATCGAACAGATTTTGGAAGATGTGGATATAGAATACTGCTATCATGCCGTTGACGCCGGGTACGGTGTAGCGAATGTGAGACGCAGTCAGGTTGCGCCTGTATCCATAGGATATTATGGGTATTCGACGATCCCTAAGCTGTACGGACTGATGCAGGCGGGAGAGCGGGTTTTTGACGCTTCCCCTCTGGCGGCGATGGGCAATATCCGAATACAGAACCCGCCGCTTGCCTTACAGGGGAGCGGCGTTATTATTGGTTTTGTGGATACAGGAATTGATTACCGGGAGGATGTGTTCCGCAGAGAGGACGGGAGCTCACGCATTCTGTCGATCTGGGATCAGACCATTCAGACGGGGGAACCGCCCGAGGGATTTCTGTACGGAACAGAATATCGCAGGGAGGATATTGACAGGGCACTTGCCTCCGGGGAACCGGAGTCGGTTGTGCCGAGTACCGACACCAACGGGCATGGCACGAAGATGGCTTCCGCGGCGGCGGGCAGCCTTCTGAATCAGGGGCTGACTTTCCGGGGGGCTGCGCCTCTTGCGGATATTGCGGTGGTGAAGCTGAAGGAGGCAAAGACCTATCTGCGGGAGTATTATCTGATTGACGACCGCGCCGTGGCATATCAGGAAAATGATATCATGGAGGCTGTAAAATATTTGCAGCAGATGGCAGTGGCTTTCAGCAGGCCGGTGGTAATTGTGATAGGGCTTGGCACAAATATGGGCAGTCACGACGGGACTTCCGCGCTGGATTCCTATCTGAATATCGTGGCGGGTCGCAGAAGCAGGGCTGTTGTGGTGGGCGGCGGCAATGAAGGGGATAAAGAACACCATTACGAAAACTTTATGCCGGGCAATGTGGAAATCCGCGTTGCCGGACAGATGAAGGGATTCTGCGCGGAAATCTGGGGTAGCCTGCCCGACGTTTATTCGGTTTCGATCCGTTCACCCGGCGGGGAGGTGTCTCCCGTCATTGATTTCCGGAACGGAATGGACAGGAATATTTCCTTCATTTTTGAGAGAACACGCATACAGGTGGGGATTGCCCTCGTGGAGAAAGACTCCGGCGACCCGCTGATCTTTCTGCGTTTTCAGGACCCCACGCCAGGAATATGGACGGTGTCGCTGACGGCTTCTGTGCGGAAACTAAGCGGTGACGGACGCTACCATATGTGGCTGCCCATTGAGGCGTTTCTGGGGGACAGCGTCACATTTTTACAGCCGAGTCCTGATGTGACATTGACGGAGCCGGCAAACGCGTCCCAGGTAATTACGGTTTCCACTTACGACAGTTATACGGATAGCTGGTACGCGCCCTCCGGCAGAGGGTTTACGAGAAATGGCAGCATTAAGCCGGATCTTGCGGCTCCGGGGGTTGGTGTGCATACGGTGCTGGGAGAGACGGACGGTTCTAGTATGGCGGCTGCACTGTCTGCAGGCTGCGTGGCGCAGTTCCTGGAGTGGGCTGTCGTCGACGGCAATGCTTTTGCGGTGGAGAGCCGGGGTACGAAGAGCTTTCTGATTCAGGGGGCGCAGCGCCCCGGGGATATCCGCTATCCAGATAGGCAGTGGGGGGCGTATGGTAATATAGTGTCAAGTTAGCAAGGAGCCAGTAAAATCAAGGGTTTCCGCTGATTTAGTCCTATGAAAAATTTGCTTTTAAAAAATTTTCGACATGTCGAAAATGAGCAAAATTGGATTAAGACGGGCCTGTTTTTAACCAGAAAACTGAAAATCAAGCAACTTGACACTAATATACCACCAAGCCGTTTGGTGTTGTAAAACGTGTCCCTAAAAAGGAGTGATAACTTAATATTTGAAGTTTAGGTAGGACTAAATCAGCTTTTGCATCGGACAAGCGCCGTATCTGCATAGCTGGTTTAGTCCTATTTATTTTAACAGAGATAAACGCCTATGAGAAGGAGAAAATTTATGGCAGATTTAAACCTATTATTGAAGGAAGCCCAAAAACTGAATTTGAGCATCAGGGGCATATTAAAACTTTCCACTTATGAAGATTATGATGATCTGAGTGGATTACATATCAACTATGAGGACGGGCAGCAGCTTTTCCTCCAGTCAGAACTCCGGGAGGTCATGGAGAAACTTTCGGATGTGGAGCGGAGGATTTCTTACCTTTCCCGTCCGGTTAAGGAAACGAGCCGTCTGCACAAGAACGGAAGCGGAAGATATGAGACAAAGAGCGGGCATTATTATACCAGTGGAAGCGGTATTGAGGTACTGATAAAAGATGATTGGCGGGAAGTGCCCTATTGGGTGTGGACGAGCGTGGAGCATGACGGCAGGGACTATTATCTGGTGGGACATAAAGATATACGGATGGATGGTTTGACTGTCCGGGTGAGAGAGGCGGTGTGAGTATGGGTGCGACAATCTATTGCTTATGTAATCAAAAAGGAGGCTGTGCAAAAACAGTGAGTTCCATCAGTATCGGGATCGGCCTTGCCCGTGAGGGCAGGCGTGTCCTTCTGGTGGACGTAGACAGTCAAGGGTCAATGACTGCCAGCCTGGGATACCAGCAGCCCGACCAGATGGAAACCACGCTCTCGACTATTTTGGGCGGGATAATCATGGACGAGCCGCTCCCGCCCGGAAGCGGGATTCTCCATCATGAGGAGGGTGTTGACCTGCTCCCGGCGAACATAGAATTGTCCGGTATGGAGGTTACTCTGGTCAATACCATGAGCCGGGAGACGATCCTGCGGCAGTATCTGAATACTATGCGTGAGGAATATGATGCGATTATTCTGGATTGTATGCCATCACTTGGTATGCTGACCATCAATGCGCTTGCGGCGGCAGATCAGGTCATAATCCCGGTGCAGGCGCAGTACCTGTCGATAAAAGGGTTGGAGCAGCTTATCCGCACGATTGCAAAAGTAAAACGGCAGATCAACACACGCCTTTCCATAGCGGGGATATTGATAACAATGGCGGATATGCGGACAAATTATGCAAAGGATATTGTGGAACTTCTGCACATGAATTATGATGGGAAACTGCGGATTTTTGAGAACATTATCCCCCTTTCTGTGAGGGCGGCGGAAACAAGTGCGGCAGGAAAGAGCATCTATCTCCATGACCCTTCCGGTAAAGTGGCAGCCGCTTATGCCGCACTGACGAAAGAGGTGATAAGGGGATGAAAAGCGTTGCAAAGAATATCCAGATGACTACCTATGAGGATTTGCTCTCAGGAAGCAAGCCTCCGGGGGCGGGAGGAGACGGGAACGTGCAGGAAATCCCGTTGACAGAATTGTTCCCCTTTAAAGACCATCCGTTTAAGGTACTGGACGACGAGACCATGCAGGACACGGTAGAGAGTGTAAAGGCACATGGCGTCCTTGTCCCCGGCATAGCGCGGCCCCGTGTGGAGGGCGGCTATGAACTGATCGCCGGGCACAGGCGTAAGAGGGCTTCGGAACTGGCAG
This sequence comes from uncultured Lachnospiraceae bacterium, assembly GCA_949472775.1. Taxonomy (GTDB): domain Bacteria; phylum Bacillota; class Clostridia; order Lachnospirales; family Lachnospiraceae; genus UBA3282. The sequence continues at coordinate 28,519 of CASWVG010000036.1, forward strand.
GGAAAACAACCATGCCGGTGATCGTGCGAAAGTTGGATGATGATGAAGCAACGCTGTTCATGGTAGACAGCAACATCCAGCGGGAAAACCTTCTGCCCAGCGAAAAGGCATGGGCATATAAGATGAAGCTGGACGCGCTGAAGCATCAGGGTGTAAAGGACACTTCTCGACAACTTGGCGAGAAGTACAGCGTGGATGCGCTGAGTG
>CASWVG010000037.1 GCA_949472775.1 uncultured Lachnospiraceae bacterium
AGTGAGAGTTTATGATTATAAGACGCTGTTGAGAGAAAAAACGGATTATACCATTGCCTATAAGAACAATACGAAGGCAGACAATGCATCTGTGGCAAAAACCGCGCCTACGGTCACGGTGACAGGCAAAGGGAATTATACCGGGAAAGAGACACAGACATTTCGGATTCTGCCGTTAGATATCGGAGGCACAGAGGCGGATGGAAACTTTGCGGCGGATGACATGGCTGTGGCATACAGTAACAAGGCGCAGAAACCGGCACCGGTCCTTATATGGAACGATACAAAGCTGAAAAACAGGACAGATTATACTTATACCTATGTAAGCGGCACGGACGGAGGAAAGCTGGATTCCGTAAAGGAGCCGGGCGTCTATTGGATCGAGATTGCCGGAAAGGGAAACTTTAAAGGCAGCCGCCGGCTCAGACTCCTGGTGACAGACACACTGAAACCGGTGAGTAAGCTGAGCGTGGGCGGAGTGAAAGCGCAGCCTTACACGGGAGATGCGCTTATGCCGCAGATTACAGTGAAAGACGGAAAAACAACGCTGACGGAGAATACGCATTATACGGTGGCTTACAGCCGCAACACGGCTGTGGGAACGGCATACGCTGTGGTGACGGGAATTGAGACGGCCGGGTACTGCGGCGCAAAACGGATCAGCTTTAAGATTACGGGCACACCTATCAAAAAGGCGGTGGTTACAGGCCTGGCAGAGAAAGAGTTTTCCTATGGCGGTGTTGCTATTACGCCGAAGGTTTCGCTGTCTCTCAAAGTCAAAAAGGATGGCGTGACTGTGGACACACCCCTCAGGGAGGGAACGGATTATACAGTCGATTGGCAAAAGAACCGGGAGGCGGGCACGGCCTCTGCGATCTTTACGGGAAAAGGCGCATATACAGGGACGATGAAGAAGAGCTTTAAGATTCTGCCCTTTGACTTGACGGCAGATAAGGAAAGCAGGGTGACGGTGGCGCTCCTTCAGGAGAGCGTACCTTATGCCAAAGGCGGGGCGAAGCCCGCTGTGTCGCTCACCTTCAGGCGGGACGACGGCAGTACACAGGTATTGACAGAAGGAAAAGATTACACGCTGACTTTCAAGAATCATAAGGCACTAAACGATGGCAGCGACACCGAAAAACTTCCGGCAGTCACCATAAAAGGAAAAGGATGTTTTAAGGGAACCTATGGCAAGGCGTTAACCTATACCATTACAAAGCAGGAGCTTGGAAAACTGAAGCTGGCGGCGCAGGATAAGACTTACCAGAATAAGAAAAACAGCTATGTGACAAAGGTGACGGTTACGGATCTGGATGGTACAGTTCTTCGTGCAGGCACAGATTATGACAAGAATGTCATGTATACTTACCGGGATGAGACAACGGTGCAGAATATTTCTGGAGGCGGGTCTGCTGTCCGTGCCGCAGGCACTGTTGTGAATACCGACGATATCATTCCGGCAGGCACGGTTCTGCAGGTGACCGTGAAGGGGAAAGATGGCGGAAACTACACGGGTACCCTGTCAGGGGAGTACCGCATTTCCAAGTCTTCCATCTCTTCGGCGGCAGTTTCGGTTCCGAAACAGGTATACACCGGGCAGGAGATCACTCTGGATAAGGAAGATATCACGGTTAAAGTCAAAGGAAGACCGATCGACGAAAATCAGGAGCGGAGCCAGTGGGAGATCGTGCCGGGAAGCTATAAGAATAATGTGAAGAAGGGAACAGCCAGCGTGACAATCAAGGGCGCAGACAACTATGGCGGCGAAAAGACGGTGAAGTTCACGATAAAGCCGAAGGGATTTTTGTGGTGGTGGAGGTAAAAACAGTGCGATAAATATTTGACAGATCACAAGGACTGTGATATGCTATCTGAAAATTCAACGAGGAGACAAGAATATGTTTCACATTAATCGAGTCCTGTTTATGGTCATTATGGGTATTATGCAGATTTTTCAGATTACGGTCACAGCCTGAGGGCGGCGGAAAGCCGCCGGGCGCATGGCCGTAAGACGAAAGGTCTTATTTGGCCATGCGGGAATCAGGATTTCAGATAGGAGAACCGCATGTGAGATACACGAAGGTGTACAGAACACGCGGTTCTCCTTTTTTTGCGCGAATAAGCAGAGTCAGAAGCCGTATTTTATTCAGGGAGCCAGAGTCAGGAGAGGAGAGGACAGAAATGCAGGCAATCAGAGTGGAAAATTTATCGAAAACATTCCGCGTAAAACGGAAGGAAAAGGGAATGCGCGGCAGCATCAAAGCGTTCCTCCATCCCCGGATAGAGGAGATCCAGGCGGTGAACGGGGTTTCCTTCTCAGTGGAGGAGGGGGAGATGCTTGCCTTTATCGGGCCAAACGGCGCGGGCAAGAGCACGACCATCAAGATGCTGACCGGGATTCTCTATCCCGACGGGGGCAGGGTGGAGGTGATGGGCATTGATCCCACGAAAAAGCGCAGGCAGCTTGCCTATCAGATCGGCACGGTGTTCGGGCAGAAGGAACAGCTCTGGACGCATCTGACGCCTTATGACAATTTCAGATTTTTCGGTGCGATTTATGACCTTTCTGAGGAGGAGACGGAAGCGCGGATCGGAGAGCTGGCAGAGCGGTTCGGGCTGGCGGCATTTATTGACACACCTGTCAGAAATTTGTCGCTGGGGCAGAGAATCCGCTGTGAAATCGTGGCCTCGCTGATCCATAAACCAAAGGTGCTTTTTCTGGATGAGCCGACGATCGGCTTGGACCCGGTGGTAAAGGAGAATGTCCGGGAGCTGATTAAACAGATGAACATAGAAGAACATACCACGATTTTTCTGACTAGCCACGACGTGGGGGATATCGAAAAGCTCTGCAGGCGTATCATTATCGTGAATGCCGGACAGATCGTGCAGGATGATTCGGTGGAGCATCTGGTGAGCCATTATCTGGATAAAAGTCCGGCGGACATGCAGGCGCATGACAGAGCGTGTGCGGTGGAAACAGGAAATGGGGAGGCTCCGGCCCGGACACTGGAGGAGATCATTGTGGATATCTACAAATCGAAGGAGGATAGCTGACCTATGGAAAAGCGCATGGAAAGTTTAGCTTTGACGGACGACAGGAGGCGGCGCCGCAGGGCAGCAGGATGCCTGCCATGGCGAAAGTATGCAGTCATTTACAAGTCCGTGCTGTTGGAGAGTCTGCAGTATGCGGCCAATATGGTAATGGGATTTTTTGCATATTTTATCTTTATTTTTATCTTTGTCAAGCTCTGGGGATATATTTACCAGACGCCGGGAGAGCTGATTGCAGGGTATACGAAGGAGCAGATGATCTGGTATGTGATGATGACGGAGATGATCTGGTTTGGCTCCAATGCCGCCTCTGTGGCGAGGGAGGTGTCAGGGAGCATCCGGGGCGGCAATATTGCTTATCTGATGAACAGACCATATCACTATACATTGTATGTTTTGACAAAATATACCGGGGAGTGGAGTGTAAGGCTGCCCATGTATGCACTGTTTGCAGTGGTCATTGGGACGGTGATGGTGGGGCCGCTGCCACGGTTTTCTCTGGCGGCGGTTCCTGCGATGGTGCTCTGTGTGGTTCTGGGGCTCACGATCAATGCGGTGTTTAAAATGTGCATCAGCCTGCTTTCCTTCTGGATTGAGGATGCAACGCCCTTCCAGTGGCTGTATGATAAGCTGATTCTGGTTGTGGGGACGATGTTCCCGGTTGAAATCTTCCCAATAGCATTACAACCGTTATTTAAATTGACGCCGATCTATACAGTCTGCTATGGGCCGGCCAAGCTGATCGTGGATTTTAGTTTGGAAAAATGTGTGGAGATACTGGCGGCGCAGGCAGTCTATCTGGCGGCAGGAGGAGCGCTGATGCTGCTGATTTATAAGAAAGGGGTGAAAAAGCTGTATGTTAACGGCGGTTAAAAATCAAATGCGGGTATGCCTGCTCTCAGTTAAATATAATATTATGCGGGAGATGGTGAACAAGGTTACTTTTTTGACCAATATCTGTTTTATGCTGCTGAACAACGCTACTTTTCTGGTGCAGTGGATTATCCTGCTCCGGCTGCGGGAGGATGTGGGGGGATATACCATGCGGGAAATTATGCTGCTCTGGGGGCTGACTGCGGCGTCCTTCGGGCTTTCGCATATCCTGTTTGCAAGGGTGTTTTCTCTGTCGGAGCTGATTATCAAGGGAAAGCTGGATTCCTTTCTGGTGCAGCCAAAGAATGTGCTGGTCAGTGTGCTCACTTCCTCCACCGATATTTCCGCGATCGGCGATTTCCTCTACGGGGTGGTGATTGTGTGCATCTGCAGGCCCGGCGTGGGCGGTTTTTTCCTGTTCCTGTTGTTTGCGGTGACAGGAGCGGTGATCTTTACGTCCTTTGCCCTGCTTCTGGGGAGCCTGTCCTTCTGGTTTGTGCGGATGGATATGGTGCAGGACCAGATGGTTATGAATATAATCAGCTTCGCCACTTACCCGGACGGAATTTTTAATGGCGTTACCCGGTTTTTGCTGTATTTTGTCATTCCTGCGGGTATGACAGTCTGGCACCCGGTGCATATGCTGGTCAGCTTTGAGGCCGGGATGCTCTTTACGGTGCTGGGGTATGCCGCCGGGCTGACCGCCCTGGCTGTGGCGGTGTTTTACAGGGGGCTGAGAAGGTATGCTTCGGGAAATCTGATGGAGGCAAGGCTTTGAAACGGCCGGCGGACTGGCAGGGAGCCGGTCCGATATCGGTACGGGCATATCGGTATCGGTTTTCAAGAAATATTTGACACCTGCTGTATTGTCGAGTAAAATAAAATGTAATTTTATGTTGGTAAAAGAGGGCAGCCACGCCCGGATTAGACGGAGAGTATGAAATACCACAAACGCGTGGCGAAAGGCGGCGTGTTTGTGGTTTTCGCTTGAAAAACAAGAGAAGGAGAGAAAGTCATGAAACAAATGAAAATGAGGTGGAGAATGCTTGTGCCGACGGCGCTTCTTTTGGCGATGGCATTTTCCACGACGGTATTTGCTGCGGAGGAGGAGACCTTGTATGTGCCCGACCTGCACGCTACGTTCTGGGCGCTGGTTCCGGCCATTGTGGCCATCGGCCTTGCGCTGATCACGAAGGAGGTTTACAGCTCCCTGTTTGTCGGTATTCTGATGGGAGCGCTCCTGTACTCGGGATTTGAGTTTGAGCTGACGATCACCCATATTTTTTCGGACGGGATCATCGGCGTTTTGTCTGACAGCTACAATGTAGGTATTCTCGTATTCCTTGTGATTCTGGGTGCGATGGTCAGCCTGATGAACAAGGCGGGCGGCTCGGCGGCTTTCGGGCAGTTCGCGGCGGGCAAGATCAAGAACCGGGTGGGCGCGCAGCTTGCGACGATTCTTTTAGGTGTACTTATCTTTATCGACGACTATTTTAACTGTCTGACTGTGGGAAGCGTGATGCGTCCCGTAACGGACAAGTTTAAGGTGTCAAGATCAAAACTGGCTTATCTGATTGACGCAACGGCGGCGCCAATATGTATTATCGCACCGATCTCATCCTGGGCGGCGGCTGTGACAGGTTTCGTGGAGGGGGAGGACGGTTTCTCCATCTTTATCCGCGCAATTCCATATAATTTCTACGCGATTCTGACGATCGTTATGATGGTCGGCATGGTGCTGATGAAGACAGAATTCGGAAAGATGAAAGAGCATGAGAGAAATGCGGCTAGAAAGGGCGATCTTTTCACGACGCCGGGGCGCCCTTATGAAAATACAAAGGAAGAGAAAGTAAACGCAAAAGGCGGCGTTGTAGATCTGCTGATTCCCATTGCCGCGCTGATTGTCTGCTGTGTGATCGGCATGATTTACACGGGCGGTTTCTTTGAGGGGGCAGGATTCGTCGAGGCATTTTCGAACTCCGATGCGTCTCTTGGTCTGACGCTCGGCAGCTTTTTCGGTCTGGTTATTACGGTTATTCTCTATCAGATCCGCCGGGTGCTTTCTTTTAAGGAGTGTATGGACTGTATTCCAGAAGGGTTCCGGGCGATGGTGCCTGCGATTCTGATTCTGACTTTTGCCTGGACGCTGAAGGCGATGACGGACAGCCTGGGCGCAGACGTGTATGTGGCAGGACTGGTGGAGTCCAGCGCGGGTGCGTTTATGAACTTCCTGCCGGCGATCATCTTTGTGGTGGGATGTTTCCTTGCCTTTGCAACAGGTACTTCCTGGGGAACCTTCGGTATTCTGATTCCGATAGTGGTTGCGGTGTTCCAGAACGGCGATCCGCAGATGATGATTATGTCCATTTCCGCCTGCATGGCGGGTGCGGTCTGCGGCGACCACTGTTCCCCGATTTCCGATACGACCATCATGGCCTCGGCGGGCGCGCAGTGCGAGCATGTGAATCATGTGACGACACAGCTTCCCTATGCGGTAGTGGCGGCGGTGGTGTCCTTTATCACTTACATTGTTGCCGGCTTCGTAAAGAGCGCGTGGATTGCACTGCCGGTTGGAATCGTGCTGATGCTGTTGACGCTGTTTGCGCTTCGCGGTATCAACGGTGTGGTTGGAGAATAGTGCGAAAAGCACTTCTGAAGCTTAACGGCTGAAGCTGCATCGCAAAGTCAGAAAAGCCTGCCTGGAAGTACTAAGGCTCGCATAAGAGAATGCCAAAGAACGGCATTCTCCGTGCAGATTTGAGATCGTTTAATAGACGGCTTCCACATTTTCCACCCCGTCTTTTGTGATATCAAATTTCCAGACTGCGTGTCCGGGAATGCGGTGCTCAGTTAAATAGTAGCTGTTATCTATCCGGGTAATGTAGTAGGGTGTGCCGCCGCCGATGAAATTTTCATAAATATCTTCGTACTTTCCGCGTGTAAGGTTTTTCAGATTTTTTGTGCGGATGATGGTGGCACAGTCCTGACTGCCTGTGATATCTGTGGAAACAGTGATATAGCAGCTGCCTTCGGCGAAGGTAAGCTGTATCATACCGGCCATTTCGTCAGGTACGGGGTAGGTTTTTCTGACCTCGAAGGTGGAAAGATCCGCCTGCAAAATAGCGGGTGCGCCGGGGGTGCCGGAGACGAAAAAGATGTCGTTTCCCTCGATGGTGAAGGAGCGCACATAGGTGTCCTTCAGGGCGTCTACCATGCGGACTTCGGTGAGGTACATGCGGGTGTCTCCGGGATCATGGCGGCACAGGTACATTTCGCCGTTCATGGAGCTCCATGCATAAAAGGTGTCCGTAGGGGCATCATAGACAATATAGTGAGGGCGGTTTCCGACTCCATCCAGCGTCTGGGTGTGGTAGAAAACGCCCTCCCTTTTTTCAAATACGAGGATGCGGTTTCCCTCCGTGTCGTCCACCAGATAGACAAATCCGTCGCTTGCGATGGTGTGTCCTTTGTCGATTTCATCTGTTAAAACCTGCCAGTCCGTCAGGGGGTCCGTGAGATTATCATGGTAGATCACCTGATTGTGGTAACAGTCCACGATAAAATAGGTGTCCTCCACTTTCGTGACATAGGTGGGGACGCTTAGGTCACCTGAGGAATTGCGGGGAATATCCTGCGCGGCGGCGGGGGTGAAATCTTTGCCCGCAAGATCCTGCACGGTCGTAAAGGCGCGCAGATGCGCTTCGCTTGGGAGCGGGGCATTCATCTGTTTTGTGACTGTGCGGGCGGGAGACTCGCCGGGAGCGTCGCCCGGAGTGCAGGCAGTGAGGAGACCGGCCAAAAGCAGCGGTGAAATAAGGTATGGTATATTTAATAGCGGGTGTTTTCGTTTCGTTTGTGTTTTTTTCATAACCTTGTCCGTTTCGTTGTCAGATTATTTTGTCAGCAGCGTATATGCCCATTTTAGAGGGCCGTGTATTATTTTACAATATCTTTTGTGGATATTCAAATAGGGGCGTGATACAATATCATAAAAGACGGGACGGCAAAAAGCGTTGTTCATCTGGTAGACGAATGGATATCTGACTAGTGTGCTGTATCATTTGGCTGAAAATCAATGATACAGCACACTAGTAGAAGGTTGATAATTTAGATGAAAAAGAAAAAGGAAGTGACAAGTGTGTCATATGAGAGGCGGGAGGGCGCATTCTCCCGCGAATATAATGTTACATTCGGCGTTCTCTCCGCCCTTGCCATCATCATGATCGTGGCGGGTCATTCGGGCTATGATATTTTATCGGTGGGTGGTCTGTTTCCCTACTATTCTTTTCATGTGCCGCTCTTTATGTTTATTTCTGGCTATTTCTATCGGGAAGAGGAGGAGAGCAGGCCTTTCGTGTATCTGAAAAAGAAGGCAAGACGTCTTCTTCTGCCGTATTTTATCTGGAATGTGATTTACGGAATCGTTGCATGGGCGCTGAGGGCCTTTGGCGGTTTTGCGATGGGCGAGGCGGTCTCGTTCAAGACTCTGTTTGTATCCCCCTTCTTAAACGGTTATCAGTTTATTTATCATTTTGCGGCATGGTTTGTGCCCGTGCTCTTTATCGTTGAGGTGATGAATCTGTGTATGCGGCTTCTGCTCGGGCGGCTGCATATAAATAGCGAGTGGCTGATTCTGATCGTCACTCTGGCGGTGGGGATGCTTGTGGTGCAGTTTGCCATAGAAGGTCGTGTGTGGGGGTTATACAAGACGGCCGGACGGATTCTCTTCCTCTATCCGTGCTTCCAGATGGGCCAATTTTATAAGAAGAAACTGGAAACGCGGGACACCCTTGGAAACGGTTCCTACTTTGCCGTGGTGTTTGGCATACAGGTGCTTCTGCATCTGTGCTGCAACGGGCTTGCCTACAGCAGTGTGTGGTGCACAGGCTTTGCCAACGGGCCGGTGATTCCGTATGTGACAGTAGTGTCAGGTGTGGCGTTCTGGCTGCGCGTTTCGAAAATTCTGGCTCCGCTCTGCGGGGCAAACGGAAGCTGTACGGCATTGCAATCCGGGGAGGAAATGCGGTGCAGTCTGCCAGTGACAGTGCAATCTGAGCGGGAAAGACAGGGCGTTTTGTCAGCGGCGGGAAAACCGGCGGGCGGATTTCTCCTGTATCTGGGACGCAATACGTATGCGGTGATGATGCACCACATTATGGCGTTTATGCTGGTAAAGGCGGTTCTGGCAGGAATTGCCGCCCATACGGGGTATCTGCCGGATTTTGATTTTGTGCGCTTTTACGCAGACATTGATTATTATTATCTGGTAAAAGGCTCGGAGGCGTTTCAGATGGTCTATCTGGCTGCGGGGGTAGGGCTGCCGCTGCTGTTGCAGAGAGGGCTTGACCGCCTGTTGCCTGCGGTAAAGCGCGTTTTTCCGTTCCGGGGTGTGGGGGCGTGATTTGAATTGCAATCGTCGGGGGAGTGTGTTACTCTATCTAAGGAGTGTGCGAATGGCAATATATGGAGAGATGTGCCGGAATGGAGGCACAATGGGAGATAAGGTAAAGATTTACAACTGGGATGGCAGAAAGTATCGTCTGCTTGGCAGGGTGAGGCTGAGCAGGTCAAATGACGCGTATGTCATAAATATGCCCGAGCGGTTCGGAGACAGGTCTTTTACGACAAGATACCTGTTATATCCTTCGGAGCAGTTTACAAAAAAACACCGCTATGAGAACCTGCTGTTTTGCGCAGGAAAAAACGAGGTGTGGCTGCCTGTGGAAGAGAGGATGCGCGCGGAAGCGCTGTTTTCTTATCGGTGATGGAGAAGCGCCGGAAACAGGGGCACGGATGTGCAGCCTTTTTGTCAGATGAGAAGAAACGCGGCGCAGAGTGCCGGAAAAGGAAAGGAACAATACGCATGGTTACAATCAGCGTATGTATGATCGTGAAAAATGAAGAGCGGGTTCTGGCAAGATGTCTGGACAGTCTGAGAGGGCTTGCGGATGAGATCATTATTGTGGACACGGGGTCTACAGACGCGACAAAGCGGATTGCTGCAGAGTATACCGACCGGATCTATGATTTTGCATGGACGGGAGATTTTTCGGAGGCAAGGAACTTCGCTTTTTCCAAGGCAGGGATGGAGTATATTTACTCGGCGGACGCGGATGAGGTTCTGGATGAGGAAAACAGGACGGCTTTTCTGCAGATGAAGGAGGTTCTGCTCCCGGAGATCGAGATTGTACAGATGTATTATGTAAACCAACTTGCAAACGGGACCATTTACAACTATGATAAGGAACTCCGCCCCAAGCTTTTCAAGAGAAACAGAACGTTCCGCTGGCAGGGCGCGATCCATGAACAGGTAGGGATTACGCCTGTTATTTATGACAGCGTAATCTGCATCCAGCATTTGCCCGAGGAGAATCACAAGGACCGGGATCTGGCGGCTTTTGCGCGACTGACCGCAGCGGGAGAGCATCTTGACAAAAGGCTGCACAATATATATGCAAAGGAACTTTTTATATCTGGTGAGGCGAAGGATTTCCTCGCGGCTCGGTCGTTTTTTCAAAAATCGTGCAAAGATGAGAGCCGGGGCGAAGAGGAACTGATGGAGGCGGCATGCGTGGCGGCAAGGGCGGCGAGACTTGCCGGAGACGTGGCGGATTTCTTCAAATACGCGATGAAAGTTGTGGCATCTGAAGGATGCGCGGAAATCTGCTGCGAGCTGGGCGCTTTTTATATGGAGAGAGAGGACTACGACGAGGCGGTCGTCTGGCTGTATAATGCGGCTTACGAGACGGAGAGCATTTTAGATATTCACAGTGGTGGTGACCTTCCCCTGCGGGGGCTTGCCAAATGCTATCAGGAGCTGGGCAATGAGGAACAGGCGGCGGAATATAGCAGACTCGCGGCTGAGTGGTCATAGTGTGAGAAGTACTTCTAATCACTCGCAGCAGAGGCTGCATCGCAAAGTCAGCATAGCTGACTTGGAAGTACTAAGTCTCACACCAGAGAATGCCCAAAATACGGGCATTCTCCGCACGGATTTGTGTCGCTGTGAAGCAGCGACATGGCGGTTAGCGTGAGAAGAAGGAGATAAACTGCATGAAATGGGAAGAAAATGTGCGCAAAGTGGTGCCATATACGCCCGGAGAGCAGCCACAAAAAGCGGGTGTTATTAAATTAAATACGAATGAGAATCCTTACGCGCCTGCGCCGGGAGTTGCGAAAGCGGCGGCAGCGCTTAATGTGGAGAAGCTGCGTTTGTATCCCGCTTTTCCGGAGAAGACAGAGCTGGCGGAGGCGCTGGCGGCGCGTTATCAGATCGGGACGGATCAGATTTTTATCGGTGTCGGCTCAGACGATGTGCTTTCTATCGCTTTTATGACCTTTTTTCAGTCGGACAAACCGGTTTTTTTCCCGGATATCACCTATTCTTTCTATGACGTGTGGGCGGATGTGTACGGGATACCCTATGAGAAAAAGGCGCTGGACGCGGACTTTCAGATTTGTCCGGCGGATTACTGCAAGCCTAATGGCGGCGTGATTTTCCCGAATCCCAACGCCCCTACGGGGGTGCTGATGCCCCTTGAAAAGGTGGAGGAGATTGTGGCGGCCAACCGGGATGTGGTGGTGATCGTGGACGAGGCGTACATCGACTTCGGCGGGACGAGCGCGCTGCCGCTGATTGATAAGTACGACAATCTGCTGGTGGTGCAGACCTTTTCCAAGTCCCGGTCCATGGCGGGTATGCGGATCGGCTTCTGTATGGGGCATCCTGCGCTGATTCGGTATCTGAATGATGTGAAGTACTCGGTCAACTCCTATACTCTGAATACGGCGGCCCTTGCGCTTGGCGTGGAGGCTGTGCGGGATGAGGCGTACTTTAGGGAGTGCTGCCAAAAGATCATACAGACGAGAGAAAAGGCGGAGGAGGAGCTGACAAAGCGGGGGTTTTCTTTTCCGAAGTCCTATGCCAATTTTATCTTCGCCTCCCACAAAACGATTCCTGCCCGTGAAATTTTCGAGCGGCTGAAAGAAAATGACATTTATGTCAGATGGTGGAATAAGGAGAGAATCGACAATTATCTTCGCATTACCATAGGGACGGATGAGCAGATGGAGGCGCTTTACCGGGCGCTTAATGAAATCTGCGGGTAGAAAACCGGCGGCAGATGTTTGGGGAAGATTTATCGGAATAAGGTGTTTTTCATAAGTATATGCGACATATACTTATAACAGCAGAGGGCAGAGCGGGCGAAAGGCCAGAAAAAACGCGGCGGATTGAGTTAGTTAAAATAGGATTTAATAATGAAAATAGCGGAGGAGTGTAAGAAAATATGGAAAGTTTAGCGGTGGCATTTGCCAATACATTAGGAAGATATGTGAGTAAGGAGATCGTGGTTTTTGTGATTTCCATGATACCGATTTTGGAGCTGCGCGGCGGTCTGATCGTCTCCAAGCTTTTGCAGGTGCCGATCACCACGGCGATTCCGATCTGCATCATCGGCAATATTATTCCGATTCCCTTTATTTTACTGTTTATCAAGCAGGTGTTTAAGCTGCTTAAGAAAATAAAAATTTTCCGCGGTAGCATTGAGAAACTGGAAAACCGCGCCATGAGCAAGAGCGACAATATCAAGCGTTATGAATTTTGGGGGCTGGTGCTCTTTGTGGGGATTCCCCTGCCGGGCACGGGAGCCTGGACGGGGTCTCTGATTGCCGCTCTTCTGGATGTGGACTTTAAGAAGGCGGTTCTGGCGGAGCTTTTAGGCATTGCCATCGCAACGGTGATCATGTCGTTCCTCTCTTACGGGCTGCTGGGCGCGCTTGTGGGGTAAGGAGAGCGGAAAAGGAAAGAATGATAAGGCGGGTAAGCCGGAGAAAGAAAAGACTGTGGAACCTTGACGGATGGGATCACGGATGAAAGAAAAAAGGGACAGGAAAAAATACATGCTGGCCGGCGCTGCGTTTATGGTGGTTCTGGCGGCGGCCGGGCTGATCGGTGTCTTGCTTGGAGGATCGCTTTCCGGGGAGGATAACCCGAATCTGGCGCTGAAAAAGGGCGTGAAGGCTACCTGTGACAGCGTGGAGCAGGAGGCCTTGTCTGCGGCTATGGCGATAGACGGGAACGATGTGGACCGCGCTTCCCGCTGGTCCAGCGAGAATAACAGGGAGGACGCCTCTCATTTTATACAACTGGAATTTCCCGAAGAAATTTCAGTTTCTTTTGTTGTGCTGAAATGGGAGCGGGCAAACGCTGTCTCCTATGCGCTGGAAAGCTCCGTGGACGGTACGGCTTACGAGACGCTTGCGGCTTTTGAGACGGCGCCGGAGCTGCTCAGGCAGGAAATCGTTTTGGAGGAGCCTGTACAGACACGTTTTCTTCGCCTGTCCACTTATGAGGTGTCGAAGGAGGCGGCGGATTACTCTGACCTGTATCAGAACGTTTCCCTCTATGAGTTTGAGGTCTACGGGGACAAGCCCACGGCCTACAAATTAGAAACGCCTGTTATTGAAAAAACGGCGGAGGGAGGCAGAACGCTGGTTCTCCCGGAAACGCCGGACGGTTTTCGGGTAACGCTGATCGGCGCGGACTTAGAGCAGGTGATCGGGGCGGACGGCACGGTCTATGACACGATTCAGGGGAAGGACGTGACGGTGGGTTATCTGGTGGAGGACACGAGGGGCCGGGAGGAGACAAGGGAGGTTTCCTTTGTGGTGCATGTGCCTGCGGCGGATGTCTTGCCGGAGAACGGACAGGCTGATGCAGATAAGGCTTTGGCGGAAGAAGGGCAGGGGACGGTCAACGCCTGTCCCGGCTGGGTGATTCCCTCGATTGCGGAGTGGAGAGGAGGCCGTGGCAGCTTTTATCTGGAGGAAGGCGCGCGGATTATTGTGGATAGGGACAGCCGCCCGTCTGGAAAGGAAGAGAAGACGGATCCGGCCGGAGGGCAGAACGTGAAAACGGGTGAGAGCGCAGAGGCGGATGCGCAGACACTTTGGGATGTGGCGGAACTTATGAGCGGGCGCTGCGGTAAGGACAGGGATTTCCAGAAGCGTCTGCCTGTTATCGAGGGGACGGAGGAGGATGTCAGGCCGGGGGATATTTATCTTGGCTATGCGCAGGAGGAGAATGGCCTTGGCAGGGAAGGATATACCTGTGAGATAACTGACAAATGTGTCATAAAGGCGGAGACAGCGACAGGAATCCGCTGGGGTACGGTCACCTTGATGCAGATGCTGTTTACCGATTGGAAGGAAGGGGAAACTGCCCCGCAGGGATATATCCGTGACTATCCGCTCTACGAGGTGCGGGGCTTTGGGATCGACGTGGCCAGAAAGGCCGTGTCGCTTGATGTACTTTATACAATGATGGAGACGATGTCATGGTATAAGATGAATGATCTGGCGATTCATCTGAATGACAATGAGATCCTTGCCACCAGCGGACTCACCGGCTCGGCGGAGCAGGCCATGACGGCGGAAAGCGCGTTCCGGCTGGAATCCGGCGTTCTGGGAGTGCAGGCCGAAGGGGATTATCCGACGCCGCAGGAGTATGCCTACACGAAAGAGGAGTTTGCGCAGTTCATTGCCACGGCGAAGACTTACGGCGTGACGGTAGTGCCGGAGATTGATACCCCGGCCCACTCGCTTTCCATTACGAAACGCTACCCGGATTATGCTCTGCGCACTTCCGGCGAATCGGTGGATCAGATTGATCTTGGGAACGGAAAGGCCGTGGCTTTGGCAGAGGAGATCTGGCGGGAAGCGCTGGATGAGGAAAGCGGCGCATTCCGGGAAGCTGAGATCGTCAATATCGGCATGGACGAGTATTACGGAGACGGGGAGCAGTACAGGCAGTATCTGACAAGAATTAACAAGCAGGCGCAGGAAGCGGGGAAGACGGTGCGCCTCTGGGGAAGTCTTAGCAATATGGGCGGCACGACAGTGCCTTCCCCTGAAAACCTGCAGATGAATATTTGGAGTACGGATTGGGCCGATCCGCGGGAAATGTATGAGGCGGGCTATTCTCTGATCAACATGCAGAATAACCATCTTTACATCATACCGGGCGGCGGCTACGACTATCTGGATTGCAGGGAATTGTACGAAAATTGGGCGCCCAACCGGTTTTATGACTATAACAGGACGGAGACCATCCCCGCCTATTCGCCGCAGATGCTGGGGGCGGCCTACATGATCTGGAACGACATGTGCGGCGGTCTGGATATCGGCATCAGCGAGTACGATCTGTATGTGCGGTTTTTGGAGCCTCTGGGTGTGTTGTCCGCCAGGCTGTGGGGGGCGGATCGGATCGCGGCCGATTTGGAGAAGGAGACCGGGAGACTGGAGCAGCTGGGGGTTGAGGAGCCGGCAGCGGAGCCGCGTTACACGGTTAAGATGAAGGTACGGCTGGATGAGAATACGGCAAAGAGCAATCAGCCCCAGATCATAGCGGAGGGCGACTGCGCTTACGGCAAGTGGGCGTTCTATGCGGTGGAGCCTGAGACGGGAAAGGTAGGCTTTACCAGAGAGGGCAGGACTTACACCTTTGACTATACGCTGCCAAAGGGCGAGTGGGTGAATTTAAAAGTAGAAGGCGAAGCGGGTGTGACGAAGCTCTATGCGGGCGGCGAATCCGTTTTCCTTGGCGAGGAGAAAGAAGTGGACAGTCTGGGAAGCGGCGAGCCCTTTGAGGAGCACGCAACCTTTGTGTTTCCCTTGCAGAGAGTGGGGGAAGAGACGGGGAGCTTTGACGGAGAGCTGGAGCTGTACATGGGAGGAAACGGAGGCGGAGCGCTGCACGCTGATCCCCTGCAGTGAGCGATATGGGGCGGGTTCATGCGAAAGAAGGGAGCGGACGGTTTTCAGGCAATGGCATTTGAGAGGTAGCGGAAAGTACCGTCCGCAAAGGGCTGTATGACGATGATGCTGGTGAAGGCGCAGTCCGTGTCCTCCTCGACCCATACCCCGTCCACAGTCAGCGTGATGGTGCCGTCCGGGTTTTCGGTGTAGTCTGTCACCTCTCCGAAGGGCGGATACTGTCTGTGCATCACTACTTCATGGGGGTAGCTGTCCGTTTTCCCGTCATATCCGCAATGCGCCCGGACCTGTTCTTTGCTGACAGGAAGATAACGGGTCATAATCTGCTCATATTGACTGGCCGGAATCCGGCCGTTTTCGGACATTGGCTCCCGCCCGGTGTGGATGCGGCAGAGATCTTCATACAGGCTGGGGGTCAGAATGGTTTCCGCATTGCTGTAATCCCAATTTTTCACAAGCAGGTCGTAGTTTACATAACTCAAATATTTGACGTATTTTTCTGTCAATTCCCGGCACTTTTCCGGGAGAGGGCGAATGCGCCAATACTGACACAGGGAGGCATATTGGGGTGTTTCTTTGTAGGAGTAGATAAAGTAACCTTTCGGGGTCAGGCTTATCCTGGCGATATCCCGAAAACGCGTCTCCCGTATTTCCGGCGTGCCGTCATCGCGAAAGTCTGTGCCGACGTAACAGGTCTGCAGTTTCCCCTTTTTATACAGGAATGTCATCGCGTCGAGGGTTTTGTCGTCGTTTATCTGAAAGACGGTAACCTGCGTGTCGCGATTTTCCAGATAATCACGATAAAAGGCCTCGATCTGCCCGGGATTTTCCATGGGAATATGTTCCGACACGGCGACAAAACCAGCTTTTCCAAGAAGAAAGACGGTTTCCTCACGCTGTCCGGCCGACAGGCATGGAATCCCCGATTCTCCGGCAGGGGCAGAATTCTGAAAGACGGGGGCAATCTGTCCGGCGGCTGTGAGTGCATCTGCTTCCAGTCGGTCCTGCTCCTGCTTTGTCAGAAGAGAAGTCTGCCCATAGACGTCTTTCCACTCCTCCTCCGTCAGTCTGTCCGTGTGCCAGCCCATGTCATAGTCCTGATCGGTGTGAAGCACTGTGTTGGACACATATTGAAAGCCATCCTGCGTGTCGGGACGGATGGTCAGCTCGTGGGTAAAGGCTCTGGAGGTTTCCATGGCGGGATAGACGGCGTTGACAAGCAGGGTAAGCGTGCCGTCGGCGTTTTCTGTGCCGTCCACCACTTCTGGATAGGGCAGGTTGGGGTACTCCGTTTCGTAAAATCCCCGGGGGCGGTACTCATACACACCGGCTTCGGGCAGATATTTTGTTTTGGCGCGGAGGGCGGTAGTGTCGATTGCAAGGTGCAGCGAGGCTGCTTTTTCAAACTCCTTTTCCGGAACGTGCCAGACGGTTCCGATGGCGGCGTCTGTGCTTGCCGTGTAGGGAGAAGCCTGCCCGAACGCCTCCGGATAGAATTTGTCAAAGAGATCATAAATATCCAGGGTGCCGTAAGAATTTTCTTTCCAGTCGGTCAGAAACATGTTGTTTCTGCCATAGCCGACTGGCAAAAGATAACGCCTGTTCCATTCACGGTACTGCGCGTTAAGCGGTTCCACCCGCCATGCTTCAAACTCTGCGTCCTCGCTCATGGTAAGTACAAGGGACTGCGCCTGGCTGCTTTTTCCTGTGAAAAGAAAGTAGCCTTCCGCCGTATACTGCCAGGAATCGGCAGGGAAGGATACGCGGCTTTTCGGCTCAAAAGCGCCCTCAACATACTGATAATAGGTTTTGATGACGGAAAGGGCGCCCTCTTCTGCGCGCAGATGATATTCGGTGAACCTGCCGTAAGCCGAGACCACAAGAACGGTAAGCGCCGCCGTTTCTCCGCTTTTCAGAGCGTCTGCAAAGGCACGCATCTGCTGCGGGTTCACCATGTCCGTCTGGTTTTCGCTGTCGACTGCCGTGACGCCGTGGGCACGCAGTTCCCGTGTGATTTTTTGTATTATTGAGAGGGTGTCTCTGACATTGGCGGCAGCCGGTTCATCTGCCAGTGCCTGCTCGTAAATTTCCTGATAAAGGGAGAGAATGTCTTCCGGCGCGGCAGCCGTTTCCGCTTCGGTTTTCGCGGGAGAAGGGGCGGTCTGAGGCGGGAGCGTCTTCGTTTGATCCGGGCCACAGCCAGACAGGATCGGGAGCAGCAATAGGAGCAGAGTTATAAATATCAGTCGTTTTTCTATTTGAATCATCTTGTGTTCTCCTGTGTTTTTATGCATTTACAATATGGCATATTTTCGGGCGGCTGTCTATGGCGTTTGTTTATGATATAGGAAATCTTAAGAAATGCGGATCGGGCGGCCGGAATTTTTGGGTTGCGAAAGCTTTTGCGTTGTTATACAGTTATACAGTAGAGAAAAGTGGTTATACTGGCACGCACAGGAAGGAGTATTCTGACGGATGGGGAAAATGACTGTCTATCATGGAAGTTATACGACAATTGAACATCCGGATATTGTAAAAGGGCGGAATACGAAAGATTTTGGTCCCGGTTTTTATTGCACCGTGATCCGTGAGCAGGCACAGCGATGGGCGAAACGGTATAGTACGCCTGTGGTGAATGTCTATACGGTGCGAATGGACACCTCTCTGAAAATATTGGAATACAGGGAAATGACAGAAGAATGGCTGGACTTTATCATCGCCTGCCGTCATGGGGAAATTCATAATTATGATATTGTGATCGGTGCGATGGCGAATGACCAGATCTATAATTATATCGCCGATTATATGGAGGGGATTCTGACGAGGGAGCAGTTTTGGATGATGGCAAAATTCAAGTATCCGACGCATCAAATCAATTTTTGCACGCAGTCAGCACTAAAGTGTCTGGAATTTGTAGCAAGTGAGAGCATATAGGTTGAAACAGTTAAAATATACAGCAGGGAGAGGAACCAGATGGATCGTAAAATGACCGGGCGGGAAGATTCCAAGGCAAACGATTTATTTTATACATGCAGTCTGATTGACTATATAGCGAGAAAAACGAAAAATAAAAGAGTTGATGTTGTAAATGCGCTGGGAAAGGATAGGATCGGGAAAATATATGAGCTGGCGGATGTCTATCACAGCGATAATATAGATACGGTCAGCGGAGATTTTATAGAAGCCGCGCAGATAGAGACAGGGGATTTTGACAATGTGACGGCGGCTAAATATGCGATTCCCAGTCATTGGGATATTGGCAAGGTTTATAAGCGTCTGATCCTTGGCATCGCAAGAGAGAAGGAGATCGGCGTTGTCGATGCGCTGTTTGAGGCGTACCGCTCTTTTGTCAGTGAAAAAATTGACGATTACAACAGCAGTTTTTACTATGATGCGCCGCAGAATATTTTAAATGCTTTTATGGATGGCAGGATTGAGTGAAAAAGAAGCTGCGAATGCGGAAAGTGGCATGAGGGGACTGGAAAAGAGATAACAGGACGGACAGGAACATGGAAGCATATTCTGATTTTGCGGAAGTTTATGATGAACTGATGGACGACACGCCCTATGAGGAATGGTGTGAATTTCTGATGGAAATTTTTCGCCGGTACGGCGTGGACGAGGTGTCGAAAACGGCGGATCAGACCATAAGTGACACGAATGTCAGAAATGAAGAAGCAGAAAATAAACGGAATGCGGACGGGGTGACAGAGAGAACGGCGGACAGCGAGGAGACGGCTGCAGAGCCGATGGATCAAAACCTCCGGCAGGAGCGCAACACCATCCTCGACCTTGGCTGTGGGACAGGCACGCTTACAGAACTTCTGGCGCGCAGAGGATATGACATGATTGGCGTGGACAACGCGGAAGAGATGCTGCGCATCGCCATGGACAAACGGGAGCGGTCGGGACTTGACATCCTGTATCTTTTGCAGGATATGCGGGAGTTTGAACTTTACGGCACGGTGGGGACGGTTGTCAGCGTCTGTGACAGTGTCAATTATCTGCTCACGGAGGAGGATATCGTGCAGACCTTTGCGCGGGTGAACAATTATCTGTACCCGCAGGGAATTTTTGTCTTTGACTTCAATACCGTTTTTAAGTATGCCGTTGTGATCGGGGACGCGACCATCGCGGAAAACCGGGAAGATTGCAGCTTTATCTGGGAAAACTACTATCACGAGGAGGAGGAGATCAACGAGTATGATCTGACTGTCTTTGTGGCGGAGGAGAGAAATGTGTCCGTGGCAGGGGGAACCCCGGCGGGGCAGACAGCCTGCGGGGAGAGGATGCAGGGAGAAACAGGGCAGGGATTTTGTCAGGCCCGGTTAGGTGAGAATGTACAGGCAAAGCGGTTCCGGCGTTTTCAGGAGGTGCACTACCAGCGGGGCTACCGGCTGGAGCAGGTGAAGACGCTTCTTTTGCAGGCAGGACTGGATTTTTTGGAAGCGCTGGATGCGGACACCCACGCAGAGGTGACGGAGGAGAGTGAGCGAATCTACGTGGTGGCGAGAAAGGGCGCGGAAACAATGGCGAATCAGACCGTTGTTTCGGATAAAGAAATATAAAAACATTTGTTATTTAAATAACAGACAACAAGGGGATTGACAGGCTATGAAAAATATAATAGAGAGAAAATATTGGATTCCGGGTGTTCTGCTTTTGGTCTGGATGGGTGTTTTTGCCTTTGCAAACGGGAATTGCCAGTCTTTTTGGGCGGACGAAATGGCGTCCATAGGATTTATCAGGGACGGGTTAAGTATACCGCAGGTATTAAATACGTATCTGTATCGGGAAAATAACTTGCCGCTATATCCAATGCTGCTGTATGTGACTTACCGTATTATGCCATACGGTGAGAAATATCTGCTGATTCCCTCTATTTTGTTTTGCCTGGCCGGGATTGTATTTCTGGCCTTATCTGCGGGAAGGCTGAAAGGAAAAAGGGCAGGATTTATCGCCCTGTGTCTGGGGGCTTCGTCAAATGTCCTGCTCTGGCAGGCGGCTTGGGAGATCAGATGCTATGCCATGGCATTCTTCCTGTCTGCCCTGGTGCTTTATGCTTTTATCGGCAAGATGCAGAAGCCGGATGCAAAGCGGATGGTTTTATATGGCGTGGCTGTGGCGCTTTGCTTCTGGACGCACTGGTTTGCCTGCATCCTGCTTTTCTTCTACGGGGTGATTGATCTGACGCTTGTGATGTTGCGAAAGGTATCATGGAAACACCTTTTATGTTACGTTCCGGGCTGTCTCATCTATTTTCCGTGGCTTTTTGCATCTTTCTATTATAAAAGCTGGGGATTAGATCATTATTGGAGCGAGGCGCCGGAGTGGAAGGACATGCTCTGGACGGTTTTATTTTACCTGAGCGGCAATCGCATTCTCTGGTATATATGTCTGTTTACCGGGGCGTTTCTTGCCGGCAGGGCGTTGTATGTGATGCGAAAATCGTATGACGGGGAAAGGACAGGAGCGCTGCTTTGTGCGTTTTGCGTGGCGGTTACAGGCTGGATGATCGGATTTGTCTTCGTGTTCAGCAAATATATTTATCCAGAGGGTGGTCTGTTTGTGGAACGGTATTTTACGGTTGTACAGCCCCATATTCTGCTGATCACGGCACTGGGAATCGACTATATACTTGATCTGGCGGAAAAATTTCCGAAAAAACCAGTTGTGTGGACAGTGCGGATTGCAGTCATTTCGCTTTTGCTGGTATCTTTTGCCGTCGGCTACCGCGATGCGTACCGATCCATCAGAAAGCCCATGGAACCCTACCGTGAGGCGGCGGACTATCTTGCCAATGAAGGTGGCATATGGGAAGAAAATGCACTGTTTGTGGGCTCCAACGAGTTTTGTGTGCTGGATGGATTTATCGAGTACTATTTTGAAAAGAGAGGGTACGACGCGCCGGCGCATATTGTGGACAGCATGGTGCACAGTGAGCAGGAGACAAGGTTCTATCCGAACTACGCACAGGTGCCGGTGGAAGAACTGCTCTCCTACGACAGAATTTACTGTATGCGGATTCACATGGGCATGGACGAGGCATTGGAACATCTGCTTGAGGAAAATTATACGATGATACAGACGAAGGACGAAACAGGGGTGGAAATCTGGGAGAAGAAAACGGCGGGGAAATAGTCGGGGATATCCATAAGCAGTCTTGCCAGGTATACGGCAGGACGAGGAAGTATATCGGAACAGAGCTGATGATATAACATAGATGGGAAAGGGACAGACAATATGGGAGATTATATGGTACGTGCCACGGCGGCAGATGCACAGATACGCGCTTTTGCGGTGAATACAAGAGAATTGACGGAAGAAGCGCGGGCGGCCCACAACGCAAGCCCTGTGGTGACGGCGGCGCTCGGAAGGCTGATGACGGGCGCGCTCATGATGGGCAGTATGCTCAAGGGAGAGAAGGACATTCTCACCCTGCAGATCCGGGGAGCCGGACCGGTACACGGTCTTACAGCGACGGCGGACGCTGCAGGCCACGTGAAAGGCTATGCGGACAATCCGCAGGCGATGATGCCGCCGAACGGCGCGGGCAAGCTGGATGTGGGCGGTGTGATCGGCGCGGGTGTCCTGCATGTGATGAAGGATATGGGACTAAAGGAGCCTTACGCTTCCACGGTTACCCTGCAGACAGGGGAGATCGCCGATGATCTGACCTATTATTTTGCGGCTTCCGAGCAGATACCGTCTGTCGTGGCGCTGGGCGTTCTGATGAACCGGGATAATACTGTGCGACAGGCGGGCGGTTTTGTCGTACAACTGATGCCCTTTACCTCGGAGGAGGTAATCAGCCGTCTGGAAGAAAAACTGACAAAAATAACGTCTGTTACAGAATTGCTGGAGGCGGGAAAGACGCCAGAGGAGATTCTGGAGAGTGTGCTGGGAGAGTTTGGTCTGGAGATTACAGACAGGATGCCGGTGAGTTTTCGGTGTGACTGCAGCAGGGAACGGGTGGAGAAGGTACTCTTAAGCCTCGGAGAAAAAGATTTACAGGAAATGATCAGCGAGGGGAAAGAGGTGGAGCTGCACTGCCATTTCTGCAACAGGAATTACACGTTCTCTGTGGAGGAAGTGGAACGGCTTATGAAAGCGGGGAACACCAGATAGCCCGCAAAACACTTATGTTAAAACAGGATTTAATGTATAAAATAGAAGTCAGAGTAACACGGATATACGAATGAGAAGAGAGCGGGAAGCAGAGGGGGAAATCAGATAAAAACCATCCGTAATTTTATGCGGTATGCGGATAAACCCCTTATAAACAGGGAAGAGTAAGTGTACCACCTAAAAAATACAGGGCCAGAAAAGGGAAGCGAAATACTTGGGAAATAGCAAGAGTTATTGAAAAAAGGGAAAAAGGAAAACGGATGGACTGCAATAGGCTTTACGACTAAGCAGAGAACACAAGAGGTTTCCAGACATGAGTTGCAAAACAAAATCCAGCCGGAGAGACATATGCGTGGAGAAGCGGGGGATGCAAAAAGCTAAAACAGGATTTAACACAAATGCGGGGCTGGTATTTCGATTTTTGAAGGGAATATATAACAAATGGGATGAAGTGTGAAAAGACCCGTATTTACAGGAAAGCTAGGAGAAGAATAACGGGTGTTCACATTAAAATAACGGGTCATATATAACGGAATTTATCCATTTTCGGAGAGGGATGCGAAGAGAAAACACCGACAAGGGGATTAAAATCAAAATTAAGAAACCGCATTTGTGGGGATCTGTTTGTTATAACAATAATGGGAAAAAGGAAAGGAAACAAGGGATATGAGACATGGATTTGTAAAAACAGCGGCTGTGACGCCGAAAATCAAGGTGGCGGACCCTCATTATAATGCGAAGGAGATAGCGGGGGGAATCGAGGAGGCAGTGCGGCGGGGTGCCAGGCTGATTGTATTTCCGGAGCTGTGCCTTACCGGCTACACATGCGGTGATCTGTTTTTGCAGGAGATTTTGCTGACGCAGGCAATGGAGGCGCTGTCGGAAGTGAAGGCGGCAACGCAGGACAGCGACGCTCTTGTTTTTGTAGGTCTGCCTCTTGTCAGGCAGCATAAGCTGTACAATGTTGCGGCGGTTTTGCAGGACGGAGAAATCCTTGCCTTTATTCCGAAGAAACAGATCCCTGCCTATGCGGAGTTTTACGAGGGGCGGTATTTTACACCGGGAAACGCGGCACCGCAACCTTTCTTATATGAAGACAAGGAGATTCCCTTTGGCGTGGATATCCTTTTTCAGATAGATGCCGTGCGCGGGTTTACCGTGGGATGTGAGATATGCGAGGATATCTGGGCGCCGGAGTCTCCGTCGACAGCGCATACGCTGGCGGGCGCGACGGTGATCGTCAATCTTTCCGCCTCCAATGAAACAGTGGGGAAGGATGCTTACCGGGAAATGCTTGTGAAATCCATAAGTGCCAGACAGATTGCCGCTTACATTTTTAGCTCTGCGGGAGAGGGCGAGTCCACGCAGGATCTGGTGTTTGGCGGTCACAATATCATTGCGGAAAACGGCAGGGTACTGGCACGGGCACAACGATTTGAGACAGGTGTTATTTATGCTGATCTGGATATCCACAGACTGACCCATGAGCGCCGCAGAATGAATACTTATCAGGGGGAAAACTTGCGGGAGCATACGATACTTCCTGTGCATATGGAGGAGGAAGAGACGCTTTTAGAGAGACGGTTTTTGGCCAGACCGTTTGTGCCGGATCAGGCGCAGGAGAGGGAGAAGCGCTGTGACGAGATTTTGTCCATTCAGTCTTATGGTCTGAAAAAACGGTATGAGCATACCGGGTGTCAGTCGGCGGTGCTGGGCATTTCAGGAGGTCTGGACTCCACCCTCGCGCTTTTGGTGACGGTGCGCACATTTGATATGCTGGGACTTTCCAGAGATAAGATAACATCAGTTACCATGCCCTGCTTCGGCACCACTGACAGAACCTATGACAATGCCTGCAGGCTGGCACGCCTGCTCGGAACGACGCTGCGTGAGGTAGATATCAAAGAGGCTGTGAACGTGCACTTTAGGGATATCGGTCAGAGCAGCGACTGTCATGACGTGACCTACGAGAACGGACAGGCAAGGGAGCGGACTCAGGTGCTGATGGATATCGCAAACCAGACGGGCGGTCTGGTGATTGGCACGGGGGATATGTCTGAGCTTGCCCTTGGCTGGGCGACCTATAACGGGGATCATATGGCAATGTATGGCGTGAATGCGGGCGTGCCAAAGACTCTGGTGCGGCATCTGGTGCGCTATTATGCGGACACCTGTGAGGATGAGACGCTCAAGGCGCTTTTGTTGGATATTCTGGACACACCCGTGAGTCCCGAGCTTCTGCCGCCTGTGGACGGTGTGATTTCCCAGAAGACCGAAGACCTGGTGGGCCCTTACGAACTGCACGATTTCTTTTTATATTATATGCTGCGCTGCGGCTTTGAGCCGGCGAAGGTTTACCGGGTGGCGCGCATGGCATTTGCCGGGATTTATGACGATGATGTCATATTGAAGTGGTTAAAGATCTTTTATCAGCGGTTTTTTGCCCAGCAGTTTAAGCGCTCCTGTCTGCCGGACGGCCCCAAGGTGGGAAGTGTGGCGCTCTCGCCAAGAGGGGATCTGCGGATGCCTTCGGACGCCAGCGCGGCGGTGTGGCTTGCGCAGCTTAAGGAGTTGTGAGCAGACCGGGTGATGTTTGAGCGTACATGAACCTTGCTTTTGATCAGACAGGCAGGCGGCTGTCCGGGATGGACAACCGCCTGCCTGTCTCTTTCCATGCACCTGACGGTGCGCGTTTTAAATGTAACACAGATTGCTTTATTTCACCATAACAGAATAGTGTATAACGGTAGCTTTCTCGTTATCTGCCTGATCGCGGAATGTCACTCGAAGCTGCAGAGGATAGGTTTTCCCTGCCGTCATTGGGAGTGGCAGTTTTTTCAATGGTTGTCTCTGGCAGTAAATTAATTCATTCTAGCATTGGGGGGCAAGAGGGTATAGAAAAAAGGGAAGAGGCGGCAACAGTTCAGCCTTCGGCTTCACTGTCGCGTCTTATGCACACAAAATGCTCCAAAGTCGCATTTTGGCGCTTGCACAGGGGATTTTTTCGGAATTTCGGAAGTTTGTGGTTGACAGAGAACAAGGAAATGTGTATGATATATTAAATAAGAGTAATCAATGAAACGTGCATTTCGCACATTCGGGCAAATTCTGCCGCTTACTCAAAACTACCAATCAAATAGCGGCAGGGATGCACTTAATTATAGTAGTGTGAGAAGTACTTCTAGCCGCTCACAGCAGAGGCTGTTTCGCGGAGAAGTACTAAGTCTCACACAGGAGAATGCCCAAAATACGGGCATTCTCCGCACCGATTTGAGATTTCGCAAAGCGAAATCATGGAGGTTAGTGTGAAATGACTAAAAGTGCGAAACCATAGCTTACCTTCTGCCGGAAGAAAAGGAGGAAAAGTTTATGGAACACAGGAAGATGGAAAGAGAGGATATTTTCAGGATGATTGAAGGAGGGAAGTTTCATAGCACAGAGGTTTCGGAGAACATGCCGGACGACAGGGTATATACCGTCAGAGACATCGAGGCGCTGCCGAATGGAGAGCGGGCGGAGCTGATTGACGGGAAAATGTACAGGATGGCCGCACCTACACTGACCCATCAGGATATTCTTATGTGGATGAGCGTAAAGATTTGGATGCATATATCGGAACATGGAGGGGGATGTAAAGTGCTTCCCGCGCCTTTTGCGGTCTACATCAAGAATGACGAGCACAATTATGTGGAGCCGGACGTCACGGTGATCTGCGACGTGGACAAGCTGGACGAGAAGGGGTGCCACGGTGCACCGGACTGGGTGGTGGAGATCGTCTCGCCGTCTAGTAAGACGATGGATTATATCAGAAAATGTACGTTGTATGAGACGGCGGGCGTGAGGGAGTACTGGATTGTGGATCCGAAGGAGAAAGGCGTTTTGGTGTACAATTTTGAACATGGGACATCAGAGCGGTATACTTTTTCCGAGCCGGTGAAGGCGGGGATATATGAGGATCTGATTTTCGATTTTAACGAGGTGGCGTGAGGCCGGACTGCCATGTCAGGCTGTGCCAGTGTGTATTTATATGTAAAGTCATGACAGCAGTGTCATTTTCGGAACACCGAAGGTGGATTGTAGAACAGGGTTTAGCGGCCGGGGCAGGTAAAACGCCCCGGTCGTTTGCGTTTTATGCAGTTTGCCAATGTTTAGACTGTCAGGAAAACGGCTTTTATTATTCCGTGTCCGTTTCGCCCTGATTCTCCAGTGCCTTGTTGAGGGAGCTGGTAATGGCGTCTAAAAGAATCATGGAAGTGTACTTACTGTCATCGGGATATGTAATGCCCTCCAGACTCTGGCTTTTTATGATCTGGTCGGCAAGATCCTCAAAGGAAGGCTGGATCAGAGGATACATGGTGGTGACAGCCTCATCCAGATTTACCAGCCGGATGGCGTTGATGTTCTTTTCATCCACGGTCACTTCGATTTCAACAACATTGTCGTTTAAGATCAGCGAGGTTGTATATACGCCGGGCACATAAGTATCATTTACAGGCTGCGTCACGGTGGACATGGTCTCCTGCTTCTTTTCCTTGGGCAGAAACATAATGATGAGCAGGATAATAAAAAGAATACCGAGTGCAGCGAAAATGCCGGTATATATTAACTCTTTTACATGAAGTACGACAATTTTGGTTTTAGAACTCATACAAATAATCCCCACAGTGATTCTTTTTTAACAGTTTATGTGGGTGGGGGTGGGTTTATGCGTGGGGATTTTTATGTTGGTGTCTGTAAGACATTGCAAATTATTCCACTATGGCGCTATAAATAATCTAAGATAGCAATATCTTTAAATTCTAATATAGAATCTATGTCATTATTTAGTTTAGCATTTTGGACCTGCAATGGCAATGAATTTTACTTTTTTTAATTCGCACCTATATTACTATCATATTATATAAAATACTATTTACAAATATAAGTCGTTGTGATATATTTTGGAAAAGGAATAAATGATGTAGTCGAATGTTCCGTAGCAAGCGGTAACAAATGAGACTACTATGCCGTAGGAAGAAAGGAGGGAGACAGGCGTGCGGTTCAAGCTTGATTTTATCATCGGCCGGTCGGAACTGAATGCCGATTACCGGCGCTATATATTAAGTTACATTAAAAATGCGTTATCAAATTCCGTAAATGGGGATCTGTTGGAACGTTATTATAAAGACACCAGCACCAAAGATTTTTCGTGGACAATGATTGTCAGGAAGCCTCAGTTTACAAAAGAAAAGTTCCGGTTTGCGGACAACAGATTTTCTCTTGTATTTTCGACAGATGACAGAATGCAGACCGGCATGTATCTGATGCTGGCGTTCTTGAATCAGAAAAACAAAAGATATCCGGTGGAAGAGGGCAATTACTTTACGTTAAAAAATATCGTCCAGCTGGATCAGAGAGAGATCAGAGGTACGACGGTCCGATTTGTCACAATGCCGGGAGCATCGATTGTAGTGCGGGAACATGACCGGGAGACGAACAGGGATATCTATTACAGTTGTGAGGATGAAGGATATGCGGACAGGCTGGAGCAGGCGTTAAAAACGCAGGCGGAAATGGCAGGTTTTCCAGAAGAGACTGTGGAGAGCATCAGACTGCATTCTGTGACGGGCAGGAAAGTGGTGGTGAAACATTACGGGATCTATCTGGATGCTACGATTGCGGATTTTATAGTATCCGGAGAGAATAAAATATTGAATTTTTTTTATCTGAATGGCGTTTGCGCACGCAGGAGCAGCGGGTTCGGAATGGTGGATACTGTAGATATTGTGGAGGAGGGATGAGTAT